>NZ_JCADBQ010000030.1:0-26589 GCF_059359355.1 Micromonospora sp. ZG13
TCCTGCGCCGTGAGCTGCGGGAGCGGTTCTGGCAGGGTCACGAGCGCAGGGTGAGCTGATCGCGATGACGGCGGTGAGCAGGACGAGGCGGCGTAGAGCCCCGGCCTGACCGCCGCCGTCACCGCGCCCGCGCCTGGGTCGGGGTCGGTCCAGCGGCCCGCACGTCGCCGGCTACCGCGCGTCATCGTGCCTGCTCGTCCGCGTGGCGGGGACGGTCCGCCCGCCCGTCGGTCCGCCTCCGTACGCGGCCGACGGTCCAGCGTGGAATCTCCGCGTACGCCGGCGTGCGGGCGAAGGATTCCCTGGTGGGAGGCGTGTTCGCCGGACGGGCGGCGCGCAGGGAGCCGCGCGGGGATGCGGTCGCCACTTCCAAGTGACAGGAATCGATGTAGCAGAAAGTTGCATATTCCCTCCCCTCGATCGGCCCTCTAATGTCCATGACCAGCAGCCAGGGCATCGACCGGTGCCGATAACTACCCTTGCTGTGCGTCGGGTCGGATTCGTCCCGTCCGCAGCGTGACGACAGGCCTGGCGGGCACGGGGACAGGAGGCGTGATGAGGGCGGGCGACACCGGATCCGCGGCGGCGGTTCCCGTCTCCGACGGGCCTACCTGCCGGTGCACCGCCGCCCCTGTGGCGGCCGCCGTCGGGACGCCGTACGACGACCGGCCCTTCCTGGCCGTGCCCGCCATGGTCGAAGAGCGCGTCGACCGGCACCCGCACCGCCGGGCGGTGTCGTTCCGGGGCCGCTCGCTGACGTACCGCGAACTCGACGACCTGGCCAACGGCGTCGCCGCCGCCCTGGCCGGGCGGGGCGTCCGGCGGGGCGACGTGGTGCCCGTCCTGCTCGCCGACGGGCTCGAACTGCCCGTCGTCGACCTGGCGTTGATGAAGCTCGGCGCGGCCTTCGTACCCGTCGATCCCGGCTGGCCGGCGGACCGGCTGCACGCCTCGCTGCGGGTGGTCCGGCCCCGGCTCGCGGTGGTACGCGGCACCGGCCCGCGTCCCGACACCGGCGACGTCCCCTGCCTGCCCGTCGACCTCGACGAGATCACCCCGACCCGCCGCCGGCCCGGCGTGCCGATCGGCCCGGCGGACCTGATCTACGGCATCTTCACCTCCGGCACCACCGGCACCCCGAAGTGCGCGCTGAACCGGCACGACGGCATCGCCAACCGGCTGCGGTTCATGACCCGCCACTTCGCGGCGACCGGCGACGAGGTGGTGCTCCAGAACAGCCGGCACACCTTCGACTCGTCGGTGTGGCAGATGTTCTGGCCGCTGACCACCGGCGGTCGGACGGTGGTGCCGGTCGAGGGCGGTTTCCTCGACGTCGAGCGGACCGTCCGGACCATCGCCGACGAGACCGTCACGATGACCGACTTCGTGCCGAGCGTGCTCGGCGCGCTGGTGTCGGTCCTGGACCGGGACCCGGCGGCCCGGCGCGCGGTCGCCTCGCTGCGCAACGTGATCGTCGGCGGCGAGGAGATCGACCCCTGGGCGGTGCACCGGCTGGTCGAACTGGTGCCGGGCGTGGCGGTCACCAACGGCTACGGCCCGACCGAGGCGTCGATCGGAATGATCTTCCACACCGTCGCCCGCAGCGACGGCGACGTCATCCCCATCGGTCGGCCCATCGACAACTGCTACGCCGCTGTCGTGGACGACGAGCTGCGGCCCCTGCCGCCGGGCGAGACCGGCGAGATCGTCATCGGCGGCGTGTGCCTGGGCGAGGGGTACCTCGGCGACGCGGCCCGCACCGCCGAGGTGTTCGTGCCCAACCCGCTGCCCGACATTCCGGGTGCCCGGCTCTACCGCACCGGCGACCTCGGCCGGATCGCCCCCGACGGGCGGCTGCACTTCGCCGGCCGGCGCGACCACCAGCTCAAGGTCAACGGCGTCCGGATCGAGGCGGGCGAGATCGAGACCGCCGCCACCCGGCTGGCCGGCGTACGGCAGGCGAAGGTCCTGCTCGCCCGCGAGCACCGGGGCAGGTCGCTGGCCCTCTTCCTCGCCGCCGACCCCGAGGTGACCGAGCCGCAGGTGCGGGCGAACCTGCGGCGGCTGCTGCCCCGGACCCACGTGCCCCGGCACGTCGTCGTGCGCGACGCGCTGCCGCTGACCGGCAACGGCAAGGTCGACCGGCAGGCGCTGGAGGCATGGCTGGACCGTACGCTCGCCGACCGGACACGTCCGTCGGCCGCGCCCGCCGAGGCGCGGACGCTGCCCGAGCGTGTGCTGGGGGTGTTCCGGACGGTCCTCGGCCGGCCCGACCTCGACCCCGACACCGACTTCCTCGACGCCGGGGGCGACTCGCTCCAGGCCCTCGACGTGGTCACCGCCCTCGGCGCGGACCAGAGCCTGCGCGTCGGCGTGCAGGACCTGTTCACCCACCGCAGCGCCGCCCGGCTCGCCCGGGCGCTCGCCGTGCGGTTGCGCGCGGCCGACCCCGCCGAGACCGAGGACGAGCTGGTGGAGCGGGACGCGAAGATCCCGGCCGACCTGCCCGTACGCCCCGTCGGTCGGCGCCGGGCGCCGCGTACGGTCCTGGTCACCGGGGCCACCGGATTCGTCGGCGCGCGCCTGGTGCACGAGCTGCTCGCCACCACCGACGTCCGGGTGCTGTGCCTGGCCCGCGCGGCCGACGACGCCGAGGCCACCGCCCGCGTCGTGCGCGCGCTGGCCGAGCGGGGCCTGTGGCGGCCCGGCCACGACCTGCGCCTGCACGGGTACGCGGCCGACCTCGGTCGCCCGGCCCTCGGCCTGACCCCGCAGGCGTGGGACCGGCTGGCCCACGACTGCGACCTCGTGCTGCACGCCGGGGCGCTGGTCAACTTCCTGTTCGACTACCGGGCCCACCGCGCCGCGAACGTCCTCGGCACCGCCGAGCTGCTGCGGCTGTGCCTGACGGGCCGGCCGAAGCCGCTGCACCACGTCTCCACCCTCGGCGTCCTCGACAGCGAGGCCGCCCGCCATCCGCAGCCGCTGCCCGAGACGTACGACCCGGCCCTCGCCGTCCCACCGACGAGCGGCTACAGCCGGTCGAAGTGGGTGGCGGAGCGGTACCTCGACGACGCCCGGCGGCGGGGCGCGACCATCACGGTGCTGCGCCTCGGCGAGGTGATGCCCGCGGCCGACGACGGCCACCCCAACCCCCGGGCCCTGACCCACCTGCTGCTGGCGGCCTGCCATCGGCTGCGGATGCGGCCAGACGCGCCCGTGCGCTCCGACTGGACGCCGGTGGACTGGGCCGCCCGGCGGATCGTCGCCACGGTCGTCGACCCGCGCCAGTGGGGCGGCACGCTGCACGTCCTGCACCCGGTGAGCGTCGACTTCACCGACCTGCCGCTGGGCGGCGCGGACGCCCTGCCCCGGGTGAGCTGCGGGCGGTTCCTGGCGGGGCTGCGCGAGGCGGCGGGCGAGGGCGACCGCGACGCCGCCGTGCTGCTGGCCCTCTTCCCGCCCGGCGTGGGCGCCGACGAGGAGCGGCTGCGCGCGGTCTTCGCGACGCTGCTCACCGACAACCCCCGGCTCTTCCGGCGCGACGGCTGCGCCGAGCTGGAACGGCGCCGGGGCTTCACCGACCACCGGCTCGGCCCGTCCGTCGGCGCCTACCGCGCCTGGCTGGGCGAGCACGAGGGGCGGGAGGCCGACCGGCTGCTGCTGCCGGCGGGACCAGGGTGAACGGCCGCGCGCGACGCGATGACCGGCACGGATGAGGGAGTGGAATGCGATACCGCAGGATGGGTCGGCTCGGCTGGCAGGTCAGCGAGGTCGGGTACGGGATGTGGGGCATCGGCGGTGGACCCGGCGGCTTCACGGGCTGGGACTACGACACCGCACCGGCCTGCCTGGACGAGGCGGTGGAACGGGGTTGCAACTTCTTCGACACCGCCTGGGTCTACGGGCGGGGCGTCAGTGAGCAGCTCCTCGGCGGCCTGGTGCGCCGGCACCCGGACCGCCGGCTGTACCTGGCCACCAAGATCCCGCCGAAGAACCGCGAGTGGCCGCCCGGCCCCCAGGACACCCTGGACGACGTCTTCCCGGCCGAGCACATACGCGAGTTCACCCACCGCAGCCTCGAGAACCTCGGCGTGGACCGGATCGACCTGCTCCAGTTCCACGTCTGGGAGGACCGGTGGGCCGCCGACGGCCGCTGGCAGGAGGCCGTCGCGGACCTCAAGCGGGAGGGCGTGGTCGACGGCGTCGGGATCAGCGTCAACCGGTGGGAGCCGACGAACTGCCACGCCGCCCTCGACACCGGCCTGATCGACGTCGTGCAGGTCATCTACAACGTCTTCGACCAGGCGCCGGAGGACGAGCTGTTCCCGCGCGCCCAGCGCGACGACATCGCGATCATCGCCCGGGTCCCGTTCGACGAGGGGACGCTGACCGGCACGCTGACCGCCGACAGCACCTGGCCGGAGGAGGACTGGCGTAGCACGTACTTCGGGCCGGAGAACCTGCTGCCCAGCGTGGAGCGCGCCGAGCGGCTGGCCGCCGACGTGCCGGCGGGGATGACCATGCCGGAGCTGGCGCTGCGGTTCATCCTGCACCACCCGGCGGTGAGCACGGTGATCCCCGGCATGCGCCGCGTCGAGCACGTGCGCGCCAACCTGGCCGTCAGCGACGGCGTACCGCTGGACGCCGGGGTGCTGGACACGCTGCGCGGCCATCGGTGGGACCGCAAGCCCACGTCGTGGTCGCAGTGAGCGCGGCGCAGCGCCGGGCGACGCGGTACGGGAGGCCGGCATGCCGGTGATCGCCATGTGGGCGCACCCCCGGGCGCTCTCCACCGCGTTCCTGCGCATGATGATCGCCCGCGGCGACGTCACCGTCGTCCACGAGCCCCTGGTCACCCTCGTCGACGAGGGGCACGTGGAGCTGCCCGGCGTGGACGGCGGCACCGTCACCGTGACCGACGCGGCCGAGGTCGTCACGCACCTGCGGAAGCTGGGCCGGGACCGGACGGTCTTCGTCAAGGACACTCTGGAGTACCGCTACGAGCACCTGTTCGCCGATCCCGGGGCGATCGCGGACGTCACGCACACCTTCATCGTCCGGGAACCGGCCCGCACGATCAGCTCGCACTATGCGATCAAGCCGACGGTGACCTGCCCGGAGATCGGCTTCGAGCACCAGTGGGAGCTGTTCGACCTGGTCAGCCGGACCGCCCTCCGGCCGCCGGTGGTGATCCGGGCCGAGGACCTGCTGCGGCACCCGGGCGAGACGGTGTCGGCCTGGTGCGAGGCCGTGGGGCTGCCGTTCCGGCCGGAGGCGCTGAACTGGGCGCCGGGGGAGCGGGCCGAGTGGCGGCGTACCCGCAAGTGGCACCTCGACGTCGAACGCACCTCGGGGTTCTCGCCGGTCGAGAAGTCCTTCGAGGTGACCGTCGCCAACAACGACACCCTGCGGTCGTACCACGACCACCACCAGCCCTTCTACCAGCGGCTGATCCGGCACGCCATCTGCATCGGGGAGGACTCATGACCACCACCGCCGCGCCACCCGTGACCGCGTCGTCGACGCTGTCGCCCGGTGAGCTGTTCGCGCGCGCGTACGCCGACGATCCCGCCGGTGCCGAGGTGCGCTTCGACTACACCATCACGGACGCCTTCCAGCCGACCAAGGAACGCCCCCGGGTGACCGTGCGCAACCTGTTCCGCAAGCGGTCGGTCGGCATGGAGCCGGTCCGGTTCTGGTGCGAGGGCCGGCCGGACGCGGGCGAGGCCGCCACCGTGCACGAGTCGGGCCTGCGCCGGGAGGCCGCCTTCCGGTTCGGCACCGCTTCCGCCGGGGTGCACCCGATCCGCGCCTGGGTGCGCATCCCCGAGGAACTCGCCGACGACCCGGAGGCGGTGGCCTCCTTCATCGACTACCGGCTGCTGGTCCGCCTCGCCACGGCCGAGAACCAGGCGCTGACCATCGGCGAGGGTGGCCTGCTGCGGCACCCGGAGATCGGGCGGCTGCCGTACCGGCACGACTGGCTCAGCGGCCTGCTCGCCGCCTGCGACGAGATCGAGCAGACCGGGGCCACCCCGCACGCGATGATCGTCAACCCGAGGGACTACTACACCCACCTGCTCGGCCGGGGCGCGCTGCTGGCGGACCTGACCCGCAACGGCGTCCAGATCAGTCGTACGCGGATGGTGGCGCCGGGCGAGGCGGTGGTGGGGGACTTCGCGATGGCGGCCCGCCTGCTGGACGCGGGGCGGTCCGCGATCCGCGTCGGCACCCCGCCGCCCGGTACCCTGTCCATCGACGGACCGGCCGTCTGTGCCGAGATCCACGAGGGGCTGGCCGTGCACCTGCCGACCCACTTCTTCCACGTAGTACCGGCCTAGGAGCGTCGTCGCATAGCCATGACCGGCGGAAAACTGTTGACCGGCGAGAAACTGTTGTTCTACCGGCCCATCGTGCCGCTCTTCGCTGCGATCTTCCTGTGCCTGCTCGGCGTCGGCGCGTCCCTGGCCGTGCTGCCGTTCTACGTGCTCGACGAGCTGGACGGCAACCGGGTCGAGGTGGGGGTGGTGATCGCCGCGATCGCGGTCTCCGCCGTGATCGCCCGACCCATCGCCGGCCGGATCGGCGACCGGCACGGGTACCGGACGGTGATGCTGGGCGGGGCGGTGGTGTGTGCCGCCGCCGGGGGGGCCTACCTGGTGGCCGGCAACGTCGGCGTGCTGGTCGGCGTCCGGGTCCTGCACGGGATCGGTGAGGCGGCCGTCTACACCGCCGGCGCGGCCTGGCTGGTGGCGCTGGCACCGGCCGATCGGCGGGGCCGCGTCGTCGGCCTGTACGGCATCCACATGTGGCTGGGCATCACGCTGGGCGCCCTGCTCGGCGCGGTGCTGCTGCGTACCTCCGGTTATCCCGCGGTGTGGTTGTTCGCGATCCTGGCGGCGGCCGCCGGGGCCGCGCTCGTCGCCGCCCGACCGGGGCCGCAGCAGGCGAGCCCGGCGGGCCGGGCCGGCCTCCTGCCGCGCAGTACGTGGGCGCCCGGCGTCGCGCTCTCCCTGGCCGGGTTCGGCTACGCCGCGCTGGCCGCGTTCGTGGCCCTGCACATGGCCGAGCGGGGCGTCGAGAACGGTATCGCCGCGTTCAACGCGTTCGGCTTCACCTACGTGGGGGTCCGGCTCTTCGTGGGTGGGCTGCCCGACAAGCTCGGCGCCGGCCGCGTGGCCGTCGGGTCGGCCCTGGTGGAGGCGGTGGGGCTGCTCCTCGTCGCGGTCGCGCCGAACCTGCTGGTCGCGGTCCTCGGCGGGCTGGTGATCGGCGCCGGGCTCTCGCTGCTCTTCCCGGCGCTGGCCCTGTTGGTGATCAACCGCACGGACCCGGCCCACCAGGGGGCGGCACTCGGCGCGTTCACCTCGTTCTGGGACATCGGCCTGGTGGCCGGGGCGCCGCTGGCCGGCCTGGTCGCCAGCGCGGCCGGCTACCCGGCGGTCTTCCAGGTGATGCTGCTGGCGGCGCTGGTGTCGGCGGCCCTCTCGGCGTGGACGATGCTGCCCCGCCGCTCCCCGTGAACCAACACCCCGGCTGACCTCCGACCCACCTCCCTGCCCCGCTGATCACGAGGTTGGCGGCGAAGTCGCTCTCCTCGGCTGTCGCCAATCTCATGATCGACGCGGGTGGCCGGGTGGCCGGGTGGCCGGGTGGCCGGGCGGCCGGGTGGGTCAGGGGAAGCGGGAGGGGGAGAAGGGGGTGGGGTCGACCAGGGGCGGGGCGTCGACCGCCAGCGCGGCGAGCAGGGCGCCCGCCGCCGGGGAGGTCTGGACGCCGTAGCCGCCGAGCCCGGCCATCCACAGGAAGCCCG
The DNA here is from genome assembly GCF_059359355.1 of Micromonospora sp. ZG13. Taxonomy (NCBI): domain Bacteria; kingdom Bacillati; phylum Actinomycetota; class Actinomycetes; order Micromonosporales; family Micromonosporaceae; genus Micromonospora; species Micromonospora sp. ZG13. Next base: position 7,817 of record NZ_JCADBQ010000030.1, read on the forward strand.
GCGCGTCGGTCGCCGGGCCGATCACGGGCACGTCGTCCGGGGCGGCGGTCCGCAGCCCGGCCCAGGGCTGGTGGACGCGGCGGATCTCCAGTGTGGTCGCCGCCTGCACCCGGTCTGCGCCGATCGCCACGTCGAGGTCGTCGGGGCGGGCGTCGCCGGGCGGCGCCGGGGTGGTGTCGCACGGGGAGACCAGCAGGCGTCCCGATTCCGGCTTGAAGTAGAAGCTGCCGTCGACGTCGTTGACCATCGGCCAATCCCCCGCCGGGACGCCGGCCGGCGCGTCGACCAGGAAGGCGGTGCGCCGCAGGGGCGTCAACCCCACCGGTCGTACGCTGGCCGCCGCCGCGACCTCGTCGGCCCAGGCACCCGCGGCGTTGACGACGACCCGGGCGGTGAACTCGCCGGCGTCCGTGGTGACCTGCCAGCCGCCGCCGCTCCGCCGCAGCCGGCGCACCCGCGCGCCGCACACGACCCGGCCGCCGGCCGCCCGGACGCCCCGCAGGTACCCCTGGTGCAGCGCGGCGACGTCCAGGTCCCGTACGGCCGGCTTCACCATCGCCCGCCGGCACCACCCGGGCCGCACGACGGGGCAGTGCCGGGGCAGGTCGGCGACGTCGATCTCGCGGGCCGGCGGGTCCACCTCTGCCCCGTCGCGCAGCGCCTCCTCGAAGGCGTCCTCACTGCCGGGTGGGCAGAGGCTGAGCACGCCGCGCGGGGTGAGCAGCGGGTGCTCGGCGAATCCCGGTGGCGGCGCGGTGAGGAAGCCCCGGCTGGCCCGGGTCAGCGCGCGCACCGCCGACCCCCCGTAGTACTCGGAGAACACGGCGGCCGAGCGGCCGGTGGAGTGCTGGCCGGGAACCTGCTCCATCTCCAGCAGCACCACGGTCCCGTACGCGGCGAGGTGGTGTCCGGCGCTGGCGCCCGCGATGCCCCCGCCGATGACCAGATAGTCGATCATCGATTGAACGGTAGTCGGCGAGCCCTGCGCGGACAAGGGTCGACAAGAATCGATCTTCCAGCCGCAGCCGCAGCCGCAGCCGCAGCCGCAGCCGCAGCCGCAGCCGCAGCCGCAGCCGCAGCCGCAGCCGCAGCCCCGTGGCCGCGGGTGGGCCGCGTGGGTCAGGGGCCGCAGTAGAGCAGGCGGTTCGGCGTGCCGCTGACCACGCCCGTCACCACCCCGATCGTCGCCCGGCCGGTCAGGTGGGCCGCGACCTGGGCGGGACTCCAGGTCGGGTTGGCCGAGAGGGCGAGCGCGGCGCAGCCGGCGACGTGCGCCGCGGCCATCGAGCCGCCGCTGATGGTGACCACCGCCGCGTCGCCGGTGTGCCAGGTGGAGGTGATGTTGGCGCCGGGGGCGTACAGGTCGAGGCAACTGCCGTAGTTGCCGCTCGGCATCCGGGCGTCGGTGCTGGTGGTGCCGGCCACGGTGAGTGCCGCCGCCACCCGGGCGGGGGAGTAGTTGCAGGCGTTGGCGTTCGAGCTGCCGGCCGTGACGACGTAGGTCACCCCGGACGCGATCGACCGGTTCACCGCGGCGTCCAGCGCCGTGCTCGCGCCGCCGCCGAGCGCCAGCAGCGCCACCGCCGGCCGTACGGCGTTCGCCGTGACCCAGTCCACCCCGGCGATCACCTGGGAGAACGTGCCGCTGCCCGCGCAGTTGAGCACCCGCACCGGCCGCAGCCGTACCTCCTTGGCCACCCCGTGCAGGGTGCCGCCGACGGTTCCGGCGAGGTGGGTGCCGTGGCCGTTGCAGTCGTCCGCCGGGCCGCCGTCGACCAGGTCGGCGCCGCCGCCGGCCCGGACGCCGAAGTCGCCGTGCGTGCTCCGGATGCCCGTGTCGATGACGTACGCGTGCACGTTGTGCGCGGTGTTCGGGTAGGCGTACCGGCCGTCGAGCGGGAGGCGGCGCTGGTCGATCCGGTCCAGCCCCCACGACGGCGGGTTGAGCTGCACGCCCGGCCCGACGAGGGTCACCACGCGGTCCCGTTCCACGTACGCCACCGCCGGGTCGGCGGCGAGGCGTCGGGCCGCCCGCTCGGGCAGGTGCGCCACGAATCCGCTGAGCGCGTGCCCGTAGACGCGGCCGACGGTGGCCCCGTAGCGGTCGGCCAGCCGGCCGGCGGCGTCCGTGACGGCGGCCCGCCGAGCGCCGGTGTGCCCGAGCGCGTCGTCCCTGAGCACCACCACGTATGCGTCGGTCACGGCGCCCGTGGCGTCGGCGTGCAGGATCCCGCCGGTGGCCGTATTTGCCGCCGCGGGGGTGCCCATCGCGGCGACGACCGTGGCGGCGGCGAGTACGCCCACCGCGCGGGCGCGCCATCGCCGGGTGCGGGGAAGTGTCATCTGCCGGTCCTCCTCCTGTCGGCCCCGCGCCGGCTCGTGACCGACGCGAAGCTGCCTGGCCGTTTGAGAGGAGGCTATCGGCTATATAGATCCTTATGAATCGCTGTCGGGAATCGGCTACTCGGCGAACCGGTAGAGCACGAATCCGTACGGGGACTGCGCCCCGGCGTCCCCGCTCTGCCTCCCGGCGCCGCAGACGATCACGCTGGTGTTCCACGAGCAGCTGTCGCTGCGTACGTCCTTCAGCTGGCCCAGCTCGTCCACCTCGCCCGAGCCCACGGACGTCCCGGCGACGCTGCGGTCGTCCTCGATCGAGCTCGGCGGGTCGGCGAGGAGGAGCACGTTGCCCGCGTCGAGTCGGACCGCCACCCCGCCGCGCTCGGGCAGCACGGCGCGACCGTCGGGGCCGAACAGCGTGCCGGCCGCCTCCGGGGTGGTCCGGCGGGCGAGCAGGTGCTCGCCGAGCGGCACCAGCAGGGTCGCCTCCGGCGCCTTCCAGCGGGTCCACTTCTCCTCGGTCGCCGCCACGACCTCGGCGGTCTCGTCGTCGCCCCCGGTGACCTCCAGCAGGCACGCCCGGTGCTCGCCGCAGGGCACCAGCGACTTCGGCCGGCGCCGGTCGTCCTCCGCGGTGTAGAGCACCTTCGGCTGGGCGTCGCTCGTCAGGTCGTACGCCAGCAACTGGTAACCGGCGTCGTCGCGCGCCACGTAGAGCCGGTCCTCGTGCGCCACCACCAGGTCGTCGTGGTCGGCCACGCCGGCGCGGGTGGAGACCACCCGGCCGCTGCCCGTCTCGATCAGCCGGACGGACCGGTCCGCGCCCACCTGCACGATCCGGCTGACGTCCCCGCGCCACGGATCGCGCGGGGAACCGTCGAGGAAGGCCGGGCCGGCCAGCGCCTTGTCGGTGGTCACCGGGTGGACGGCGGTGCGCGTGTTGTCGTACTCGTCGCGCGGGCTGGGCTGCGCCCAGATCTCCTCGCCGTCGCGCAGGCGCACCCCGACGAGCCGCTTGCCCGTGCGGTCGACCTGCACCGCGACGCCGTCGCCGAAGAGGACGTCGTCGTCGCCCAGAATCGGTCGGCGCCACCGCTGGTCGCCGCTGCCGCCGTCGAGCAGCACCAGATCGCGGGGGGTGTCGTCGCCGATGGCGTCGGCGACGACCGCGACCGCGCCGGGCAGCGCGACGATCCGTTCCCACCGCTCGGAGGACGCCGCCGTCTGCCGGCGCCACTTCACCGCGCCCGTGCCGGCGTCGATTGCCACCACCTCCAGCCGCCCGTCGTCGAGCGGATACCCGAGGTACGCCCGGTCGCCGAGGACGGCGGTGAACATGTCCGTCGGTCGCTCGGTGCCGGCGGGAACCCGGGCGACGAGGTCGACCGTCCGGAACTCCAGGGCCGGGTAGCGGTCCCGTGTCAGGTACAGCACCGCCGCGGTCGCCACGCCGGCGAGCGCGAGGACGGCGGCGAGCGAGATCCAGAGCGCCCGGCGTCGGGGGAGCGCCGGCCCGCTCCGGCCGCCGCCGGGCGACGGCGACACCGGCGTCCCGGAGACGGGTACGCCCGGGAACGCCCCCGCAGGACCACCCGCCGCCGCGTACGACGCCCCGCCTCCGGCCGGTGCGCCCGGGGCCGGCGCCCCCGACGGGGCGTACGGCGCCGCGCCCGCGGACGACGACGCAGCCGGCGCCCACGGCGACGAGCCTGCGCCCGGCGGCGCAGACGAGGCCGGGCCTGCGCCCGGGGGTGCGAACGGCGAGGGGCCTGCGCCCGGCGACACGGACGAGGCTGGGCCTGCGCCCGGCGGTGTGAAGGGAGCGGCCGGTGCCGGTGCGGCGGGCACGGTCGGGGCGGTCGGCGCCAGCCCGGCGGGCATGGCCGGTGTGACGCCCTCCGGTCCGGCGACGGCGGTCGGCGTGGGGGCCGAGCCGGCGGGCACGGTCGGCGCATTGCCGCCCCGGCCACCGACGCCGTCGTCCGGCACGTCGGGCGCCGCTGGTGCGGCGGCCTGTGGCGCCGGCGCGAGGGGACCAAGTCGTGGTGCTCCGGCCGGTTGCGCCGGTGCGACGGCGGGTGCGGCGAAGGCGTCGGCGGCGCGGGCGCGTCGGGGCAGGGGCAGGTCGGTCAGCGCCCCCTCGGCCACCGGCAGCTCCGGCTGCTCCAGCACGGTCGGGGCGACGCCCAGCTCGGCGTGCAGCAGGCGGGCCACCATCGGCATCCGGGTGGCTCCGCCGACCAGGAACAGGCCGGAGAGCTGCTGCGCGTCGAGGCCGGCCGTGGCGATCACCTCCCGGGTCACCGCCACCGCTCGACCGAGCAGCGGCGCGGCGACCCGCTCCAGGTCGGCCCGGGTGAGCGTGACCACCGCCTCCACCCCCGGTACGGCCACCGGCGCGGCCGGCACCCGCGACAGCATCTCCTTGGCGCCCCGGACGTTCTCCCAGAGTTCGTGGCGCTCCCGCCACTGGGTCACGGACTCCGGACGGGTCAGCCGCTCCCACCTGTCGGGGTGCGCCTCGGCGACCAGCTCACCGAGGCGACCCAGGAGGGCGGCGTCCACGTCCAGGCCACCGAGGTCGTCGGCGCCGCCCGCCGTGACGACCGTGAACCCGGAGTCGCCCCACGGGTCCGCGCCCTCGTTGCGCAGCACCGCGACGTCCAGCGTTCCCGCGCCGAAGTCGAAGACCGCGATCGTCCCGCCCACCGGCACCGGGCGGCGCAGCACCTGCGTGTAGTAGCGGGCGGCGGCCACCGGTTCCCGCAGCAGCCGGGTGCCCGGCGGCGTGGGTCCGGAGAGCGTGTGCTCGGCCGCCGACGGCCAACCGGCCGCCGCCAGGGCGTCGGCCAGCACCTGGCGCCGGGCCGCCTCCCAGGTCGCCGGGCAGGTGAGCACCGCCGGAGGCAGGAACCCGACCGCCTCGACGGCCGCCCGGGCCACCGCGTGCAGCGTCGCGGCCAGCAGCTCGGCCGGCGGGTACCGGCGATCGCCCAGCAGCACGGTGGGCTCGTCGACGCGCCGCTTCGGGTTGGGCTCGTACCGGCCCGGGTCGGTCCGGGCCAGCCGCTGGGCGTCCCGGCCGGCGTGCAGCAGCCCGTCCGCGTCGGCGTACACGCCCGAGGGGATGATCGGCTGCCCGTCCACGAGCAGCGGGCGGGTGTGCCCGTCGGGCCGGCGCAGCACGGCGACGGTGTGGGACGTGCCGAGGTCGACGCCGAGGGCGTACCCCTCGTGCTGGCCTGCCATCTGCCGTTACCTCCGCGGGACGAGGGGATGCCCGGCCCCGCATCGTACGCAGCAGCAGCACCGGCGCCGCTCCCGCCCTGACGCGCCGCTCAGCGGCGCGGGCCGTCAGCCGACGATCAGGTCCAGGCCGGCGATCTGGTCGGGGTCGGCGACCACCTCGATGCCGAGGATCCGGTCGGTGACCACGAAGCTGAGCACCAGTCGGGTACGGCCGTCGACGAGCACCACCGCTCCCGGCGCGCCGTCGACGAACGCCGGCACCGCCCCCTGCGCCTTGCCGGCGAAGAAGTTCGCCACCGTGGCCGAGCCGCGAGCCTCGCCGACCCCGCCCATCCCGACAGCCGTGGCGTCGGAGCGCAGGACGACGTGCGGGTCGAGCAGGGCGAGCAGGTCGTCGAAGCGCCCCTCGCGGGACGCGGCGAGGAACGCCTGGACGACCCCGTGCTGCCGCGCCCGGTCGGCCTCCGGCGCCGGCGACCCGCCCTGCACGCGTCGGCGGGCCCGGCTGGCGATCTGCCGTACGGCGGCCGGGCTGCGGTCGACCACGGGCGCGAGCTCGTCGAAGGAGACCGCGAACATGTCGTGCAGCACGAACACGAGCCGCTCGGTGGGGCCGAGGGTCCGCAGCACCACGTCCAGCGCGCGCCCGACCGACTCCGTGAGCATCGCCTCCCGCTCGGGGTCGGCCTCGCCGGCCGCGGACGTGGTCGACTCGTCGGTGGCCACGTCGGTGGGCCGCTCGTGCCGCGCGGCGCTGGAGCCGAGCCGGTCGAGGCAGACCCGCCCGACGGTGGTGGTGAGCCAGCCCGGCAGGTTCTCGATGCGGTCGACGTCGGCGCGGCTGAGCCGCAGCCAGGTGTCCTGGACCGCGTCGTCGGCCTCGGCTCCGGAGCCGAGCATCCGTCGGGCCACGGAGCGCAGCCGTTGGCGCTGCTCCTCGAAGCGCTCGGCGAGCAGGTCGGTGTCGCTCACGGCATCGCCATCCCGGTCGGCCTCCGGCCCTTGTGTGGCCCGGGTCACATCTGTCACGTCGCCCCTCCGGCTGTCGACAGCAGGGTGACGAAGAAGGAAGCGCTGCGGCGGGGGCGTCGGCAGCGTAACAGGAAGGACGGCACACGATGTCCGTACAGGCCCGCATGCAGAACCCCGCGACCCTGCTTCCCGACGCCGTGAAGGCGATCAATCTGCTTTACAAGGCGGCCCACTCGGCCGGGGTCCCGGGCAGCACCCTGGAGCTGATCCACCTGCGGGCCAGCCAGATCAACGGGTGCAGCGCCTGCGTCGACTCCGGTGCCCGCAACGCCCGGAAGGCGGGGGAGACCGAGGAGCGGCTGTTCGCGCTGGCCGCCTGGCGGGAGACCCCGTACTTCACCGACGCGGAGCGGGCCGCGCTCGCGCTCGCCGAGTCGGCCACGCGGCTCGCCGACCGGGCCGACCCTGTGCCGGACGAGGTGTGGAACGAGGCCGCCCGGCACTTCGAGGAGAAGGAGCTGGCCGCGCTGGTGCTCTGGCTCGCCACCACCAACTTCTTCAACCGGTTGAACGCCACCACCCGCCAGCCCGCCCCGCAGCACTGGGGCTGAGCGGCCGCCGACCCGGGCGTACGGCGGTACGCCACCGCACGCCCGGGTCGCCGCGTACGGCAAGGGGCGCTCAGACGGTGTGCAGCAGCCGGAAGCGCTCGAGCAGCACTGCGGTGTCGTCGTCGACGGTGAAGCCCGGGTCGCCCAGCTCCGCGCGTACCTCCGCGCTGTGCCAGAACGTCTCGTGCCCGGCCCGCCACTGCGCCACCGACTCGTACCCCTCGCCCTCGTCGAGGGCGTGTCGCAGGTCGACGTCGCCGAGCCGGACCACGCGTACCTCGGTCACCTCGATGACCGCGACCCGCCGGCCCGCCGAGTCGAGCACCGCCGAGCGCTGGCCCACCTCGGGCATCGGCTCGTCCGTCCGCTCGTAGCCGAGCACGAGGCTGGACGTCGAGGTCTTCGCGCCGGACAGGATCGCGGCCACCAACTGGTCCCGCAGCGGCCCCGGGAAGGCGAACTCCGCAGCCGGAAGATCATGAAGCTCCACGGCCGGAAGGGTACGCGCGAGGGCCGCCCGGGGCGGCCTAGTTTCCTTCGGCGGCCGGCCGGCCAGGTCCGGCCATGAGCGGTCCCGTGCGGCTGAGCTGAGCGGGCCGGTCGCCGCCAGGTGATCGGCGGGACACCCGATGGGCGTACGGACGGACGATCCCGCTGCCCGAACCGACCTGGGCACCTGCCGTGAGCCGGCGGGGCTCGGATGTCGCAGCCCGGAGCAGTCCGATAGTTGTCGAGCCGATCGACCAGGGCATTTTCCCATCTAGACGGGATGCGCCGCAACGGCCGGCAACGTCGAAGGCTACGACTGCGGCGAGGGCCACGCTGGCGGGTCGGGTGACTAGCCTGACCGCCGTGACGACCATCGAGCAGCTTGAGCGGGACGTTTGGCCGGACCCCGGCCCCGACGGCACCTTTCTCGTCCGCCGCTGCACCGAGCTGCGACGCAAGCCGGTGGCAGAGTTCACGATCGAGGATCTGCGCGTCATGCTCGGCCAGCAGATCGGCGTGCCGTCCCTGCTGCCTGTCGCGGTACAGGTCCTGCTCCGAGATCCCTTGGCCGAGGGCGACTACCATCCGGGCGATCTGCTCCTGAACGTGCTGCGACTACCGGCCTCCGCATGGTCCAACTTCCGCCCCGAGCGGGAGCGCCTGGCGTCGACTGTGGCTCAGCTCGTTGCCGACCCCCGGTTCTCCGCGTCCGGCCTCAGGCCGCGTGACCCGAACCGGCAGTTGGGCGACGCCGTGGCGCGCTTCCTTGGCGACTGAGAGGTGCTGGCGTGGCCTGTCGCAGCTGGGGCTACGTCTTCGGGGAGGCGTGAACAGGTGGCGGTGCGGACTACCGTGGCTCCACATGGCCCACGTCGAGCTCACCGCGGAGCTGGTCCGGGAACTGGTCCGCGAGCAGCACCCCGACCTTGCCGATCGCCCGGTTCGGCTGGGCGCGCGCGGATGGGACAACCAACTGTGGCGCCTCGGTGACGACCTGGCCGTACGGCTTCCCTGGGCGACCAGCTCCGCGGACGCGCTGCTGCACAAGGAATACTCCTGGCTGCCCACGCTGGCCCCACACCTCCCGTTGCCCGTCCCCGTCCCGCAGCGATTCGGCGAGCCCTCCGAACGGTTCCCTCGGCCATGGCTCATCACCACCTGGGTTCCGGGCACACCCGCCGACCGGCTCCCCGTCACACGTGCCGCACCCGCTGCCGGAGCCCTGGCCACTTTCCTCACGGCCCTGCACCGGCCCGCTCCCAGCGGCGCGCCCACAGGCCGCGACCGCGGCGGCCCACTGACCGACCACGCCGACCAGTTCGCCGAGGGGCTCGCTCACGCCACCGACCGAGGGCTGATCCACGACCCGGACGCCGTCCGCGCCGTCTGGCACGACGCCGTCACCGCGCCTCCATGGACAGGCCCGGCGCTATGGCTGCACGCCGACCTGCACCCGGCCAACGTCCTCACCGCCGACGGCACCCTCTGCGGCGTGATCGACTTCGGCGACCTCTGCGCGGGCGACCCGGCGTACGACCTCGCCGCCGGGTGGCTCCTGCTACCGGAGGGCAGCATCGACCACTTCCACGCGGCCTACCAGCCGACCCCGGACGCCGCCACCGTGCGCCGTGCCCGCGGTTGGGCGACGGTACGCGCCCTCAGCGGCATCCTCATCGGCGACAACGGCGTCCACGGCCGCCCCGGCGGCAAGCCCACCTGGGGCCCACCCGCCCACGCAGCCCTGCGACGACTCATCGCCACAACGCACTGACCGGCAATCGCCAACTGCCTCCTCACGGTCCTCGTCCGAGGACGGCTGCGAGGCTTCCACTTGAGGTCGTGCGCACGGCATTACCGCCCCCGGCCTTCGGGTCGGGGACGGCTTGCCGAGCCGCTGGCTATCCGCGCGCTTGGACGTTCGCGTGCCGGCGGCAAGCTGCGGCGCGGCAGCCGGGCGCCATCACCTCGACGACGGCCGGCCGGTTGGCCCTCGTCACGGCCCAAATTGCTGCTCACGACCAATCCGACGCCTGGCGCGATGATCAAGGACCCCGTGAGTGGCCATCAGAGCCAACGCAGCCAGTAACAGCACAGCACTGATCCACCGACCCGGAGTGCGCCAGGTGCCGGGCGTGACCTCCGTGAGGTTTCCCAGCCCCAGCAGAACGTAGAAGCCCATGCACGCTGCCCCTGCGGCCCACAACTGGGGGCGATAAAGGGTCCGCCCGAACAGCCGCACCGTCGACGCGCGTCGGCTGTGGATGACCACCCGGGCAGCGGACCCGACCAGGGCGACAGCGGCGCTGGCAAGCAGAATGTCCACGGCCGTTGCGCCCACCTCGTAGGTCGTCACGGGCATCACGGTAGCGGCGCCCGCACAGCCGCCGGCCTCGAGGAGTTGGACAGCCGCCGTCTCGTGCGGCGCGCGACGTCACGACGTCGAGGACACCCACGCCCTTTCCTCGAACTCGCACACCGGTCTCTCCACGGGGCCCGTTGCGCCAGATGCAGGTGTCCGTAGGGCGAGCGCGCGTTCCACGCCTCGACGCATTCGTCTCGATGCGCCAGGAAGGTGCTGCAAGCGACGCACCTCGTGGGGTGTCAGCTCACCTCGGCTGGCTACCGCTATCGCTGCGGCGTAGGGCCTCGAAGTCCGCCGATCAAGTTGGGCGGCGATCTCCCCGAGGACCTCGAGCAGGACACCTCGGTCTGCCTGTGGGTGCTGAGCGACGAGCCGTAGGAGACAGTTGCGGTCCCACGCGGAGAACACGCCCCCAAGCAGCTCCCTGAGCGCCACCGCGTCAGCGCGGACGTCCCGGGCGACGGCCAGGCGCACGAAGGGGTAGGGGCTGCGAGCGAGGATGCGCATTCCGGCTGAGTCGACGCGTGGATCCGCGACGAGGTTCAGATAGTCCCGAGGTGTTCGTGACCGTGGAAGCAACGCCTCGATCTCCATCACCGCTCCTCAGGGGCGCATCGTCACGCTGCGCTGACTCACTTTCGCGAATGGCCCCGTGACTGACCACGAAGCCGCTGATCCGGGTCTGAGAGGTTACCTCCGGCTGGGCTCGAAGGAGAGCGGCCAGGCGCGGCGACGACGAGGCTGACCTGGGCCGGGATCCGTGAAGTGGAACGGGCAGCCATGGACGTCGTTCGAGCCATAAGATCACCGGCACTGCGGCGCCGAGGCAGCAGGGACGCATCCCGGCACGACGCCGTAGAGGAAAGACAGGGGCGCGGGGTCTTGCAACGCCGCGCCAAACGGGGAGGTACGAGTGAAGCATTCCGTGAAGGTGCTGACCGCTGCCGCGGTGCTCGCGGCGACGGTGGCGATGCCGGCGGCGCCGGCCGCCGCAGCCGGCACGGGCTGGTGGGCCATGTCCGGCTACCTGGTCAGCAACAGCGGATTCAATCCCAACGAGTCGAAGGTGACGGTTCCGACCGTCCCGAACCTCAAGCTCACGTACACCGGCACCCCGGCCCGGACCGGCCAGCGGGCACCGGTCGTCGCCGACGGACTCGTGTACACGCAGGATGACCTCGGTGTCACGGCCACCGACGAGGAGACCGGCGCGCAGAAGTGGCGCTTCGAGCCGGACCCGGAGAGGTACCGGTGGCCTTCGCAGCTCGTCCACACGGCCGGCCGGATCGTCTGGGCGGTGAACGACAGCCCCGCCATGCCTGGCGCCGATTCCACCCAGATCTTCGTGCTCGACGCTACGACCGGGACGGTGGTCCGGGACTTCCACGACGAGGGCGTGGTCACGCAGATCCTCGTCGACCGGGACGTCGTCGTGGTCTCCGGCGAAAGCCGCTACAGCAGTGACACGCGTGCCTACCGCCTCGCCGACGGGCAGCTGCTGTGGCAGCGCGACCAGTACATGAAACAGCCGGTCTCGGCGAACGGTCGCGTCCTCGTCTCCGGAACCGGACTGGGTGCCGGACCCCTGACGAGCACCATCGTCGACATCGGCACCGGCAGAGTCGTCCACACCACTCAGGACCGTGAGTACCGGCCGCTCGCGGCGGACGAGACGGGGGCCAGGTTCTACGTCGGGTGGGGGCACAGCCTGCAGGTCCTCGACGCGACGACCGGCACCCTGACCTGGCTCGCGTCGGGCCTGTACCCGAGGTTCGTGGTGGTCACCCCGACCAGGCTGTACGTCACCTCCACCGGGGGCACCGTCTCCGCGTTGAACCGCAGCACCGGCGCCACGATCTGGAGCCGGAGCATTCCGGAAAGCCAGCACCAGCGGGCGATCATCGCGGGTGGTGTCTTGTACGTGACCGCCAAGAGCGACCGGGTGTACACCCTGAACCCGGTCGACGGTGCCCCGCTGAAAGCGCCGGCGTTCACCGGCGCGGTCGACCAACTGGTGGTCACCTACGGCAGGGTGTATGTCACCGACGGCACGAAGCTGACCGTCTACGGCCTCTAGCCCCGGTCCACGGCACGGCCGGCGCCTCTGGCCCCCAAGATCGGTACGGTTGGAACAAGAACGGCCCAGGCTCGGCGATCATGTCGCTGGCCTGGGCCGGTACTGCTGGAGCGGGCGACGGGAATCGAACCCGCACCGTCAGTTTGGAAGACTGAAGCTCTGCCATTGAGCTACGCCCGCGTACGCCCCGGTTGTTGCGGGCGCGCCGACAGCGTACCCAATGACCCGCGCGGCCCGCTCAGCCGTGTCCCGGCGGGTCGCCGCGGCCCGTCCGGAGCGCCCGGATGCCCGGTTGGTCCCTCTTCGGCGCGTTGAGGGAAGCCCCGGGACTTCCGGCGGGCCGCGACGGCATAGACTGCTCGTCGCCACGGGGTGTGGCGCAGCTTGGTAGCGCACTCGCTTTGGGAGCGAGGGGCCGTGGGTTCAAATCCCGCCACCCCGACTGTCGTCCGCGGCCGGTCGCCGGGGTCGCCCTTCGCGCGGTGCCCGGCCGCTGCCGGTGCGTCCGGCCGGCTCGCCTACACTCGATGGGCTTATCACGCCCAGACTAAAACCGAGATCCGTCAAGGAGTACGCCTGTGAAGAGCACCGTCGAGACTCTGAGCCCGACGCGCGTGCGGCTCGCCATCGAGGTGCCGTTCGTCGAGCTCGAGCCGAGCCTCAGGAAGGCGTACCGGGAGATCGGGCAGCAGGTCCAGGTGCCCGGCTTCCGTAAGGGCAAGGTTCCGGCGGCCGTGATCGACCAGCGGGTCGGCCGGGGCACCGTCCTCAACGAGGCCGTGCAGGAGGCCATCCCGCAGAACATCCTGGCCGCCGTCCGCGAGCACGACCTGAAGACGCTCGGCCGCCCCGAGGTCGAGATCACCGAGTTCAACGACGGTGACTCGCTGAACTTCACCGCCGAGGTCGACGTCCGCCCGGAGATCACTCTGCCGGACCCGGCCACCATCGAGGTGACCGTCGACGAGCTCCAGATCGACGACAGCGAGATCGACGAGCAGGTGAAGAGCCTGCGCGAGCGGTTCGCCACCCTGAAGACCGTCGAGCGGGCCGCCCAGGAGGGCGACTACGTCCAGATCGACCTGAACGCGACCGTCGACGGCGAGGACGTGCCGGGCGGCTCCGCCAGCAACATCTCCCACGAGGTCGGCAGCAAGCAGCTCCTCCCGGGCCTGGATGAGGCCGTCGTCGGCCTGTCCGCCGGCGAGAGCACCAGCTTCACCACCCAGCTCGTCGGTGGCGACTTCGCCGGCCGCGACGCCGAGGTGGCGGTGACCGTCCGCACGGTCAAGGAGAAGGAGCTGCCGGAGCTCAACGACGAGTTCGCCCAGATGGCGAGCGAGTTCGACACCATCGAGGAGCTGCGCGGCGATCTGCGCGAGCGGGTCACCCGGGGCAAGCGGGTCGAGCAGATCTACGCCGCCCGTGACAAGGCGCTGGAGCAGATGGTGGCCGCCGCCGAGGTGCCCGCGCCGGAGGGCATCGTCCGCGAGGAGGTCGAGAGCCGCAAGCAGGCCATGGTCGACCAGCTCGAGCGGATCGGCGCCTCGCTGGAGGAATACCTCGCGGCCGAGGAGAAGACCGAGGAGCAGATCGACGCCGAGCTGACCGAGGCGGCGACCGAGGGCGTCAAGGTCCAGCTGCTGCTGGACACCCTCGCCGACGCCGAGGACGTGCAGGTCTCCGATGACGAGTTCGGCCACGAGATCGTGCACCGGGCGCAGCGCGCCGGGATGGCTCCGCAGCAGTACTACGACCAGCTGGTCCGCTCGGGCGCGGCCGGTGCCGTGTTCGGTGACGTGCGGCGGGGCAAGGCCCTGGCGTCGGTCATGGAGCGCATCAAGATCAAGGACTCGGCGGGCAACGAGGTCAGCCTCGACGCGCTGCGCGCCGAGAGCGAGGCCGAGCACCAGCACGAGCACTGATCGTCGGGGAAGGCCGCCGTCCGCCGCCCGCGGTGGACGGCGGCCGATTCCCTTTTCGGGTACGCCTCGGCGGTGCTGCGCTGATAGCGAACACTGCCCGGACCGGCGCTCCGCCATCCGGCTGAGCGGTTAGTGTCGGGTAGGACGGTACGGAGAGCGAAGGGCTGCCATGACCGACATGCACATCCAAGCGAAGCCGCTCCGGGCGATCGATGCCCGTGGTGGCGACACCATTGGCAACCTCGACGACTCGGTCTACAACCGGTTGCTCAAGGAGCGCATCATCTTCCTGGGCAGCGAGGTGACCGACCAGGTCGCCAACCGCATCTGCGCGCAGCTCCTGCTGCTCGCCGCGGAGGACCCGGACCGCGACATCAACCTCTGGATCAACTCGCCGGGCGGTTCCGTCTACTCCGGCATGGCGATCTACGACACCATGCAGTTCATCGACAACGACGTCTCGACCGTGGCGATGGGCATGGCGGCGTCGATGGGTCAGCTGCTGCTCTGCGCCGGCACCAAGGGCAAGCGCTACGCCCTGCCGCACGCGCGGATCATGATGCACCAGCCCTCCGGCGGTCTGGGCGGCACCGCGTCCGACATCGCCATCCAGGCGGAGCAGATGCTCTACACCAAGCGGATGTTCCAGGAGCGGGTCGCGCACCACACCGGTCAGGACCAGGCGCAGATCGAGGCGGATTCCGACCGCGACCGCTGGTTCACCGCCCAGGAGGCCCTGGACTACGGCTTCATCGACAAGGTGATCATCGGGGCCGCCCAGGTTCCGGATGGCGCCGGGACCCTGAGCTGAGGAGCTGACGATGACCGATCTGAGCCTGCCGCCCCAGTTCGCGGCCGTGCACAACCGCTACGTCCTGCCGTCGTTCGTCGAGCGCACGTCGTACGGGGTGAAGGAGTCCAACCCCTACAACAAGCTCTTCGAGGACCGGATCATCTTCCTCGGCGTCCAGGTCGACGACGCCTCGGCCAACGACGTGATGGCGCAGCTGCTGACGCTCGAGGGCACCGACCCGGACCGCGACATCATCATGTACATCAACTCGCCCGGTGGATCGTTCACCGCCATGACGGCGATCTACGACACCATGCAGTACGTCCGGCCGGACATCCAGACGGTCTGCCTCGGCCAGGCCGCCAGCGCGGCAGCCGTGCTGCTGGCCGCCGGCACCCCGGGCAAGCGGATGGCGCTGCCGAACTCGCGGATCATCATCCACCAGCCGGCCACCGAGGGCGGCTACGGGCAGGGCTCGGACATCGAGATCCAGGCCCGGGAGATCCTGCGGATGCGGACGCAGCTCGAGGAGATGCTCTCCCGGCACTGCAACCAGCCGCTCGACAAGGTTCGCAAGGACATCGACCGTGACAAGATCATGACGGCCGAGGAGTCCAAGGAGTACGGGCTGGTGGACACCATCCTCACCAGCCGCAAGAAGGGCCTGCTGGCGGCCAACGCCGCCAGCTGAAGAGCTCGGGTCGAGGTCGGCCGGGAGTCCGCTCCCGGCCGACCGTCTGACACACCCGTTTTGGGGGTCGGAGAAACCTCCGCCAGCGGGTAACGTCGGGTCTGTGCGGCTCCACCGGTCCGCCGGCGGGGTGAACGAGCGGGGTGAAACGAGGCGGGCGCTTCCACGTCCGCAGGCGAGGGCCGGGGTCTCCGGCCGACGAGTGCAGGGAGAACGTAGGTGGCACGGATCGGTGACGGCGGCGACCTACTGAAATGCTCGTTCTGCGGTAAGTCGCAGAAGCAGGTCAAGAAGCTCATCGCGGGCCCAGGGGTCTACATCTGCGACGAGTGCATCGATCTCTGCAACGAGATCATCGAGGAGGAGCTGGCCGAGTCCGGCGAGGTGAAGTGGGAAGAGCTTCCCAAGCCGATGGAGATCTGCCAGTTCCTCGACACCTACGTCGTCGGGCAGGACCAGGCCAAGAAGGCGCTCGCCGTCGCGGTCTACAACCACTACAAGCGGATCCAGGCCGAGGCGGCCGGCGCGCCGGGCTCCGGCAGCGACGCCGTCGAGCTGGCCAAGTCCAACATCCTGCTGCTCGGCCCCACCGGGTGCGGCAAGACCCACCTGGCGCAGACCCTGGCCCGGATGTTGAACGTGCCGTTCGCCATCGCCGACGCCACCGCGCTCACGGAGGCCGGCTACGTCGGCGAGGACGTGGAGAACATCCTCCTCAAGCTGATCCAGGCCGCCGACTACGACATCAAGCGCGCCGAGACCGGCATCATCTACATCGACGAGGTCGACAAGATCGCCCGCAAGTCGGAGAACCCGTCGATCACCCGGGACGTCTCCGGTGAGGGCGTCCAGCAGGCGCTGCTCAAGATGCTGGAAGGCACGGTGGCCAACGTGCCGCCGCAGGGCGGGCGCAAGCACCCGCACCAGGAGTTCATCCAGATCGACACCACCAACGTGCTGTTCATCTGCGGTGGCGCCTTCGCCGGGCTCGACCAGATCATCGAGGCCCGCACCGGGCACGGCGGCACCGGCTTCGGCGCCCGGCTCCGGTCGGTCTCCGAGCGGTCGACCGACGACATCTTCAGCCAGGTCATGCCGGAGGACATGCTGAAGTTCGGGTTGATCCCCGAGTTCATCGGCCGGCTCCCGGTGATCACCAACGTGCGCAGCCTCGACCGCACCGCCCTGGTGCGCATCCTCACCGAGCCGCGCAACGCCCTCGTCCGGCAGTACCAGCGCCTCTTCGAGCTCGACGGCGTCGAGCTGGAGTTCGAGCCGTCGGCGCTGGAGGCGATCGCCGACCAGGCCATGCTGCGCGGCACCGGCGCCCGCGGCCTGCGCGCCATCATGGAGGAGGTCCTGCTCTCCGTGATGTACGAGGTGCCGAGCAACCCCGACGCCGCCCGGGTGCTGATCACCCGCGAGGTGGTGCTGGAGAACGTCAACCCGACGATCGTGCCGCGCGAGTTCACCGGCCGGCGTGCCCGCCGGGACCGCGAGGAGAAGTCGGCCTGATCCACCGTCGCCGCGCCCGTCCGTTCAGGTCGGGCGCGGCGTCGTGTCCGCCCCCGGGCGGGCCGGCGGCGGAGCCGACGGTCCCGGGAGCCCCATCGGCACCGCTGGCGCTGTCGCCGGGCGCGCTCCGGCCGTACGCTGATACCCATGCGCGTCGCCGTCTGCCAGCTCAACTCCCGGGAAGACCGTAAGGCGAACCTCGCGGCCGCGGAGGCCCTGGTGGAACGCGCGGCGGCAGCCGGCGCCGACCTGGCGCTCCTGCCGGAGTTCGTCGACTACCTCGGCCCCGACGCGCACATGCCGGAGCCGGAGCCGGTCGACGGCGAGATGGGTCAGTTCTTCGCCGGCGTCGCCCGCCGGCTCGGCATCTGGTTGATCGCCGGGTCGATCCACGAGCGCGGGCCGGACCCGGCCCGCACCTGGAACACCTCCCTGGTCTTCGACCGCTCCGGCACGCTCGCCGCCAGCTACCGCAAGATCCACCTGTACGACGTGGAGATCCCCGGCCGGGTTTCCTACCTCGAGTCGGCCACCGTGGCCCCGGGCGACCAGCCGGTGGTCGTCGACGTCGAGGGTCTTCGCGTCGGCCTGTCGATCTGCTACGACCTCCGGTTCCCCGAGTTGTACCGGCAGCTCGTGGTCGACGGCGGCGCCCTACTGCTCGTGGTGCCGGCTGCCTTCATGGCCCACACGGGGCGGGACCACTGGGAGGTGCTGCTGCGCGCGCGGGCGATCGAGAACCAGTGCTTCGTGGCCGCGGCGGGCCAGACCGGCGACCACGAGCCGAGGCGAACCTGTTACGGGCGCAGCATGGTGGTCGACCCGTGGGGGACGGTGCTCACCCAGGTGCCCGACGGACCGGGCCTGGCCGTCGCCGACCTCGACCTCGACCGGCTGCGGACCATCCGCGCCGAGCTGCCCAGCCTGGCAAACCGTCGCCTCTGACGCTCACCCCTGCAGCAGTACGCCCACCACAGCGAAGCCCGCGATCGCGGCGGCCGTCACCAGCAGTGCGGTCGTCATTCGTGACCGTCCCCGCCGGGCCAGCCGGGCCACCGAGACCAGGACGACGAACACCACGAAGGCGCCGATGACCAGCTGCCAGAACGGCAGCAGTAGTCCCGTCAGCGCGTCCTCGGCGAGCACGGTCACCCGGGTACGCGGGAGGTCAGCCATGACAGACACTCTGGCACGCCCGGGCCGCCTCGGGACCCCCGCGCCGTCATCGCGATCGGGCGACCGCCGGCGGACCCCGCGCCGGTGACAGCGGCGAACGCCGATTTGCCTTCTGCGGCAGGGCCGCGTAACTTTCTCTCTGCACGCGGAAGGCCGGACAAACCGGCCGACAACGGCAACCAGGCTCGTGGCGGAAACGCCGAGCGAGGCTGGGGATCCGGGCGATGCGAGGACACTCCGAGACGGGGTTGCGATCGCGAGACCGACCGGGTAGAGTTCTGAAGCCGGCAGGAGCCGGGCGGATGGCCACCAAGTGGCGATCGGCCGGTCTGCGGTTTCCCACGACAGCAACGACCGCCGTAAATCGGCGTGCGTCATCGTGGAATCGGAGCGCATCTCCTTGATCATCTCGGACACGAGGTTGACGCGGGGAGGCGGGCCGAGTAAGTTAGAGGAGTTGCCCCAAGCAGGTTCTCACGATGTGAGACGCCTGGCTGGTGTGTGGTTGTTCTTTGAGAACTCAACAGGGTGCTTGATAAGCCAGTGCCAAAATGATTTATACCCCTGGACTGG
>NZ_JCADBQ010000031.1:0-10981 GCF_059359355.1 Micromonospora sp. ZG13
GTACGCGGCGGCGAGTTCGGTGCCCATGCCGAGTCGTTGTGCGCCCTGCCCGGTGAACAGGAACGCCAACCTGCCGGCCCCGGCGGTGCCGGTGACCAGGTTGGCGGCCTCCCGGCCGGCGGCCAGCGCGGCGAGGCCGTCGAGGAGTTCCCGCCGGTCGGTACCGACGACGGCGGCCCGCTGCGGGAACCGGACCCGGGCGGCCAGGGAACGGGCGACGTCGGCCTCCGGCAGTTCGGGGCGGGCCGCGAGGTGGTCGTGCAGGCGGCGGGCCTGCTCCCGCAGGGCCTGCTCCGAGCGGGCGGACAGCAGCCACGGCAGGGCCGGCGGCGGCGTACCGGCGTCGGCGCCGTCCGGTTCGGCTTCGGCGGGGGGCTCCTCGATGATCACGTGCGCGTTCGTGCCGCTGACGCCGAACGAGGAGACCCCCGCGCGGCGCGGGTGGCCGTTGCGCTGCCACTCGGCCGGCTCGGTCAGCAGCGCGACGGAGCCCGCCGACCAGTCCACCTTCGGCGACGGCTCGTCGACGTGCAGGGTGCGCGGCAGCAGCCCGTGCCGCAGGGCGAGGACCATCTTGATGACCCCGCCGACGCCGGCGGCGGCCTGGGCGTGGCCGATGTTGGACTTGAGCGAGCCGAGCAGGAGCGGCTGTTCGCGGTCCTGGCCGTAGGTGGCGAGGATGGCCTGGGCCTCGATGGGGTCGCCCAGGGCGGTGCCGGTGCCGTGCGCCTCGATGGCGTCCACCTGGTTCGCCGACAGCCCGGCGTTGGCCAGCGCCGACCGGATGACCCGCTGCTGCGAGGGCCCGTTCGGGGCGGTGAGGCCGTTGGAGGCGCCGTCCTGGTTGACGGCCGAGCCGCGGACGAGGGCGAGGACCCGGTGCCCGTTGCGGCGGGCGTCGGACAGCCGCTCGACCACCAGTACGCCGACACCCTCCGCCCAGCCGGTGCCGTCGGCGGCGGCGGCGAACGACTTGCACCGGCCGTCGCGGGCGAGGCCCCGCTGCTTGGAGAACTCGACGTACAGGCTGGGCGTGGACATGACGGTCACGCCGCCGGTCAGCGCGAGGGAGCACTCGCCGGAGCGCAGCGCCTGTACGGCGAGGTGCAGCGCGACCAGCGACGACGAGCAGGCGGTGTCGACGGTGACCGCCGGCCCCTCCAGCCCGAACGTGTACGCCACCCGGCCCGAGGCGACACTGCCCGCGGTTCCGGTGCCCAGGAACCCTTCGACACCGTCGGGCACGGCGCTCGCCCCGGCGGCGTAGTCGTGCGTCATGAGGCCGGTGAACACGCCGGTGGGTGAGCCGCGCAGCGCGTCCGGCCGCAGGCCGGCGTTCTCCAGCGCCGCCGAGCAGGTCTCCAGGAACACCCGCTGCTGCGGGTCCATCGCCAGCGCCTCGCGGGGGCTGATGCCGAAGAACTCCGCGTCGAAACCGGCCGCGTCGAGCAGGAACCCGCCCTGGTCGACGTAGCTGGTGCCGGGGGTGTCCGGGTCGGGGTCGAACAGCGTGTCCAACTGCCAGCCACGGTCGGTCGGGAAGCCGCTGATGCCCTCCCCGCCGTCGATGAGCAGCTGCCACAGCTCGTCCGGCGAGCTGACGCCGCCGGGGTAGCGGCAGGCCATGCCGACGATCGCGATGGGCTCGTCGCTCGGCCGGGCGGCGACCGCCGCCACGACGGGCGCCCGCTCCTCCTCCCGGTCGCCCAGCTCGCCCCGCAGGTACTCGACGAGGGCCTCCGGGGTGGGGTAGTCGAAGGTCAGCGTCGCGGGCAGGCGCAGCCCCGTCGCGGTGTTGAGCCGGTTGCGCAACTCGACGGCCATCAGCGAGTCGAAGCCGAGCTGGCGGAACGGTTCGGCCACGGAGACGGCGTCCACGTCCGGCTGGGCGAGCACGGTCGCGACCTGCGTACGCACGATGTCGAGCAGCAGCCCGCGCTGCTCCTGTTCGCTGCGCCCGGCCAGCTCGCGGGCCAGCGCGGAGGCGCCCGGCCGGGTCGCGGCCTGCCGCCGGCGCGGCACCCTGGCCAGGCCGTGCAGCGGCGGCGCGGCGTCCGGCGCGGCGCGTACCGCGGCGACGTCGATGGTGACGGGCACCAGGTGCGCCTCATCGGAGCGGCACGCGGCGTCGAACAGCGCGAGCCCCTCCTCGACGCTGTGCGGCAGGAGACCGCCGCGCGCGATGCGGGCCAGGTCGGTCTCGCCGAGCTGGCTGGTCATCGCGCTCTCCTCGGCCCACAGGCCCCAGGACAGCGAGGTGGCGGCCCGGCCCCCGGCCCGCCGGCGGGCGGCCAGGGCGTCGAGGAACGCGTTCGCCGCCGCGTAGTTGGCCTGCCCGGCGGTGCCGATGACGCTCGCGACGGAGGAGTAGAGCACGAACAGCTCCACGTCGCCCGCCAGCTCGTGCAGGTTGAGCGCGGCGTCGACCTTGGGCCGCAGGACGGCGTCCAGGCGTTCGGGTGTGAGCGACTCCAGGATGCCGTCGTCGAGTACGCCCGCGGTGTGGACCACCCCCACCAGCGGCCGGGAGAGCCCGGCGAGCAGCGCCGCCAGCGCCTCGCGGTCGGCGGTGTCGCAGGCGACGACGTCGGCGGTGGCGCCCAGGGCGGCCAGCTCCTCGGCCAACGCGGCGGCGCCCGGGGCGTCCGGGCCCCGGCGGGAGGCGAGGAGCAGGTGCGCCGCGCCGTGCCGGGTGACCAGGTGGCGGGCGAGCGCGGCGCCGAGCGTACCGGTGCCACCGGTGATCAGGACCGTGCCGGCCGGGTCGAACAGCCGGCGCTCGGCGGTGGCGGAGGCGTGCCGCGCGAGCCGCGGCACGGTCAGCGCCCCGTCGCGGACGGCGAGCTGCGGCTCCCCGGCGGCGATCGCGGCGGCGAGGGCACGCTCCGACTTGTCGGTGCCGTCGGTCTCGACGAGCACGAAGCGGTCCGGGTGCTCGGTCTGGGCGGAGCGGACCAGCCCCCACGCCGCCGCGCCCGCGAGGTCGCCACCGCGGGTGACCACGGCCAGCCGCCCGGTGCCGGCCGCGGCCCGCTGAAGCGTCGCCAGCGTGTCGTGCAGGGACTGCCGTACGGCCTCGGCGGTGTCGCCCGCCTCGACCCGGAACACCTCGACGTCGGGCGTGCCGGCGCCGCTCGGGGCGGCCACGGGCACCCAGTCCGTGCGGTACAGCGCGGCGGTGGGGCCGCTCGCGCCGGTCAGGCCGTCCGTCGCGACCGGCCGGACCGCGACCGCGTCGGCGCTCAGCACCGGGTTGCCCTCGTCGTCGGTGGTGCTCACCCGCAGGGTGTTCTCGCCGGCCGGGGTCAGCCGGACCCGCAGCGTCGAGGCCCCCCGGCGGTGCACCCGCACCCCGCGCCAGGAGAAGGGCAGCCAGGCCCGGCCCGCCGGGCCCCCGCCGCCGTCGACGTGCAGCACGAGCGGGTGCATGGCGGCGTCGAGCAGCGCCGGGTGTACGCCGAAGCGCACGGCGGCCGGCTCGTCCTCGGCGCGCAGCGTGGCCCGGGCGAACAGTTCGTCGCCGTGCCGCCACACCTCCTGGACGCCCTGGAAGGCGGGGCCGTAGCAGAAGCCGCGCGCCAGCAGCCAGCCGTAGAAGTCGCCGACGTCGACGGGCTCCGCGCCGGGTGGCGGCCACTCGTGGACGACCGGGGCCGGCGCGGGTGCGTCGGCCAGCGTGCCCGAGGCGTGGCACGTCCACTCCGCGCCCGGCGTGTTCCCGGCCGGCTGGGAGTACACGCCGAACTCGCGGCGGCCCTGCTCGTCGGGTCGGCCGACCCACACCTGGATGTTGACCCGCTGCTGTTCGGTCAGCGTCAGCGGGGCCTGGAGGGTGAGTTCCTCGATCGTGGTGCTGCCGGTGTGCTCGGCGGCGTGTGCGGCCAGCTCGAGGAACGCGGTGCCGGGCAGCAGGACCGTGTCGAGGACGGCATGGTCGACCAGCCAGGGCTGCTCGCGCAGGGAGAGCCGCCCGGTGAGCACGAGCCGGTCGGTGTCGACGACGCCCAGCACCGCGCCGAGCAGCGGGTGGCGCGCCGCGGTGAGGCCGGCCGCGCCCACGTCGCTCCCGGCCGTGGGCCGCAGCCAGTACGACCTGCGCTGGAACGGGTACGTCGGCAGCGGAACCTCGCGGGCGCCGGGGAAGTAGGCGTCGGCGTCGAGGCCGGTCCCGACGGTGAAGAGGTGACCGACGGCCCGGGCGAGGCTGTGCGTCTCGGGCTGTCCCCGCCGCATGGTGGCGATGCCGGTGGCGTCGCCGGTGGTGGTGGCGAGGACGGTGTCGGGGCCGATCTCGAGGAAGGTCTCGACGCGGCCGGTGGTGCCGAGGGCGGTGACGGCGTCGTGGAAGCGTACGGCCCGGCGGACCTGGGTGACCCAGTGCTCGGGCGTGGAGCGCAGCGGCTGCCCGTCGACCGTGGAGATCAGCCCGATGCGGGGTTCGTGGTGGGTGATGGACGCGGCGACGGCGCGGTAGGCGTCGAGCATTGGGTCCATCAGGTGCGAGTGGGCGCCCAGCGGGATCGGCAGCCGCTTGGTCTTGTGGCCCTGCGCGGCGAGCTGCTCGGCGGCGGCGAGGGTCGCGGCCTCGTCGCCGGAGATGACCAGGTCGGTGGGGGTGTTGATGGCGGCGATGCCGACCTGCTCGCCGAGGTACGGGGTGACCTGCTCCTCGGTGGCCTGCACGGCGACCATCGCGCCGCCCAGCGGCAGGGCCGCCATCAGGGTGGCGCGGGCGGCGACGAGCTTCGCGGCGTCGGCCAGTGACCAGACGCCGGCGACGTACGCGGCGGAGAGCTCGCCGAGGGAGTGCCCCGCCACGAAGTCGGGGCGGATGCCCCACGACTCGACGAGCCGGTGCAGGGCGACCTCGAAGGCGAACAGGGCGGGTTGCGTGTACGCGAACCGGTGCAGGTCGTCGCTGCGGATGATCTCGCGTACCGGCCGGTCCAGGTGCCGGTCCAGCTCGGCGCAGGCCTCGTCGAAGGCGGCGGCGAAGACGGGGTACGCGGCGGCGAGTTCGGTGCCCATCCCGAGGTACTGGGCGCCCGTCCCGGTGAACAGGAACGCCAGCCCGCCGGGGCGGGCGGTGCCGGTGAACACGTCGGCGGTGCCCTGACCGGCCGCGAGGGCCGCGAGGGAGTCGAGGAGGTCCTGCCGGGTGGCGCCGGTGACCGCGGCCCGGTGGCCGAAGGCCACCCGGGTGGTGACGAGGGACCGAGCCACGTCGGTGATCGACAGCCCGGGCCGGTCGGCCAGGTGGTCGTGCAGCCGGCGGGCCTGCTCCCGTACCGCCTGCTCGGAGCGCGCCGACAGCAGCCACGGCACCACCGGCGGCGCTGCGGCCGGGGCGTCGGCGGCCGGGGCGTCGGCGGCGGGCGGCTCCTCGATGATCACGTGCGCGTTCGTCCCGCTCATCCCGAACGACGAGACGGCGGCCCGGCGCGGACGGTCGCCGGCGGGCCACGCGACGGGCTCGGTCAGCAGCGCCACCGCCCCGGCCGACCAGTCCACCTTGCGGCTCGGCTCCGAGACGTGCAGGGTGCGTGGCAGCAGGCCGTTGCGCAGGGCGAGGACCATCTTGATCACACCGCCGACGCCGGCGGCGGCCTGCGTGTGGCCGATGTTGGACTTGAGCGAGCCCAGCAGGAGGGGCTGTTCGCGGTCCTGCCCGTAGGTGGCGAGGACCGCCTGGGCCTCGATGGGGTCGCCCAGGGCGGTGCCGGTGCCGTGCGCCTCGACGGCGTCCACCTGGTCGGCCGTCAGGCCCGCGTTGGCGAGCGCGGCGCGGATGACCCGCTGCTGCGAGGGCCCGTTGGGGGCGGTGAGGCCGTTGGAGGCGCCGTCCTGGTTCACGGCCGACCCACGGATCACCGCCAGCACCGGGTGGCCGTTGCGCCGTGCCTCGGACAGCCGCTCCACCACCAGTACGCCGGCGCCCTCGCCCCAGCCGGTGCCGTCGGCGTCGTCGGAGAACGCCTTGCACCGCCCGTCGGGGGAGAGGCCGTTCTGCCGGGAGAACTCGGTGAAGGTGTCCGTGCCGGACATCACGGTCACCCCGCCCGCCAGGGCCATCGCGCACTCGCCCGCGCGCAGCGCGCGTACGGCCAGGTGCAGGGCGACCAGCGACGCCGAGCAGGCGGTGTCGACGGTCATCGCCTGGCCCTCCAGGCCCAGGGCGTACGCGATCCGGCCGGACGCGACGCTGCCGTGGGTGCCGGTGATGAGGAAGCCGTCGACGCCGTCGTCCTCGCTGTGCCCGGCCCGGCCGTAGTCCTGCACGTGCAGGCCCGTGAAGACGGCGGTGTCGCTGCCCCGCAGCGAGGTCGGCGGGATGCCGGCGTGCTCCAGCGCCTCCCACGCGGTCTCCATCAGCACCCGCTGCTGCGGGTCCATGGCCAGCGCCTCGCGGGGGCTGATGCCGAAGAACTCCGCGTCGAACTCGTCCGCGTCGTGCAGGAAGCCGCCGGCGGTCGCGCTGCACGTGCCCGGCCCGTCACCGGCGAACAGCGCGGCGAGGTCCCAGCCGCGGTTGGTGGGGAAGTCGCCGACGACGTCCGTGCCGCTCTCGACCACCCGCCACAGGTCGTCCGGGGAGGTGATGCCGCCCGGGTAGCGGCAGGCCATGCCGACGATCGCGATCGGTTCGCTCTCGTCGTACGCCGCCACGGCGCTCGGCTCCGCCTCGACCGTGCCCAGCCCCAGGGCGTCGAGCAGGTGGCTGGCGAGGATGTCCGGCGTCGGGTAGTCGAAGACCAGGCTCGCCGGCAGCGTGAGACCGGTCGTCGCACAGAGCCGGTTGCGCAGCTGCACGGCGGTGAGCGAGTCGTAGCCGAGCTGGCGGAACGGCGTCTCGCCCTCGATCGTCGCGGGCGCGTGGTCCCGCAGGACCTCGCCGGTCGCGGTCCTTACGACGTCGCGCAGCAGGCCGAGCCGGTCGTCCGCCGGGGTCGCCAGCAGCCGTTCGACCAGGGCGCTGTGGGCGCCGTCGGCGCCGCCCTCGGCGGCCAGCACGGGGCGTGCGGCAACCACGCAGGGCTCGCCCGCGGCCAGCGCAGCGTCGAGGAGGGCGTTGCGCCGTGCCGCGGGGGGCCGGGCGAACCCCGGCGCGCTCCACGCCACGGAGACGCCGGGCAGGCCGAGCGCGTGCCGGTGCCGCACCAGCGCGTCGGCGGCGACGGTGGCGGCGACGTCGCGGCCGTCGGTGAGCAGCACGAGGCCGGTCGGGGCGCGCCCGAGCGTCGCGGTGTGCAGCGCCAGCGTCTCGTCGACCGTGAGGTCCACCGCCGCGAGGGTGGTGACCGGCCGGTCGCCGAGCACGGCCGCCAGCGTCTCCGGGTCGAACGGCACGCCCGGGTGCACGCAGACCCCGGCGCCGAACGCCGCCAGCTCCGCCGGGGCGCCGGCCGGCACGTCGTCCGGCCCCACCAGGACCAGTTCGCGTACGTCGTGGGCCGCCACGAGGTGGCGGGCGAGCGCCGCGTCGTACGACCGGGCGACGAGCACGACCGTGCCCTGCTGCGGTGCGCCGCCGGGCAGGGCGGGGACGGCCGCGTACCGGGGCACGAGCAGTTCGCCCTCGCGTACGGCCAGCACGTCCTCGCCGCAGGCCACGGCCGCGCGCAGCTCCTCGGCACCGACCCGGTCGGCGTCGAGGAGCACGAGCCGGCCGGGACGGCGGAGCTGGTGGGCCCGCGCGAGCGCCCAGGCGGCGGCCTGCCCGGGGGCCGCCGCGTCGTCGCCGTGCAGGGCGCCCCGGGTCAGTACGACCAGGCGCGAGTCCGCCGGGTGGTCCTCGTCGAGCACCCGCGCGAGCAGCTCGGACAGCGCGGCGTGGTCGGGGTAGCTGTCGACGGTGAGGTCGTCGTCGGTGAGGTCGGCGGTCAGCTCGGGCGGGCCCACGACCGACCAGGCGGGCCGACCCTCGCCCGACTCGGAGAGCGGCTCCGGTGCCGGCTCCCAGCGCAGCGCGTGCAGCCGGTCGGGCAGCGACGCTCCCACGCCGATCAGGCGGGCGGGCAGCTCGGGGAGGCGGTGGCGGGCGGGGCTGCCGAGGGCGGTGCGCGGGATCTCCCGCACCAGGTACGTCTCGACCGGCACGGCCGCCACGGGAAGCTCCGCGCGGCACCGCGCCAGCAGGCCGGCGGCGTCCACGTCGGACCCGACGACGAACGCGACCGGACCGTCCGGCCCGGCGAGGGCCGCCGCGTCGGCCACCCCGGCCACGCCCCGCAGCACCGCGTCGATCCGGTCCAGCCGTACCCGCTCGCCGCCGACCTCGACCGCGTCGGCCAGCCGGCCGGTGACCGTGAGGTGCCCGGAGTCGTCGCGGCGGGCCAGGTCGCCCGTGCGGTACCAGCCGCCACTCATCGCCTCGGCCGTCCGGGCGGCGAGTTCGTGGTAACCGCCGGCCATCACGTTCGGGCCGCTGACCCAGACCTCACCCTCCTGACCGGGGCTGAGATCGGCGCCCGAGCGGGGGTCGACCACCCGGACGCTCAGGCCCGGCAGGGGCAGGCAGCGCCGCTCCGCGTCGCCGTCCGGCCAGCTCACCGCGATCAGGCCGGACGTCTCGGTGGTCACGTAGCCGGCGAGCAGCGGCGCCGAGAACGCGGCCTCGAACTCCCGGCGCAGCGCCGGGTCCACGGGGCCGACGGCCAGACCGAGCCGTACCGCCGCCGCCTCCGGCACCGGCGCGCCCGCCAGGGCGCGGTGCGTCGCGCCGGTGCCCACCAGCACGGTGCCGTCCAGCGCGGCGAGCGCGGCACGCGTCTGCTCGGGGGACAGGCCGCCGGCGAGCCGTACCGTCGCCCCCGCCGCCGCGGCGGCGACGAGCTGCCCGAGCCAGGCGTGCACGGGCAGCGCCCACAGCACGCGGTCGTCCTCGGCGCCGCCGAGCCCGGCCAGCTGCGCCGCCGCGGCGGGCCACAGCACGTTGCGGGTGGTGGCGAGCGCCCCCTTGCGGGGGCCGGTCGTCCCCGCCGTGTAGGTGAGCAGCGCCAGGTCGTCGAGGCCGGTGTCGTCGCGGGCCGGCGACGACGGCTCGGTCGTCGCCAGTTCCTCGAACGAGTGCGCCTCGCCGTCGTATTCGCCGTCGACGACGAGGTTCGGCACCCGCACCCGGACCGCGTTCGCGGCGTCGGTGATCACGGTGTCGGCGCCCGAGTCGGCCACCAGCCGGGCCAGCTCGGCGTCGTCGAGCGCCGGGTCCAGCGGCACGGCGATCCCGCCGGCGCGGACGACGGCGAGCACGCCCTCCACCGCCGTGACGCCGTCCAGCAGCACGACGACCCGGTCCGCCGGCCACACGCCGAGGTCGGCGAGGTGTCCGGCGAGCCGCGCCGTCCGCGCCGCCAACTCCCCGTGGGTCACGCCACGCCGTGAGTCGGCGTACGCGATCCGGTCGCCGGACCTGGCGGCAGCGGTCCGGAGCAACTCGGGCAGGGGGCGGAGCAGATCGGTACGCGGCATCGTTCAACAACCTCTTGTCGGATAGCAGTGGGGTTGCGGGCCGGGGGTGGGGATGCGCTCAGACCGTGACCGGAAGGGACACCAGGGCAGGCACCAGCGGCGAGTGCCGCACCTTCAGCGACTCCGGGGGCACGGCCAGCTTGATGTTCGGAAAGCGGGTGAACAGCTCCCGGAGGGCGATGGTGACCTCCATGCGGGCCAGCTCCGAGCCGGAGCAGAAGTGCGGGCCGCCGCCGAACGCCACGTGCGCCTTGTCGGCACGGTCGATGTCGAGCACCCGCGGATCGGGGAACCGCTTCGGGTCGTTGCCGGCGGCGGTCAGGTGCAGCAGCACCGTGTCGCCCTTGCCGATCTTCGTACCGTCGATCTCCATGTCCTCGGTTGCGAAGCGGCGGAAGCCGTGGTGCACCGAGCCGTTGCGGCGCAGCAACTCCTCGACGGCCTCGTCGAACAGGTCCGGGTCCTTGCGCAGCCGCTCCAGAGTGTCCGGGTCGTCGAGCAGCGCCAGCGCGCCCCGGCTGATCATCCCCGAGGTGGTGTCGTAGCCGCCCAGCATCGTCAGCAGGGCCAGGGCCATCACCTGGTAGGCGTCGAGCTCCGGCTCCCCGTCGGCGTTCTTGGCGTGGATCCAGTACGAGAAGAGGTCGTCGCCGGGCTCCGCCGTCTTCTGTTGCCGGATCTCGTTCATGATCTTCGACATGGTCGAGCGGACCTGGGCGTTGGTCTCGTCGTCGCTGCCGAAGGCGAGGTCCGCCATCTCCTTGAGGTTCTTGCGGTACTCGTCGGGGATGCCGAGCACGTCGCAGACGATCGTGATCGGCAGGATGGCCGCGTAGTCGCCGACGAGGTCGCCCCCGCCCGCCGCCTCGATGGCGTCCAGCCGGGCCGCGACCAGCTCGTGCACGCGGGGGCGGAAGGTCTCCAGGTTGCGGGGCAGGAAGGTGAAGTTGATCATCTTCTTGAGCCGCGTGTGCTCCGGCGGGTCGAGGGTGACGATGGTGCCGGTCGCCGAGCCCTCCGGGAAGCGCTCGCTGGTGAAGTCGCCGTTGGAGTACTCGCGGGGACGCGCCAGGCGCTTGTCGCGCAGCGCCGCGTAGACCTCCGCGTGGCCGGTGACCAGCCACACCTGACCGTGGTCGTCGAGGCATGTCCGGTGGACGGTGCCCCGCTCGTGCAGTGTCGCGTAGCGCTCGTACGCCGCGTACGGGTTCGCGAAGTAGTCGTCGTCCATCAGCTTCCGATGCCCGTGCACCGGGCACTTGTTCGCCATGTCGTCCTCGCTGTGATCGCTGGGAAGGAATCGCTGTCGGCATCCGGTGCGCCGGGCGGGAGGGACCGCCCGCGCGCCCATGGTGCCCCCAGCCCGTCCACCCCCGGGTAACTGCCGGGACGACGGCCATTGGTGCGGTGACGTCTCAGCTCACGAGTACGGGGATCTGGATTTTGGTGTCGTGTTCGAGGATGCGGTGTTGGAGTTCTTGGAGGCTGCGGCCGGGTTCGAGGCCGAGGCCGT
>NZ_JCADBQ010000032.1:0-10527 GCF_059359355.1 Micromonospora sp. ZG13
CGTCCGAGCCCCACACCACCGCACGGTGCTCCAACGCCGCACGCGTCGTCACCAACGACCACGACACATCCACCGGCGACAGGTCGGACCGGTCCCGCACGAACGACGCCAACCGCCCAGCCTGACCCGACAAACCCCGCTCCGAACGCCCCGACACCACCCACGGCACCGGCACGCCCACGCCCGACGCCACGACGGACTCCGCAACCGCCGACTCGCCCGCCGGCAGCGCCACAAGACCCGGTTCCGGCTGCTCGATGATGACGTGCGCGTTGGTCCCGGAGATGCCGAACGACGACACACCCGCACGCCGCGCACGCCCCACGCCCGGCCACTGCCGGGACTCGGTCACCAGCTCCACCGCACCCGACGACCAGTCCACATGCGACGACGGCGCGTCCACGTGCAGAGTCGCCGGCACCACACCGTGCCGCATCGCCAAGATCATCTTGATGATGCCCGCCACCCCGGCAGCCGCCTGCGTGTGACCGATGTTCGACTTCACCGACCCCAACAGGAATGGCTCGTCGCGGTCCTGCCCGTACGTCGCCAGCAGGGCCTGCGCCTCGATCGGGTCGCCCAGCGTCGTGCCGGTGCCGTGCGCCTCCACCACGTCGACGTCGGCGACGCCCAGCCGGGCGTTCGCGAGGGCCTGCCGGATCACCCGCTGCTGCGACGGACCGTTCGGCGCCGTCAACCCGTTCGACGCGCCGTCCTGGTTCACCGCCGTGCCGCGCACCACCGCGAGGACCCGGCGGCCGTCGCGCCGCGCGTCCGACAGCCGCTGCACCAGCAGCACGCCGACGCCCTCGGACCAGCCGGTGCCGTCCGCCGCGTCGGAGAACGACTTGCACCGGCCGTCGGGGGCCATGCCCCGCTGGCGGGAGAAGTCGATGAACGTCTCGGGCGTCGCCATCACGGTGACGCCGCCGGCCAGCGCGAGGTCGCACTCCCCGGACCGCAGCGCCTGCACCGCCAGGTGCAACGCCACCAGCGACGACGAACACGCGGTGTCCACCGTCACCGCCGGCCCCTCGAAGCCGAACGAGTACGCGACCCGACCCGACAGCACGCTGCTGGCCGTGCCGACGCCGAGGTAGCCGTCGAGGGTCTCCGGCACGTCGGCCAGCCCGGCGGCGTGGTTGTGGTACATCATGCCGGCGAACACGCCGACGGGGCGGCCCCGCAGCGCGAGCGGGTCGATCCGGGCGTCCTCGAGCGCCTCCCACGAGGTCTCCAGCAGCAGCCGCTGCTGCGGGTCCATGGCGAGGGCCTCGTGCGGCGAGATCTTGAACAGGTCGGCGTCGAAGTCGCCGGCGTCGGCCAGGAAGCCGCCCTCGCGGGCGTAGCTGCTGCCCCGGCGCGTGCCGGACGGGTCGTACAGGTCCTCGACGTCCCAGCCACGGTCGGCCGGGAAGCCGGTGATGCCGTCGCCACCGGAGACGAGGAGGTCCCACAGCTGCTCGGGGCTGCGTACGCCGCCGGGGTAGCGGCAGCTCATGCCGACGATCGCGATCGGCTCGTCGAGCGCCGCGACGGCGGCGACCGGGGCCGGCAGCGCGCCGGCGTCGGTCCCGGTCTCGGCGTCCAGGTGGTCGGCCAGGGCGAGCGGGGTCGGGTGGTCGAAGACCAGGGTCGCGGGCAGGCGCAGGCCGGTGACCGCGCCCAGCCGGTTGCGCAGTTCGACGGCGGTCAGCGAGTCGAAGCCCAGCTCGGTGAACGGGCGGGCGGCCTCGACGGCGGCGGCGTCGGCGTACCCCAGGACCGCCGCGACCTGGTCGAGGACGAGCCGCAACAGGGCCGCGGCGCGCTCCTCGCGGTCGAGCCCGGCGAGCCGTTCGGTCAGGGCGGCGGTCTCCGCCGGGCCGGACCGCGCGGCGCGGCGCCGGGGCGCCCGGACCAGGCCGCGCAGGACCGACGGCAGGGTGCCCGCCTCGGCCTGGGCGCGCAGCCCCGGCCCGTCCAGCGCCATCGGCACCGTCGCGGGCAGGCCGGTCGACAGGGCGGCGTCGAAAAGGGCGAGGCCGTCCGCCTCGGGGAGCGGGCGGACGCCCGCGCGGGCCAGCCGGTCGGTGTCGGCCCGGTCGAGGCCGGCGGTCATGCCGCCGCCCGACTCGACCCACGGACCCCAGGCCAGGGAGTGCGCGGGGAGGCCCGCGGCCCGCCGCCGGTGGGCGAGCGCGTCCAGGAAGGCGTTGGCCGCCGCGTAGTTGGCCTGGCCGGGGCTGCCCGTGACGCCCGCCGCCGACGAGTAGGTGACGAACAGGGCCAGCCCGCGGCCGGCGGTCAGCTCGTGCAGGTGCGCGGCGGCGTCCACCTTCGGCCGCAGCACGTCGGCCAGGGACTCGGCGGTCAGCGAGGTCAGGGTGCGGTCGGCCAGCACGCCGGCGGTGTGCACCACGCCGGTGAGCGGGTGCGCCGGGTCGATCCGCTCCAGCAGCGCGGCGAGGGCGGCCCGGTCGGCGGCGTCGCACGCCTCGACCGTCGCGGTGGCGCCCAGGTCGGCGAGGTCGGCGAGCAGGTCGGCGGCGCCTTCGGCGTCGGCCCCGCGCCGGCTGGTCAGCACCAGGTGGCGGACCCCGTGCCGGGTGACTAGGTGGCGGGCGGTCAGCGCGCCGAGGGCTCCGGTGCCGCCGGTGACCAGCACCGTGCCCTCCGGGTCGAGCGACGGCGCCGGCGCGTCGGGTTCCGGGGCGGCGACCAGGCGCGGCACGCGGACCACGCCGTCGCGCACCGCCGCCTGCGGCTCGTCGGTGCGGAGCAGGCCGGCGAGGGCGGCCGCCGAGTGCTCCCGGTCGTCGACGTCGACGACCAGGAAGCGGCCGGGGTGCTCGGCCTGCGCGGAGCGCAGCAGACCCCACACGGCGGCGCCGGCCAGGTCGGTGACGTCCGTGTCGTCGCCCACCGCGACGGCGCCGCCGGTGAGGACGACCAGCCGGGACCCGCCGGTGTGCCGCTCGGCGGCGAGCCAGCCCTGGAGCACGGCGAGGACCTCGGCGAGCAGGTCGTGGACCGGGCCGGCGCCGGTCGCGGCGGCGCCTGCCACCGGAAGCAGCACGACGTCGGGGACCCCGGCGGCGAACAGCGCGTCGAGGTCGGCGTGCCGGGCGACGGGCAGGCCGGCGGGCAGCGGCCCGGGACGGTCCCCGAGCACCGCCCAGGTCGTGCCGTCGGTGGTGCCGGCACCGCCGGCGTGCCGGGGCCAGTCGAGGCGGTACAGCGAGCGACGCCACGGGGACCCGCCGGAGGTGAGGTCCCCGGCCGGCAGGGGCCGCAACACCAGGGCCCCGACCCGGGCGACCGGCTCCCCGGCGGCGTCGGCGACCAGCATGGCCACCGTGTCCGCTCCGGTGGGCGTCAGCCGTACCCGCAGCGTGGCGGCGCCGTGGGCGGACAGCGTCACGTCCGACCAGGCGAACGGCAGCCGGGCCTCGCCGGGGTCGACGATGCCCAGCCCGACCGCCTGCACGGCGGCGTCGAGCAGCGCCGGGTGCAGCCCGTACGCGCCGGCCTCGTCGGCCGCCGGCTCGGGCAGCGCCACCTCGGCGTACACGTCGGCGCCGACCCGCCAGGCGGCGCGCAGCCCCTGGAAGGCCGGCCCGTACGCGAACCCGGACTGCGCCGCCCGCCCGGTCAGCTCCGACACGTCGAGGGCGGTGGCGCCGCTCGGCGGCCACTGCGCCAGCGTGCCCCCGTCCTCGCCCGGCTCCGGGGCGAGCAGACCGGTGGCGTGCCGCACCCACAGGTCGTCGGTGCCGGAGCGGCGGGCGTGGACCGTGAGCTGCCACGACCCGCCGCCGGTGCGCTCGGCGGCGACCTGCACGTCGACGCCGCCCGTCTCGGGCAGCACCAGCGGCGCCTGGAGGGTCAGCTCGGCGAGCCGGTCGGCGCCGACCTCCGCGCCGGCGCGCAACGCCAGCTCCACGAACCCGGTTCCGGGGAAGAGCACCACGTCGCGTACGGCGTGCTCGGCCAGCCAGGGCTGGGTCTCCACGGACAGGCGGCCGGTGAGCGTCACCTCGTCGCCGTCGGCCGAGCGGAACACCGCGCCGAGCAGCGGGTGGCCGGTCGGGGTCAGTCCGGCGGCGGTCACGTCGGCGGGCTGTGGCAGGGGCAGCAGCCAGTAGCGCTCGCGCTGGAACGCGTACGTCGGCAGGTCGACCGGCACGGGCGGGCCGTCGAACAGGGCCGCCCAGTCGACCGGCACGCCCCGCGCCCAGACGGTGGCCGCGGCGGCCAGGGCGGTCGCCGCCTCGTCGTGCTCGGCGCGCAGCATCGGGGCGCAGACCGCCTGCTCCGCGCCGACGATCTCCTGGGTGAGCGCGCACAGCACCCCGCCCGGACCCACCTCGACGTACGCGCCGACGCCCAGCTCACGCAGGGTCGCCACGGCGGCGTCGAAGCGGACCGTGTCGCGGACGTTGCGCAGCCAGTACGCCGGGGAGCGCACCTCGTCGGGGTCGAGCACCGCGCCGGTCACGGTGGAGACCACGGGGATCCGGGGCGCGGCGAAGGTCAGCTGCCCGAGCACGTCGCCGAACGCGTCGAGCATCGGGTCCATGCGGGCGGAGTGGAACGCGTGGCTGACCCGCAGCCGCCTGGTGCTGCGGCCGAGGGCCGCGAAGTGCTCGGCGACCGCCTGCACGGCGTCCTCGTCGCCGGAGACGACGACGGAATCCGGGCCGTTGACGGCGGCCAGCCCGACGCCGGCCGCCCCGCCGACGGTGGCCAGGTGCGCGCGTACCTCCGTCTCGGTGGCGCGGATCGACACCATCGCGCCGCCGGTGGGCAGCGCCTGCATCAGCGTGCCACGGGCGACGACCAGGCGGGCGGCGTCGGGCAGCGACAGCACGCCGGCGACGTGCGCGGCGGCCACCTCGCCGACCGAGTGCCCGGCCACGAAGTCCGGCACGACGCCCCAGGACTCGACGAGCCGGTAGGCCGCCACCTCGACGGCGAACAGCGCCGCCTGGGCGTACCCGGTGCGGTCGAGCACGTCGGCGGGGCCGTCGAGCACGGCGCGTACGGGCCGGTCCAGGTGCTTGTCCAGCTCGGCGCAGGCGGCGTCGAAGGCTTCGGCGAAGGCCGGGAACGCGGCGTACAACCCCTGGCCCATGCCGACCCGCTGGGCGCCCTGGCCGGTGCAGAGCACGGCGACCCGGGTGGGGCTGGCGACCCCGCGCCGCACGGACGCCGCCGGGACGCCGTCGGCCAGCGCGCCGAGCCCGGCGAGCAGTTCGTCCCGGTCGGCCCCCAGCACCACCGCCCGGTGTTCCAGGACGGACCGCCCGGTGGCCAGCGCCCGGCCCACGGCGGCCGGCGCGGCGTCGGGGTGCTCGGCGAGCCAGGAGCGCAGCCGGTCGGCCTGGGCGCCGAGCGCGGCGGCGCTGCGCGCGGAGACGACCCACGGCAGCGGGTCGGGCCCGGCGACCGCGTCGGTGCCGGCGGTCGGCTGCGGCGCGGGCGGGGCGGCCTCGACGATGACGTGGGCGTTGGTGCCGCTGACGCCGAACGAGGAGACGCCGGCCCGCATGGGCCGGGTGGCGCGCGGCCACGGGCGCGGCTCGCGGAGCAGGCTCACCGCGCCGGCCGACCAGTCGACGTGGGGGGACGGCTCGTCGACGTGCAGGGTCCGCGGCAGGAGGCCGTGGCGCATCGCCATGACCATCTTGATCACGCCGGCGACGCCGGCGGCGGCCTGGGTGTGCCCGAGGTTGGACTTGATGGAGCCGAGCCACAGGGGCTGGTCGTCGGCCCGGTCCCGGCCGTACGTGGCGAGCAGCGCCTGCGCCTCGATGGGGTCGCCGAGGCGGGTGCCGGTGCCGTGGGCCTCCACCGCGTCCACGTCGGCCGGGGCGAGCCGGGCGTTGGCGAGGGCCTGGCGGATCACCCGCTGCTGCGACGGGCCGTGCGGCGCGGTGAGGCCGTTCGAGGCGCCGTCCTGGTTGACGGCGCTGCCGCGCACCACGGCGAGCACCCGGTGGCCGTTGCGCTGGGCGTCGGAGAGCCGTTCCAGCAGCAGCAGCCCGGCGCCCTCGCTCCAGCCGGTGCCGTCGGCGGTGGCGGCGAAGGACTTGCACCGCCCGTCCGGGGACAGGCCGCGCTGGCGGCTGAAGCCGACGAAGGTGTCGGGGCTGGACATGACGGTGACGCCGCCGGCCAGCGCGAGCGTGCACTCGCCGGAGCGCAGGGCCTGCACGGCGAGGTGCATCGCCACCAGCGAGGACGAGCAGGCGGTGTCGACGGTGACCGCCGGGCCCTCGAATCCGAAGGTGTACGCGATCCGGCCGGAGACGACGCTGCCGTGGTTGCCGGTGCCGACGAACGCCTCGACCTCCTCGGGCACGCCGTTGAGGCGGGAGACGTAGTCGTGGTACATGACGCCGGTGAAGACGCCGGTGCGGCTGCCCTTGAGCGAGTCGGCGGCGATGCCGGCCCGTTCGACGGTCTCCCAGGCGACCTCCAGCAGCAGGCGCTGCTGCGGGTCCATGGCCAGCGCCTCGCGGGGCGAGATGCCGAAGAACCCGCCGTCGAACTCGCCGGCGTCGTGCAGGAAGCCACCCTCGCGGGTGTACGACTTGCCGTGCGCGTCCGGGTCGGGGTCGTAGAGGTTCTCCACGTCCCAGCCCCGGTCCGCGGGGAACGGCGTGACGGCGTCGACGCCGGACTCGACCAGTCGCCACAGCGCCTCGGGGGTCCGCACCCCGCCCGGGTAGCGGCAGCCCATCCCCACGATCGCGATCGGCTCGTGGTTCTGCTCGTCGACGGCCCTCAGGCGTTCGCTGGTCTCGTGCAGGTCAGCGGTGACGCGCTTGAGGTACTCGCGGAGCTTGGCTTCGTTCGCCATCGGGTTGATCACCTGTCGCTAAGGGGCAAGCGGCGGACTCGTGGTCAGGATCGGCCGAACTTCTGGTCGATGAAGTCGAACAGCTCGTCGTCCGAGGCCTCGTCGAGGGCCTGGCTGACGTCGGCCGGCCGGTCGGTGGCGTCGCTCCACCTGGTGACCAGCGCCCGGAGGCGGACCGCCACGGCCGTCCGCGTCTCGTCGTCGCCGGCCAGTCGTTCCAGTTCCTCCGGCCCGGTCGCGGCGAACGCGGCCTCCAGCCGGTCCAGCTCGGCCAGCAGGCCCGCTTCGGGTGCCGGCGGGGCGGCGTCGACCAGCAGGAAGTCGGCGAGGGCGGCGGGCGTGGGGCAGTCGAAGATGAGGCTCGCCGGCAGCCGGATCCCGGTGAGGGTGGTCAGCCGGTTGCGCAGTTCCACGGCGGTCAGCGAGTCGAAGCCGAGCCCGGTGAACGTCTGCCCGGACGGCACGACGGTGGCCGGCGGGTAGCCCAGCACCTCGATGACCTGCGCCTTGACCAGGTCCTCCACCAGCCGGCCGCGCTCGGCCTCGGGCGTGGCCGCGAGGCGTTGCGCGAAGGACGGCCCGCCGTCGCCGCCGCCGAGGACGCGCCGCCGGGCCCGGACGAGGCCGCGCAGCGGCGCCGGGAGTTGGCCGGCGTCGGCCTGCCGGCGCAGCGCGGCGGGGTCGAGCACCGCCGGCACCAGGTGGGGGCGTCCGCCGCGCAGGCTGGCGTCGAAGAGGCGCAGGGCCTGGTCGGTGTCGAGCGGGCTGAGGCCGTTGCGGCTCATCCGTTGCCGCTGGGCGACGTCGAGGTTGCCGGTCATCCCGCTGTCGGCGGCCCAGAGGCCCCAGGCCAGGGAGGTGGCGGGGAGGCCCGCTGCGTGCCGGTGGTGGGCGAGGCCGTCGAGGAACGCGTTCGCGGCGGCGTAGTTGCCCTGCCCGGGTCCGCCGAGCACGCCGGCGACCGACGAGAAGAGGACGAACGTCGACAGGTTCCGTCCACGGGTCAGCTCGTGCAGGTGCCAGGCCGCGTCGGCCTTGGCGGACAGCACGGCGGACATCCGCTCCGGGGTCAGCGCCGAGATCACCGCGTCGTCGAGGACGCCGGCGGCGTGGACCACGCCGGTGAGCGGGTGCTCGGCGGGAACGTCGGCCAGCAGTGCGGCGAGGCGGTCCCGGTCCGCCACGTCGCCGGCCACCAGCCGGGCGTGCGCGCCCAGCGCGGTCAGCTCGGTCAGCAGCTCCGCCGCGCCGGGGGCGTCCGCGCCGCGCCGGCTGACCAGCAGCAGGTGGCGCACCTTGTGCGCGGTGACCAGGTGCCGGGCCAGCAGGCCGCCGAGGGCACCCGTGGCCCCGGTGACCAGGACCGTCCCGTCGGGGTCGAGGTCGGCGCCCAGCGCCGCGTCGAGGGCGGCGGGCGTGAGCCGGGGCGCCAGCACCCCGTCGGCGCGGACCGCGAGCTGGGGTTCGCCGGTGGCGACCGCCCGGGCCACCAGGTCCACCGTGCCGGCCTGCGGTCGCCCCGCCCCGTCGAGATCCACGAGCACGAGACGGTCGGGGTGCTCGGCCTGGGCCGAGCGCAGCAGGCCCCAGACCGCCGCGCCGGGCAGGTCGACCGCGCGGCCGGTGTCGCCGGCGGGCACGGCCCCGCGGGTCAGCACGACCAGCCGCCGCTGCGCCAGCCGGTCGTCGGCGAGCCAACCCTGCACGGCGGCGAGCACGGCGGCGAGGCGGGCGCGGGTCGCGGCGGGGACCGGGGCGCGCTCCTCGTCGGCGTACGCGGCGAGCAGCACCAGTTCCTCGTCGAGCAGGCCGACGTCGACCGCCTCGGCCAGCGCGGTGAGCCCGTAGCTGGGGAGTCCGGACAGGTCGGACGGGGCGTCGCCGAGGAGCACCGCGCGGCCGGTCGCCGGGGCGCCCGGCGGCACGCTCTGCCAGACGACGTCGTACAGCGAGTCGACGGCCGCGCCGGCGCCGCGTACCTGGTCGGCGGTCACGGGGCGGGAGACCAGGGAGGCGATGCGGGCGACGGGGGTGCCGGCCGGGTCGGTCAGGGTCAGGGTGACGCCGCCGCCGCTGCGCCGGGCGCGGACCCGCAGTGCCGTCGCGCCGACGGCCGCGAGGGTGACGCCGGTCCAGGCGAAGGGCAGGCGTACGCCGGAGGCATCCCCGCCCTCGTCGAGCAGGCCGACGACGTGCAGGGCCGCGTCCAGCAGCGCGGGGTGGATGCCGAAGCCGGTGACCTCGGCGCCGTCGGGCACCGCCACCTCGGCGCACACCTCGTCGTCGGTACGCCAGACGGCGCGCAGGCCACGGAAGAGCGGGCCGTACTCGACGCCCAGGCGGGACAGCTCGGTGTAGATCCCGTCGACCGCGACGACGGCGGCGGCGGTGGGCGGCCATGGCGACGGGTCGGACCCGTCGGGCTGCGGTACGGCGGGTGAGAGGACGCCCACCGCGTGGCGGTCCCACTCGGCGTCCGGGTCGGCGGCGGCCCGGGAGTGGATGGTGACGGGCCGGCGACCCTCCTCGTCCGCCGTGCCCAGCTTCACCTGCACCGCACGGGCGCCCTGCTCGGCGAGCGCGAGTGGCGCCTGGAGGGTCAGCTCGTCGAGGGTGTCGCAGCCGACCTGCGCGCCCGCGTGCAGGACCATCTCGACCAGGGCGGCGCCGGGCACCACGACCGAGTCCCAGACGACGTGCTCGGCGAGCCACGGGTGCGTACGCACGGAGAGTTCGGTGCCGAAGACCCGTACGTCGTCGTCGGCCACGCGTACGGCGGCGCCGAGCAGCGCGTGGTCGACGGGGCGGACGCCCAGCCCGGGCGCGCCCGCGTCGCCGGTGGTGGCGTTCAGCCAGTAGCGCTGGTGGTCGAAGGCGTACGTGGGCAGGGCGACGGTGCGGGGCCGCGCCCCGGCAGCGGTGAGGTACCCGGCCCAGTCGACGTGGCCGCCGGTGACGTACCGCTCGGCGAGGGCGGTGCGCAGCGTGTCGGCCTCGGGGTGGCCGGCGCGCAGCGTGGCGGTGAACCGGACGTCGCCGGTCTCCTCGACGCAGTCCTGCGCCATCGCGGTGAGCACGGCGTCGGGGCCGACCTCCAGGAAGTGCGTCACGTCCTGCTGGTGCAGGGTGCGTACGGCGTCGGCGAAGCGCACGGGCTGCCGCACGTGCCGCACCCAGTAGGCGGGATCGGTGATCTCCCCCGCGTCCGCCACCGCACCCGTCACGTTCGACACGATCGGCACCCGCGGCGACTGCCAGTCCAGCCCCGCCACCACCGACGCGAACTCGTCGAGCATCGGCTCCATCAACCGCGAGTGGAACGCGTGACTGACCGACAACTCCTTGACCCGCCAGCCCCGCTCGCGAGAAGTCCCCACCACCACCGCAACCTCATCGGCGGCACCCGACACCACCACCGACGCCGGACCGTTCACCGCCGCGACGTCCACCCCGGCACCCGCAGCATCGATAACCCCGCGCACATCGCCCTCGGAGGCGCCGACCGCCGCCATCACCCCACCAGCCGGCAACGCCTGCATCAACCGACCCCGCGCCGCCACCAGGGTGCACGCATCCGGCAGCGACAACATCCCCGCCACGTACGCGGCCGTCACCTCACCAATCGAATGACCCGCCAGGAAATCCGCCCGCACACCCCACGACGCCAACAACTCCCACAA
>NZ_JCADBQ010000033.1:0-7349 GCF_059359355.1 Micromonospora sp. ZG13
GTCCGGTACGCCGACGGGGTGACCGCCCTGAGGGCCGCCGGGGTGGACACGTTCCTGGAGATCGGGCCGCAGAGCGTCCTGACCGCGATGGCGGCCGACGTGCTGCCCGACGGCGCCGTGCTGGCCGTGGCCGTGCAGCGCCGGGACCGGCCGGAGGCGCACGCGCTGCTGCACGCCCTCGCCGAGCTGCACGTCCACGGCGTGCCCGTGACCTGGCGGCAGTGGTTCGCCGACAGCGGAGCGCGGCGGGTCGACCTGCCCACGTACGCCTTCCACCGGGAGCGGTACTGGCTCCCGCCGGCCGGCCAGTCGGCCGACGTCTCCGGGGCGGGCCTCGGCGTGGCGCGGCACCCGCTGCTCGGCGCGGCGGTGTCGGTCGCCGGCGAGGACATGGTCGTGCTGACGGGCCGACTGTCGGTGTCGACCCACCCGTGGCTCGCCGACCACGTCGTCTCCGGCACCGTGGTCGTGCCGGGCACCGCGCTGGTGGACCTCGTCGTCCGGGCGGGCGACGAGGTCGGCGCGTCCCGCGTGCGTGAGCTGACCGTGCTCGCTCCGCTCGTGCTGCCCGCCACCGGCGGTGGGGTACGGGTCCAGGTCCGCGTCGGTCCCGTCGACGGGACCGGCAGCCGCTCGGTGACCGTGCACTCCCAGCCCGAGGACGACCCGGAGTCGGGCTGGACCCGGCACGCCGACGGCCTTGTCGGCACCCCCACGGTCGACGAGCCCACGCTGGGCGCCTGGCCGCCGCCGGGAGCGTCCGAGGTGGACGTCACCGGCTGGTACGCGACGGTCGCCGAGCACGGACTCTCGTACGGGCCGGTCTTCCGGGGCCTGCGACGGGCGTGGGCCGCCGACGGCGAGGTGTTCGCCGAGGTCGCCCTCCCCGACGAGGTCATCGGCGACCCGGCGGGCTTCGGGGTGCACCCGGCGCTGCTGGACGCCGCCCTGCACCCCGTCGGGCTGCTGCCCGCCGACGAGTCGGGCGGCCCCCGGGTGCCGTTCGCGTTCGAGGGGGTGCAGGTCCACGCAGTCGGGGCCCGGACGCTCCGGGTCCGCCTCACCGCCACCGGTAACTCCGTGCGGCTGGTCGCCGTCGACGAGACCGGTGTGCCGGTGGTGTCGGTGGACTCGCTGACGCTGCGCGAGATGACCGGCCTGGCGGCCGCCCCGGACGAGGCGTACCGGTCCCTGTTCGAGGTCTCCTGGCAGCCCGAGCAGATCACCGCGCCCGACGGCGCGTACGGCTGGGTCGTGCTCGGCGACCGCCCGCTCGACGGCGCCCCGCAGCTTCCGGCGTACGCCGACGTCGCGGCCGTGACCACGGCGGTGACGGACGCAACCGCCCCGGCGGCGCTGCTGCTGCCCGTCACCTCGGCCGCCTCCGGGTCGGACGTGCCCGACGGGGTGCGCTCGGTCACGGCGGACGTCCTCGGCACGGTGCAGGCGTGGCTGGCCGCCGACCCCCTCGCCGACGCGCGGCTGGTCGTGGTGACGCGCGGCGCGGTGGCCACCGGCGCGGACGACCGCGTCACCGACCTGGCGGGGGCGGCGGTCTGGGGCCTGCTGCGTTCGGCCCAGTCGGAACACCCCGGCCGGATCGTGCTGGCCGACCTCGAACCGGACGCCGACCTGGACGCCGACCTGCTCGCCCTGCTCGCCGCCGCCGCCGACGACCCCGCCCTCGGCGGGCAGCTCGCGGTGCGGGCGGGCGCGGCATACGTGCCGCGGCTGGTGCGTGCCACCGGCGACGCCCGCACCCCGGCGACCCTGGGCCGGGGGACCGTCCTCGTCACCGGCGGCACCGGCTCGCTCGGCGCCCTGGTGTCCGAACACCTCGTCACCGCGTACGGCGTGCGCTCGCTGGTGCTGGCGTCCCGGCAGGGCCCGGCGGCCCCCGGCGCCGACGAACTGGTGCAGCGGCTGGCCGCGCTGGGCGCGACCGCCCGGGTGGTCGCCACGGACGTGACCGACCGCGAGCGCGTCGGCGAGCTGGTCCGGGCGATCACCGCCGAGGACCGCCTGGCCGGGGTGGTCCACACCGCCGGCGTCCTCGACGACGGCGTGGTCAGCGGGATCACGGCCGACCGGTTGGCGGACGTGCTGGCCCCGAAGGTCACGGCGGGCTGGTGGCTGCACGAGGCGACCGCCGAGCTGGACCTCGACCTCTTCGTGCTCTTCTCCTCCGTCGCCGGGGTGCTCGGCTCTCCCGGCCAGGCCGCCTACGCGGCCGGCAACGCCTTCCTGGACGCCCTCGCCCTGCTGCGGGCGCAGCGCGGGCTGCCCGCCGTCAGCCTCGCCTGGGGCATGTGGGACACCGACGGCATGGCGGCGTCGATCAACGACGCCGACCGGGCCCGGGTGACCCGGGCCGGTCTGGTCCCGATGACCGCCCCCGTCGGGCTCGGGCTGTGGGACGCCGCCCTGACCCACGGCGGCGCGGCCCTGGTGCCGGCCGTGGTCGACCTGCCCGCCATGCGGGCGCAGACCGCCGCGGGCCGGGTGCCGGTGATGCTGCGGGCCCTGGTGGGGCCGGCCGCGAAGCGCCGCCGCTCCGGCACCGGAGCGTGGGCCGACCGGCTGGCCGGACTCGACCCGCAGGAGGCGCGCACCCAGGTGGCCCTGCTGGTTCGCGGGATGATCGCGCAGGTCCTCGGCCACGGCGGCGCCGAGGCGGTGCCGGCGGACCGGGCGTTCCGGGAGCTGGGCTTCGACTCGCTGACCGCCGTCGAGCTGCGCAACCGGATCAACGGCGCGACCGGGCTGCGGCTCACGTCGACGCTCGTCTTCGACTACCCGACCCCCGGCGCCCTGTCGGAGCACCTGTACGAGCAGCTGTCCGGCCAGGTCGCCGACCAGCAGCAGGCCGTGCGGGCGACCACCGTCGACGAGCCGATCGCCATCGTGGGCATGGCCTGCCGCTACCCGGGTGGCGTGACGAGCCCGCAGCAACTGTGGGACCTGGTCGCCGCCGGCACCGACGGCATCGGCGAGTTCCCCACCGACCGGGGCTGGGACCTCGACCGGCTCTTCCACCCCGACCCGGACAATCCCGGGACGTCGTACACCCGCCACGGTGGCTTCCTGTACGGGGCCGCCGACTTCGACCCGGACTTCTTCGGCATCTCGCCCCGCGAGGCGATCGCGATGGACCCGCAGCAGCGCCTGCTGCTGGAGGCCTCGTGGGAGACGTTCGAGTCCGCCGGCCTCGACCCGTCGCGGCTGCGCGGCAGCCGGACCGGCGTCTTCGCCGGGCTCATGTACCACGACTACGCCTCGGGTGTGCAGGACCTGCCCGAGGGCGTGGGCGGTTACCTCGGTACCGGCACCTCCGGCAGCGTGCTGTCGGGTCGGGTGGCGTACACGTTCGGGCTGGAGGGCCCGGCGGTCACGGTGGACACGGCGTGTTCGTCGTCGCTGGTGGCGCTGCACCTGGCGGTGCAGGCGCTGCGGTCCGGTGAGTGTGATCTGGCGTTGGCCGGTGGTGTGACGGTGATGGCGACGCCGGGGACGTTCATCGAGTTCTCGCGGCAGCGTGGTCTGTCGCAGGACGGCCGGTGCAAGTCGTTCGCCGCGTCGGCCGACGGCACGGGCTGGTCCGAGGGCGTCGGGGTGCTGCTCGTGCAGCGCCTCTCCGACGCCCAGCGCGAGGGCCGGCGGATCCACGCGATCGTGCGCGGTACCGCCGTGAACCAGGACGGCGCGTCGAACGGGCTGACCGCCCCGAACGGTCCGTCGCAGCAGCGGGTGATCCGCCAGGCCCTGGCGAACGCCCGCCTGACGCCGGCCGACGTGGACGCGGTCGAGGCGCACGGGACCGGCACGACGTTGGGTGATCCGATCGAGGCGCAGGCTCTGCTGGCCACGTACGGGCAGGAGCGTCCGCAGGACCGGCCGCTGTGGCTGGGCTCGATCAAGTCGAACATCGGCCACACCCAGGCCGCCGCCGGGGTGGCCGGCATCATCAAGATGATCATGGCGATGCGCAACGGACTGCTGCCCTCAACGCTGCACGTCGACGAGCCGTCCCCGCACATCGAGTGGAGCGCCGGGGCGGTCACCCTGCTCACCGAGGCGCGCGACTGGCCCACGGCGGGCCGGCCCCGGCGGGCGGCGGTCTCGTCGTTCGGAGTCAGCGGCACCAACGCTCACGTGATCATCGAGCAGCCGCCCGCCGAGGCGGGACCGGCCCGGGGCGAGGGCGCGCCGACGCGCGCCGACGAACCCGCCGCCGGGTCGCTGCCGACCCCCGTACTGCTGTCGGCCCGGTCCGAGACCGCCGTCGCGGCGCAGGCGGACCGCTGGGCCCGCTGGATCGCCGGCGACGAGGCGCTGCGCCCCGTCGACGTCGGCTGGTCGTCGACCGTCAGCCGGGCCGTGCTGGAGCACCGCGCGGTGGTCACCGCGACGGGCCGGGACGAACTGCTGGCCGGGCTGCGTGCCCTCGCCGCCGGCGAGCCGGCCGCCGCCGTGGTCAGCGGCACCGGCACGACGCGTACGCAACTGGCCGTGCTGTTCTCGGGTCAGGGTGCGCAGCGTGCGGGCATGGGTCGGGAGTTGTACGCCGGGTTCCCGGTGTTCGCCGCCGCGCTCGACGAGGTGTGTGCGCAGCTCGATC
This sequence comes from Micromonospora sp. ZG13, assembly GCF_059359355.1. Classification (NCBI taxonomy): domain Bacteria; kingdom Bacillati; phylum Actinomycetota; class Actinomycetes; order Micromonosporales; family Micromonosporaceae; genus Micromonospora; species Micromonospora sp. ZG13. The sequence continues at coordinate 4,619 of NZ_JCADBQ010000033.1, forward strand.
CGCTGCTGCCGCGTCCGCTGCGGGAGGTGCTGTTCGCGGAGGCGGGCACGGCCGAGGCGGAGCTGCTGGACCAGACCGTCTTCACCCAGGCCGGGTTGTTCGCGGTCGAGGTGGCGCTGTTCCGGCTGGTGGAGTCGTTCGGGGTCGTGCCGGACATGCTGGCCGGTCACTCGATCGGCGAGGTCACGGCCGCGCACGTCGCCGGGGTGCTGTCGCTGGCGGATGCGTGTGCGCTGGTCGCCGCGCGGGGCCGGCTGATGCAGGCGCTCCCGGCCGGTGGCGGCATGCTGGCGGTGGCCGCCGCCGAGGCGGAGGTGGCGGAGTCTCTCGCCGGGTTGACCGACCGGGTGGGTATCGCGGCGGTCAACGGGCCGGCTGCCGTGGTGGTGTCGGGTGCCGTCGAGGCCTTGGACGAGGTGGAGCGGGTCTGGCGGGACCGGAATGTGCGGACGCGTCGGTTGACGGTGAGTCACGCGTTCCACAGTCCGTTGATGGAGCCGATGCTGGCCGAGTTCCGTGCGGTCCTGTCCGGGTTGACGTTCTCGGCGCCGTTGCTGCCGGTCGTGTCGAACGTGACGGGTGCGCTGGCCGATGCCGACGAGATCCGCACGGCCGAGTACTGGGTGCGGCACGTGCGCGAGGCCGTCCGTTACGCCGACGGGATCACCGCCCTCCGTGAGGCGGGCGTCGACACGTTCCTGGAGATCGGGCCGCAGAGCGTCCTGACCGCGATGAACGCCGACCTGCTCGCCGACGACGCGCTCGCGGTGGCCGTCCAGCGCAGGGACCGTCCCGCCCCGCAGGCGCTGCTGCACGCCCTCGCCGAGCTGCACGTCCACGGCGTGCCGGTGACCTGGACGCAGTGGTTCACCGACACCGGCGCCACCCGGGTCGACCTGCCGACGTACGCCTTCCAGCACCAGCGGTACTGGCTCGGCGCGGGCCAGGCACGAACCGCCGACCTCTCCGGCGCGGGCCTCGGCGTGGCCGGGCACCCGCTGCTCGGCGCGGCGGTCACCGTCGCGGGCGCCGACATGGTCGTGCTGACCGGCCGACTGTCGCTCACCACCCACGCGTGGCTCGCCGACCACGTCGTCTCCGGCGCGGTCATCGTGCCCGGTGCCGCCCTGGTCGAGTTGGCCGTGCGGGCGGGCGACGAGGTGGGTGCGTCGCGGGTGCGGGAGTTGACCGTCGCCGCGCCGCTGGTCCTGCCGTCGGCGGGTGCGGTGCGGGTGCAGGTGCGTGTGAGTGCGGCCGACGAGGCCGGCACCCGCGTCGTGGCGGTGCACTCGCAGTCCGAGGGCGATCCGGAGGCCGAGTGGGTCCAGCACGCCGAGGGCGTGCTGGAGCCGGCGTCGGCCGACGAGCCGGGCGTGGGGGAGTGGCCGCCGGCTGGGGCGTCCGAGGTGGACGTCACGGGCTGGTACCCGACGCTGGCCGAACACGGCCTGACGTACGGGCCGGTGTTCCAGGGGCTGCGCCGCGTGTGGACCGCCGACGAGGACGTGTACGCCGAGGTGTCCCTGCCGGACGAGGCGGCGACGGAGGCGGCGCGCTTCGGCGTGCACCCCGCGCTGCTGGACGCCGCCCTGCATCCGATCGGGTTGTTGGCCGGTGCGGAGGGCCCGGGTGGGCCGCGGGTGCCGTTCGCGTTCGAGGGTGTGCAGGTGTACGCCTCGGGTGCGCGGGTGTTGCGGGTGCGGCTGTCGCGTACGGGTTCTGCGGTGCGGCTGGTCGCGTGTGACGAGTCGGGTGCGGCCGTGGTGTCGGTGGACTCCCTGGTCCTGCGCGAGCTGACCGGCGTGGCGGCGGCGGGTGCGGCGGCCCGCTCGCTGTTCGAACTCACCTGGCAGGCCCAGGAGGTCACCCCGGCCGGGGACGTCTCCGGGTGGGCGCTGCTGGGCGCGCCGGCCACCGCCGACCTGCCGGCGTACGGCGACGTCGAGGCGCTCGTCGCGGGGGTCGACGCCGGCCGGGCGGTCGCGCCGAAGGGGCTGCTGCTGCCGCTCGACGCGCCGGAGACCGCCGTCCCCGACGCGGTACGCGCGGCGACCTCGCACGTGCTGGCAGTCGTCCAGTCCTGGCTGGCGGCGGACGCGCTGGCGGATTCGCGGCTCGTGGTGGTGACCCGGGGCGCGGTCTCGGTCGGTGCCGACGACCGGGTGACCGACCTGGCGGGCGCGGCGGTGTGGGGTCTGCTGCGCTCGGCGCAGTCGGAGCATCCGGGCCGGATCGTCCTGGCGGACGTGGACGGCGACGTGGATGCCGGGACGATCGCCGTCCTGGCGGCGGTGGCCGATGAGCCGTCGACTCACGGTGGTCAGGTCGCGGTGCGCTCGGGTGAGGTGTTCGTGCCGCGTCTGGTGCGCGCGGTCGCCCCGTCGTCGGTGGAGGCGCCGGTCGTGGGTGACGGTGCTGTGCTGGTGACCGGTGGTACGGGCGCGCTGGGTGCGTTGGTGGCGGAGCACCTGGTGTCGGTGCACGGCGTGCGGTCGCTGGTGCTGGTGTCGCGGCGTGGCCCGGAGGCCGCGGGTGCGGGTGAGCTGTCGGAGCGGTTGTCGGCGTTGGGTGCGTCGGTGCGGGTGGTCGCGTGCGACGTGACGGACCGGGACCAGGTGTTCGGGTTGGTCGGCGAGGTCGTTGCCGAGGGCCGCCTGGCGGGTGTGGTGCACACGGCCGGTGTGCTGGACGACGGTGTGGTGGAGGGGTTGACGGCGGAGCGTCTGGCGGG
>NZ_JCADBQ010000034.1:0-5354 GCF_059359355.1 Micromonospora sp. ZG13
GGTGTGTGGTTGTTCTTTGAGAACTCAACAGGGTGCTTGATAAGCCAGTGCCAAAATGATTTATACCCCTGGACTGGTCAGGCTTCGGTTTGGCTGGTCTTGGATTCCTTTGGCAACACTTTTTGTTGTCGGGACAGTTTTTCAACAAGTTTTTGTTGGAGAGTTTGATCCTGGCTCAGGACGAACGCTGGCGGCGTGCTTAACACATGCAAGTCGAGCGGAAAGGCCCTTCGGGGTACTCGAGCGGCGAACGGGTGAGTAACACGTGAGCAACCTGCCCTAGGCTTTGGGATAACCCCGGGAAACCGGGGCTAATACCGAATAGGACCTCTGACCGCATGGTTGGTGGTGGAAAGTTTTTCGGCCTGGGATGGGCTCGCGGCCTATCAGCTTGTTGGTGGGGTGATGGCCTACCAAGGCGACGACGGGTAGCCGGCCTGAGAGGGCGACCGGCCACACTGGGACTGAGACACGGCCCAGACTCCTACGGGAGGCAGCAGTGGGGAATATTGCACAATGGGCGGAAGCCTGATGCAGCGACGCCGCGTGAGGGATGACGGCCTTCGGGTTGTAAACCTCTTTCAGCAGGGACGAAGCGTAAGTGACGGTACCTGCAGAAGAAGCGCCGGCCAACTACGTGCCAGCAGCCGCGGTAAGACGTAGGGCGCGAGCGTTGTCCGGATTTATTGGGCGTAAAGAGCTCGTAGGCGGCTTGTCGCGTCGACTGTGAAAACCCGCAGCTCAACTGCGGGCCTGCAGTCGATACGGGCAGGCTAGAGTTCGGTAGGGGAGACTGGAATTCCTGGTGTAGCGGTGAAATGCGCAGATATCAGGAGGAACACCGGTGGCGAAGGCGGGTCTCTGGGCCGATACTGACGCTGAGGAGCGAAAGCGTGGGGAGCGAACAGGATTAGATACCCTGGTAGTCCACGCTGTAAACGTTGGGCGCTAGGTGTGGGGGGCCTCTCCGGTTCCCTGTGCCGCAGCTAACGCATTAAGCGCCCCGCCTGGGGAGTACGGCCGCAAGGCTAAAACTCAAAGGAATTGACGGGGGCCCGCACAAGCGGCGGAGCATGCGGATTAATTCGATGCAACGCGAAGAACCTTACCTGGGTTTGACATGGCCGCAAAACCTGCAGAGATGTGGGGTCCTTCGGGGGCGGTCACAGGTGGTGCATGGCTGTCGTCAGCTCGTGTCGTGAGATGTTGGGTTAAGTCCCGCAACGAGCGCAACCCTCGTTCGATGTTGCCAGCGCGTTATGGCGGGGACTCATCGAAGACTGCCGGGGTCAACTCGGAGGAAGGTGGGGATGACGTCAAGTCATCATGCCCCTTATGTCCAGGGCTTCACGCATGCTACAATGGCCGGTACAATGGGCTGCGATACCGTGAGGTGGAGCGAATCCCAAAAAGCCGGTCTCAGTTCGGATCGGGGTCTGCAACTCGACCCCGTGAAGTCGGAGTCGCTAGTAATCGCAGATCAGCAACGCTGCGGTGAATACGTTCCCGGGCCTTGTACACACCGCCCGTCACGTCACGAAAGTCGGCAACACCCGAAGCCGGTGGCCCAACCCTTGTGGAGGGAGCCGTCGAAGGTGGGGCTGGCGATTGGGACGAAGTCGTAACAAGGTAGCCGTACCGGAAGGTGCGGCTGGATCACCTCCTTTCTAAGGAGCACCTTCCGACGAAAGTCGGTAAGGAGCCCGCGGTCCGCGAATGTCGGGTCGGGGTGCTCAATGGCGGAGACACTGGCGAGTTTTCTCCTGGCAACGGTCGGGTTCTTCTAGTACGGCCATCTTTCGGGGTGGTGTGGAGGGGAGTCCTGATGCGGCTGGGAGGAGATGGATAGCACCCTGTTGGGTCCTGAAGGAACAACCGTTGGGTTGTTTTTTCGGAGCCATCGCTTCGCCTGTGGGTGGAGCTGGTTGCCAGGCATGGCCTGGTGTGGCATACCGCCGGCGGTTGTCGGGTTTGGTGTCGCACTGTTCGGGTTGTGGGTTGGTCGTTTGTTGAGAATTGCACAGTGGACGCGAGCATCTTTGTGGTCAAGTTGTCAAGGGCGAACGGTGAATGCCTTGGCACCAGGAGCCGATGAAGGACGTGGGAGGCCGCGATAGGCCTGGGGGAGCTGTCAACCAAGCTGTGATCCCAGGGTGTCCGAATGGGGAAACCTGGCTGGAGTCATGTCCAGTCACCTACACCTGAACACATAGGGTGTATGGGGGGAACGCGGGGAAGTGAAACATCTCAGTACCCGTAGGAAGAGAAAACAATTTAGTGATTCCGTGAGTAGTGGCGAGCGAAAGCGGATTGAGGCTAAACCGGCTGCGTGTGATACCTGTCAGGGGTTGCGTGGTCGGGGTTGTGGGACCCTGCTGAGCGAGCTGACACTCGTTCGAGAAGTTACAAAGTCAGTGGCTAGTCGAACAGTCTGGAATGGCTGACCGTAGACGGTGAGAGTCCGGTAGGTGAAAGTTGCTGACCTTCTGTGGGTGTTCCCGAGTAGCGGCGGACCCCTGAAATCTGCCGTGAATCTGCCAGGACCACCTGGTAAGCCTAAATACTTCCTGGTGACCGATAGCGGACGAGTACCGTGAGGGAATGGTGAAAAGTACCCCGGGAGGGGAGTGAAATAGTACCTGAAACCGTTCGCCTACAATCCGTCGGAGCCTTGCGGGGTGACGGCGTGCCTTTTGAAGAATGAGCCTGCGAGTTAGTGGCATGTGGCGAGGTTAACCCGTGTGGGGGAGCCGTAGCGAAAGCGAGTCTGAATAGGGCGATTCAGTCGCGTGTCCTAGACCCGAAGCGGAGTGATCTAGCCATGGGCAGGCTGAAGCGCGGGTAAGACCGCGTGGAGGGCCGAACCCACCAACGTTGAAAAGTTGGGGGATGACCTGTGGTTAGGGGTGAAAGGCCAATCAAACTCCGTGATAGCTGGTTCTCCCCGAAATGCATTTAGGTGCAGCGTCGCGTGTTTCTTGCCGGAGGTAGAGCACTGGATGGTCTAGGGGGCCCACAAGCTTACCGAAATCAGCCAAACTCCGAATGCCGGTAAGTGAGAGCGCGGCAGTGAGACTGCGGGGGATAAGCTTCGTAGTCGAGAGGGAAACAGCCCAGATCACCAGCTAAGGCCCCTAAGCGTGTGCTAAGTGGAAAAGGATGTGGGGTCGCATAGACAACCAGGAGGTTGGCTTAGAAGCAGCCACCCTTTAAAGAGTGCGTAATAGCTCACTGGTCAAGTGGTTCCGCGCCGACAATGTAGCGGGGCTCAAGCACACCGCCGAAGCTGTGGCATTCACATTTTAACCACGCAACGCCTTGATGTGTTGTGCAGGTGTGTGGATGGGTAGGGGAGCGTCGTGCCGGGGGTGAAGCAGCGGGGTGACCCAGTTGTGGACGCGGCACGAGTGAGAATGCAGGCATGAGTAGCGAAAGAAGGGTGAGAAACCCTTCCGCCGGATGACCAAGGGTTCCAGGGCCAGGCTAATCCGCCCTGGGTGAGTCGGGACCTAAGGCGAGGCCGAGAGGCGTAGTCGATGGACAACGGGTTGATATTCCCGTACCCGCGAAAGAGCGTCCCTGATGAACCTCGTTGTGCTAACCACCCGAACTTGGGGCGGTCTTCGGACCAAACTGGGGGAGCGTGGGAACCTGGCGGGTAGTAGTCAAGCGATGGGGTGACGCAGGAAGGTAGCTGAGCCCGGCCGGTGGTTGTGCCGGGGTAAGCGTGTAGGCCGTGTTGTAGGCAAATCCGCAACACATGGAGGCTGAGACGTGATGCCGAGCCGATTCAGGTGAAGTCAGTGATCCTATGCTGCCGAGAAAAGCCTCTAGCGAGTTCTTAGCGGCCCGTACCCCAAACCGACACAGGTGGTCAGGTAGAGAATACCGAGGCGATCGGGCGAACTGTGGTTAAGGAACTCGGCAAATTGCCCCCGTAACTTAGGGAGAAGGGGGGCCGGAGACGTGAAGCCCCGCGCGGGTGGAGCGTTGTATGGCCGCAGAGAGCAGGGGGAAGCGACTGTTTACTAAAAACACAGGTCCATGCGAAGAAGTAATTCGATGTATATGGACTGACGCCTGCCCGGTGCTGGAACGTTAAGGGGACCTGTTAGCTCTTCGGGGCGAAGCGGAGAACTTAAGCGCCAGTAAACGGCGGTGGTAACTATAACCATCCTAAGGTAGCGAAATTCCTTGTCGGGTAAGTTCCGACCTGCACGAATGGCGTAACGACTTCCCCACTGTCTCAACCACAGGCCCGGCGAAATTGCATTACGAGTAAAGATGCTCGTTACGCGCGGCAGGACGGAAAGACCCCGGGACCTTTACTATAGCTTGACATTGGTATCTGAGTTAGCTTGTGTAGGATAGGTGGGAGCCGGTGAAGTCCATACGCCAGTATGGGTGGAGGCAATCTTGAAATACCACTCTGGTTGATTTGGGTATCTAACTTCGGACCGTTATCCGGTTCAGGGACAGTGTCTGGTGGGTAGTTTAACTGGGGCGGTTGCCTCCTAAAGGGTAACGGAGGCGCCCAAAGGTTCCCTCAGCCTGGTTGGCAATCAGGTGTTGAGTGCAAGTACACAAGGGAGCTTGACTGTGAGACTGACAGGTCGAGCAGGGACGAAAGTCGGGACTAGTGATCCGGCACTTGCGAGTGGAAGCGGTGTCGCTCAACGGATAAAAGGTACCCCGGGGATAACAGGCTGATCTTCCCCAAGAGTCCATATCGACGGGATGGTTTGGCACCTCGATGTCGGCTCGTCGCATCCTGGGGCTGTAGCAGGTCCCAAGGGTTGGGCTGTTCGCCCATTAAAGCGGTACGCGAGCTGGGTTTAGAACGTCGTGAGACAGTTCGGTCCCTATCCGCCGTGCGCGTAGGATACTTGAGAAGGGCTGTCCCTAGTACGAGAGGACCGGGACGGACGAACCTCTGGTGTGCCAGTTGTCCCGCCAGGGGCACGGCTGGTTAGCTACGTTCGGAAGGGATAACCGCTGAAAGCATCTAAGCGGGAAGCTCGCTTCAAGATGAGGTATCCCACCCACTTTGTGGGGTAAGGCCCCCAGCTAGACGACTGGGTTGATAGGCCGGAAATGTAAGCCCGGTAACGGGTTCAGTTGACCGGTACTAATAGGCCGAGGACTTGACTACTAAGCTGCTACGCGTCCACTGTGCAACTCTCGATAAACGAACAACAGACCACGTGGTGGTGTTGTTTGATATGTCGATAGAGTTACGGCGGTCATGGCGGAGGGGAAACGCCCGGTTACATTCCGAACCCGGAAGCTAAGCCCTCCAGCGCCGATGGTACTGCACTCGGGAGGGTGTGGGAGAGTAGGACACCGCCGGACAA
>NZ_JCADBQ010000035.1:0-4282 GCF_059359355.1 Micromonospora sp. ZG13
CGTCCGAGCCCCACACCACCGCACGGTGCTCCAACGCCGCACGCGTCGTCACCAACGACCACGACACATCCACCGGCAACAGACCACGACCACGCACGAACGACGCCAACCGCGCCGCCTGACCCGACAGGGCACGCTCCGAACGACCCGACACCACCCACGGCACCGGCAACCCGACCGCACCCCCGGACGACGCCGGGACAGACTCCGGCTCCGCCGCGACCTCGGGCTCCGGCTGCTCCAGGATCACGTGCGCGTTCGTCCCCGAGATGCCGAACGACGACACACCCGCACGACGGGGACGCTCCGAATCCGGCCACGCCCGGGACTCGCTCACCAACTCGACCGCACCCGACGACCAGTCCACGTGCGACGACGGTGCGTCCACGTGCAGGGTCGCCGGGACCACACCGTGCCGCATCGCCAAGATCATCTTGATGATCCCGGCCACCCCGGCAGCCGCCTGCGTGTGACCGATGTTCGACTTCACCGACCCCAACAACAACGGCACATCCCGACCCTGCCCATACGTCGCCAGCAGAGCCTGCGCCTCGATCGGGTCGCCCAGCGTCGTACCCGTGCCGTGCGCCTCCACCACGTCGACGTCCCCGACACCCAGCCGGGCGTTCGCGAGGGCCTGCCGGATCACCCGCTGCTGCGACGGACCGTTCGGCGCCGTCAACCCGTTCGACGCACCATCCTGGTTCACCGCCGTGCCGCGCACCACCGCCAGGATCCGGCGGCCGTCACGTCGCGCGTCCGACAGCCGCTGCACGACGAGGACGCCGACGCCCTCGCCCCACGCGGTGCCGTCCGCCGACTCGGCGAAGGCCTTGCAGCGGCCGTCCGCCGACAGCCCGCCCTGGCGGGAGAACTCGATGAAGGCGCCCGGGGTGGCCATCACCGTCACGCCGCCGGCCAGCGCGAGGTCGCACTCGCCGGACCGCAGCGCCTGCGCCGCGAGGTGCAGCGCCACGAGCGACGACGAACACGCGGTGTCCACCGTCACCGCCGGCCCCTCGAACCCGAACGAGTACGCCACCCGACCCGACAACACGCTCGCGGAGGCGCCGGTCGCGCCGTAGCCGGCGAGCGACTCCCCGGCTTCGCGTACGACGGTCTCGTAGTCCTGGCCGTTCGTGCCGGCGAACACCCCGACCCGGCTGCCGCGCAGCGCGAGGGGCTCGATCCGGGCGTCCTCGAACGCCTCCCAGGAGACCTCCAGCAGCAGCCGCTGCTGCGGGTCCATGGCGAGGGCCTCGCGCGGCGAGATGCCGAAGAACTCGGCGTCGAAGCCACCCGCGTCGGCCAGGAACGCGCCCCGCGAGACGTAGGAGTCGGTTCCGGCCAGCGAATCCAGGTCCCAGTGCCGGTTGGTCGGGAAGTCCGACATCGCGTCGACGCCGGCCGTCAGCAGCTCCCAGAGGCTCTCCGGGGACTCGGCTCCGGCGGGGAAACGGCAGCCCATGCCGACGACGACGATCGGGTCGTCGCCCACGACGGGGCCGGCGACGGTGGCGGCGACCGGAAGGGCCTGCCCGCCGAGCAGTTCGGCGTGGATGTGCCCGGCCAGGGCCGCCGAGTTCGGATAGTCGAAGGCGAGCGTGCTGGGCAACGCGAGCCCCGTCGCGGCGTCGAGGCGGTTGCGCAGCTCGACGGCCGCCAGCGACGTGAAGCCGAGGTCCTGGAACGCACGCTCCGGTGCCACCCGCTCGGCGGACTCGTGGCCCAGCACGGCGGCGACCTCGGCGCGTACGAGCTCGCCCAGGACGCGCAGCTGCTCCGTACCGGACATCGACGACAGGCGCAGACGCAGGTCGGCCGCCGGCAGGGGGGCGTCGGCGGTCACCGCCGCGCCGGCCTCGGTCAGGAGGTCGTGGACCAGCGGGTGGGCGCGCCGGCCGCCGGCCGCCGCCACCCGGGCCCAGTCGATGTCGGCCACCACGAGGTACGTCTCGTCGCGGTCCAGCGCCCGGGTGAGGGCGCGTACGGCCGTCTCCGGCGCCATCGCACCGAAGCCGGTGCGGCTCAGCCGCTGCTCGAAGTCGCCGGCGCTCACCCCGCCGTCGGCCCACAGGCCCCAGGCGAGCGAGGTTCCCGGCAGTCCCTCGGCGCGACGGCGCTGCGCCAGGGCGTCGAGGAAGGCGTTGCCCGGCGCGTACGTGGCCTGGCCGGCGGCACCCATGAGGCCGGCGAGCGAGGAGAAGAGGACGAACGCGGAGAGGTCCGCTCCCCGGGTCAGCTCGTCGAGGTTGCGCGCGGCGTCGACCTTCGCCCGCAGGGCGGTGGCCAGTTGGTCGACGCTCACGGCGTCGACGACGTTGTCGTCGAGGGCGGCGGCGGTGTGCATGACCGCGCTCAGCGGCAGTTCGTCGGGGATCGAGTCGAGCAGCGCCGCGAGCGCGGCGCGGTCGGCCACGTCGCAGGACGCGAGGGTGACGCGGCTGCCGAGCGCGGCGAGTTCGTCGGCGAGGGCGGACGCTCCCGGCGCCTCGCCACCCCGCCGGCTGACCAGCAGGAGGTGTTCGGCGCCTTCGGCGGCCAACGCGCGGGCGACGTGCCCGCCGAGGGCCCCGGTACCGCCGGTGATCAGCACCGTGCCGCGCGGCGTCCAGGAACCGCGGGGACCGGTGTCCCCGTACGCCGCCCGGACGAGCCGACGCGCGTGGGCGCCGTTGCCGCGCAGGGCGACCTCGTCCTCGCGGCCGGTGCCGTAGAGCAGCGTCCGCAGCATGCGTACGGCGCCCTGGTCGGGCCGCTCGGGGACGTCGACGAGCCCGCCCCAGCGGTGCGGGTGCTCGGCGCGCAGCACGGTGCCGAAGCCCCACGCCATGGCCTGCACGGGGTCGACGTGCCGGTCCCGGGAGCCGACGGCGACCGCGCCACGGGTGGCGATCCAGAGCCGGGCGGTGATCCCGGCGTCGCCGAGCGCCTGCGCGAGCGCGACCGTGCCGGCGAGCCCGGTCGGCACGGAGCCGGACCCGGCGTACGGCCGGTTGTCGAGGGCCAGGAGGGAGAGCACGGGCAGCGGGTTCCCGTCCTGGCCGGTCGACGCCTCGACGAGGTCGTGGGCGAGCCGTTTCCGGTCGCACGCGGCGTCGACCTCGACGATCCGTCCGCCGGCCGCGCCCAGGGCGGTCGCCCAGTCCGTCACGACCGCGTCGGCGTCGGCCGGTACCACGAGCAGGAAGTCGGACGCCTCGGCGCGGGCGGGGTCGTCCGTGAGCGGCTGCCAGGCCACCCGGTAGCGCCAGGAGTCGAGGGCGGCCTCGGCGTCCCGGCGGCGTCGCCAGGTGGACAGTGCCGGCAGGACGTCGGCGAGCGGGGCGTCGGCGTCGACGGCCAGGCTCTCGGCGAGGGTCGTCAGGTCCTCCGCCTCGATGGCCCGCCAGAAGTCCTCGTCAGCGGCGGTACGCCGGGCGACGGGGGCGTGGTAGGAGCGCGTCCCGGCGTTGATCCAGTAGCGCCGGTGGTCGAAGGCGTACGTGGGCAGGTCGACCACGCGCGGCCGGACACCGGTCTGACCGTGGTACGCCGCCCAGTCCACCGGCACACCCGCCACCCACAACTGCCCCAGCGCAGACGTCAGCGCCCCGACCTCCGGCTGATCCCGCCGCGACACCGCAACCCGCCGCACCCCCGCGTCCCCGACGATCTCCGCCACCATCGCCGTCAACGTCGCGTCCGGACCCACCTCCAGGAACGTGTCCACACCCTGCTCCCGCAGAGCCGCCACCCCGTCGGCGAACCGCACCGCCTGCCGCACATGCCGCACCCAGTAAGCGGGATCGGTGATCTCTTCTGCGTCCGCCACCGCACCCGTCACGTTCGACACCATCGGCACCCGCGGCGACTGCCAGTCCAGCCCCGCCACCACCGACGCGAACTCGTCGAGCATCGGCTCCATCAACCGCGAATGGAACGCGTGACTGACCGACAACTCCTTCGTCCGCCAACCCCGCTCACGGCACGACGCCACCACCGACGCCACCTCATCGGCGGCACCCGACACCACCACCGACGCCGGACCATTCACGGCCGCGACGTCCACCGCCGCGCCCGCAGTGTCGATGACGTCGCGCACGTCGGCCTCGGCCACGCCGACCGCCGCCATCACGCCACCAGCCGGCAACGCCTGCATCAACCGACCCCGCGCCGCCACCAACACACACGCATCAGCGAGGGAGAGCATCCCCGCCACGTAAGCGGCCGTCACCTCACCAATCGAATGACCCGCCAGGAAATCCGCCCGCACACCCCACGACGCCAACAACTCCCACAA
>NZ_JCADBQ010000036.1:0-3207 GCF_059359355.1 Micromonospora sp. ZG13
TCCTGCGCCGTGAGCTGCGGGAGCGGTTCTGGCAGGGTCACGAGCGCAGGGTGAGCTGATCGCGATGACGGCGGTGATCAGCGAGCGGGACACCCGCGACCCGCTGCACCGGCTGCCCCGGCTGCTGGACGACGACTCCCTGACCCTGCTGCACGATCCGGACGACGTCGCCGCCGTGGTGGCCCGTGGCCGGATCGCCGGCGAGAAGGTGGTCGCCTTCTGCACCGACGCGACGGTCAAGGGCGGCGCGCTCGGGCTGCCGGAGTGCCTGCGCATCCGGGACGCCATCGAGCTGGCGCTGACCGAGGGCGTGCCGGTGATCGGCCTGTGGCACTCCGGCGGCGCGAAGCTGGCGGGCGGCGTCGAGTCGATGCACGGCATCGGCGCGATCTTCGCGTCCATGGTGCGGGCGTCCGGTCGGATCCCACAGCTCTCGGTCGTGCTGGGCCCGGCCGCGGGCGGCGCCGCGTACGGACCGGCGCTCACCGACATCGTCATCCAGGCGCCCGCCGGCCGGATCTTCATCACCGGCCCGGACGTGGTGCGCAGCGTCACCGGCGAACAGATCGACATGGCCGGGCTCGGCGGGCCGGACGCGCACGTGCGCCGGTCGGGTGTGACGCACGTGCCCGCCGACTCGGAGGAGGACGCCTACCACCAGACGCGGCGACTCGTGGCGCTGCTGGCCCGGCCGGGGGAGTTCGACCCGGCCCGGGCCGGCGCCCCCCGGGACCTGCGCGCGCTGCTGCCGGACTCCCCGGTGCGCGCCTACCCCGTACGCCCCCTGCTGACCGCGCTCCTCGACGACGCCGAGCTGCTGGAGCTGCAACCGAAGTGGGCGCCGAACATGGTCGTCGGCCTCGGCCGGCTGGGCGGCGGCACGATCGGCGTCGTCGCGAACAATCCGCTGCGCAAGGGGGGCTGCCTCGACTCGGTCGCGGCCGAGAAGGCGTCCCGCTTCGTGCGCATGTGCGACGGGTTCGGCGTACCGCTGCTCGTCGTGGTCGACGTCCCCGGCTACCTGCCGGGCGTCGCCCAGGAATGGGGCGGGGTGGTGCGGCGCGGCGCCAAGCTGCTGTACGCCTTCGCCGAGGCCACCGTCCCGCGCGTCACGCTGATCACCCGCAAGTCGTACGGCGGCGCCTACATCGCCATGAACTCGCGCGCGCTGGGCGCGACGTCGGTGCTGGCCTGGCCGGACGCCGAGGTCGCGGTGATGGGCGCCGAGGCGGCCGTCGGCATCATCCACCGCAGGACGATCGCCGCCGCCGGGGAGACCGGGCGCGGCGAACTCGTCGCGCGACTCGTCGAGGAGCACCGGCAGGTCGCCGGCGGCCTCGGCCGCGCGCTGGACCTCGGCGTGGTCGACGAGGTCGTCCGCCCCGAGGACACCCGGGCCCGCCTGGTCTCCGTCTTCGCCGACGCCGCCGGCCCCGTCCGCCGGCGCGGCACCCACGGGAACATCCCGCTCTAGCACCCCGATCCCCCCACCGGTCCGCCCCTGGAGTGACGTCGATGCCCGACAACGAGGAAAAGCTGCTCGACTACCTCAAGCGGACGACAGCGGAGCTGCGCGAGACGCGGCGGAAGCTGCGCGACGCGGAGGAGGCGGCGCACGAGCCCATCGCGATCGTCGGCATGGCGTGCCGGTTCCCCGGCGGCGTGCGTACGCCCGAGGAGCTGTGGGACCTGGTGGCCGCCGGACGGGACGGGGTCGGCGGCTTCCCCACCGACCGGGGCTGGGACGTGGCGGAACTGTACGACCCGACGCCGGGCGTGCCGGGCAAGTCGTACACCCGCGAGGGCGGCTTCCTGTACGACGCGGCGGAGTTCGACGCGGAGTTCTTCGAGATCAGCCCGCGTGAGGCGCTGACCATGGATCCGCAGCAGCGGCTGCTGCTGGAGACGTCGTGGGAGGCGCTGGAACGGACAGGCCTCGATCCGGCGTCCCTGCGCGGCAGCGACACCGGCGTGTTCGCCGGGATGATGTACCACGACTACGCCGGCAACAGCTCCACCGGCGCGATCGCCTCGGGCCGGGTCGCGTACGCCCTGGGCCTGGAGGGCCCGGCGGTCACGCTCGACACGGCCTGCTCGTCGTCGCTGGTCGCCCTGCACCTCGCCGCCCAGGCGCTGCGCGGCGGCGAGTGCTCGCTGGCCCTGGCCGGCGGCGTGACGGTCATGGCGACCCCCGAGACGTTCGTGGAGTTCTCACGGCAGCGGGGCCTGTCGCCGGACGGCCGGTGCAAGTCGTTCGCCGCCGCCGCCGACGGCACCGGCTGGTCCGAGGGCGTCGGCATGCTGGTGGTGGAGCGGCTGTCGGACGCGCTGCGCAACGGCCGCCGGGTGCTGGCGGTGGTGCGGGGCACGGCGGTCAACCAGGACGGCGCGTCGAACGGGCTGACCGCGCCGAACGGGCCGTCGCAGCAAAGGGTGATCCGGGCCGCGCTGGCCAACGCGCGGCTGTCGGCGAGCCAGGTCGACGTGGTCGAGGCGCACGGCACGGGCACGAAGCTGGGCGACCCGATCGAGGCCCAGGCGGTCCTGGCCACCTACGGGCAGGGCCGGGAGCGGCCGTTGTGGCTCGGCTCCGTCAAGTCGAACATCGGCCACACCCAGGCCGCGGCCGGCGTCGCGGGGGTGATCAAGATGGTGGGCGCGCTGCGCAACGGGCTGCTGCCGCGCACGCTGCACGTGGACGAGCCGTCGCCGCAGGTGAACTGGTCGGCGGGGGCGGTGTCCCTGCTGACCGAGCCGGTGGCGTGGCCCGCCGGTGACCGGCCCCGCCGGGCCGCCGTGTCGTCGTTCGGGGTCAGCGGTACCAACGCGCACGTGGTGATCGAGGAGCCCGAAGCGGACGGGTCGCCCGAGCCGGCGTACGCCGTCCGGCCGCCGGCGATCCCGTGGGTCCTCTCCGGACGGACGCCGGATGCCGTACGGGCCCAGGCCGCGCGCCTGGCCGACGCGGTGGCCGGCCGGGACCCCGACGACGTCGGGTTCACGCTGGCCGTCGGCTTCACGCTCGCGGTCGGGCGGACCGCGTTCGAGCACCGTGCCGCCGTGGTGGGCCGCGACACCGAGGAGTTGGTACGCGCGCTGCGGGCGGGCGTGCAGCCGACCGTGGCGGCCCCCGGCAGGTTGGCGTTCCTGTTCACCGGGCAGGGCGCACAACGACTCGGCATGGGCACCGAACTCGCCGCCGCGTAC
>NZ_JCADBQ010000037.1:0-3032 GCF_059359355.1 Micromonospora sp. ZG13
CCCGCCAGACGCTCCGCCGTCAACCCCTCCACCACACCGTCGTCCAGCACACCGGCCGTGTGCACCACACCCGCCAGACGCCCCCCGTCGGAAACCTCGGCCACCAGACCGAACACCTGGTCCCGGTCCGTCACGTCGCAGGCCACCACCCGCACGTCCGCGCCCAGCGCCGACAACCGCTCCGACAGCTCACCCGCACCCGCGGCCTCCGGGCCACGCCGCGACACCAGCACCAGAGAGCGCACGCCGTGCACCGACACCAGGTGCTCCGCGACCAACGCCCCGAGCGCGCCCGTACCACCGGTCACCAGCACCGCACCGTCACCCACGACCGGCGCCTCCACCGCCGTGATGCCGGCCCGGACCAGGCGCGGCGAGTACACCGCACCCCCACGGACGGCCAACTGGCCGCCGGTCGCGGTCGGTTCCCGCAGGACGCCGTCCAGCAGGGCCACCAGCGCGGCATCCAGGTCGCCGTCGACATCCGCCAGGACGATGCGACCCGGATGCTCCGACTGCGCCGAGCGCAGCAGACCCCACACCGCCGCACCCGCCAGGTCGGCCACCCGGTCGTCGGCACCGACCGAGACCGCGCCCCGGGTCACCACCACGAGCCGCGACTCCGCCAGCGCGTCCGCCGCCAGCCAGGACTGCACCGTCGCCAGCATGTCCGACGTCACCGCCCCGACCGACTCCGGCGTCGCCGAGCCGGGCGTGGGGAACACCGGCAGCAGCAGCGTCCGGGGGACGGACTCCTCCCCCGCGGCCGTCGCCACGTCGGGGTACGTGGGCACTCCGACGGGTGCCAGCAGCTCCTGGCCGCCGGTCACCAGCGCCCATCCGGAAAGCTCCCCGGCGGAGGCGGCCTCCACCGCCGGCCACCGCAGCTCGAACAGCGACCGCGACGCCACGCCCGGCGCGGCCACGCCGGTCAGCTCCCGCAGCGCGAGGGAGTCCACCGACACCACCGGCGCACCCGACTCGTCGTACGCCACCAGCCGCAGCCCCGAACCGTTACGGCTCAGGCGCACCCGCAGCAGGCCCGCGCCCGAGGCGTACACCTGCACGCCCTCGAACGCGAACGGCACCCGTGGGCCGCCCGACTCCTCACCACCCAGCAGCAGCCCGATCGGGTGCAGGGCGGCGTCCAGCAGCGCCGGGTGCACGCCGAACCCGGCGGCCTCCGTCGCGGCGTCGCCCGGCAGGACCACCTCGGCGTACGCCTCGTCGCCGCCGGTCCAGGCACGCCGGAGACCCTGGAAGATCGGCCCGTACGTCAGGCCGTGCTCCGCCAGCGTCGCGTACCACCCGGCGAGGTCCACCTCGGACGTCCCGGTGGGGGGCCAGGTGATCGTGTCGGGCTCGTCGGCCGTGGACGACTCCAGCACGCCCTCCGCGTGCCGGGTCCAGCCCGCCTCGGGGTCGTCGTCGGGGCGGGAGTAGACGGCGACCGCGCGGTACGCGGAGCCACCGGTTGCGTCCACCCGTACCTGGATCCGCACGCCCCCGGTTTCGGGGAGCACCAGCGGGGCGGCCATGGTCAGCTCCCGTAGCCGGGAGAGGCCCACCTCGTCGCCGGCCCGCACGGCCAGCTCCACCAGGGCGGTACCCGGCAGCAGCGTCAGCCCGGAGACCGTGTGGTCGGCCAGCCACGGGTGCATGGCCAGGGACAGCCGGCCCGTCAGCACCATCTCGTCGTCGCCGGCCAGATCCACCGTCGCGCCGAGCAGCGGGTGCCCGGTGCGGCCGAGCCCGGCCCCGGACACGTCACCCGTACGCGACCGGTTGGCGGCGGGCCAGTAGCGCTGGTGCTGGAAGGCGTACGTGGGCAGGTCGACCCGCCGCGCGCCCGTCTCGGCGAACCACTGCGTCCAGGACACGGGAACCCCGTGCACGTGCAGCTCCGCCAGGGCGTGCAGCAGCGCCTGCGGCTCCGGCCGGTCGCGGCGCTGCACGGCGACGGCCAGCACGGCATCGTCGTCGGGCAGCACGTCAGCCGCCATCGCCGTCAGGACGCTCTGCGGCCCGACCTCCAGGAACGTGTCGACACCGGCGGCCCGCAACGCCGTGACCCCGTCGGCGTAGCGCACGGCCTCGCGGACGTGCCGCACCCAGTACTCCGGGGTGCGGATCTCGTCGCCGGCCAGCGCACCGGTCACGTTCGACACGATCGGCAGCAGCGGCGTGGTGAAGGTGAGTCCGGACAGGACGGTGCGGAACTCGTCGAGCATCGGCTCCATCAGCGGGCTGTGGAACGCGTGGCTGACGGTCAGCCGGCGAGTGCGGGTACCCCGGTCGCGCCAGAGCCGCTCCACCTCGTCCAGGGCCTCGGCGGCACCGGAGACGACCACGGCCGTCGGACCGTTGACGGCAGCGATGCCCAGCCGGTCGGCGAGCCCGGCGAGAGACTCCGCCACCGCCGCCTCGTCGGCAGCCACCGCCAACATTCCGCCACCCGTGGGCAGCGCCTGCATCAACCGGCCCCGCGCGGCGACGAGGGCGCACGCGTCCGCCAGGGACAGCACACCGGCCACATGCGCGGCCGTGACCTCGCCGATCGAGTGGCCGGCCAGCATGTCCGGCACGACGCCGAACGACTCCACCAGACGGAACAGGGCCACCTCGACCGCGAACAGGCCGGCCTGGGTGAAGACGGTCTGGTCCAGCAACTCCGCCTCGGCCGAACCCGCCGACGCGAACAGCACCTCCCGCAGCGGACGCGGCAGCAACGCGTCGAGCTGCGCGCACACCTCGTCGAGCGCGGCGGCGAACACCGGGAACTGGGCCGACAGGTCCCGGCCCATGCCCGCGCGCTGCGCACCCTGACCCGAGAACAGCAGGGCGAGCTGGCCGCGCTGGCCGGCGGTGCCGGAGACGACGGTACCGGTGGGGTCGCCGTCGGCGAGGGCGCTCAACGCCGTGACCAGGTCGTCCCGGTCGGCGGCGGTGACCACCGCGCGCTGCTCCAGCGCGGGCCGGGTGGTCACCGAGGACCAGGCGACATCCAACGGACGCGGGGCCTCGTCGACGCT
>NZ_JCADBQ010000038.1:0-2288 GCF_059359355.1 Micromonospora sp. ZG13
CCCCGGTGCGACACCTGCACACCCTTCGGCCGACCCGTCGACCCCGACGTGAAAATCACATACGCCAACTCGTCGAGGTCGATCGGCCCGGGTAGGGCCGCGCGCACGGCACCGTCGGCCGTGGCCTCCTCGACGCCGTCGTCCAGGGTCCCGTCCACCCGGAGCACGTCGACCCCGGCGCCGCCGAACCGGTCGGCGTACCGCTGCGAGGTGATCGCGACGCGGGCACCGGCGTCGGCGAGCATGGCCGCGATGCGACCCGGCGGGTACGACGGGTCGACCGGCACGAACGCCGCACCCGCCTTCCACACCCCCACCATCGACGCCACCAACTCCACACCCCGGTCCAGCAGCACACCCACCACCGCACCGGCACCCACACCCCGGCCGACCAGGCTCCGCCCGATCGCGACCGCGCGGGCGTCCAGGCCCGCGAAGTCGACCGAGCGGCCACCCGGCTCGGACACGGCCTCCGCCGACGGCGTCTGCGCCGCCCGCGCCTCGAACTCGTCCAGCACCGAACGCGACACCGCCGACACCGCCGACGCCCCGTCGGCCAGCACCACCGACACCTCACCCGCCGGCAGACACACCACCGACGCGTCACCGTCCACGTCGGCCACCATCGCCTCCAGCACCGCCCGGTACATGCCACCGAGGCGCAGGACGTTGGGGTAGCTGACCTGGTGCGGCCGGGCCAGGATGTTGAGCACGCCGCCGAGCGTGGAGACGTGCAGGCCGAACTCGCCGCTGGCCTCGTAGATGGCGTCCTCGAAGTCGACCCGCTCGGTGTCGACCTGTTCGAAGTCCAGGTAGTTGAAGAGGATCTCGATCGGCCGGCGTCCGTCGCCCAGGCGCTGCACGGCCGGCAGCGGGTAGCGGCGGTGCGGCCACAGCTCCAGCTCCCCGGCGAAGGTGTTGCGGATCAGCTCCCGCCAGGTACGCGCGCCCGCGTCGTGCACGAACGGCAGCGTGTTCAGGTGCATCCCGTAGACCCGGTCGGCGCCGGTCACCTCAGGCCGGCCGTGGCTGACCAGCCCGCTGGTGAACACGGGCTCGGCGGTGAGCTGACTCATCACCTTCAGGTGCGCGGCCAGCAGCACGCTCTTCAGCGACGTGTCGGTACGGCTGGCCAGCTCGCGCAGGTCGTCCATCAGGTCGTGCAGCGGGACCCGGGTGCCGCACTCGTACTCCGGGACCGACTCGTCCTCGCCCCAGCCGGCGGGCAGCTCGAAGACCGGCCGGGCGACGACGCCCTGCCAGTAGTCGCGGTCCTCGGCCGACGCCAGCGCCTCGATCTCGCCGGCGACGAAGTCGGCGTAGCGGACCGGGGGTGCCTCGAACGCCGCCGGCGCGCCGGTGTCGCGCAGGCTGCGGTAGTTGTCGAGGATCTCCATCAGCAGCGAGTGGTGGCTCCAGCCTTCGAGGATGCCGTGCGACATGGTCAGCACGAACCACCACGTGTCGTCGCGGCCGGCCGCTCCGGCGATGCGCATCTGCGGGACCTGGTCGGGGGTGAACGGCCGGGACCGCTCGGCGGCCAGGTACGCCCGCAGTCGGTTCTCGGCCTCCTCGTCCGTGCCGTCGCGCAGGTCGAGCAGCGTGACGTCGACGGGCACCTCGGCGTGCACGAGCTGCATCGGCACCGAGAAGCCGGTCAGGTCGAACGACGTACGCAGGATCTCGTGGCGGTCCACGACGGTCCGCACGGCGCGGCGCAGCGCGTCGCCGTCGAAGGCGTGCTCGTCGCGGATCGGGAACGCGGACACGTTGTGGTAGGTGCGCCGCTCGGAGTCGGAGAGGGTGACCACCAGCATGGCGAGCTGCACCTGCGCGCACGGGTACGCGTCGGCGAGCCCGGCGGGCAGCCTGGCCCGGTCGGCGTCGTCGAGCAGGCTGAACGGGGCGACGGCCCGGAACGCGGGCGCTGCCTCCTGGTCGTCCCCGCCGGCGAGGTGCGCGGCCAGGGCGGCGACGGTGCGGTGCACGAAGACGTCGCGTACGGAGACCGGGTGCCCGGCGTTGCGCAGCGCGCCCACGAGCGCGATGGCGCTGATGGAGTGCCCGCCGAGGTCGAAGAAGCTGTCCTGGGTGCTGACCTGCTCCAGGTTGAGCACCCGGCCCCAGATGCCGGCCAGCTGCGCCTCCAGCTCGGTCGCCGGGGCGACGTGCTGCCGGTGCGTCGGCTCGGCGGTGTCCCAGAGGGCCGCGCGGTCGACCTTGCCGTTGGCGTTGAGCGGGATCGCCTCCACGGCCACGAACTCGGCCGGGATCATGTACTCCGGCAG
>NZ_JCADBQ010000039.1:0-2158 GCF_059359355.1 Micromonospora sp. ZG13
CGTCCGAGCCCCACACCACCGCACGGTGCTCCAACGCCGCACGCGTCGTCACCAACGACCACGACACATCCACCGGCGACAGGTCGGACCGGTCCCGCACGAACGACGCCAACCGCCCAGCCTGACCCGACAAACCCCGCTCCGAACGACCCGACACCACCCACGGCACCGGCAAAGCCACGGAAGCACCCCCGGCAGACGCCGAGACCGACACCCCGTCCGCCGACCCGATCCGATCGGCTCCTCCGTGCAGCGCCGCATCCGGCGCGGCCACGGGCTCCACCGGCACCGCATCCGGCGCGATGCCGGGCTCCACCGCCGCAGCCACCGGCTCCGCACCCGACGCGGCCGCGAGCCCCGGGGGCGGCTCCACTGCCGACCCGGCCGCAAGCTGCCCCAGCTCCGACTGCGGCGCGGGCTCCGCCACCGACTCCGGCTGCTCGATGATGACGTGCGCGTTGGTCCCCGAGATACCGAACGACGACACACCCGCACGACGCGCACGCCCCACGCCCGGCCACTGCCGGGACTCGGTCACCAACTCCACCGCACCCGACGACCAGTCCACATGCGACGACGGCGCGTCCACGTGCAGGGTCGCCGGCACCACACCGTGCCGCATCGCCAAGATCACCTTGATGATCCCGGCCACCCCGGCAGCCGCCTGCGTGTGACCGATGTTCGACTTCACCGACCCCAACAACAACGGCACATCCCGACCCTGCCCATACGTCGCCAACAGAGCCTGCGCCTCGATCGGATCACCCAACGTCGTACCCGTGCCGTGCGCCTCCACCACGTCCACGTCAGCCGTCGACAGACCCGCGAACGCCAGCGCCTGCCGGATCACCCGCTGCTGCGACGGACCGTTCGGCGCCGTCAACCCGTTCGACGCGCCGTCCTGGTTCACCGCCGTGCCGCGCACCACCGCGAGGACCCGGCGGCCGTCGCGCCGCGCGTCCGACAGCCGCTGCACCAGCAGCATGCCGACGCCCTCGGACCAGCCGGTGCCGTCGGCCGCGTCCGAGAAGGACTTGCACCGGCCGTCGGCGGACAGGCCGCCCTGGATGGAGAACTCGGCGAACGTGGCCGGTGAGGCCATCACGGTGACGCCGCCGGCCAGTGCGAGGTCGCACTCGCCGGACCGCAGCGCCTGCGCCGCGAGGTGCAGCGCCACGAGCGACGACGAACACGCGGTGTCCACCGTCACCGCCGGCCCCTCGAACCCGAAGGAGTACGCCACCCGACCCGACAACACGCTGGTGGCGTTGCCGGTGAGCAGGTGCCCGCCGACCTCCTGGGCGCGACCCACCGAACCGCTGGCGTACCCCTGGAAGCTCGCGCCGGCGAAGACGCCGACGGCGCCGCCCCTCAGGCTGGTGGGGTCGATGCCCGCCGACTCGACAGCCTCCCACGAGGTCTCCAGCAGCAGCCGCTGCTGCGGGTCCATGGCGAGGGCCTCGCGCGGCGAGATGCCGAAGAACTCGGCGTCGAACTCACCGGCGTCGTAGACGAAGCCACCCCTGCGGACGAAGGACGTGTCGGAGAGGCCGCCGCTGAGGAAGCCGTCCCAGCCCCGGTCGAGGGGGAACTCGGAGATGCCGTCGCCCTCGGCGCAGAGCAGTTGCCACAGTTCGTCCGGCGATCCGACGCCGCCCGGGAGGCGGCAGCCCATCCCGACGATCACGATCGGGTCGTCGTCCACGGCGGTGATCCGGCGCTCGGCCGGCGCGTCACCCGGTGCGCCGAGCACCGCCTCCCGGATGAAGGCGACGAGGGCGGCCGGCGTCGGGTGGTCGAAGACGAGGGTGGAGGGCAGGGCGAGGCCCGTTTCGGCGGTCAGCCGGTTGCGCAGCTCGACGGCGGTGAGCGAATCGAAGCCGAGGCGTTGGAACGCCCGGTCGGGTGCCACCGCCTCGACGGTGGCGTGCCCGAGCACCGAGGCGACCTGGGACCGCACGAGGTCCAGAAGGGACGCCTCGACCTCCGTCGGCGTCAGCGCCGCCAGCCGCTGGCGGAGTGCGGAGGCCTGATCGGTGGGAGCGGTTTCCGCGCGGGCCGCCGCCTCGATCGCCGACCGGGCTTCGGGGATTTCGGTGAACAGTCGAGACGGCCGCAACGCCGTAAACGACGGCACAAACCGATCCCACCGCACATC
>NZ_JCADBQ010000004.1:0-502444 GCF_059359355.1 Micromonospora sp. ZG13
TGGTGGTGGTCATTGGTGTGGAAGTGCGCTGGTGCTGGTCAGGTGTCGTGGGCCGGCGGTGGGGCATGAGACCGTCACATTCAGCTGGTGACCCGCGCACGAATAACCGGGGAAAGGCGCCCCGCGGAATCGTGCCGTCGCTAACGGCGGTCAATTGACGGGCGAATGCCGCCGTCGGATCCCGCTGTCGAAATACGGTCACACGCCACGACGCCGCCGGGGCGCGGAACCGGGTGACCGGATCCACGTCCCGACGGCGACACGCCCCTCTCCGGGGGCGGGTGGGGAGCCCTCAGACCGTGACGGGTAGCGACAGGAGTGCGGGGATGAACGGGTAGGCGCGCAGCTTCAGCGACTCCCGGGGGGCGGCCAGCGCGATGTCGGGGAAGCGCAGGAACAGCTCACGGAGGGCGATGGTCACCTCCATCCGGGCCAGTTCGGCCCCCGCGCAGAAGTGCGGGCCACCGCCGAAGACCAGGTGCGTCTTGTCGGCGCGGTCGATGTCGAACACCTGCGGGTCGGCGAACCGCCTCGGGTCGTTGCCGGCGGCGGCGACGTGCAGGAGCACCGTGTCGCCCTTGCCGATCCTGGTGCCGTCGATCTCCATGTCCTCGGTGGCGAAGCGACGAAAGGCGTGGTGCACCGACGGGTTCTTGCGCAGCATCTCCTCGACGGCCGCGTCGAACAGCTCCGGTTGCCGTCGTAGCCGCTCCAGCGTCTCCGGGTCGTCCAGCAGGGCCAGGGCGCCCCGGCTGATCATGCCCGCGGTGGTGTCGTAGCCGCCCAGCATCGTCAGCGCGGCCAGGACCAGGACCTGCTCGACGTTCAGCACGGGGGTGCCATCGGCGTCCTTCGTGTGGATCCAGTACGAGAAGAGGTCTTCGGTGGGCTCCGCCGTCTTGCGCCGCCTGATCTCGTCGAGCATCTGCAACATGTCCGCGCGGAGCTGGGCGTTGGTCTCGTCGTCGCTGCCGAAGCCGAGGTCCGCCATCCTCTTGAGGTCCGTGCGGTATTCGTCGGGGATGCCGAGCACGTCGCAGACGATCGTGATCGGCAGGATGGCCCCGTAATCCTCGACGAGGTCTCCGCCGCCCGCCGCCTCGAGCGCGTCCAGCCGCCCGGCGACGAGCTCCTGTATTCGCGGTCGGAAGGTCTCCAGGTTGCGGGGCAGGAAGGTGAAGTTGATCATCTTCTTGAGCCGCGTGTGGTCCGGCGGGTCGAGGGTGACGATGGTGCCGGTCGGCGTGCCCTCCGGGAAGCGCTGGCTGGTGAAGTCGCCGTTGGAGTACTCGCGGGGACGCGCCAGGCGCTTGTCGCGCAGCGCCGTGTAGACCTCGGCGTGGCCGGTGACCAGCCACACCCGGCCGTGGTCGTCGAGGCATGTCTGGTGGACGGTGCCCCGCTCGTGCATGACCGCGTAACGCTCGTTCGCCGCGTACGGGCTGGCGAAGTAGTCGGCGTCCATCAGCTTCTCCAGCCCGTGCACGGGGCACCTGCTCACCATGTTGGCCTCACTCTGGTCGGTGGGAAGGGAATCGCTGGCGGCTTCGGGTTCAACCGGTCTTGCGCCCCGCGGCGATCCGCCCCTCGCCCAGGGCCGGTGGATCAGTTGGTGCTGCTGAGCACGTGCCCGTCGGCGGGCCGCATCACGCGGGAGCGGCGGAAGTCGCGGTGCACGAAGATCCGTTGCAGCCAGCGGTCGCGGCCGTCGTAGCGCGGGGTGAACTCGGTGCGGCCGTGCAGGGCCAGCCGGTTGTCGACGAACGCGAGGTCGCCGGGCTCCAGGATGAACGTACGGCGGACGGTGCGCAGCGCGTCGCCCAGCATCGACAGCGCCTGCGTGGCCTCGGGGTCGAGGGGGAAGGAGCTCTCGAAGTCGACCCGTACGTCCGGGTCCTCGAAGCTGCCGACGAGGATGCCGTGCGGCTCCGGCGCGCTGTGCAGGTCGCCGAACGACGCCGGCGGCTCGGTGACGAACCGGGGCTCGTGCAGCACCCGCCGGACCTGCTCGGACAGCAGGGGCAGCGCGTTGCGCACGGACGTCACCTGCAACCCGGCGACGTTGTCGTGGTCGTTGCGCAGGCAGTGCAGGCCCACGTAGTCCGGGCGGTGCTGGTGGAAGGCGTTCTCCACGTGCATGGAGAGCGTCACCGAGCCCGCGTTGCCCTGGAACTTCTCCATGCCCGGCACCGGCACGACGTCCTGCACGAGCGCGCCGCTCTTCTCCTCCTTGAAGGCGATGAGTTCGCCGAGTTGCAGGCCGAGCAGCACCTGGGCGGCGGCGGGCACCGTGGACTCCCGCTGCACCGAGCCGGCCACGGTGGGCGTCGCGGGCAACTCGTCGACGTCCACGGGCAGGTTCCGCACGAGCAGTACGGCGTCGAGCCCGGGATCCCAGGCGAAGCGCCGCACCATCTGGCGCAGTCGTACGGGCAGGTTGCTGGACAGCTCGCGGGCCGACGCGAGCCAGGCGGTCGCGTCGACCATGCGCGGCGGCCGGCCCGCCAGGTAGCGGGCGATCGTGTCGACCTCGATGTTCTCCTCTCTGGTCAGTGTGATCATGCGGTCGGTACCGCGGGTGGGCTGGACGTCGACGGTCACGCCGAGCCTCCTCTGCTGAGGTTCGAGACGGTGTGGGGGTTGAGCGATCGGTCAGTCGTCGTCCTCGTCGTCGTCCCAGAACGCGTCCTGCAGGTGCTCCGCGAGCTGCCGGGGCGTCGGGTTGGCGAACAGGTCGGCGAGCTGGACCGGCATCGACAGGTCGGTCCGCACCCGCTGCACGAGCTGGGCGCCCAGCAGCGAGTGGCCACCGCTGGCGAAGAAGTTCGAGTCCGCGTGCAGGCCCGGCCGGTCGAGCATCTCGGTCCAGATCCCGACGAGGGCGAGGGTCGTCTCGTCCGGCGGGTCGGCGTCGGCCGACGCCCGCGCGGCGGCGAGCGCCACGAGGGCCGCGCGGTCCACGGTGCCGGCCACGGTGACTGGCAGCTGGTTGAGCACGACCAGTTCGGGCGTGAGCGGCAGGGCGGCACGGGCGTGTTCGCGCAGCCTGTCGGTCACGTCGGGCTTGCGGGACTCGACGAACGCGACGACCGTGCCGTCCTGCGCGTCGCCGCCGGACCCGACGGCGGCGACCGCCTCCACGTCCGGGTGGGCGGCGAGGACCGACTCGACGTCGAAGAGATGGATCCGCTGGCCGCCGACGCGTACCTGCGCCGACAGCGGGCCGACCACGTCCACCCGGCCGTCGGGCAGCAGGCGCGCGAGGTCCGCGGTGCGGTGGAACCGCCCGTACGTCGGGTGCTCGCCGAAGCGCGCGGCGGTCAGCTCCGGCCGGCCGTGGTAGCCGGAGGCCAGCGTGTCGCCCGCGACGCACAGCTCACCGCGTACGCCGATGCCCAGCTCGTGTCCGGTGCCGGGCTCGGTGACGAACACGCGGGTCGCCGGGCGGACGCCCGGCTCGTCCAGGCTGTCGTCGAGCGCGGCGTACCCGGCGACGCCGGGCGTGGTGTAGCCGTGGTGCGGCGTGCCGCCGGTGGCGCGCAGCTGCGCGGCCAGCGGGCGGGGGAGCGGTTCGTGCGCCACCAGGACGACGCGGCCCGCGAGCCGGTCGCCCGCGTGCTCGGCCACCTGGCGCCACACCGCCGGCGTCGCCTGCACCACGTCCACCGCCTGCCCGCGCACCAGCTCGCCGAGCGCGTGGCCGTCGGTCCGGGCCGCGTCGGGAGCGACGACGACCCGGCCGCCGGTGCTCAGCGCGACCAGCAGCTCCGTCAGCGCCGCGTCCGTGGCGGCGCTGCTCAGCCAGGCGGTCACGGCCGGCCCGACGCCGACCCGGTCGACGAGCCGCGCGACCGCGCCGGCCAGGGCCCGGTGGGTGACCGTCACCGCGAGCGGCGCGGGCGTGTCCAGGTGGTACTCCAGGTAGGCCACCGCGTCGAGGTCACCGCCGGTGGGCGCGTCGGCGCGGATCGCGTCGGTGGCGGCGGGGACGGCGGGGAGGGGCAGCGCGCCGGGCACGGGGAGGCCCTCGGCCGCCAGCACCGGGGCGGCACCCGAGTCGGCCAGCCGGGCGGCGAGGTCGGGGATCGGCTGGGCCGGGTCGAGCAGGACGCAGCGCGCGCCCGCCAGCCACACGCCGAGCCACGCGGCGGCCAGCAGCGCGCCGCGCGGCGCGAGCACGGCGACCGTGCCGCCGCCCGAGGCCGCGACCAGGTCCCGGGTGGCGAGCGCCGCGGACCACAGCCGGCCGTACGACACGGCGTCCGCGCCGTCCTGCACCGCGACGAGGTCCGGGCTCGCGGCGACCGTCGCGTGCACCGCGTCCAGCACGGACGCGGTGGCGGCCGGCGCCGACGGCGACGCCGGCAGGGCGAGGTCGCTCGTGCCCAGGCGGGACAGCTGCGCCACCGGCCGGTCCAGCTCCTCGCCCAGCCGTACGAGCAGCGCGTCGTAGCGTTGCAGCAGCAGCACGACGTCGGCCGCCTCGAAGGCGTCGACGCAGAACGCCGCGCGGACGGTCGTCGCGTCCTCGCCCGGCATGATGAAGAACTCCAGGTCGAAGCGGCTGTAGCCGTTCTCCACCATGACGTGCCGCACCGGCATCCCGGTCAGCGTGGCGGAGGTGTCGACGGTGCCGGGCACGTAGTTGAACAGGTGCCGGAAGAAGGAGCTGCGCCACGACGACGGCGCGTCGCCGAGCACGGCGGGGGACACGTGCTCCAGCGGTACGTCGGCGTGGCTGATCGCCTCCAGGAACGTGCTGCGCGTCTGCTTCACGACGGCGCGGAAGTCGGCGTCCGGGTCGAGCCGGACCCGCAGCGGCACCAGGTTCGCGTGGTAGCCGATGGCGTTCATGCTGCGCTGGTCCCGGACGTTGACCGGGGTGCCGATCACCACGTCGGAGCCCGCGCCGTGCTGGGCGAGCAGCACCGAGTACGCCGCGAGCAGCACCACCGCCTCGGAGGCGCGCAGTTCGCGCTGGAAGCGGCGTACCACGGCGCGGGCCGGCGCGGAGAGTTCGTGGTGGACGGTCTCGGCGCGCAGGGACGGCGCCCCGACGGGCGGCCGGGCGCACCACAGACCCGCCTCGGCGGCCCGCAGCCCGTCGAGGTTCTTCCGCCAGTACGCGACGCTGCGCTCGTTCGGCGCGCGCTCCGCGAGCGCGGCCACCGGGGCGTCGTCGGGCTGGCGTCCCGCCGCCACCGTCTCGTACGCGACGAGCAGTTCGCGGAGCAGGATCGTGGTCGACATGGCGTCGAAGTTCAGGTGGTGCACGACGACGCAGCACACGTCGCCGTCGGCTCCCGCGCGGATGCCCGCCCGCACCAGGGGGCGGCCGTCGATCGCGAAGGGCTCGGCGGCGAACGCGGTCAGGTCGGCGTCCATCCCGTCGTCGCCGGCCGGGACGTCCACCACCGGCACGTCGATCCGGTCGGCGGCGAGCACCTCCCGGGTCAGCGTCGCGTCGTCGGTGCGGAACACGGTGCGCAGCACCTCGTGGCGGGCCAGGACCGCCCCCAGCGCCGCGGTGAACAGCTCGCGGTCGATCCGGCCGGCCACCTCGAAGGCGACCGCCACGTTGTTGACCCCGGTGTCCGGCACCAGCCGCTCGAGCAGCCACATGGCTGCTTCCTTCCTGCTGGCCGCGATGCTCATGCTCACTCGTCCCCTCGGTCGGTGTCGGCGCAGACCTCGGCGAGTCGCGCCACGGTCCGGTTTTCCAGCACGTCACGCAGCGACAGGGTGAGTCCGCGTCGGCGTGCCTCGTTGACCAGCTGGGCGGCGCCGAGGCTGGTGCCGCCCCGGACGAAGAAGTCGTCGTCGACACCGATCGAGGAGACGGCCGTGTAGGTGGCGAAGAGCTCGCACAGCAGCGCCTGCAACTCGTCGGCCGGCGCCCGCCCGCCCGGCGTCGCCGTGACCTCCGGCGCCGGCAGGGCCGCCGTGTCGAGCTTGCCGTTGACGGTCAGCGGCAGCGCCGCGAGGCTCACCACGGCGCTCGGCACCATGTAGTCCGGCAGGGTCTCGGCGAGGTCCTTGCGCAGCTGCTGCGGGTCGAGCGTCGCGTCCGCCTCGGCCACGACGTACGCGACGAGCTGCTTGACCTCGGGCGCGTCCGTGCGGATCACCGCCGCCGCGTGCCGCACCTGCGGGCTGCGCAGCAGCGCCGCCTCGATCTCGCCCAGTTCGATGCGGTAGCCGCGGATCTTCGCCTGGTTGTCGACCCGCCCGCAGAACTCGTACTCGCCGTCCTCGGTGGGCCGGACCCGGTCGCCGGAGCGGTACATGCGCGAGCCGGGCGGGCCGAACGGGTCCGGCAGGAAGCGCTCGGCGGTCAGCCCCGGCCTGCCCAGGTAGCCCCGGGCGAGCTGGGCGCCCGCGATGTGCAGTTCGCCGATCTCGCCGGGCACGACCGGGCGCAGCTCCTCGTCCAGCACGTGGAAGCGCACGTCGGGCATGGGCTGGCCGATGGGCAGCGGCCCTGGCGGCACCGGCTGATCGGGCTCGATGACCACCGTGCTGCACCCGACGGTCGTCTCCGTCGGGCCGTACTCGTTGACGACCCGCGCGCCGGGGTGCCGGCGGCGCCAGGCGTCGACGGTCTCGCCGAGCAGCAGCTCGCCGCCGGCCATCAGCTCCCCGGTCGGGGACGCCTCGGCGGGCAGCGCGGTGAGCAGCGGGATGTGCGAGGGCGTCACCTTGACGAACGTGGGCCGCTCCTGCCCGAAGGGCCCGGCGGCGGGCGTGCCCATCTCCTCCAGGGCGCCGACGTGCACGCAGCCGCCCGTCATGAGCGGCGCGTAGAACGCGGTGACCGTCAGGTCGAAGGCGAACGAGGAGTGCAGCAGCGCCCGCCCGCGTACGCCCGGGTAGGACCGCACGACGTGGCGCAGGTACGTGCCGAGCTGGCGGTGCTCGATGACCACGCCCTTGGGGCTGCCGGTGGAGCCGGAGGTGTAGATGACGTACGCGGTGTTGGCGGGCCGCAGCGGGGCGAGCCGGTCGGCGTCGGTGACGTCGGTGTCCGGCTGGCCGGCGTACGCGTCCGGGTCGTCGAGGAGGACCCGGGGCGCGTCGGACGCCGGCACCGCGTGCTGGTCGTCGCCGGTGGTCAGCAGCAGCATCGGCCGCGCGTCGGTGAGCATGTGCTCCAGCCGCTGCGGCGGGTAGCTCAGGTCCAGCGGCAGGTAGGCCGCCCCGGCCTTGAGGGTGGCCAGCGCGGCCACCACCAGGTGCGCGGAGCGGATCCCGATCGCGACGAGCCGGTCCGGGCCCGCGCCGAGCGACACCAGCCGGTGCGCGAGCCGGTTCGCCTCGGCGTCCAGCTCCGCGTACGTCCTGCGGTGCTCGCCCCACACGACGGCGGTCGCGTGCGGGGTGCGCCGCACCTGTTCGGCGAACAGGTCGGTGAAGAGCGCGGGCTCACCGCCCGCCGGGCCCGGTGCCACCGCGCTACCCCGCGATCCGCAGACCGGCGTCCGCGCCGGTCATCAGGGCGGAGACCGTCGCGGCGACGTCGGGATGGCGCAGCATCTGGTCGTGGTCGACGTCGAGCGGGACGGTACGCCCGAAGCCCTGCCCGCCCTGGGTCGAGTGGGCGGAGGTGATCGCCGTCGCCGTCGCCCACTGCGGGGTCGGGTCGATCTCCGCCGCCGCCCGCAGGTACCCGACGAACGAGGCGAAGCTGCCGCCCAGCTCGCCCCGGACGTCGTCGTCGAGCCCGAGCCTGCGGCCCGCCACGTCGATCGCGCCGCGGAAGATCCCGGCGAGCGCGGGACCGATGAGGGTGAGGTCCTCGAGGCCGTACTTCTCCCGCACCGCCTGGCCGTCGGCGTGGAACGCGGCGATCTCCTCCGGGGAGAGGATGGTGCGCAGCGCGTCGGCGGCGGCGTGGAAGTCCCGGTAGAGCCCGACGATGTTCGGCAGCTCCGGGTCCAGCAGGATCAGCCGGGGCGCCTCGTCCTGCGCCTCGGCCAGCCGGGACGCGAGGGGGGCGGCGAAGACCGCGCCCACGCAGTAGCCGATCACGGTGTCGACGGTGCGTTCCCGCCGGCGTACGCCCTTCGCCCACCGCTCGACGTAGTCGGCGCCGGACATGGTGTCCTCGGCGCCGGAGGCGGGTGCCACGGTCTCCCAGATCTCGCCGGGCGCGCTCAGCAGGGGGACCAGGTCGCGGAAGCACGCCTGGGTGCGGCCGGTGCTGGTGAAGTCGACGGTGAGCGTGAGGCCGCCCGGTCCGCCCTTGCGCAGTATCTGCCAGGAGTTCTTCTTCACGATGCAATCCCTCGTCGTAGCGGTGCGTACGTTCGTCGTGCGGGGTGTGGGAGGTCCGTCGGCTCCCGGCTCAGACGCGGGCGCTGTCGCGCACGTAGCGCAGGGTCACGGCGGCGCCGAGCACGATGGTCCAGCCCGCGAGCACCAGGGCCGCGAGCCCGAGGCGGGAGTCGGCCTCGAACGGGCTGTGGCCGACCACGGCCAGCCAGTGGCTCGGCATGACGGCGGACACCGCCTGGAGCCACTCGGGGAACGCGACCGACGGGAACAGCGCGCCGCCGAGCACCCCGAGCAGCATGTGCGAGACGGAGGTGAGGACCTGCACGCTCTCGGCCGTGGCGACCTGGCCGATGAAGACGCCCAGCAGCGCGAACGGCAGCGTGCCGATCCAGACCCCGAGCACCAGCTGGAGCCAGCCGCCCAGCGGCAGCCGGACGCCCTGCAACAGCGCGCCGGTGAGCGCCACCGCCGTGATCGCCGGCAGCGCCACCACCATCGCCGCGGCCAGCTTCGCGGTCAGGTACGACGTCGGCGACAGCGGGGTGATGCGCAACTGGCGCTGCCACCCCGTCGACCGCTCGATCGCCACCCGGGTGCCGACGTTCAACGCCACGAAGAGCGCGCCGAAGGCGGCGAGACCGCCCAGCAGGTGCTCGCTGAAGTTGATGCCGGTGCGCTCGACGACCTCGCCGCGGAACAGGTTGGCCTGCATCAGGTAGAGCAGCGTCGGGAACAGGAACGCGACGATCCAGAACTTGCGGGCGCGGATCACCCGCTTCACTTCGATCTTGAGGAAGCCCGTGCTCATCAGGCGGCCCCGCCCTTCGTGGAGGTGAGGGCCAGGAACGCCTGTTCCAGGCCGAGGGCGCCGATCTCGACGTCGTACGCCCGGGGATGGCGCGCGAACAGCTCCCGGGCGGCGGCGTCGGAGTCGGAGCAGACGAGTTCGAAGCGCTGGCCGCGGGACTCGGCGCTGAGCACGCCGGGCAGCAGGCGCAGCTGCTCCACCGTCGCGTCCGGGACGGTGGCCGACAGCGAGCGGCCCGCCACCACGGAACGGATCTCGGCGACCGTGCCGTCGGCGATGACCGTCCCGGCCTGCACGAGCACCACCCGGTCGGCGAACTCCTCGGCCTCCTCCAGGTAGTGAGAGGCGAACACCACGGTGCGCCCGGAGTCGGTGAACTCCCGCATGGCGGCCCAGAACACGTGGCGCGACTCGACGTCCATCGCCACCGTCGGCTCGTCCAGCACCAGCAGCTTCGGGTCGGACACGAGGGTCATCGCCAGCCGCAGCCGCTGGCGCTGACCGCCGGAGAGCCGGCTGCGGCGGTCGGCGATGTCGGTCAGGTCGGTGCGGCGCAGCACCTCGGCGATCGGCAGCGGGGCGGCGTGCAGCGACGCCACCATCGTGAGCAGCTCGCGAATCGACACGTCGTCGAGCAGTGCGCCGTCCTGGAGCGTCGCCCCGATGACGCCCCGGGTGATGGCCTCCCGGGGGGTGTGCCCGAAGACGCGGATCTCGCCGCGGTCGGGGCGGGTGAGCCCCAGGATCATGTCGACGAGCGTGGACTTGCCCGCGCCGTTGGGCCCGAGCAGCGCCACCACCTCGCCGGGCGCTATCCGCAGGTCGATGCCGTTGACGGCCCGTACGTCGCCGTATCTCTTGTGCACGGCCGAAACGTCGATCGCCTGTGGTTGCACCGCACCGGCCGTGGGTGTCGCCACGAGGTTCGCGATTGCGTTGCTCATTGATTTCCCCATTTAGATCGGTGCGGGTATGCGAATAGTATTTATCAGCGCCGCGGAGCGGGGAGCCAGGAACTCCGGGGCCGTCGCCGCGAGGATCGGCGTCCGAGGCGCCTCATTCCGGGGTGGTGAGGGGTGACCGTAGGGGTTACCCCGCGACGGCCGCGACCGCCATCGTCGGAGTTGTCGTGGTCCTGGGCCGCGCATTTTTTGTGGCCCGTGCGGGGAGGTGTTCGTGGCACGCCAGAAGCGGAACGGTGACCGTCATTCGTCGAACGGTGACGCGAAGACGGACGTCATGGTCGGTGACGATGTCACGGCCGAGTCGTTCGTTTTTCCGCACAGCGACTTCTTCCGGCACACAAGAATGGACGCGGAATCGGAATTGACCGGCGACCGGCCCTCGCCGCGGGTCGTCGCGACCGGCCGGCCGGGTCACGCGGCGGTGAGCTGACATGGACCACGTCGCCGCCGCGGCCGAGCGGGCCGACCGGCTCGGGCCGATGCTCGGCACCTTCCTGCACCGCTTCCCGACCGTCGACGCCGGCACGGACGGGCCGCTGCGCGGCACGCTGATCGGCGTCAAGGACGTCGTCGCCGTGGCCGGCGCGCCGAGCACCTGCCAGAGCGTCGTGCACGACGCGGACTGGTGGGCCGACCGCGACGCGACCGTGGTGGCGCGGCTGCGCGCCGCGGGCGCGCTGATCGTCGGCAAGACCACGATGGGCGAGCACGCGCTGTCCCGGCCGGACCCGGAGGCGCCCTTCCCGGTGCCCCGCAACCCGTGGGACCCCCACCGGTTCACCGGCGGGTCGAGCTGCGGCAGCGCCAACGGCATCCCCGCCGGCTTCTTCGACGCGGGCGTCGGCACCGACAGCAACGGCAGCATCCGGATCCCGGCCGCGCTGTGCGGCGTGACCGGGCTCAAGCCGACGCAGGGCCTCCTGCCGGCGACCGGCGTCCGCCCGCTGGCGCGCTCGGTCGAGACCACGGGCCCGCTGGCGCGCACGGCCCGGGAGTGCGCGCGGCTGCTCGCCGTGATGGCGGACCGGCCCGCGGAGCTGTCCCGGCCGCCGCTGGCCGACCTCGCGGGCGTACGCGTCGGCGTCCCGGGCGACCTGGTGCGCTACGCCGCCGCGCTGACCGAGGACACCGCCGCCGCCTTCGACGCCGCGCTCGACGAGTTGCGGGCCGCCGGGGCGCAGGTCGTCGACGTGCCGTTCGACGAGGCGTTCCCGCTCTTCGCCGCGCAGCTCGTGACGATGCTGGTGGAGGCGTTCGAGGTGCACGGGGCGCAGCTGCGGGCGCGTTGGAGCGACTACGGGCGACCCTTCCGGTGGAACGTCGCGCTCGGCGGCGTGCTCCCGGCGGAGACGTACCTGCGGGCCCAGCGGGTGCGCGGGTGGGGCGCCGACGCCCTGCGGGCGCGGTTGCGTGACGTCGACGTCATCGCCACGCCCGCCTGGCCGTCCGGCGCCCCCCGCTACGACGACCAGGCCAGCCTCCAGATGATCTCCTTCCTGCCCAGCGCCTGGAGCGCGGTTGGCTTCCCCGCGCTGGCGCTGCCGATGGGCGTCGACGGCGACGGGATGCCGCTGTCGCTGCAACTCGCCGCCGCGCCCGGCCGCGACTTCGAGCTGGCCGCCGTCGCCGACGTCTACCAGCGGCGTACGGGCTGGCACGAGCGGGAGCCGAAGCTGGAGGTCGTGACGGACCTCGCGTCCGTCTGCGTGCCCGAGGCGCCCGCCGACGGCGTCGACCCCGTACGCCGGGAGCGGCTGGCGCGGGCGTTCGGCGAGCTGGGCGTCCCGCTGGGGGACGGGGACCTCGACCAGGTGACCATGACGTGGACGAAGGTCGAGGCGCTTGCCGGGGTGCTGCCGGAACTCCCGGTGGACGTGGCGCCGTTCGCCGCCCACCCGGCCGGTTGAGCGCCCCCCGGATGCACCGGGCCACCGACCGCTCGGCGTCGTGTCCGCGTCCGCGCGTCCGCTGACCCCGGGCGGCGCGCCTGCCCCGGACGTGGGGGACACACGGGTCGGGCATGCGTACGACACGGTGGGAACATGACGCGACGGGGGTTGGAACTGTCGCCCACCGACGGCAGCCTGATGAGCATGGATGACGTCGTGATCGAAGTGGACGGGCTGCGCCGCAGCTACGGGGAGTTCGAGGCGGTGCGCGGCATCTCGCTGCGGATCCGCCGGGGCGAGCTGTTCGCGCTGCTGGGCACCAACGGTGCCGGGAAGACCACCACCATCGAGGTCCTGGAGGGCCTGCAACCGGCCACCGCCGGCCGGGTCCGGGTGCTCGGGCTGGACCCCGTCCGGGACCGCAACTCGGTGCGCCCCCGGACGGGGGTGATGCTCCAGCACGGCGGGTTCACGGGCGCGCTCACCGTCCGCGAGACGGTGGAGATCTGGCGGTCGCTCACCGTCCGGCCGCAGACCACCGCGGAGGTGCTGGACCTGGTCGACCTCGGCGACCGGATGAACGTCGCCGTCGAGCAGCTCTCCGGCGGCGAGGGCCGGCGGCTGGAGCTGGCGCTTGCCGTGCTCGGCCGCCCGGAGGTGCTCTTCCTCGACGAGCCCACCACCGGCATGGACCCGGCGTCGCGCCGCCGCACCTGGGACGTCGTCCGTGAGCTCCAAAAGGGCGGCACCACCGTCCTGCTCACCACGCACTACCTGGAGGAGGCGGAGGTCCTCGCCGACCGGGTGGCGATCATGCGGGGTGGGAGCATCGTCGCCACCGGGGCGCCGGAGGACGTCGTACGCACCCTGCCCGCCCGGATCAGCTTCCGGCTGCCGGCCACGGAGTCGCTGCCCGACCTGCCGCACGCCGCCCGCCTGGTCGAGGGCGACCGGGTCACGTACGAGTCCCGCCAGCTCCAGACCGACCTGACCCGGCTGCTCGAGTGGGCCAACGCGGGCAACATCCGGCTGGCCTCCCTGTCGGCCCGACCGGCCACCCTGGAGGATGTCTTCCTGGACATCGCCGCCGACCACGACCCGACCGACCAGCACGCGGAAGCGGAGGTTGCCCGATGAGCGGGACGATGACGACGCCGAGCCCCACCACCGCCGCCGCCTCGGGCGACCGCGCGACCAGGCCCATCTGGCAGATGGCCGCGATGCTCAAGATGGAGCTGCTGGCGCTGCGCCGCAGCTGGACGTCGACCGCGATGTCCGTGGTGACGCCGCTGATGATCGCTCTGCTGCTGGTCAGCGAGTACCGCGGCCAGACGGTGCCCGGCGTGCGCCGGGTCGTCAGCGTCACCACCCTGATCATGGTCTTCCTGGTGCACCACCACCTGACCACCGTGTACGCCTCGCGCCGCCAGGAACTGGTGCTCAAGCGGCTGCGCGCCGGGCTGGCCTCGGACCGCACGATCCTGTTCGGCACGGCCAGCAGCACGGTGGCGATCTTCCTCGCCCAGTTCCTCGCGCTGGCCGTCTACGCGGTCCTGGTCCTCGACCTGCCGATGCCCAGGAACCCGCTGGTCATGGTGGTGGCGCTGCTGATCGGCTCCTCGATCATGGCGGCGTTCTCGGCCGCGCTCTCCGCGATCACCCGCAGCTCCGAGGCGGCCATGCTCACCACCCTGCCGACCGTGGTGGTCTTCCTGGCCACGCCGGGTGCGCTGCTGCCGCTCGGCGCGTTGCCGGAGTCGCTGGAGCGGGTGCTCTGGTTCCTGCCCAACGGCCCGTTCACCGAGGTCATGCGCGTCGGCTGGCTCGGCCGTACCGACGAGGGCCAGACCCTGAGCTTCGCCGGCACCTTCATCGAGACGCTGCCGTCCTTCGGGGTGCTGCTGGTCTGGCTGGTGGTGTCGCTGCTCACGGCGGGCCGGTACTTCCGGTGGGAGCCCCGGCACGGATGATCGGGGCAGCGATCGCGTCACCCGGCCACGGGGACGTGAACATGGACCGGGCGCAGGTCGAGCGGGATCTCGGCCTGCGCCGCGCCCGCGTCGTCACCCTCACCACCGTCGGCAGCGGCGTCCTGGGGACGCTGCTGCTGGCCGCCGCCGGGCTGTCGCGGGAGGACGATCCGGGGTGGACGGCTGCCGGGGCGGTGGGCATCGTCCTGTTCGTCGTCGCGCAGGCCGGCGCGCTCTACGGTGCGATCACCCCGTGGCTGGCGGGGGCCGTGCGGCGCCGCCTGCTCGTCGCGTTCGTCGTGGCCGCCGTGGTCTCCGTACCCCTGGTGGGGCCGGTGGGGGCGCCGGAGTGGGCGACCTGGGGTTTCCTCGGCGCGTCGGTGATCGGCTCGGTGCCGATGCTGTCGCGCTGGTGGGCCGCCGGCCCGGCGGCGCTGCTGACCGTGGCGGTGGCCGCCGGGGTGG
Source organism: Micromonospora sp. ZG13 (assembly GCF_059359355.1). Lineage (NCBI taxonomy): Bacteria > Bacillati > Actinomycetota > Actinomycetes > Micromonosporales > Micromonosporaceae > Micromonospora > Micromonospora sp. ZG13. Next base: position 14,372 of record NZ_JCADBQ010000004.1, read on the forward strand.
CGCTGCGCAACGGGGCGTCGGTGCGTGACCAGGTCACCATCGTGCTGGTCGCCGGCGTCTCCATGGCCGCGTGGAACGCCCTGCAGCTCTGGCTGTGGGGCCTGCTCGTCGAGGCGCAGCGGGGGCGGGCCGCCCAGGGGCGGCTCGCCGCGACCGAGGAGCGGCTGCGCTTCGCGCGCGACGTGCACGACCTGCTCGGGCACAGCCTCTCGGTCATCGCGCTCAAGGCGGAGCTGGCGTCCCGCCTGGCGGCGACGGACGCCGGGCGGGCCAGCTCCGAGGCGGCCGAGGTGCAGCGACTGGCCGCGTCGGCGCTGGTCGAGCTGCGCGAGGTGGTGCACGGGTACCGTGCGGTGGACCTCGGGGACCAGATCGCCGCGGTGGAGCAGGTGCTGCGTTCCTCCGGCATCCGCTGCGCGGTCGCGCTGCCGCCGGACGACGTACCGTCGGAGATCGCCCGGCAGTTCGTCGCGGTGCTGCGGGAGGCCAGCACCAACGTGCTGCGGCACAGCCGGGCCACCTGGTGCACCATCGAGATCAGCCAGGACGAGGACGAGGTACGGATGACCATGACGAACGACGGCGCCGAGGGTGCGTCGCCGGACCGGCACAGCTTCGGGTTGCGCGGGCTGGCCGAGCGGATGGCCGAGGCCCGGGGCTCGCTGCGGCACCGGACCGACGACGGGGTGTTCCGCCTCGACGTGACGGTACGGACCCGCCCGTGATCAGGGTGCTGCTCGCCGACGACGAGGACCTGATCCGGGCGGCGCTGGCCGCTCTGCTCGGTCTGGAGTCCGACCTGGAGGTCGTGACCGAGGCGTCGGACGGGCGGGCTGCGGTGACCGCCGCGCTCGCCCACCGGCCGGACGTGGCCGTGGTGGACCTCCAGATGCCGGCCCTGGACGGGTTGGAGGTGACCGCGGAGCTGGCGCGCGTCCTGCCCGCCTGCAAGGTGGTGATCCTGACCGGGCACGGCCGGCCGCCCCACCTGCAACGCGCGCTGGCCGCCGGGGCCAAGGGGTTCCTGCCCAAGGGCGCTCCCGGCGGGACGCTGGCCGACGTCATCCGCCGGGTGCACGCCGGCGGCCGGTACGTCGACCCGGCGCTGGCCGCGGACGCCCTCACCGCGCCGGAGTGCCCGCTCACGCCCCGCGAGCTGGACGTGCTGCGGCTGGCCGAGTACGACACGCCGGTGGCGGAGGTGGCGCGGCGTACCCACCTGTCGGCGGGCACCGTCCGCAACCACCTCTCCGCCGCGGTCAGCAAGCTCCGCGTGGCCAACCGCGCGGAGGCGTTCCGCACCGCCCGGGACAACGGCTGGCTCTGACGGTGCCGCTCAGATGAGCACGCTCCACGTCACCGGCCCGACGAGGCCGTCGGCGACGAGGCCGTTGCGGCTCTGGAAGGCGCGCACCGCGCTGGTGGTGACCGAGCCGAAGCCGCCGTCGACGAGGAGGCTGGCACCCCGGGCGTTGAGGGCGGTCTGGAGGCCGCGCACCAGGTCGCCGGAGTTGCCCTCGCGCAGGGGCAGGACGAGCGCGGTCCAGGTGATCGGGCCGACCATGCCGTCGGCGTAGAGGCCCCGGCTGCTCTGGAACGACCTGACCGAGGCGGCGCAGCCCGGTCCGTAGATCCCATCCACCACGACGGAGATGCCGCGGGCCCGCACCAGGTACTGGATCACCCGGGGCATCCAGCCCGAGGCGCCCTGGCTGACGCTCGGGTAGCCGGTGCTGCCGACCGGGGCCGTCGAGCCGAGGGTGATGCCCCGGTTGGCCAGGAAGACCCGGGGGTCCAGCGAGGTCAGCCGGGGCCGGTGGATCTCGAAGTGCAGGTGCGGGCCGGTCGAGTTGCCGGTGTTGCCCATCAGGCCGATCAGCTGCCCGCAGCTGACCCGCTGACCGGCGCTGACCAGCACCCGGTGCAGGTGGCCGTAGTAGGAGAAGTAGCTGTCGGCGTGGTTGATGTGGACGCTGTTGCCGGTGCGACCGGCCAGCGGCCCGCTCGTCGTGTCGCCCGGGTACGAGTTGGTCTTGACGTCCCGGACGGTTCCGTCGGCGGTGGCGTAGATCGGGGTGCCCTGGCTGTTGGCCACGTCCCAGCCCAGGTGACCGGGCCGGCTGGGGCTCTTGTAGCCGGAGGTCAGCGTGCCGCGGGTCGGGTTGCTCCAGCCGGCGACGGCGGCCAGCGCGGGGCTGGGCAGACCGAGCACCCCGATGCCGGCGCCGACGCCCAGCGCCGTGAACAGGGCGCGGCGCCGGGCCGGTACGTGGAGCAGCGTGCCTGTCTCCGGTGCGTCACACATTGTTGCCTCCGATGTTCGTACCGTGGGGAGGGTTGGACGATGGAGGCCGAATCGTAAAACTTCTATATCGAGCGAGGCAATGGTGAAACTTTCCTACGGGTGATCACCGGCCGTCGTCTGCCGAGGCCGACGAGCCCGCGGGAGCTGTGGTGCCGATCGTCAACTTTGGGTTGACGGCATGCGTGCGTCAACCTATGGTTGACGCATGACGGATCCAGTGCAGATGACCAACCCCGTACGCCTGGACGACCTGATCCGGGCGATCAAGAAGGCGCACACCGACGCGCTAGACCAGCTCACCGACGCGGTCATCGCGGCCGACCACCTCGGGGAGGTCGCCGACCACCTGATCGGCCACTTCGTCGACCAGGCACGCCGCTCCGGCGCGTCCTGGACCGAGATCGGCCGCAGCATGGGCGTCAGCAAGCAGGCGGCGCAGAAGCGCTTCGTGCCGAAGGCCGACGAGACGCCGCCCGACCCGCAGCAGGGCTTCTCCCGGTTCACCCCCCGCGCGCGCAACGTGGTGATGGCCTCGCAGAACGAGGCCAGGGCCACCGGGCACGCCGAGATCCGCCCCGAGCACCTGGTGCTGGGACTGCTCAACGAGCCGGAGGCCCTGGCCGCGAAGGCCGTCGTCGCCCAGGGGGTGCCGCTGGAACGCGTACGCGAGGCCGCGACGGCGGCACTGCCACCCTCGACCGCCGAGGTGCCCGACCTGATCCCGTACGACGCCCAGGGCAAGAAGGCGCTGGAGCTGACCTTCCGGGAGGCCCTGCGCCTCGGGCACAACTACGTCGGCACCGAGCACATCCTGCTCGCGCTGCTGGAGCACGAGAACGGCGCCGGGGTCCTCAGCGGGCTCGGCGTGACCAAGGCCGCGACCGAGGAGTGGGTGGCGGCGGCCCTGCGGGCCGTCCAGATGCGGGAATGACCCGCCTCAGGGCGCGGCGGGGAAGCCGTAGCGGGCGGCGTGCTCGGGGTCCGTCGGGTCCACCTGGCGGATCCCGGCGTCGGCGAGCCGCTTGTTGACCTCGTCGAGCCGCTCGCGCACCAGCCGGGCCTCCTCCTCGGTGACCCGGCCCCGGTGCGGCCGGCCGGCGTGCTCGATCGTGCCGTAGTCGACCCGCTCCGCGCCCTTGCGGGCCTTCGGCGGGCGGACCCGCTCGGCGGTCTTCAGCAGCTGCGCCATCGGCACGTCGGTCGCCATCGCGTCGAACTCGCTCGCGGTGAGCACCACCCGGCGCGGCTCGCCGTCGCCGTGCCGGTCGTGGATCTCGACCACCGCGACGTCCAGCGCGGCGTCGTCGATGCTCTCCACCTCGACCGGGGTGGCGTCCAGCCGTACGGGCCCCGCGACCAGGTCCGGGTGCTCCAGGACGACGACGCGGACCACCTCGTCGTCGGGCTGGATGACCGTGCCGCTGAAGTCGGAGACGTGGATCGTCTTCTTGCCCATGCGCGGAGCTTCTCCTGTCGTAGGCCGGGATGCCGGACCAGAAGAAATTACCCGACAGGTGTGCGAAAGCCGCCGGTGGACCGTCCGGGTGTGTCGCGGTACGACCGGGCCTTGCGCGGGGTGGTCAGTGGGTGTTCCGGCCGCCGCGCGACGCGGCGCCGGCGGGCTGCTTGTCGACCTCGCTCCACGGGAGCGCCTCGGGCCCGGCGCGGTGGCCCCGGTACGCCGACTGGGCCGGGAACCACCCGGTGGCCTCGGTGCATCGCCAGAGTCGCTCCGGGTCCTGGTGGTACCGGTCGTTCGGCTGATTCGGCATGACCATACCGTCCCAAACAAAGTTGTCCATGTATGAAAATGAATATGACGGCCGGTCGATGCGTCTGGTTCCCGTGATCGGCCCTCGTCCCACGAATCGGCGGCCATCGGTGTGTCGATACGTTTACCCGCCCGCCACGCCACCCAATCATCGCGCGCGTCCCCGCTGCGCGGGGCGGGTTCCGTCGGGTCACGGGGACCCGCGCCGGTCCACCCCCGACGGGTTCGCGCGCGCACCGCGCCGCGCCCGCGTACGGTGATCGTCGGCGAGGCGGGCGGCGTCGGCGGCCCGGCCTCCGGGTGACGACCGACGGCCGTGGGGAGGTGACCGGCGATGCTCGACCGGCGGCTGCATCTGCACCTGGCGAGCTGGCTCGGCCAGTGGCCGGCCGGGCCCGGGCTGCACGTGGTCGGCTCGCACCGGCGGGCCCGACCGGCCTGGGACGGCAGGCTCCGGCCGGCCGTCGCGGTGGCTGCCGGCGCGAGCACCGTGCTCTCCGTCGCCCCCGACCGGGTCGCGGCGGTCCGCGAGCTGGCCCGGCGGCCGTGCGGCCCGCCGCTCGCGGCGTTGCCCGCCGCGGTCGGCCGACCCGGCTGGGCGGTGCACGACGACGTGTTCCGGTGGAGCGTTGCGCCGACCCCGCTGCCGGACGCGGGGGAGTGGACGGCCCCGAACGCCGCCGGGCTGCCGTCCTGGCTGCGCCTGTTCGACCGGCCGGTCCTGGTGGCACGCGACGCCCAGGGCCGCTACCTGTCCGGGGTCGGGATCAAGCGGCACGACGCGTACGGCCACGAGCTGGCGGTCGGCACCGTGCCGGCGGCCCGGGGGCGGGGACTGGCCCGGCGGCTGGTCGCCCAGGCGGCGCGCCGGGTGCTCGACGAGGGGGCCGTCCCGACGTACCTGCACGACCCCGCGAACACCGCCTCCGCCCGGGTGGCGACCGCTGCCGGCTTCGCCGACCGGGGCTGGCGGTCGTTCGGCGTCTATCCGCCCTGAGCGTGCCCGAGGGCGGGGCGCGGACCGTGGTTCCCGGGCCGGATCCACGGTCCGCAGTCTCCCCCCAGGGCCCGCGGGTGGTGTGCGCACCCATCACGCTACGTATCGGTGAGGGCGTCGGCAAGGTGCCACTGGTGCGATCCGGGTGTCGACTAACGGACTCTGACCTGCGGCTATTTGGAGGATGGCCGCGTTCGGCAGTTAGTGACGCAGCGTACGAATGAGGTCGAGCACCTGCCGGGTCACCGGGCGCAGCACGCGCAACCGCGACAGCCCTACCAGTCGGTCGACCAGCGGCACCGCGCCGTCGATGAGCTGCCGGGTGCGGGCCTGGCCGGGCGAGCGGTCGTAGACCCAGTAGAGCACCACCCCCATGTACGCCAGCCAGAGCAGCTCCGGCAGGTGCGGGCGCAGCTCCGGGTCGACCCGGGCGGTGGAGCCGTCCAGCGCCTCGGCGAAGAGCCCGATCGCCGCCTCGCGTGGCCCGGAGGACTCGGCCGAGAAGGGGCTCAGCGGTGAGGTCGGCTCCGCCGCCGTCTTGAAGAAGCTGGCGGCGAAGGAGTGCGACGGGGTGAGCACGTCGATCCCGGCGTGCATCACCCCGGCCAGCCGGGCGGCGAGGTCGCTCTCGCGGGCGAGCACCGGCCCGGCCGCCGTCCGGTGCTCCGTCTGCGAGCGGGCGTAGAACTCCTGGATCAGGTGATCCTTGGAGCCGAAGTAGTAGTAGGCGTTGCCCACCGCCACCCCGGCCTCCTGGGCGATGGCGCGCATGGTGGTCCGGGCGTAACCGCGTTCGCGGAACAGCCGCATGGCGGTGTCCAGGATGAGCTGCCGGGTCTGCTCGCCGCGCGCGGTCGCCGGCTCACCCGCAGCGGTCGTCGGCGCAGTCTGCTCGGTCATCGGGGCCACCGTATCCCGCCGGGTCGTCGGCCGGCTCCGCCCACGGGTCGCGCACCCGTTGCCGGACCGAGGAGGCGGCGGCGACCACCCGCCGGGCAAGCGGGAGCAGGTGCGGGCGGGCCAGCCGCTCCGCCGTCGCCCGGTGGTCGGCGAGCGACCAGAGGCAGGCGAACCAGGCGCCGTCGCCCGCGTACACCTCGCCGGTGTCCGCGACCACGGTGAGGTCCCGCAGCGTGGCGTCGTGGTCCAGGCCGGGGAAGCGCCGCCGGGCCTCGGCCGAGCCGGCCGGCACGAACTCCAGGGGTACGAGCTGGGCGCGGGACGCCAGCCAGCGCCGCGCGGAGCGGCAGAGCGGGCAGTGCGCGTCGTAGAGGACGGTGAACCCCCGGACGCCACCGCCCCCGTGCGCGGTGGCGTCCGGGAATCCGCCCGACCCGCCCGTGGGTCGGGCGCTCATCGGGCCGGCGGTCCGCCGACCGCCCCGGTCCCCGCTCCCGGTCCGGCGGGGTGCGGTCCGCCGGGGTGCGGTCCGGCGGCGGGCTGCAGCCCCGTGGGGTACGGCCCCGCGGGCCGGGCCCCGGCGGGCTGGGCGTCGCGCGGCGCGGGTGGCATCGGCAGCCGGCCGACCGGGGCGACGGGCGGGTGGGTGGCGTACTGGCGGAGCCGACCGCGGCGGTACCGGCCGAGCGCGAAGACGTTGAAGAAGTGCAGCGCTCCGAGCACCAGCAGCACGAGGCCGATCTTGAGGGAGAGCTCCTCCATCGCCTGGGCGGTCGAGCCGACCGGGTCGGGATGCTTCATGGCCACCGTGACGTAGCCGAGATTGAGCAGGTAGAAGCCGACGACGAGCAGGCTGTTCACGGCCTTGGCCAGCCGCTCGTCGGCGAACACCTCCTCCAGGAAGACCAACCCGTTGCGCGACAGCGCCCGGGCCACCCACACGGTCAACCCGATGCTGATCGCCAGGTAGACCAGGTACATCCAGACCTTCGTGTCCATCGCGGACGCCCTTCTTGAACGTGTTCAACTCTTGCCGCCTGAGCGTAGGCGACTTGTTGAACGTGTTCAAGTAGCTCCTCGGGTCCTCGAAGCGTCCCGGGCGGGCGGGGGCCGGTATCGTCGAGGCGCGCCGGTGCCGGCGCGTCCCTTCGACGGTGAGGCGAGCCATGGACCCGGACACGCGGGACACGGAGCCGGGGCGGGTCGTCCTGCGCCCGGCCGGCGAGATCGACATGGCCAACGCCCCCGAGTTCGAGGCGACGCTCACCGAGGCGCTGCGCCGGCCCGCCGTCCGGGAGGTCGTCGTCGACCTCGCCGACGTGCGTTTCATGGACTCCAGCGGCGTACGCGTCCTGGTGCACGGCGCCGCCGTGGGCCGCGAGCGCGACGTGCCGCTGCGGGTGACCGCCCCGCAGCCGGGGGTGGCGCGGGTCCTGCGGATCACCGGGGTCGGCGCCCTGCTCGGGCTCGCCGACGTCGAATCGGGCCGGCCCGTCGCGCGCGGGTGGCGCGGACTGGACTGACCGGGCTCAGGGCTCCGCGTTCGCCGACGCCTCGGCGGACCACTCGACGAGCATCAGCGTCGCGTCGTCCTGGTGCGTCCCGCCCTGGTGCTCCGTCACCGCGTGGCTGAGCCGGCGCAGCGTCTCCGCGGCCGGCAGCCCGGAGCCGATGTGCCTCTCGGCGAGGTCGGCCAGGCGGGTCAGCCCGAACATCTCGCCCGCCGGGTCGCGCGCCTCGGTCACCCCGTCGGTGTGCAGCAGCAGCCGGTCACCGGGCTCCAACCGGGCACGGGCCACCTCGACGTCGCCGTCCGGCAGGCCCAGCGGCAGCCGACGGCCCCCGGCCAGCTCCCGTACGGCCCGTCCCCGGCGCAGCAGCACCGGCGGCGGGTGCCCCGCGTTGACGTAGCGCAGCAGCCCGCTGCCGGTGTCGAACTCGGCGAGCACCGCGGTGACGAAGCGCGCGTCCTGCCACTCGGCGAGGATCGCGGCGTCCACCGCCCGCGCCAGACCCGGCAGGTCCGCGCCGGTGCGCCGGGCGGCCCGCAGCGCCGCCAGCGCCACCGAGGTGGTCAGCACCGCCGGCAGGCCGTGCCCGACGCCGTCGAGGATCGCCAGGGTCAGGACCCCACCGTGCACCGCGTAGTCGAAGGCGTCCCCGCCGACCTCGTAGCAGGGCTCCAGCAGGGCGCTGACGACCGCCTCCCCGGTGGCGAAGGTCAGCGGTGGGAGCAGGTGCCACAGCAGCTCGGCGGAGACCGCCATCGGCCGGCTGCGCCGCGCCCGGTGCAGGACGTCGCCGTAGTCCCGCTTGCTGGTGACCAGGTGACCGACCAGCCCGGAGACGAGTCGGCAGCCGTCGCGCAGCGCCTCGTCGGCGAGGTCGGCGTCGGGCGGCGGGAACACCTCCATCAGCCCCAGCCGGTCGGTGCCGTTGACGATCGGCACCCACAGCCGGGGCGGCGGCCCGGGGCTCACGTGCACCTCGACCTGCGTGAAGGCGCGGCCGGCGAGGCTCGTGTCGATCGGCAGCACCGTCGGCGCCGGCCGCTGCGAACCGGGCAGCGGGCGCAGGTCGCGCTGCTCGGCGTCGACCAGGTAGACGGTCGCCGCCGCGCCCAGTGGCCGGAGCGCGGCGTCGACCGTGGCCGCGAGTTCGTCCGGCGGCAACCGGTGGGACCGGGACACGAGGTCGGCCAGGGCCCGGTGCCAGGGATCGGTGGCGGTCATGCCGTCGCATACCCCGACCGGGCCTGGTCGAAGCCGATCGGGCCAGGTCGGGGTATGCGCCGGCGTCAGCCGGCCAGGCCGAGCACCTCGGCTGCCGCCCGGCCGCAGGCGTGGCTCGCGCCGTACGTGGTGACGAAGGCCCGCGCTCCCACCGGACGCCACCGCGACGGCCAGCCCATCTCGACCACGGTCACCGGGTGCTCGGCGGCCAGCGCGGTCACCAGCTCCGCCCCGCCCGGCAGCCGGTGCAGGTGGCGGCCGACCAGCACGATCGGCCGGTCCCCGGCGAGCTGGCGCAGGGCGGCCGGCCCGGTCTCGGTGGCGACCACCCGCAACTCCTCCGCGCCGTCCAGGTGCGGGCCGAGGCCCCACGGCACCCGCCCCTCGGCGATGGTCGACGCGGCGTGCAGCTGGACGACCAGCGGGCGGTCCAGGCCGGCCAGTTCCCCCTCCACCCGGACGGCGCGCCGCGCCGCCGCGTACCCGAGCCCGTCGGGGGCGACGGACGTCGTGCCGGCGGCCCGGGTCCAGGCGGCGAGCGCGGCGGCGCGGCCGGCCGCCTGCTCCACCCGCGCCCGGTCGAGGCGGCCGTCGCCGAGCGCCCCGACGATCTCCGCGACCACCCGCTCGACCAGTTCGGCGTCGACCTGGGCGCCGATGCACAGCAGGTCGGCGCCGGCGGCGAGGGCCCGCACGGCGGCCGGGCCCACCCCGCCGGCGGCCACCGCCGCGCCCTTCATCTCCAGCGCGTCGGTGATGACCGTGCCGGTGAAGCCGTACTCGCCGCGCAGCAGGTCGACCAGGACGGCCCGGCTGAACGTGGCGGGGCCGTCACCGGTCAGTGCCGGCACCCGGATGTGCGCGGTCATCACGGCCTGCGCGCCGGCCGCGACGACCGCGGCGAAGGGCGGCAGGTCGCGGCGGCGCAGCACGTCGAGGGGTACGTCCACGGTCGGTAGCTCGTGGTGGGAGTCGGCGACCGTCGCGCCGTGCCCGGGGAAGTGCTTGGCGCAGGCGGCGACCCCGGCGGCCTGGAGCCCGCTCACGGCGGCGGCGGAGTGCGCGGCGACCCGGGTCGGGTCCGCGCCGAACGAGCGGGTGCCGATCACCGGGTTCTCGTCGGCGGTGTTCACGTCCACCGTCGGCGCGAGGTTGACAGTCACGCCGAGGCCGGCCAGCTCCGCGCCGATGGCCTCGTAGACCCGGCGGGTCAGCGTCACCTCGTCGATCGCGCCGAGCGCGGCGTTGCCCGGGTACGGGCTGCCGGTGGCGTGCGCCAGCCGGGTGACGTCACCGCCCTCCTCGTCGATCGCGATCAGCACGTCCGGGCGGCCGGCCCGCAGGGCGGCGGTGCTCGCCGCCACCTGCGCCGGGTCGTGGACGTTGGTGCCGAACAGGGTGTGCCCGGCGAGCCCCTCGGCCACCAGGTCGACCGCCCAGCCCGGGGGAACCGGCCCCGGGTACGCGGCGAGCAGCGTGCCGAGCGCGAGCCGGCGCAGTCCTGGATCCAGCCCCACGTGATCTTCCCCTTTCGTCCCCGGCGGTACGGAGGTCGTACCGGCGGGGGTCGGTGACGTACCGGGTCGGCCGACCACCCCGCTCCCGGGCGGCCGATACGCTGTCGGCTACCCGCTCGCAGGTCGGTTTACAGTTAGCAAGGTTTACCAAAACTAGAGGACGTGGCATGAGTGCGACCCGGCTGCCCGGCACCCCCCGCCTGTTGCGGGCGCTGAACGACCGCGCGGCGTTGGAGCTGCTGCTGGAGCAGGGGCCGCTGACCCGGGCCCGCCTCGGCGAGCTGACCGGGTTGTCCAAGGTCACCGCCTCCCAGCTCGTCGAGCGGCTGGAGGAGCGGGGCCTGGTCACCCGGGTCGGCGAGCAGGCCGGCGGGCGGGGGCCGAACGCCCAGCTCTACGCCGTGCGGCCCGGCAGCGCGCACGTGGTCGGGGTGGACGTGGGCGCCGACCGGGTGGTCGCGGCCTGCGCGGACATCACCGGGGCGGTGATCGGCCGCGTCGAGCAGTCGACCCAGGACACCGACGACCCCGTGGGGGTCGTGCACAACGCGGTGGTCCAGGCCGCGAGCAGCGCCGGGGCGAAGCTGTCGAGCGTACGCCGGATCGTGCTGGGCACCCCGGGCCTCGTCGACCCCGGCACCGGGGACATCACGTTCGCCTTCAACCTGCCCCGCTGGCACACCGGTCTGCTCGCGGCGCTCCGGGACGACCTGCACACCCCGGTGGTCTTCGAGAACGACGTGAACCTGGCCGCCGTCGCCGAGGCGCAGTCGGGCGCGGCCCAGGGCCTGACGGACTTCGTCCTGGTCTGGGTCGGCGCCGGTGTCGGCCTGGCGATCGTGCTGGGCAACCGGCTGCACCACGGCAGCAGCGGCGCGGCCGGCGAGATCGGCTACCTGCCGGTGCCCGGCGCGCCCATCCCGCGTGACGTCTCCCGCCGGGCGAAGCCGGCGTTCCAGCAGCTGATCGGCGGCGACGCGGTCCGCGAGCTGGCCCGCGCACACGGCTACCCGGACGACAGCGCCGCCGCCGCGGTGCGGGCGGCGGTGGCCGACGGCACGGCCGGCGGCCCGATGCTCGACGAGGTGGCCCGCCGGCTGGCGCTGGGCGTGGCGAGCACCTGCGTGGTGCTGGACCCGCCGCTGGTGGTGCTCGCCGGCGAGGTCGGCCAGGCCGGCGGGGCGGCGCTGGCCGAGCGGGTGCAGCACGAGGTCGCGGCGATCACGCTGGTCCGCCCCCGGGTGGTGCCCACCGGGCTGACCGAGGAGCCGATCCTGCGGGGTGCGCTGCGTACCGCCCTGGACGCCGTCCGCGACGAGGTCTTCGGCTCGACCGTCGGCTGACCGGGCCCGGCCGCCCGCCGGCGCGGGCCGCGCGCCGCCGGCCGCCGACCGGGTTCGGCGGGTGCGGCGGCAGGCGGGCGACATGTGAAGGAATATTTCATCGCCGGCCGGCATCCTGCAAGGTCTTGCCGCGCCCGCGCGGTTCCCGCCCCGCGCCCCGTGCCCGCGACGTCGCCGGCGGCCGGGCGTCACATCAGGTCGCGGCGGCGGAACGCCACGAAGGCGGCGGCAGTCAGGGCAGCGGTCAGCCCGAGCAGCAGGACCAGCGACGACTGCCAGGTGATCACGTAGAGGCCGTTGCAGGAATTGGAAACCCCGTTGTCGCACGCCCGGTAGTCCCAGAACTCGATCCGGCCGTTGAGCAGGGCGGCCGCGTGGCTGGAGAGCATGTACCGGTCCACCTTGACGACGTCCAGGATCTCCATCACCAGCCGGGCGCCCAGCTCCCACACCACCAGGTAGCCGGCGATCGCGCCGAGCGCCGCCGAGGTGTGCCGGCCCAGGGTGGCGACGGCGAACCCGATGACGGTGAGCAGCAGCACCAGCAGCAGGCCGCGGCCCCAGGTCGCGCCCAGCGAGCCCCAGAACTCCCCGTCGAGCCGCCCCGGCCGCCCGGCGAACCGACCGATCAGCCAGAACGTCCCGAGGTACGCCGCCGAGGCCAGCACGGACAGCAGCGCCGTCGCGCCGAGCAGGGTGCCCAGCTTGGTGCCGAGCACCGTCATCCGCCGGGGACGCCAGAGCAGCAGGTTGACCACGCCGCCCGAATTCAGGTCGGCGCCGATGTAGGAGGCGCCGACCAGGAACCCGAAGAGCGCGAGGAAGGCGATGAGGAAGTAGAGCAGCGAGCCGGCCTCCTCGGCGAAGGTGAACACCCCGTGGAGGAAGTCGGCCGCCACGGGCGCCCGCTCCATCAGGGCCGGGTCGACCTCGCCGCAGTCGTCCGGGACGTACTCCCGCACGTCGTCCGCCAGCACGGCGCCGCGCTGCCGGTCCAGACAGAGCTGGTGGACGCGCTCCAGCTCGCCGCGCGCCGCGGCGGCGCTGCGCTGGGCCTCGAAGATCTCCTCGGCGCTGGGCCGGTGGGAGTTGGCCAGGGTGGTCGCCGCCGTGACGCCGAACGCGAGCACCAGCAGGACGAGCATGAGCTGCACGAAGCGCCGGGCGCCGAGACGCTCCAGTTCGGCACGGACCAGGTTCACGCGTCCACTCCCCGCACGTCGAGGTCGATCACCGGTTCGGAGGGCCCGCCGTCGGGCAGCACCGAGTCGTCCACCTGCCGGGGCAGCGCCGGGTGCGCCGCCGTGCCCGTCAGTTCGAGGAAGACGCTCTCCAGGTCGGGCCGCAGCGGGGTCAGCTCGCGTACCCAGAGGCCCGCCTCGCCGAGGGTGCGGCTGACCTCGGTGGCGTCGTCCACGTCGGCCACCACCAGGTGGTCGTCGTGCCCGGTCGCCGCCAGCCCGGCCGCCGTCAGCAGTTCCACGGCACGCTGCGGATCGTCCACCCGCACCAGCAGCTCGTGCCGGTCGAAGCCGGCCAGCACCTCGTCGACGCGCCCGGCGGCCACCCGCCGGCCCCGCGAGATGATCGTCACGTGGTCGCAGATCAACTGGATCTCGGCGAGGATGTGGCTGGAGACCAGCACGGTCACGCCGGCCTCCGCCAGCGAACGCATCAGGTCCCGCATCTCCCGGATGCCGGCCGGGTCCAGCCCGTTCGCCGGCTCGTCCAGGATCAGCAGCTCCGGGTCCTTGAGCAGGGCGGAGGCCACCGCAAGCCGCTGCTTCATGCCCAGCGAGTAGCCCTTGACCCGCTCGTCGCCCCGGTCCCGCAGGCCCACCCGCTCCAACACCTCGTCGACCCGGGCGACCGGCACGCCGCCGGCCCGGGCGAGCAGGCGCAGGGTGCGGTGGCCGGTGAAGTTGCCGAAGAACTGCGGGCTCTCCACGATCGCGCCGACCCGCCCGGACACCAGGGGCAGCCCGGCCGGCGAGGGGACGCCCAGCACCGTCATCCGGCCCGCGTCGGACCGCACCAGCCCGAGCAGGGCGCGCAGCGTGGTGGTCTTGCCCGACCCGTTGGGGCCGAGGAAACCGTGGATCTGGCCGGCCTCCACCAGCAGGTCGAAGCCGTCGACCGCCACCCGGCGGCCCTGCCGCACGCTGTGGAAGGTCTTACGCAGACCCTCGATCTCGATGACCGCGCTCATCCGCGTGGCTCCCCGCTGCGACCGGGCATGGACCGTCCTCCGGTTGTGGTGACCAACGACACGGCGCCCCACCCTATGGCCGGGGCGCCGCCCGTGGGGGGCGCCCCGGCGTTGCGTGGTTGGATGGTCGGGTGACTGGGGACGAGGATCTGGTGGTCAGCCTCGACGGCGTCGGCGTACGCCGGGCGGGCACGGCACTGCTGCACGACGTCGACTGGCGGGTCGAGCTGGACGAGCGCTGGGTGGTGCTCGGGCCTAACGGCGCCGGGAAGACGACCCTGCTCAACCTCGCCGCCGGGCGGCTGCACCCGACCACCGGCACCGCCCACGTGCTCGGCGAGCGGATCGGCCGCACCGACGTCAACGAGCTGCGCACCCGCATCGGGCTCTCCACCGCCGCGCTCGCCGAGCGGGTACCCGCCGACGAGCGGGTCAGCGACGTCGTCGTCACGGCCGCCTGGTCGGTGCTCGGGCGCTGGCGGGAGAGCTACGACAGCAGTGACGAGGCCCGGGCCCGCGCGCTGCTGGGCCAGCTCGGCATCGGCGGCCTCGCCGAGCGCACCTACGGCACCCTCTCCGAGGGGGAACGCAAGCGGGTGCAGATCGCCCGCGCGCTGATGACGGACCCGGAGCTGCTGCTGCTCGACGAGCCCGCCGCCGGGCTCGACCTGGGCGGCCGGGAGGACCTGGTCGCCCGGCTGGCCGAGCTGGCGTACGACCCGGACGCCCCGGCGCTGGTGCTGGTGACCCACCACGTGGAGGAGATCCCGCCCGGCTTCACGCACGCGCTGCTGCTGCGCGAGGGCGGCGTGGTGGCGCAGGGGCTCCTCGACGCCACGCTGACCGGGGACAACCTCTCCAAGACCTTCGGGCTGCCGCTGGCCGTGCAGCGCTCCGGCGACCGGTTCACCGCCCGCGCCGCCTGACGGGGAGGTGACGATGCGGCAGACCCGGGTCGTCGTGGTGGGCAGCGCCAACATGGACCTGGTGGGCACCGCCCCCGCCCTGCCCCGGCCGGGGGAGACCCTGCTCGGCACCGACTTCGTCATGGTGCCCGGCGGCAAGGGCGCCAACCAGGCCGTCGCCGCGGCCCGGGCCGGCGCCTCCTGCGCCTTCCTCGGGGCGATCGGCTCCGACTCGTTCGGCGTCACCCTGCGGGCGCGGATCACCGCCGCCGGGGTCGACACCGGGCAGCTCCGCACGACGTACGGCACGTCGGGGGTGGCGCTGGTGATGGTCAACGCCGAGGGCGAGAACGCGATCCTGGTCAGCCCGGGGGCCAACGCCTCGATGACCGGCCTGACCGAGCCCGAGCTGACCGCCGTACGCGGGGCGGACGTGCTGCTCGCGCAGCTGGAGATCCCGGTCGCGACGGTGACCGAGGCGGCCGTCGTCGCCCGGGCGGCCGGCGCCCGGGTGGTGCTCAACGCCGCCCCGGCGGTGCCGGTGCCGCCGGAGCTGCTGGCGGCGACGGACCTGCTGGTGGTCAACGAGACCGAGGCCCATGCGCTCACCGGCCACGGCCTGGACGAGCCGTCGGCCCTGCTCGACCTGGCGCCCCGGGCGGTGCTCACCCTCGGCGCGCAGGGCGCCTGGTACGGCGACCGCGACGGCACCGCCGTGCACGTGCCGGCGGTCAAGGTCGACGTGGTGGACTCCACGGCCGCCGGGGACGCCTTCACCGCCGCGCTCGCGGTGGCCTGGGGCGAGGGCCGGGACGTGGTCGACGCGGTGCGCTGGGCGGCGGCGGCCGGGGCGGCCTGCGCCCGCCGGCTCGGCGCCTCCGTGGCGCTGCCCACCCGGGCCGAGATCGACGAGCTTTACGTTCCTGCCTGAGCCGCCCGGCCACGGGCCGTACGTCCTTCGGTCACGCCTCGGTGTCGTCGGTGAGCTTCTCGCCCCGGCGGCGGAGCATGCCCAGCCCGGGGATGCCGGCGACGGCGAGCTTCAGGTCGCGGGTGACGTCGAGCAGGTCGTGCAGGTCCGGCCCGACCCGGTCGAGGGTGGCCAGGATCGGCAGGATGTCCGCCGTCAGGTGCTGCTTGAGCTTCGGCAGTTCGTCGACGAGCCGGATCGCGGCGTTCACCTCCTCGTGGCTGAGCTGCTCGACGAAGCGGTTCGCCATCGGGGCGCCCCGGCGCAGCGCCGGCTCGTACGCCGTCAGCAGCTCGGCGGCGGTGGCCGCCGCCTCCGCCGCGGTGCCCACGGTGCCGGCCGCCCGTACGGCCACCGCGTCGGCCTCGGCGACCACCGCACCGGCCGTACGGGACACCTTTTCCGCCTCGCCGACCACGACGGCCGCGGCGGCGGCCACCTCGGTGGCCGTCTCGATCGCGGTGGTCGCGGCGGCGCTGATGACGGCCACCTCCCGCACCGCGCCATCGGCGTCGGTGAGCACCCGGTCGGTGCGGTCGAGGGTCTGCTCGATCCGGTCCACCACGCCGTCGATGCGGTCCACCATGCCGTCGACCCGCTTCAGCAGGGCCTCCACCGAGTCCAGCACGGCGAACGCGCGGGCCGGCACGGCGGCGAACGAGGCCGCCGAGCCGAGGGCCTGATCGAGGGCGGATCGGGTCAGACCGACGACCGCGGCGGGCCGGGGGAGGGGAATCACCATGGCACCAAGTGTGCGTCGCCCGCGCCCGTACCGCCGGACAGGGCGGCAGGCCCCGTGGTCAGGAGTCCGTGTACTGCTCTACCGCGCGCTGCACCGCCCGGTAGATCTGCCCGAACCGCAGCGCGTCGGGGGTGCGCAGCAGCAGCACCTCCCGGCCGTGGTGCTGGACCCAGAGCTCGTGCACTTTGCTGCCCCGCTCGTAGGAGCGGTCGAGCCAGCCGAGCGGGATCTCCAGGAAGGGGGCCAGGGCCAGCGCGCCGACGACGCACGCGGCGAGGATGATCAGCGCCAGCTGCCACTCGCCCCTGTCCTGCGCCGACCAGGCCAGCGAGAGCACGCAGACCACCGCGACCAGCGGAGGCAGCGAGAGGAGCAGGACCAGGACGCCGCGACCCAGCACCCGCCCCCGTACCGCCAGCGTCTTCGGCCCCTGCGCGT
Organism: Micromonospora sp. ZG13; assembly: GCF_059359355.1. NCBI lineage: Bacteria > Bacillati > Actinomycetota > Actinomycetes > Micromonosporales > Micromonosporaceae > Micromonospora > Micromonospora sp. ZG13. The sequence continues at coordinate 31,201 of NZ_JCADBQ010000004.1, forward strand.
GCCAGACGTACGTCACGTCGGCGATCGCCACGGCGAGCCCGCCGGCCCGGATCGACTCCGACGTCACCTGCACCGCGTCGTCCCGGTAATAGATGGTCATCACTAAGCCTAACCACTGCCGGCCGGGTCGCGCCGCTCGCGCGGCCCGCTCTACCGGAGGCGTTGTCGGCGGGGCCGTGCCGGGCGAGGTGGTGTCAGGCGGGGGCCGTGTCGGGCGGAGGTGGTGTCGGGCAGGGGTGGTGTCGCGCCCGTCCTTTGGAGCTGAATCGTTTGTGACATCGCCCTCTGGGTCGCTGGCGCTCGTCGGGGAGGCCGGACCGGCTGAGTCGTTTACGTCATCAGCTCCAAAGGGCGCGCGAGGCGTACTGCCGCTGCCTTGCGACGGGTGCGCCTCGTCCGCCTTTGGTCTCACTGCAACCGCGATGGGGCACCACCGCAACGGTGTCGAAGCGGCGTCGGAGCGCCACCGCACACCGGCGTCGGAGCGACTCCCGGGAGCCCGTCCGGGCGGCTGTCGAGCTGCCCCGTTCATGGGACCGCTCGGGGCGTGCGAGCCGGGGGCGGCCGGCGCGCCTGCCCCTTCGGACGGGGCAGCTCGACAGCGCGGGCGGCAGGCCACCTCGCCCGGCGGGGGGCGTCCGAGGGCGGTCCGGGGGCGGTCCGAGGCGGTCCGGGGCGGTACCGTGACCGGTCATGACGGAGCAGGAGCGCAACGTCGAGGTGGTCCGCCGCTACCTGCGGACCTTCGTCACCAAGGACCTGGCGGAGTTGCGCGCGGTGGTCGACGAGGACGTGCTGATCTACGGCTCCGGCAGCCCGGTCCGGGGGCGGCACCACGTCGAGGGGGCCGTCGCCTCGCCGGGGCTGACCGTGCTCGACCAGGAGATCGTCGAGATCTTCGCCGCCGACGACCGCGTGGTGGTGTCGCTGGCGCAGACCTACCGGCGGGACGCCACCGGCGCGACGGCGGTGCAGAGCGCCTGCAAGATGTACCGGTTGGACGGTGGCCGGATCGTGCAGTTCTGGGGCGAGCAGGACCTGTTCGGACTGCTGCGCGGCCTGGGCATGCTGCCGGACGGGCCGATCGGGTTCTAGCGGCGGCGGGGGGACACCGGCTGGCCCGCCTCGACGGCCCGCTGCACCGCCCGGTAGATCTGGCCGAAGCGCAGCGCGTCGCCGGTGCACAGCAGCCGCACCGGCTGGCCGCGCCAGCGGGCCCAGATCTCCAACTGCCGGCTGCCCCGCGCGTAGGAGCGGTCGAGGTGCTCGAAGAGGAAGTCCGCGACGGGGCCGACCGCGAGCCCGATCAGCACCGAGGCACCGACGATGGCGATGGTGATGGTGAGGGAGCGGTCCAGCCAGAGCGCGAGGGCGATGCCGAGGGCGGCGGCGACCAGGGGGCCGGCGAGCGCCGCGCCGATCGCGCCGCGCCCGGCGAGCACCCGCCAGGACCGGCTGCCACGCCGGTGCCACACCATGCTGATCTCGGCCAGCCGGAAGGTCCGGCCGTCCACCCGGACGGCGGTCGAGGTGACCTGCACGGACCTGTCGTCGTAGTACGTGATCATGGCGGTACTCCCGGTGGCGGGCCTGAGACCACACTACTTACCCCAACGATCCGGGCCGTAAGGTTGGCACGCGACTTCGACGAGGAAGTGAGGGCCAGCGTGGGCGAGTTCGTGCGGTTGGAGACCAAGGGCGGCATCGGCACCATCCGGCTGGAGCGGCCGCCGATGAACGCCCTGAACACCCAGGTGCAGGAGGAGTTGCGCGCCGCCGCCACGGCGGCCACCGCCGACCCGGGCGTCCGCGCCGTCATCGTGTACGGCGGGGAGAAGGTCTTCGCGGCCGGCGCGGACATCAAGGAGATGGCCGACATGTCCTACGTGGACATGGCGGACCGCGCGGCCGACCTCTCCAGCGCCCTCGGCGCCATCGCCCGGATCCCCAAGCCGGTCGTCGCCGCGATCACCGGCTACGCCCTCGGCGGCGGCTGCGAGCTGGCGCTGGCGTGTGACTGGCGGGTGGTGGCCGAGGACGCCAAGCTCGGGCAGCCGGAGATCAAGCTCGGCATCATCCCCGGCGCGGGCGGCACCCAGCGGCTGGCCCGCCTGGTCGGCCCGGCCCGGGCCAAGGACCTGATCATGTCCGGCCGGATGGTCGACGCCGAGGAGGCCCTGCGCATCGGTCTGGCCGACCGCCTCGCCCCGGCGGCCCAGGTCTACGACACCGCGGTCGAGCTGGTCCGCCCGTACCTCACCGGGCCCGTGCAGGCGCTGCGCGCCGCCAAGCTCGCCGTCGACGGCGGCCTGGACATGGACCTGAACTCCGGTCTGGCCTGGGAGAGTCAGCTCTTCGCGGCGCTGTTCGCCACCGAGGACCGGCGCGAGGGCATGGCGGCGTTCGTGGCGAAGCGCAAGCCGGACTTCACCGGCCGTTGACCGGGCGCGGGCCGGCGGGGCGACCCGCCGGTCCCGGCGTCGAACGAGAACTGTTCACATTCCGCCTACCGGTGAGTAGCGTGTGACACCGGCCATGCGGACGAAGGGGAGCGGCGATGACGGAGCGGATTGAAGGTCACGGCGGGGAGCTCGCGCTCGCGGCGTTGCGCGCGTACGGGGTGCGGGAGATGTTCACCCTCTCCGGCGGGCACGTCTTTCCGCTCTACGACGCCGCGCACAAGACCGGCTTCCCCATCTACGACGTGCGGCACGAGCAGTCGGCCGTCTTCGCCGCCGAGGCGGTGGCGAAGCTCCAGCGCCGCCCCGGCCTCGCCGTGCTCACCGCCGGCCCCGGCGTCACCAACGGCGTCTCCGGGCTTACCAGCGCGTACTTCAACGCCTCGCCCGTGCTGGTGCTGGGCGGCCGGGCCCCGCAGTTCCGCTGGGGCTCGGGGAGCCTCCAGGAGATGGACCACCTGCCGCTGGTCGCCCCGGTCACCAAGCACGCCGAGACGGTGTTCAGCCCCGACGACATCCCGCGCGCGGTGACCGCGGCGCTGACCACCGCGCTCACCCCGCACCGGGGCCCGGTCTTCCTCGACTTCCCCCTGGAGGCGGTCTTCTCGGTCTCCGACGCCGAGTTGCCCCCGCTGCCGGGCATCGCGCCGGTCGAGCCCGACCCCGACGAGGTGACGAAGGCGGCCGGCCTCATCGCCGCCGCCCACCGTCCGGTGATCATCGCCGGCTCCGACGTCTACGCCGGGGACGCGGTCGACGCGCTGCGCGCGGCCGCCGAGGCGCTCCAGGTGCCGGTCTTCACCAACGGGATGGGCCGGGGCGCCCTGCCGCCGGAGCACCCGCTCGCCTTCGCCAAGGCCCGTCGCGTGGCACTCAAGGGCGCCGACGTGGTCGTCGTGATCGGCACCCCGCTCGACTTCCGGCTCAGCTTCGGCGACTTCGGCGACGCGAAGGTGGTGCACGTCGTCGACGCGCCCAGCCAGCGCGCCGGGCACGTGCAGCCGGCCGCCGCCCCCGCCGGCGACCTCCGGCTGATCCTCACCGCGCTGGCCGACCACCCGGGCGACCGGGCCGAGCACGCGGACTGGATCGCCGAGCTGCGTACGGCCGAGGACGCCGCGAAGGCCCGCGACGCCGAGGAGATGGCCGCCGAGTCCGACCCGATCCGGCCCGCCCGGGTCTACGGCGAGCTGCGCAAGGTCCTCGCCCGCGACGCCATCACCATCGGCGACGGCGGCGACTTCGTCTCGTACGCCGGCCGCTACCTGGAGCCCGCGCAGCCCGGCACCTGGCTCGACCCCGGCCCGTACGGCTGCCTCGGCACCGGCATGGGCTACGCGATGGGCGCCCGGGTCAGCCACCCCGACCGGCAGATCTGCGTCCTCATGGGCGACGGCGCGGCCGGCTTCTCGCTGATGGACGTCGAGTCCCTCGCGCGGCAGAAGCTGCCCGTGGTGATCGTGGTCGGCAACAACGGCATCTGGGGCCTGGAGAAGCACCCGATGCGCGCCATGTACGGCTACGACGTCGCCGCCGACCTCCAGCCGGAGCTGCGCTACGACCACGTGGTGAGCGCCCTGGGCGGGGCCGGCGAGACGGTGGCGAAGGCCGGCGACCTCGGGCCGGCGCTGCGGCGGGCGTTCGACGCCGGCGTGCCGTACCTGGTCAACGTGCTCACCGACCCGGCGGACGCGTACCCCCGCTCGTCGAACCTGGCCTGAGTCGGGCCCGCCGCCGTCGCCGGGCGACCGGCGACGGCGCGGGGCTCAGGCGCCGGGGGTGGAACCCTCGGGGCGGTCCTCCTCGCGCGGCGGCTCGCCGTCGCGGCGGCGCATCTCGTCCTCGCGGCGGCGCAGGTCCTCCTCCCAGCGGCGGAACAGCTCCCCGTCCTCCTGCCGGGAGCGCTCGCCGAGGGAGCGGAGGAACTCGGGGTCGTCGTCGGGGGCGACCGGGCGGGGCCGCTCCCGGGGCGGCAGGAGCCGACCCTTCGGCGCTCCGCCGGCGGGTCGCCCGGCGACGCGCTCGCGCCCCGCGGCGAACCAGGCGAGGGAGCCGAGCAGCGGGAAGAACAGGATGATCAGCACCCAGGCGATCCGGGGCAGGGCTTTGATCTCGCCCTCCTCGGCGGAGAGGCAGCTGATCAGCGCGCAGACGGCGAGGACGATCTGCACGACGAAGAGGAGGACGTAGAGCCGGGCCATGGGTCAATCATGGCGCACCGACTCCCGTCAACCCAGTCCGCGCGCCGCCAGCAGGGTGCCGAGCAGCGCGAAGCCGGCCGTGGCGAGGGCGATCAGGGGTAGCGAGCGCCCGTAGCCGGGGGCCGGGCCCGTGCCGGTGGCCCGCCGCCAGCAGACCGTCAGCGCCGCGCCCCAGCCCAGCACGGCGGCCCCGGCGACGAGCGCGCCGAACGCCCCGCCGGCGGGCGGTCCGGTGAGCGCGAGCCGCACGGTCAGCACCATGATCACGGTGAGCGCCAGGGCCGTACGCCGCCAGGCCAGCCTTGTTCGCTCGGGTTGCAGCCCGGGGTCGCGCGCCGGCCGGTCCCGCCCCGGCGGCTGCGCCCCGTGGCCGCCGGCTCCGCCGGGCCGGTTCACCGGCCACCGACCGCCCGGGCCAGTACCGCCGCCACCAGCAGCAACGCGCCGAGGCCGACGGCGAGGGCGAGCACCGCCGGGAAGCGTGAGGCGGGCAGTTCCTCGCCGAGGCGGATGGCCCGCTCCGTACGCGCCCAGTGGTCGACCGCGCGCACCGCCACCGTGCCGCCGAGCAGCAGCAGCGCGATGGCGATCACCTCCCGCAGGTGCGCCGGCGGCAGGAACTGCGCGGCGGCCAGGCCGCCCGCGACCAGCGCCAGCCCGGTACGCAGCCAGGCCAGGAACGTCCGCTCGTTGGCCAGCGAGAAGCGGTAGTCGGGGGTGCTGCCCACCGCCCGCATCTCGCGCGGGTCGAACCACCGCCTGATCGCCTGCCACACGTGACCATTATCCGTTTCCGGCCGGCCGTAGCCTCGAGGGATGACCGATCTTGACGCCCGCACGCTGCGCGACGCCTACGACGCCCAGATCCGCCCGGAGATTCCGGATCCGCTGCCGGCCGGGGTCGTCGTGGAACGGGACGGCCCGCTGGTCCGCGTCCTCGGCCTCGACCAGCGCGGCTTCCTCACGTACCGGACGCTGGACGGGCTCGCCGGGGCCGAGCTGGACGCGTTGATCGCCCGGCAGGTGGAGTTCTTCCGCCGGCGCGGCGAGGCGGTGGAGTGGAAGCTCAACGGGCACGACCAGCCGGCCGACCTGCCCGATCGGCTGCGCGCCGCCGGGTTCGTCGCGGAGGCGGAGGAGACCGTCGTGGTCGGTCCGGTCGCGGCGCTGGCCGCCGCCGTGCCCGTGCTGCCCGAGGGGGTACGCCTGCGCGAGGTCAGTGCCCGGGAGGACCTGGAGCGGATTGCCGCGATGGAGGAGGCGGTCTGGCACGACGACCGCAGCCACCTGGTGACCGGCCTGGCGAGGGAGATCGAGGCCGACCCGCAGTCCATCACGGTCGTCGTCGCCGAGGCGGACGACACGGTGGTCAGCGCCGGCTGGGTCCGTTACCAGGCGAACACCGGCTTCGCGACCCTCTGGGGCGGCTCGACCCTGCCGCAGTGGCGGCGGCGGGGCGTCTACCGGGCGCTGGTCGCGTACCGGGCGCGCCTGGCCGAGCAGCGTGGCAGGACGCTGCTCCAGGTGGACTGCTCGCCGGAGAGCCGGTCGATCCTCCAGCGGCTCGGTCTCGTCCCGGTCACGACCACCACCCCGTACGTCTACACTCCGTGATCATGGAGCAGCGGTTGACGGCCGAGGAACGGCTGACCCTCAAGACGGGCGCGTTCGGGGCGGTGTTCCTGGTGGCCAACGCGGACCCGGGGATGCTCGCCCTGTTCCGGGAGAGCTTCGCCGCCTCCGGTGCGATGGCCGACAGCAGCGGGGTGGTCAAGGAGGCGCTGACCAGCGGTCCGCTGCCGCAGCTGCCCCGGGACTCGGCCCTGGAGATCGAGGCGGTGGTGTTGCCGGCGCTGGGCCGCTCGGTGCGGATCCTGCGGGAGAAGTCGCCCCGGGACGTGGCCGGCTACCGCGAGGTGGTGCTCTCGGCGGCCGAGCGGGTGGCCGGTGCGCACCGGGGGGTCGCCCCGGCCGAGGCGGCGGCCATCGAGCGGATCAGGGACGCGTTGGATCAGCCGGCGTGAGCCGCGCCGGCGTCCCGGTGCGGGCGGCCGCCGTGGTCGCCCCCGGGCCCGAGGGGCGCGTCGGGGTGGGTGGTCTCGCCGTGGGCGGCGCATCGGGTCGGCGACCAGAGCGCCCGGACGGTGGCCCGCACGCACCGGTCGCGCAGCCGGCCGCAGGCGCACCGGTACGCCTCGGGTCGGGTCCGGCGACAGCGGTGTCGCGGGGCGTCGGCGCGGCCGGCGCTGGTGTTTTCTGACATTTCGCGACACCTCCCGATTCGTCAGATTACCCGCCCGCATGGCCGTCGGTGAGCTGTGTCACCCTGAGGTCGCCGGGGGCAGATGCTACTGGCAGGTAACATTGCGCCGTGGGCAACTGCACAGCACCGCGCGGTTGACCGGCGTCAACGGAAGCGCGAGGCTGCGCCCCAGACCGGGCGAGCGATCGCAACACCAACAGGAGGGTCGTCGAAGCGCGATGAACATCGTCGTACTCGTCAAGCAGGTGCCCGATTCGGGCGCGGACCGCAACCTGCGCAGTGACGACAACACCGTCGACCGCGGTTCGGCGAACAACGTCATCAACGAGATGGACGAGTACGCCATCGAGGAGGCGTTGAAGATCAAGGAGGCCCACGGGGGCGAGGTGACCGTCCTGACCATGGGTCCGGACCGGGCGACCGAGTCGATCCGCAAGGCGCTCTCCATGGGCCCGGACAAGGCCGTGCACGTCGTGGACGACGCCCTGCACGGCTCCTGCGCCGTGGCCACCTCGAAGGTGCTCGCCGCCGCCCTCGGTCAGCTCAACGCCGATCTGGTGCTCTGCGGCAGCGAGTCGACCGACGGCCGGGTGCAGGTCATGCCGCACATGCTCGCCGAGCGGCTGGGCGTCGCGGCGCTCACCGGCGCCCGCAAGCTCACGGTCGACGGCTCCACGCTGACCGTCGAGCGGCAGACCGAGGAGGGCTACGAGGTGGTCACCGCCACCACCCCCGCCGTGGTCTCCGTCTGGGACACCATCAACGAGCCGCGCTACCCGTCCTTCAAGGGCATCATGGCCGCCAAGAAGAAGCCGGTGCAGACGCTCTCCCTGGGTGACCTCGGGGTCGCCCCGGCCGAGGTGGGCTTCGAGGGTGCGACCAGCGCCGTGCTGGAGCACAGCAAGCGGCCGCCGCGCTCCGGCGGCGCGAAGATCACCGACGAGGGCGACGGCGGCGTGAAGCTGGTCGAGTTCCTCGCCACCGAGAAGTTCGTGTGAGAGGTCTGGACATGTCTGAGGTTCTCGTCGTCGTCGAAGCCACCCGGGAATTCGGCGTCAAGAAGGTCACCCTGGAGATGCTCACCCTCGCCCGCGAGCTGGGCACCCCGAGCGCGGTCGTGCTCGGCGGCCCCGGCGCCGCGGAGGCGCTGAGCGCCAAGCTGGGCGAGTACGGCGCGGAGAAGATCTACGCGGCCGAGAGCGAGGAGATCGACGGCTACCTGGTGGCCCCCAAGGCGACCGTGGTGGCCGAGCTGGTCTCGCGGGTGCAGCCGGCCGCCGTGCTGCTCGCCTCCTCCCAGGAGGGCAAGGAGATCGCCGCCCGGCTGGCCGTCAAGCTGGACAACGGCATCCTGACCGACGTGGTGGGCCTGGCCGCCGACGGCACCGCCACCCAGGTGGCCTTCGCCGGCTCCACCATCGTCAAGTCCAAGGTCACCCGCGGCCTGCCGCTCGTCACCGTCCGGCCCAACTCGGTCAACCCGACCCCGGCGGCGGCCAGCCCGGCCGTCGAGCAGCTCACCGTCGCGGTCGCCGACACCGACAAGCTGGCCAAGGTCGTCGACCGGGTGGCCGAGCAGAAGGGCTCCCGCCCGGAGCTCACGGAGGCCGGCGTGGTCGTCTCCGGCGGTCGGGGCGTCGGCAACGCCGACAACTTCAAGCTGGTCGAGGAGCTGGCCGACCTGCTCGGCGGCGCCGTGGGCGCGTCCCGCGCGGCCGTCGACTCCGGCTACTACCCGCACCAGTTCCAGGTGGGACAGACCGGCAAGACGGTCTCCCCGCAGCTCTACGTCGCTCTCGGCATCTCGGGCGCCATCCAGCACCGGGCCGGCATGCAGACCTCGAAGACCATCGTCGCGGTCAACAAGGACGGCGAGGCGCCGATCTTCGAGCTGGCCGACTTCGGCGTGGTGGGCGACCTGTTCAAGATCGTCCCGCAGGCCGCGGACGAGATCCGCAAGCGCAAGTGAGCTGACGTCCGCCCGGGCGCGGGCCGGGAACCGCGACGCGGTTCCCGGCCCGCGCCTTTTTCCGCAGGCGGCGCCCCGGAACGACCGGCGGGGCCCCGCGCCGGCCTGCGACCATGGAGACGCTCCACCCGGAGTGCCCAGCGCGGCCGTCCCCGTGTCGAACAGGAGTGTGCCGATGCCGGCCAGGACGCCCGAGGGCGATCACCACGCGCTCGCCGTGCCCGAGGTCGTGCTGCTGCTCGGCACGGACACCGAGCACGGGCTGACCGACGAGGAAGCGGCGGCGCGGCTCCAGCGGTACGGGCCCAACGTACTGCCCAGCGCGGCCGAGGGCGGGGCGCTGCGCCGGCTGCTGCGGCAGTTCCACAACCCGCTGATCTACGTGCTGGTCGCCGCCGGTGTGGTCACCCTGCTGCTCGCCGAGTACGTCGACTCGGCGGTGATCTTCGGGGTGGTGCTCGTCAACGCCGTCGTCGGCTTCCTCCAGGAGTCCCGCGCGGAGGCGGCCCTCGACGCGCTGCGGGCGATGGTGCGTACGCAGGCCCGGGTGCTGCGCGCCGGCCGGCAACGCCCCGTGCCGTCCGACGACGTGGTCCCCGGGGACGTGGTGCTCGTGGAGGCGGGGGAGAAGGTCCCCGCCGACCTGCGGCTCGTACGCGCCGCCGAGCTGCGCGCCGACGAGTCGGCGCTGACCGGCGAGTCGCTGCCCGTCCGCAAGGACGAGCTGGTGGTGCCGGCCGACGCGCCGGTGGCCGACCGCCGCAACCTGCTGCACTCCGGCACCCTGCTCACCGGCGGCACGGCGGTCGGCGTCGCGGTGGCCACCGGGGCGGAGACGGAGCTGGGCCGCATCCACCGCCTGGTCGGCGGCGCGCAGGTGCTGGACACGCCGCTGACGGTGAAGCTCGCCCGGTTCAGCCGGCTGCTCACCGTGGCGATCCTGCTCCTCGCGGCGGTGACCTTCGGCATCGGCCTGGTGCGGGGGCAGGACGCCGGGGAGACGTTCACCGCCGCCGTGGCGCTCGCCGTGGGCGCGATCCCGGAGGGGCTGCCCGCCGCCGTGACGATCACCCTGGCGATCGGCGTGTCCCGGATGGCCCGCCGCCGGGCGGTGATCCGGCGGCTGCCGGCGGTGGAGACGCTGGGCAGCACCACGGTGATCTGCACCGACAAGACCGGCACCCTCACCGAGAACCAGATGACCGTCCAGGTGCTCTGGACCCCGCAGGGCCGCTACGAGGTCGGCGGGACCGGCTACGTGCCCACCGGCGAGATCCGGGACCCGGCGGGCGGTCCGGCCCCGACCGGGGAGGGCCCGCTGCGCTGGTCGCTGCTGGCCGGCGTGGGCTGCAACGACGCCCGCCTCGACGAGCAGGACGGTCGCTGGGTCGTGCTCGGCGACCCCACCGAGGGCGCGATGCTCGTGGCGGGCGCCAAGGTGGGGCTGCACGCCCACGAGGTCGCCGCCGAGCTGCCCCGGGTGGCCGCCGTCCCGTTCACCTCGGAACGGCAGTTCATGGCGACCCTGCACGAGCGTCCCGAGGGCGGGCGGGTGGTGCTCGTCAAGGGGGCGGTGGAGCGGGTGGTCGAATGGTCCGGGTCGGCCCTGCGCCCCGACGGCTCGACGGGACCGCTCGACGCCCCGGCCGTGCTGGCCGCCGCCCACGAGCTGGCCGGCGAGGGCCTGCGGGTGCTCGCCACCGCGATGCGGCCGGTCGGCCCGACGGACGGGCTCGTCGAGGAGGAACTGGCCGGCACGCTGGTCTTCACCGGGCTGCACGCGATGCTCGACCCGCCCCGGGCCGCCGCGGCGGCGGCCGTGACGTCCTGCCACCGCGCCGGGATCGACGTGAAGATGATCACCGGGGACCACCTCGCCACCGCCACCGCCATCGCGCGCCGGATCGGGCTGCTGCGGGCCGAGCCCGGCCCGGGCGACGTGCTGACCGGCGCCGACCTGGCGGCGCTGCCCGCCGGGGAGCTGCCCGCGGCCGTACGGGGGGCGTCGGTGTTCGCCCGGGTCTCGCCCGAGCAGAAGCTGCGGCTGGTGGAGGCGTTGCAGGCCGACGGCCAGGTGGTCGCGATGACCGGCGACGGGGTCAACGACGCCCCCGCGCTGCGCGCGGCCAACATCGGGGTGGCGATGGGCCGCAGCGGCACCGAGGTGGCCAAGGAGGCCGCCGACGTCGTGCTCATCGACGACGACTTCGCGACCATCGAGGCGTCCGTCTCGGAGGGGCGGGGCGTCTTCGCCAACCTGACGAAGTTCATCACCTGGACACTGCCCACCAACACGGCGGAGGGACTGGTCATCCTCGTCGCCATCGTGCTCGGCTCGGCGCTGCCGATCCTGCCGAGCCAGATCCTCTGGATCAACATGACCACGGCGGTGTTCCTCGGCCTGACGCTCGCCTTCGAGCCGAAGGAACCCGGGATCATGGACCGGCCGCCCCGCGATCCCGGTCAGCCCCTGCTGACCGTCGCACTGGTGGTCCGGGTGCTGCTGGTCTCCGCGCTGCTGGTGGTGGGCGCCTGGTGGCTGTTCGAGTGGGAGCGTGCCGGCGGGGCCGACCTGGCGCAGGCGCGGACCGCGGCGGTGAACCTCTTCGTCACCGTGATGGCGTTCTACCTGTTCAGCTGCCGCTCCCTGACCCGCTCGCCGTGGCGCCTGGGCCTGTTCAGCAACCGCTGGCTGATCGCCGGGGTGCTCGTGCAGGCCCTCGGCCAGCTCGCCCTGACCTACCTGCCGGTGATGAACGACCTGTTCCGTACGGCGCCCATCGACGGGCAGGCGTGGCTGCGGATCCTGGGCATCGCCGTCGTGGCTTCGGCCGTCGTCGCGCTCGACAAGCGGTTCGGCCGGTTCGGCCGCCGCCTCGGCTGACCTGCGGAGGTGGCGGCCGGGCCGCGATGGGAGCTGATCGGCGGGCCGGGGAGCTGAGCCGGCCCGCCGATCAGCCCGTCAGAGTGCCCCTCAACAGGCTCTTGCCGGAGTGGGCGGTGTTGTTGTCGTACGCCTCGGCGGAGACGTCGACAACCGAGTATGCCTCAAGGTCCACGTTCGGTGGCAGCGGCAGCAGTTCGTCCGTCGCGTCGCCGAGCACACCGACCGAGAACATCTCCATGTTCCGCGGGTTGATGAGCCATACCTCGTAGTACCCCGGGACGTCCGGGAGATTCGCCAGGTGCAGGTGCAGTCGGCCGTTGTCGAACACCCGGGCCTCGCCGCTGGCGTCCGGCGGCGTCTCGCCGTACGCCTTCAGGGGCGCGCTGGCCAGCACCACCTGCGGTGGGGCGGGCTCCGGCGCCGGCCCGCTCCCGTCGATCGCGACGAGGGTGCCGACGACGCCGACCACGGCGGCGGCCGTCGCGGTCGCGGCGGTCGTGGCCCAGCGCGACCACCGGCCCCGCCGCCGGGCCGGGGCGAGGACCACGCCGCCCGCCCCGTCGGCGTCGCCCGGCCGGTCGGTCGGGGCGCGCTCGTCGGCGGACCGCTCGGCGCGGGGCCCGGGCAGCGCCGGCAGGGCCTCCGCCGCGCGGATCTCCGCGACGATGCCCTGCCAGACGTGTTCCGGCGGATCGGGCAGGTCGTGCAGGCCCTGGGCGTCGGCGCCGAGGCCGGCGACGTGTTGGAGGGTGTCCATCTCGGCCCGGCAGGGCGCGCAGGTGTCGAGGTGGGTGGTCTCCGTGGCGTCCGCCTCGGTCTCACCGAGCGCCAGGAAGACCAGCCGGTCGTGGTCCAGGTGCGGCACCGTCCACCTCCCATCTGCGTTTCAAGCTCGCCATGCCGCGGCGGATGTGGCTCTTGACCGTGCCGAGGGGCACCCCGGTCACCGTCGCTATCTGCTGGTGGGTGAGGTCGTCGAAGAACGCCAACTCCAGCATGCGCCGCTGGTCGTCGGGCAGTCGGGCCAGCTCGTCGGCGACCACCAGCCGGTCGACCACGGTGTCCGGATCCGGCCCCGGACGCGCCGGCTCCGGCAGTTGCCGGACCGTCTCGACCACCCGGGTCTCGCGGGCCGAGGCCCGCAGCCGGTCGATCACCTTGCGGCGGGCGATGCCGAGCAGCCAGCCGACCAGCGAGCCCTTGCCGGGGTCGAAGGTGTCCCGCGCCAGCCAGGCGGCGACGAAGGTGGTCTGGGTCACGTCCTCGGCGTCGCTGCGGTTGGCCAGGGTGCTGGTGGCCAGGTGCAGGACGGCGCGGCCGTACCGGTCGTACGCCTGCCGGAGCGCCAGTTCGTCGCCCGCGCGGAAACGCGTGGCCAGGTCGTCCTCGGGTGGGTCCGGCTCCTGCCGTGCCGCTGTCACAGGGCGGCTCGCCTTCCAGGGGGCATGCCCGACTGTAACTCCCACAGTCATCGCCCCACCTTTCCGGTCGGTCTGGTGTCGGTAGCTCTTCGCTCCGGAGGCGGCCGGTGGATGCGGATCCGGCGGACGAAAAGAAGTTGCTCCCGGGCGCATCCGGCGGCGGTGGGCCGGGCGTAACTCGTTTTGCACACCAGGCCTGACGAATCAGCATTAACTACCAGGAGGCAGACATGCAGCTCTCGTACTTCCGTCGGGTCGCCGCGGGCGGCGCGGTCGCCGCGCTGACGTTCGCCGGAGCCGGCGCCCTCACCGCCACCCCCGCGTACGCCGCCTCGTCCAAGGTCTCCGTCGTGCACGGCATCCCGGACACCCCGGTCGACGTGTACGTCAACGGCGAGAAGACGCTGGACAACTTCAAGCCCGGCGACGTGGCCGGCCCGCTGAACCTGGAGGAGGGCGCGTACGACATCGCCCTCACCAAGCCCGGCGAGCCGATCGCCCAGGCCATCCTCAGCGTCGACGACGCCGCGGTGCCGGGCGGCGCCAACATCAGCATCGCCGCCCACCTCGACGCGGCCGGCAAGCCGAAGATCACGCCGTTCGTCAACGACACCGGCAAGGTCGCCGCCGGCAAGGCCCGGCTGATCGTCCGGCACACCGCGGCCGCGCCGGCGGTGGACGTGCGCGCCGGCGGCACCCCGGTCTTCGAGGACCTCACCAACCCGAACGAGGCCAAGGGCGACGTCGACGCGGGTGCCGTCAAGGCCGACGTGGTGCTCGCCGGCACCGACACCGTGGCGATCGGGCCGGCGGACCTCGACCTCAAGGAGGGCACCGCGACGATCGTGTACGCGATCGGCTCGGCCGACGCGAAGAACCTCGGCGTCGTGGCGCAGACCATCACCGGCCTGCACTCGGCCCCGGCCGGGGTGCCCAGCGGCGACGGCGGCCAGGCCGGCACCGGCGTGGACACCTGGTGGTACGTGCTGACCGGCGCCGGCGCGCTGCTGCTGATCGGCGGCGGGGCGCGGGTGGCCACCGCCCGGACCGGTCGCAGGTGACGGTGCGTCACCGCGGGGCGCTGGCGGCCATGGCCGCCGGCGTCGCCGCGCTCACCGTCGCGACCCTCGTCGCCTGCGCCTCCCGGCCGGCCGAGGACGTCGGCGTCGACGAGGCGGCGGCCCTGGCCAGCCCCACGCCGGCCCCGTCGGTCACCACCGGCGACGCCGCCTCGGTCCCGGTCACCACGGGGGAACTGCCGGCCGGTACGAGGGTCGTCCCGCCGGTACGGCTGGAGATCCCCGCGATCGACGTCACCGCCACGGTGAACGCGGTCGGCATCAACGCGCGCACCAACGAGTTCGAGGTGCCGCCCAGCGTCGACCAGATCGGCTGGTACCGGTACGGGCCGGGCCTGGAGACCGACGCCGGCTCGGTGGTCGTCGCCGGCCACGTGGACAGCGCCACGCAGGGCAAGGGCGCCTTCTACCGCCTGCGCGAGCTCGACGAGGGCGACACCCTCACCGCGACCGGCAGCGACGGCGAGGCCCGGCGGTACCGGGTCGTCGCCCGGGAGGAGTACGACAAGACCAGGATCCCGCTGGACCGGTACTTCGCCCGCGACGGCAAGCCACGGCTGACCCTGATCACCTGCGGTGGGCCGTTCGACGCGAAGGCCCGCAAGTACCGCGACAACATCGTCGTCACGGCGGTGCCCGCCTGACAGGTCGCACGGCGGTGCCTCCGACACGGCCGGGCCGCGCACCGGGCAGGCCCGGCACCGGGCGGGGAGGACCGCACTCCCCGCCCGGTGCCGGCATCCGTGGCCGTCGCACGGGGCCCTCCGGCATCCGGGCCGCCACGAACCGGTCGTAGGCTGAACGGCGATGGCTTACCTGGATCACGCGGCGACCACTCCGATGCTCGACGAGGCACTGGAGGCGTACGTCGCCACCGCTCGCGAGGTCGGCAACGCGTCCTCACTGCACGCGGCGGGCCGCCGTGCCCGGCGACGGGTGGAGGAGTCGCGGGAACGGGTGGCCGCCGCGCTGGGCGCCCGCCCCTCCGAGGTCGTCTTCACCGGCGGCGGCACCGAGAGCGACAACCTCGCGGTGAAGGGCATCTTCTGGTCCCGCCGCGCCGCCGACGCGCGGCGCGACCGGGTGGTCTCCAGCGCCGTCGAGCACCATGCCGTGCTCGACGCGGTGGACTGGCTCGTCGAGCACGAGGACGCCGGCGTGGGCTGGCTCACCGTCGACGCCGCCGGCCGGCTCAGCCCCGACGAGCTGCGCGCCGAGCTGGCCGCGCACGGCGACCGGGTCGCCGTGGTGACCGCGATGTGGGCCAACAACGAGGTCGGCACCGTGCAGCCGGTCGCCGAGCTGGCCGCCGTCGCCGCCGAGTACGGGGTGCCGTTCCACACCGACGCCATCCAGGCGGTCGGGCAGGTGCCGGTCGACTTCGCCGCCGCCGGGGTCGCCGCGCTGACCGTCACCGGGCACAAGCTCGGCGGGCCCACCGGGGTGGGCGCCCTGCTGCTGGCCCGCGACGTGTCGGCGACCCCGCTGCTGCACGGCGGCGGCCAGGAACGCGACGTACGCTCCGGCACCCTCGACACCGCCGGCATCGTGGCCTTCGCGGTCGCCGTGGAGGCGGCGGTCAAGGGCCAGCAGGAGTACGCGGCCCGCGTCGCCGCGCTCCGCGACGACCTGGTGGAGCGGGTCCGGCACGCGGTGCCCGAGGTGGTCTTCAACGGCGACCCGACCGACCGGCTGCCGGGCAACGCGCACTTCTCCTTCCCCGGCTGCGAGGGCGACGCCCTGCTACTCCTGCTGGACGCGCGGGGCATCGCCTGCTCGACGGGTTCCGCCTGCTCCGCCGGGGTGGCCCAGCCGTCGCACGTGCTGATCGCCATGGGCGCCGACGACGACCGCGCCCGCTCCTCACTGCGCTTCACCCTCGGCCACACCAGTACGGCGGCCGACGTGGACGCGCTGATCGCCGCCCTCCCGGCCGCCGTCGACCGCGCCCGCCGCGCCGCCGCCCTCCGCACGCCCCGCTGACCTCGCCGCGAGGCGGTCGATCCATGCGGTCGTGGCGCCCGGAGCGTGGTCTCCGGCGGCATTCGTGCCCCGCCACGACTGCTCGATCGCCGGTGGCTGGACGGGTCGGGGATGGGGATAGGGTCGGTGGGGTGAAGGGAGTGAGCCGGTGAGGGTCTTGGCGGCGATGTCGGGCGGGGTGGACTCGGCGGTCGCGGCGGCGCGGGCCGTCGAGGCGGGGCACGACGTGACCGGCGTGCACCTGGCGCTGGCCCGCAACCCGCAGACCTACCGCACCGGTGCGCGCGGCTGCTGCACCCTGGAGGACTCCCGGGACGCCCGGCGGGCCGCCGACGTCATCGGCATCCCGTTCTACGTCTGGGACATGGCCGACCGCTTCCACTCCGACGTGGTGGACGACTTTGTCGCCGAGTACGCGGCCGGCCGTACGCCCAACCCCTGCCTGCGCTGCAACGAGAAGATCAAGTTCGCCGCGGTGCTGGACCGGGCCGTGGCCCTGGGCTTCGACGCCGTGGTCACCGGCCACCACGCCCGGCTCGGCGCGGACGGCCTGCTGCGTCGCAGCGTCGACCTGCCCAAGGACCAGTCGTACGTGCTGGCGGTGCTCACCCGCGAGCAGTTGGACCGGTCGGTGTTCCCGCTCGGCGACTCGACGAAGGCGCAGGTGCGCGAGGAGGCGGCCCGGCGCGGGCTGGCGGTGGCCGACAAGCCGGACTCCCACGACATCTGCTTCATCGCCGACGGGGACACCCGCGGCTTCCTCGCCGAGCGTCTCGGCGAGGCGCCCGGCGAGGTGGTGGACGCCGCCACCGGCGCCGTGGTGGGCAGCCACAGCGGCGCGTACGCGTACACGGTCGGGCAGCGGCGCGGGCTGCACCTGGACCGGCCGGCGCCGGACGGCCGGCCGCGCTACGTGCTGTCCATCACGCCGAAGACCAACACCGTGACGGTCGGCCCGGCCGAGGCGCTGGAGGTCTCCCGGGTGCGCGCGGAGCGCCCCGTGTGGACGGGCGGCCCGCGCCCCGACGCGCCGCTGGAGTGCGAGGTGCAGTTGCGGGCGCACGGGGACGTGGTGCCGGCGACGGTCGAGCTGACCGCCGACGGTCTGCGCGCCGAGCTGCGCCGCCCCGTGCGGGGGGTCGCCGCCGGCCAGGCGATCGTGGCGTACCGGCCGGACCCGGCCGGCGACGTCGTGCTCGGCTCCGCCACCATCGCCGGCTGACGCCCGACCGGGAGCGTGCCTCCGGCCGGGCACCCCGGTCCGGTGCCCCGGCGGCCGGGTGGCGGGCGTCTGCGTACCGGATAGTCTTCGGCCGTGACAGATCAGGTGTGGCCCTGGCCGGCCGGCGCGGCGACCGGCATCGGTTCGCTTCCCGGCACCGACATCGCCGAGGCGCAGCGGATCGTCCTCGGTGAGCTTCCCGCCCTGCCCCACCTGCCGGAGCTGCCGGCGCGGGGCCCCGGCGCCGACCTGATCGGCCGGACCGCCGGCCTGCTGGTCGAGCTGCCGGTGGAGCTGTACGCCGCCCGCTGGCGGATCGCGCCGCGCCCGGGGCGGGACGTGCGCCGCGCCCGCGACCTGATGGAACGCGACCTCGACCAGCTCGCCGAGCAGGCGGAGGAGTACGCGGGGCCGGTCAAGATCCAGGCAGGTGGCCCGCTGACCCTGGCCGCGTCCCTGGAGCTGCCGATCGGCGGCCGGATGCTGCGCGACCCCGGCGCCGTCCGGGATCTCACGAACTCGCTCGCGGAGGGGCTGCGCGGGCACGTCGCGGCGGTCGCCCGCCGAATGCCGCGCGCCACCGTGCTGCTCCAGCTCGACGAGCCGTCGTTGCCGACGGTGCTCGCCGGGCGGGTGCCCACCGAGAGCGGGCTCGGCGCGTACCGGGCCGTCGATCCGAGCGCCGCCGCGTCGCTGCTGCGCACGGTCGTCGAGGCGGCCGGGGTGCCGACCGTGGTGCACTGCTGCGCGCCGGACGTGCCGCTGGAGCTGATCCGCTCGACGGGCGCCATCGGCGTCGCCCTCGACCTCGGCCTGGTCACCGACCTGGATCCGCTGGGCGAGGCGATCGACGCGGGGCTCGGGCTGCTGGCCGGCGCCGTCCCCACCACGCCGTCGTCCGCCGGTCGCGCGCCGACCTCGGCGCAGGTCGCCGATCGCGTACGCCAGCTCTGGGACCGCCTCGGGTTCCCCCGCCGGCAGCTCGCCGAGCAGGTCGTGGTGACCCCCGCCTGCGGCCTCGCCAACGCGACCGGGCAGTACGCGCGCGCGGTGCTCGCCGCCTGCCGGGACGCGGGCCGGCGGCTCGCCGAGGACTGAGGTTTCCCGTCGTACGGGCGGGGCAGGATGGCCGGCATGATCGGACAACTGCGCACCGTGGTCATCGACTGCCCCGATCCCCGGGCCCTGGCCGGGTTCTACTCGGAGCTGCTGGGCCTGCCCGTCGACGCCGACGCCAGCGACGACGGCTGGGTCGTGATCGCCGGCTCGGGTCACCGCCTCGCCTTCCAGACGGCGCCCGACCTGCGCCCGCCGGCGTGGCCCGACCCGGAGCGCCCGCAGCAGTTCCACCTGGACGTGCAGGTGGCGGACGTGGACGCGGCCGAGCAGCGGGTGCTGGCGCTCGGTGCCCGGCGGCTGCCCGGCGAGGGCGACGACTTCCGGGTCTACGCCGACCCGGCCGGTCACCCCTTCTGCCTGGTCTTCTCCGTCTGAGCGTCCGCTCCACGCTGGCCGACGCGTCGCCGGCGCCCGGGCCGGGCCGCCGGCACCACGGCCGGGCCGGGCCGATCCCTGCGCCGCCGCCGGAGCGCGCGGGCGCCGCCGGGTGCGGTGGGCCGCCCGCCGGGTGGTGCCGGTTGTGTGCGGGCGGCATGATCGCGGAATGATCGACACCTCGCTCCGGCGGGCCGCCGGTTCCCTCTTCGGCCTCGCCTACGGTGACGCGTTGGGCAAGCCGACCGAGTTCCTGACCGTCGCCGAGATCGTTCGCCGCTACGGGCCGGCCGGCCCCCGCGAGCTCGCCGGCGAGCCGGCGCTGGTGACCGACGACACGCAGATGGCGCTGGCGGTCGGCTGGGCGCTGCACGACGCGCCGGCGCTGACCCCGGAGGCGGTCGAGCCGCTGCTGCGCAAGCGTTTCCTGGACTGGGCGGCCAGCCCGGAGAACAACCGGGCGCCGGGCATGACCTGCCTGCGGGCCTGCGCCGAACTGGAGCGCGGGATGCGTTGGCAGGAGGCGACGGTGGCCGGCTCGAAGGGCTGCGGGGCCAACATGCGGGTCACCCCGGTCGGCCTGGTCGACGTCGACCTCGACACCCTCGCCGGGCTGGCGCAGCTCCAGGCGGGGCTGACCCACGGCCACCCGACCGGCCTCGCCGCCAGCGAGCTGACCGCGTACGCGGTGCGACTGCTGCGCGACGGCGCGGCGCTGGCGGAGCTGCCCCGGCTGCTCGCCGACCGGGCCCGCGACCAGCGGCGGGTCTACCGCGCCGACTGGCTCGGCGACCTCTGGCAGCGCCCCGGGGTGGACACCCCGGAGGACTTCGTCGCCCGGGGCTGGGACGAGTGCCTCGCCGTCCTCGGCCGCCTCGACGCCGCGCTCGCCGCCCCGGACGACGGCGGCGACCCGTGCCGGCACACCGGCGAGGGGTGGATCGCCGAGGAGGCGCTGGCCACGGCCCTGTTCTGCGCGATCCGGCACGCCGACGACCCGGTGGCCGCGCTGGCCCGGGGCGCCACCACCGCCGGCGACTCCGACTCGATCGCCGCGCTGGCCGGCGCCTTCGTCGGCACGGCCCGGGGCATGGCGGCCTGGCCCGCGCCCTGGGCCGCCCGCATCGAGTACGCCGACCAGCTCACCGCCCTCGCCAGGGCCTGGGACTGAGCCCACGCCGTCGCCGCTGGGGTGCCCGACAGGCGGGTCGGGTCAGGCACCCGGCTGGCCGGGGTGAGGGTCAGGCACCCGGCAGGTGGGGGAGGCGGCGGATGCGACGCCACAGGGCGGGATCGCAGTCGCCGGCGCGGCGGGCGAAGTCGGCCAGCGCGACGTGCACCGGCTCGGCCAGGTCGACGAAGCTGTCGTGGTCGGCGTCGGGGTCCCACCGGCGGGTGGGGATGAGCACGTGGTCGTCCCGGGAGCTCTTGTCCTGACTGGTGATCTTCAGGACGTCGGCGCCCCCGCCGTCGGCGCGAAGCACCAGGCAGGGCCGCACCTTCGAGCCGGTGCCGTCGGCGTACGGGACGTCGGCCCACCAGATCTCGCCCGGGCGCGGCGCCCCGTCGGGGGCCCGCTCGGCGGTGCGCGGCCGGGGCGGCGCGCTCGACCGTCCGGGGCCGCCCGGCGGTGTCCTGCGGCCGGGCCGGGCACCCGGACGCCTCGGCGGTCGCCCGGCGTCGTCGCGGTCGCCCCGCCGGTCGTTCCACGCCCAGCCGGCGGCCACGGCCAGCACGATCCCCGCCGCCCAGAGCAGCCATTCCGGCATCCGTACCCCCGCCTGGTCAGTGGGTGCGGCGCGCAGGCCGCGGCGTCGACGGCGGTGCGGACCGCCCGCGCGGCACCGCCGTCCGGCGATCCTCGCACGGCCGGGGCCCCGACGCCGTCCGGGCGCGACGGGTGGCCGCCGGATTGTCCCACCGGACCGATACGGTGCCGAGGTAGCGGAATCACGGGAGGTCGCACGGTGTCCGAGGAAGCCATCGCCCAGCAGGTCACTCCGGCACAGGAGGCGGCCGCCGGCGCCGAGCCGACCCCCGATGCCCGGGAACGGCACGCCACGCTCAGTCAGGAGCTGACGGAACACCAGTACCGCTACTACGTGCTGGACGCGCCGACCATCCCCGACGCCGAGTTCGACCGGCAGTTGCGCGAGCTGGAGGCGCTGGAGGAGCAGTACCCGGCGCTGCGCACCCCCGAGTCGCCGACGCAGCGGGTCGGCGGCACCTTCTCCACCGACTTCACCCCCGTCGCCCACGCCGAGCGGATGCTCTCCCTCGACAACGCCTTCGCCGACGAGGAACTGGCGGCCTGGGCCGAGCGGGTCGAGCGCGACGCGGGCGGCCCGGTGCCCTACCTCTGCGAGCTGAAGGTCGACGGGCTCGCCATCAACCTGACCTACGAGCGCGGCCGGCTGGTGCGGGCGGCGACCCGGGGCGACGGGCGCACCGGCGAGGACGTCACCGCCAACGTGCGCAGCATCCGCGACGTGCCGGGCCAGCTCGCCACGTCGGCCGAGTTCGGCGACGTGCCCGAGTTCGTCGAGGTCCGGGGCGAGATCTACTTCCCGGTGGCCGCCTTCGCCGACCTCAACGCCGGGCTGGTCGAGCAGGGCAAGCCGCCGTTCGCCAACCCGCGCAACGCCGCCGCCGGCAGCCTGCGCCAGAAGGACCCGCGGGTCACCGCCTCCCGGCCGCTGCGCCTGGTGGTGCACGGCATCGGCGCCCGCCGCGGCTTCCAGCCGGTGGCGCAGTCCGAGTCCTACGCGGCCCTGCGGGCGTGGGGGCTGCCGACCAGTGACCGCTGGCGGGTGGTGCCCGACCTGGCCGGCGTCGCCGAATACATCGCCTACTACGCCGAGCACCGCCACGACGTCGAGCACGAGATCGACGGCGTGGTCGTCAAGGTCGACCCGGTCCCCATCCAGGGCCGGCTCGGCTCGACCAGCCGGGCGCCGCGCTGGGCCATCGCCTTCAAGTACCCGCCGGAGGAGGTGAACACGAAGCTGCTCGACATCGACGTCGAGGTCGGCCGCACCGGCCGGGTCACGCCGCGCGCCGTTCTCCAGCCGGTCAAGGTGGCCGGCTCCACCGTCGCGTACGCCACCCTGCACAACGCCCGGGAGGTCGAACGCAAGGGCGTCCTGATCGGCGACACCGTGGTGCTGCGCAAGGCCGGCGACGTGATCCCCGAGGTGCTCGGCCCGGTGGTCGACCTGCGTCCCGCCGATGCCCGGCCGTTCGTCATGCCCACCACCTGCCCGGCCTGCGGCACGCCGCTCGCGCCGGCGAAGGAGGGCGACGTCGACATCCGCTGCCCCAACTCCCGCACCTGCCCCGGTCAGCTGCGGGAGCGGGTCTTCCACCTGGCCGGCCGCAAGGTGTTCGACATCGAGGCGCTCGGCTACAAGGGCGCGGCGGCGCTGCTCGACGCGCAGGTCATCACCGACGAGGGCGACCTGTTCTCGCTGGACGAGAAGCAGCTCGCCCGGTCGCCCTTCTTCGTCAACAAGGACGGCACGCTCGGCAGCAACGCCGCCAAGCTGCTCGACAACCTGGCCGTGGCCCGCGAGCGCGACCTGTGGCGGGTGCTGGTGGGCCTGTCCATCCGGCACGTGGGCCCCACCGCCGCGCAGGCGCTCGCCCGGCACTTCCGCTCCATCGAGGCGATCGACCGGGCGAGCGAGGAGGAGCTCTCCTCGGTCGACGGCGTGGGGCCGACGATCGCGGCGAGCATCCGGGAGTGGTTCGCCGTCGAC
This sequence comes from Micromonospora sp. ZG13, assembly GCF_059359355.1. Lineage (NCBI taxonomy): Bacteria > Bacillati > Actinomycetota > Actinomycetes > Micromonosporales > Micromonosporaceae > Micromonospora > Micromonospora sp. ZG13. Next base: position 53,937 of record NZ_JCADBQ010000004.1, read on the forward strand.
TGGCACCGCGAGGTGGTCCGCAAGTGGCGCGAGGCCGGCGTGCGGATGGCCGAGGAGGCGGTCGACGAGGGGCCGCGCCCCCTGGAGGGGCTCACCGTCGTGGTCACCGGCACCCTGCCCGGGTTCAGCCGTGACCAGGCGTCCGAGGCGATCCAGAGCCGGGGCGGCAAGGTCAGCGGGTCGGTCTCCAAGAAGACGTCCTTCGTGGTGGTGGGGGAGAACCCCGGCTCGAAGGCCGACAAGGCGGCCAGCCTCAAGGTGCCGGTCCTGGACGAGGGGGGTTTCCGGGTGCTGCTCGACGCCGGTCCGGAGGCCGCCCGGGAGGTCGCCCGCGTCGAGGAGTGACGGCGGGCGCGGCACGTCGCGCGTGGACCCGGCGGGGCAGGTCGAGATACCAACTTAATTACGACTACGACCGATTCGCGACTGTCGTGCCGGGCATTGCGACACGGAGGGCGTTTCATTGGTGGCACGGCGTGCGACCGGGTCACGCCCCGTGGACCGAGCCCTCGGGAGGTGTGATGGAGGCCGCAGACTCGCGCAACTCCGTTCCGCCTGGCCGGGCGCGCCCGTTCTTCGCCTTCGTCTGGTCGGTCGTCGCGCTGGCCGCGGTGCTCTGCGTACGCCCGCTGCTCGACCTTCCGGCCGAGCTGCCGCGGCTGCCGGTGGCGTTCTGGGTGATGGCGGCCCTGGCCGTCGGCTGCGACGCGCGCCCGTTCGTGCCGCCCGGGCGCCGGCAGACCTCCGCGGTCTTCCCGTCCACCTGCTTCACCTTCGCCATCCTGCTCGGCTGGGGCTTCGGCCCGGCGCTGCTGGTGCAGGCCGTGGCCGTCGTCGTCTCGGGCTGGCGGATGGGCCACGCCCCGTGGCGCACGGCGTTCAACGCCGCCCAGTACGCGGCCGCCCTGGGCGCCGCGTACGTGGTCACGTCGCTGGGGCCCGGCAGCATCTTCGACGGCGGCCGGCTGCGCGGCACGGACGTGCTGGCGGTGGGCGGCGCGACGGCGGCCTGGTTCGCCGTCAACTACGCGCTGGTCAGCGCGGCCGTCCGGTTGCGGTTCGGCGACCGCTGGTGGCCCAGCCTGCGGCAGGGGCTGGGCTTCGAGCTGCTCTCCACCGGCTCGTTGCTGCTGCTCGCCCCGGTGCTGGTCGCGGCGGCGCGGGCCAGCGCCGCGCTGATCCCGCTGGTGCTGGTGCCGCTGTTCGCCGTCTACCGGATGGCCCGGCTCAGCGTCGAGCAGCAGCAACTCGCCTCCCTGGACCCGCTCACCGGCCTGCCCAACCGCAAGGCGCTGCTGGCCGAGGTCGGCGAGCAGGTGCACGTGCACGCCGAACGCGCGGCCCGCGGCGAGCCCGGCGCGCGGCTGGCGCTGCTCCTGATCGACCTCGACCGGTTCAAGAACGTCAACGACGCGCTCGGGCACGCGGTCGGCGACCGGCTGCTGGTCGAGGTGAGCGCCCGGCTGACCGGTGTGGTCGGTGAGGGCATGGTCGCCCGGCTGGGCGGAGACGAGTTCGCCATCGTGACGACCGGCCTGACCGACGCCGACGAGGCCCGTGAGCTGGCCGGCCGGGTGGTCCGGGCGCTGGCCGAACCCGTGTCGCTGGACGGGTTGCCGCTCGACGTGGGCGGCTCGATCGGCATCGCGCTCTTCCCCGAGCACGGCGAGGACTTCGCGACCCTGATGCGCCACGCCGACGTGGCGATGTACGACGCCAAGCACCGCAACGACACCGTGGCGGTCTACGCGGCCGAGTCCGACCACAACTCCGCCGAGCGGCTCGGCCTGCTCGCCGACCTGCGCCGGGTGCTGGAGGCGGGCCGTCCGGCGACCGCCCCGCCCGCCGGGCAGGTCGCGGCCGGACCGGCGGACGTCGGCGCCGACGGCGCCCCGGGCGACCAGGCGGTGGCCGTCGCGGCCGGGCCGACGCCGGGCGGCCGCCTGCCGGGTGACGGGCGGGCCGGCGCCACCCGGGGTGGCGACGGGGCCACGCTCTCCGCCGACGTCGCGGACCTCACCCCCGGAGCCGGTCGCTGGCGGCTGCGCCGCCGTCGGCAGCGGTCCGGGCCGCCGCCCGGGGACGAGCTGATCAACCGGATCGTCACCGCCGCCGACCCGATCCGCCGCCGGGCGGCGACCGCCGCGGTGGACGGCCCCGACCAAGGCGACGGTCCGGGCCGCCGCAACGGCGCCGGGCACCCCGGCGGGCAGGGCGCCGCCGTCGTACGCCGGCAGGGCCCGCCCGTCGACGACGGCGCGGGGGAGCCCGGCGGCGGCCGCACCCCGGCGGGCCGGCGGGGTCCCCGCCACGACGCGACCGGCCGGCGGGACCCCGACGCCGCTCCGGCCGCCGACGCCGGCGAGATCACGATGTACTACCAGCCGCAGGTCGCCATCGCGACCGGCGAGGTGGTCGGCGTGGAGGCGCTGCTGCGCTGGCGGCACCCCCGCCGGGGCATGGTGGACCCGGAGGAGCTGATTCGCGTCGCCGAGCAGAGCGCGGTGATGCGGCTGCTCACCCGCCGGGTGGTGGACGATGTGGTGGAACAGCTCGCCAAGTGGTCGGCCGCCGGGACGCACCTGCCGGCGGCGCTCAACGTCAGCGTGCGTGACCTGCACACCGGCGAGATCGCCGACCAGATCGCCGACCGGCTCGCCCGCTACGGGGTGCCGCCGCAGCGGCTGCAACTGGAGATCACCGAGGGCGCCCTGATGGCCGACCCACGTCGCGTGCTGGCCACCATCACCCGGCTGCACCGCATCGGCGTGGGCATCGCCCTGGACGACTTCGGCACCGGCTACTCCTCCCTCCAGCACCTGCGGCGGCTGCCGCTGTCCGAGGTGAAGGTGGACCGCTCCTTCGTGCTGGGGATGGCCGACGACGCCGACGACGCGGCGATCGTCAAGTCGACCATCGAGCTGGCGAAGGCGCTCGGGCTGCGGGTGGTCGCCGAGGGCGTCGAGGACGAGCGCACCTGGCGCATGCTCCACGCGGCGGGCTGCGACGCGGCGCAGGGCTGGTTCTACGCCCGGCCGATGCCGGCCGAGGAACTCGTCGGCTGGCTGGCCCGCTACCGGCCCGTTCGCCCTACGCCCAGCCCCGACACCGAGATTCCCCGCCGACACGCCCGCTGAGCCGCCCACCCGACGCACCCGGGACACCGGTGGCACGGCGCGTCGGTCGAGGCACCCGGGCCACCGCCCGCGCGGCGCGGCGGCGGACGAGGACCCCTGCCCGCCGCGCCGGAGGGGGAGTCGGGGACGCGCCGCCGGGGCGGAACAATAGACTCGCTCCGGTCACCGCGCGTCACGCACCTCGGCCGCGCGGCCGACACCCGGTCCGACCCGCAAGCACCGTCACGAAGGGGGCACCGATGGCCGCCATCTCCCGCGAGGAGGTCGCGCACCTGGCGCGACTGTCGCGGCTCGCCGTAACGGAGGAGGAGCTGGACACCTTCGCCGGCCAGCTCGACGTGATCCTCCAGGCGGTCGCGCAGGTCGGCGAGGTCGCCGCGGCGGACATCCCGCCGACGTCGCACTCGGTGCCGCTGACCAACGTCCTGCGCGAGGACGTCGTGGTGCCCGGGCTGACCCCGCAGGAGGCGCTGTCGGGCGCGCCCGACGCCGAGCAGCAGCGGTTCCGCGTACCGCGGATTCTGGACGAGGATGTGGCGTCATGAGCGAGCGCAGCGAGCGAATCATCAGGCTCGGCGGGTTCGTCGGTCAGGGCGCCGGTGAGCGAAGCGAGGCGGCGTCATGACCGATCTGACCAGACTGACCGCGACGGAGATCGCGGGGCTCGTCGCCAGCGGTGAGACCTCCGCCGTCGAGGTCACCCGGGCGCACCTGGACCGCATCGGCGCCGTCGAAGACCGGGTGAACGCGTTCCTGCACGTCGACTCCGAGGGCGCGCTCGCCGCCGCCGCCGACGTCGACGCCCGCCGCGCCGCCGGCGAGGAACTGGGCCCGCTGGCCGGCGTGCCGGTCGCCGTGAAGGACGTGCTGACCACCAAGGGCGTGCCGACCACTGTCGGGTCGAAGATCCTGGAGGGCTGGCGCCCGCCGTACGACTCGACGATCGTGCAGCGCCTGCGCGCCGCCGGCACGGTGATGCTCGGCAAGACCAACATGGACGAGTTCGCGATGGGCTCCTCCACGGAGTACTCGGCGTACGGGCCGACGCACAACCCGTGGGACCTCAGCCGCATCCCGGGCGGCTCGGGCGGCGGCAGCGCGGCGGCGCTGGCCGCGTACGAGGCGCCGCTGGCGATCGGCTCCGACACCGGCGGCTCGATCCGCCAGCCCGGCGCCGTCACCGGCACCGTCGGCGCGAAGCCCACCTACGGCGGCACCTCCCGCTACGGCCTGGTGGCGTTCTCCTCCTCCCTGGACACTCCCGGCCCGTGCGCCCGCAACGTGCTGGACGCGGCGCTGCTGCACGAGGTGATCGGCGGGCACGACCCGCGCGACTCCACCTCGATCCCGCAGCCCGTGCCGGACGTGGTGGCCGCCGCCAGGCTCGGCGCGACCGGCGACCTGACCGGCGTGAAGCTCGGCATCGTCAGCGAGTTCGTCGGCGAGGGCGCCGAGCCGGGCGTGATGGCGGCGTTCCGCGAGTCGGTCGACGCGCTGACCAAGCTGGGCGCCGAGATCGTCGAGGTGTCCTGCCCCCACTTCCGGTACGCGCTGCCGGCGTACTACCTGATCGCCCCGAGCGAGGCCTCCTCCAACCTGGCCCGGTTCGACGGCGTCCGGTTCGGCCTGCGGGTCGGCGACGACGGCAACCGGTCGCTGGAGGAGGTCATGTCGCTGACCCGGGAGGCCGGCTTCGGCGCCGAGGTCAAGCGCCGCATCATGATCGGCACCTACGCGCTCTCGTCGGGCTACTACGACGCCTACTACGGGCAGGCGCAGAAGGTCCGTACGCTGATCACGCGGGACTTCACCGCCGCGTTCGAGCAGGTCGACGCGCTGATCTCGCCGACCACCCCGTTCGTGGCGTTCCCGCTCGGCGCGCGCACCGCCGACCCCTACCAGATGTACCTGGCCGACCTGTTCACCATCCCGACGAACCTGTACGGCGGGCCGGGCATCTCGGTGCCATGCGGGCTCTCCGACGGGCTGCCGGTCGGCTTCCAGATCATGGCCCCGACGATGGCCGACGACCGCATGTACCGGGTCGCCGCCGCGCTGGAGAGCGCCGTCGGCACGTTCACCCCACCGGCACTGTGAGGCAGGAGCTCAGATGACGACGACACTGCCCGCGTACGACGAGGTCGTGGCGCGCTACGAACCGGTGATTGGCCTGGAGACCCACGTCGAGCTGGGCACGAACACCAAGATGTTCTGCGGCTGCCCGACGGACTTCGGTGGCGAGCCGAACACCCGGGTGTGCCCGGTCTGCCTGGGCCTGCCCGGCTCGCTGCCGGTCGCCAACAAGGCCGCCATCGAGGCGACCATCCGGATCGGCCTGGCGCTCAACTGCTCGATCGCCGAGTGGTGCCGGTTCGCGCGGAAGAACTACTTCTACCCGGACATGCCGAAGGACTTCCAGATCAGCCAGTACGACGAGCCGCTGTGCTTCGAGGGCTACCTGGACGTCGAGGTCGACGGCGAGCTGGTGCGCATCGGCATCGAGCGGGTGCACCTGGAAGAGGACACCGGCAAGACGCTGCACGTCGGCGGCGCCACCGGGCGCATCCACGGCGCCACCGAGTCGCTGGTCGACTACAACCGGGCCGGCATCCCGCTGGTGGAGATCGTCACCAAGCCGGTCCCCGGCACCGGCACGCTCGCCCCCGAGGTGGCCCGCGCGTACGTCACCGAGCTGCGCGACGTGATCCGGTCGCTGGGCGTCTCCGACGTGCGGATGGAGGAGGGCTCGCTGCGCTGCGACGTCAACACCTCCCTCAACCTGCCCGGCGAGGAGTGGGGCACCCGCACCGAGACCAAGAACGTCAACTCGCTGCGCTCGGTCGAGCGGGCCGTCCGGTCGGAGATCATCCGGCAGGCGTCCGTGCTTGACGCGGGCGGCCGGATCACCCAGGAGACCCGGCACTTCCACGAGGACACCGGCGACACCACGCCGGGCCGGTCCAAGGAGACCGCGACCGACTACCGGTACTTCCCGGAGCCCGACCTGGTGCCGCTGGCGCCGGACGCCGCCTGGGTCGCCGAGCTGAAGGCCGCGCTGCCGGAGCTGCCCCGGCTGCACCGGCGCCGGCTCCAGGAGCAGTGGGGCCTGTCGGACCTGGACATGCAGTCGGTGCTGAACGCCGGCGCGGTCGAGCTGATCGAGCAGACCGTGGCCGCCGGCGCCTCCCCGGCGGCGGCCCGCAAGTGGTGGCTGGGCGAGCTGTCCCGGCGCGCCAACGAGACCGGCGTGGAGCTGGCCGACATCGGGGCCACCCCGTCGCAGGTCGCCGAACTCCAGGGCCTGGTCGACGCCGGCAAGCTCAACGACAAGCTGGCCCGTACCGTCCTGGAGGGCGTGGTGGCTGGCGAGGGCTCGCCGACCGAGATCATGACCAACCGGGGCCTGGAGGTCGTCTCCGACACGGGCGCGCTCACCGCCGCCGTCGACGAGGCGATCGCCGCCAACCCCGACATCGCCGACAAGATCCGCAGCGGCAAGGTCGCCGCGGCCGGCGCCCTGGTCGGGGCGGTCATGAAGACCACCCGTGGCCAGGCCGACGCCAAGACGGTCCGGGAGCTGATCCTGGAGCGCCTCGGCGCCTGAACCGGCAGGGGAGGGGACCTTCCGACGCCCTCCGTACGGGAGGGCCCCTTCCACCGCATCGAGCCGCCGCGTGCGCCCGTCGCACGCGGCGGCTGCGCACCCGTAGAGGCCCACCCTCGCGACCCGCCCGCCCCCGACCGGCCGTCAACGGTGACTGCCGGACCCCTGGAGTCGACCGTGAACCGTACCGACCTCGACGTCCTCGAAGAGATCCAGCAGCGGGTGCTCTGGCTCGCGACCCGGATCGTGGACGCGGCCAACCACGACCGGGACACCGGCGACGGGGTGAAGGTGGGCGGGCACCAGGCGTCCAGCGCCTCGCTGGTCACCGCCATGACGGCACTGTGGTTCGCGCACCTCGACGCCGAGGACCGGGTGGCGGTCAAGCCGCACGCCTCGCCGGTCTTCCACGCCATCCAGTACCTGCTGGGCAACCTCGACCGCTCCTACCTGACGAAGCTGCGCGCCCGGGGCGGGCTCCAGTCGTACCCGTCGCGGACGAAGGACCCCGACGAGGTCGACTTCTCCACCGGCTCCGTCGGGCTCGGCGCGGCGGCGCCGCTCTTCGCGGCGGCGACCCGCCGCTACGTCGACGCGCACTTCGGCGCCCGCCCACACTCCCGGTTCGTCGCCCTGATCGGGGACGCTGAGCTGGACGAGGGGAACATCTGGGAGGCCGTCGCCGACCCGGCCACGACCGGGCTGGGCAACGTGACGTGGCTGGTCGACTTCAACCGTCAGTCGCTGGACCGGGTGGTGCCCGGGGTGCGGATCAACCAGTGGCGGGGTCAGTTCGAGGCCGCCGGCTGGCACGTGGTCGAGGTCAAGTACGGCCGCCGGCTCGCCGAGGCGTACGCGCGGCCGGGCGGCGGGGCACTGCGCGACTGGATCGACGCGATGCCCAACGAGCAGTACCAGTCGCTGTTCGGGCTGACCGGCGCGGCGCTGCGCAAGCAGTTCCTCGACGGTGCGCCCGACGGGATCGAGGCGTTCATCGCCGACGTCGGCGACGACGAGTTGGGGCCGCTCGTGACCGACCTGGGCGGGCACGACATGGCGGCGATGCTCGACGCGTACGCCCAGTGCGACGCGGTCACGGACCGGCCCAGCGTGATCTTCGCGTACACCGTGAAGGGGTGGGGGTTGCCGATCGCCGGCAATCCGCGCAACCACTCGGCGCTGCTGAGCAGCGAGCAGGTCGACGCGCTGCGGGCCGCGCGGGGGCTGACGCGCGAGACCGAGTGGGACCGGCTGGACCCGGCGTCTCCGGCCGGCATCCGGGCCAACGAGCGCCGGGAGGCGCTGTCCCGCGCGCCCCGCGAGCGAGCGCTGGGCGTCACGGTCCCCGACACGACACGGGTACGCGCGAACAAGCCGATCTCGACGCAGGAGGTCTTCGGGCGGGTGCTGGTCGAGCTGGCCCGCAACCCCGAGGTGGGCCGCTACCTGGTGACCACCGCGCCGGACGTGGCGACCTCCACCAACCTGGCCGGGTTCATCAACAAGACCGGCGTCTTCGCCCCGACGGAGCAGCGCTCCTGGACCGAGGACCGGATGCTGCGCTGGACGGAGAGCCCCGCCGGGCAGCACATCGAGCTGGGCATCTCGGAGATGAACCTGTTCCTGCTGCTGGGGCAGCTCGGCCTGTCGTGGGACCTGTCGGCGCAACCGCTGCTGCCGGTCGGCACGGTCTACGACCCGTTCGTGCTGCGCGGGCTGGACGCGTTCCTCTATGGCACGTACTCCGGCTCCCGGTTCGTGGTCGCCGGCACCCCGTCGGGCATCACGCTCGCCCCGGAGGGCGGCGCCCACCAGTCCACCATCACCGCCTCGGTGGGGCTGGAGCTGCCCGGGGTGACGTTCCTCGAACCCGCGTACGCGGCCACGCTGGACTGGCTGCTCTGCGACGCGCTGGGCCAGATCGCCGGCGGGGCGGCCCCGTCGGCGACGGCCGCCCCCGCCGAGGACGGCGCGTACTACTTCCGGCTCAGCACCCGCCCGATCGACCAGGCGCCCTTCGAGGCGGCACGGGCCCGCCTCGGCGACGCGGTGCTGCGCCGGCAGGCGGTCGCCGGGGCGTACCGCCTGGTCGACGCCCACGAGGCGTACCCGCATTTGGCCGACGCCCCGGTGGTGCAGCTGGCCGCCTCCGGCGCGGTGCTGCCCGAGGTGCTCGCGGCGGCGGCGGAACTGGCCGAGGAGGGCATCGCCGCGCACGTCGTCGACGTCACCTCGCTGGACCGGCTCTACCGGGCCTGGCAGCGCACCCTCCGCCAGGGCGTACGCACGGCCACGGTGCCGAGCGTGCCGGGCGCGCTCCGTTCGGCGTTCGCCGACCGGGTGCCGGTGGTGACGGTGCACGACGCCGCCTCGCACGCCATGGCCTGGCTCGGCTCGGCGCTCGCCGCCCCGGCGGTGCCGCTGGGCGTGGACGAGTTCGGCCAGTCCGGCAGCGTCCACGAGCTGTACGACCTGCACGACCTGCTGCCCGGCAGCATCGTCAACGCCGCCCTCGCGGCCCTGTCCCTGCGCTGACGCTGACACTTCGGCATGTGTCGTGTCGAGTCAGTGCGGGGCTTGCGGCGCGGCGCGTACCGGCGTTCGGCGAGCCCTCGTCGTCACTCAGAGTGACGACTGTTTGACGTTACGGAGAGTGGTGGGCGGTGTGGGGTGCGCCGCCAACCGTTCCCGCCCTTTGCTCTGCAGCCACCGGCGCACCACTCTCCTGAACAGGAAAAATGTCAACTCGACCGACCGGCGGCTGGCCGCAGATCGCTACCTGGAGTTACTGGTGCGTCCGTGGCTGCAGAGCAAAGCGTCTGAGGGCCTGGGTTGCCGTGGACGCTGGTGGCCACGCAGCGTAACGCCGGTGAACGGAGTTTGCGCTGCGGCAACTGGTCGGGACGAACCCGGAGCGGACGGTCAGCCACCGGGACGCCGACAGGCTGGCTACTGGCGCGGCCCGCTCGGCACCCAGCGATCAGCGCGGATCAGGGTCAGCGGGTCGGGGTGGGGGTGACCGGCGCGGGCACGCCGGCCTGCGGGTCCTCCACGACGTGCCGCTCCAGGTTCACCTGCGCCTGCCCCGTGCCGCCGACGGTGATGTCGTCGTACGCCTGGAGCAGCTTGTCCTTGTCGAAGTAGAGCACGGTCATCGTCAGCGGGGTGGGCTTCTCGCCCTCCAGGCCGCGCAGGCCGGCACCGCCCGTGGAGCCCTGCACCATCAGCTGAGTGGGGCCCTTCCCGGGCACCTCCGGCAGCTTCGAGACCTGCCGGGCGTGGGTGTGCCCGGCGAGGACCAACGGGCAGGTGCCCGAGAGCGGGCCGGCGGAGGCCGGGTCGTGCACCAGCGCGATGTTCACGGGGCGCGGCGAGCTGGCAACCGTGGCCGCGAGCTGGTCGCCGACGCCGATGAGCTGGTCCGCGGTCTGCTGGGTGAGGCCGCTGCCGGCCGGCGACGTGTTCTTGTCGGGGGTGAAGCGCGGGTCGCCGATGCCGGCGATGGTCAGCCCCGCGACCGTCGTGGTCGTGTTGCTCAGCACGATCGCGTTCGGCTGGCGGGCCACGGCCGCCGCGGTCCGACCCGAGTCGTGGTTGCCCCGGATGTAGACGTACGGCTTCTTGAGCAGGCCGATCGAGCCGACGTAGGAGGCCTCCGGCTCGGAGCCCCAGTCGGTGATGTCCCCGGTGTCGATCACCACGTCGATGCCGAACTGCTCGACGACGGTGCGGATGAGCTGCCAGCCGGTCGGGTTGAGGTGCATGTCCGAGACGTGCAGTACGCGGGTCGTGCCGGGGGCGGGCTCGTAGACCGGCAGCGACGACACCGTGGTGTAGAGCTGGCTGACGTTGCCGACGATGCGCTGGAGCTGCTCGGCGTAGCGGGTGTAGTCGTTCGCGATCCGCCGGGCGTCACCGACGATCGCGGGCGCGTTGACCAGCAGCCCCTCGTAGCGCGGCTCCTCGATGGCCTCCGGCCGGATGGTGGTGGCGGCGGCGGCGAGGCTGCCGGCGGTGACCACCAGCGCCAGAGCGCCTGCCCAGGCCGCCCGGCGGGTGTCGCGGAAGACCAGCAGGGCCAGCAGCAGGGTGACCAGCACCGCCGAGGCGAGCGTCCGCAGCCCGAGCCGCAGCACACCCTCGCGGACGTCGTCGACGGCCGACTGGCTCGCCCGGTTGATGCTCGCCGGATCGTCGAGCAGCGCCTCGGTGCGGCTCTGGTCCAGCGCGCCCAGCTCCACGGTCAGGTGGGTCGGCCCGTCGTGGCTGTCGAGCAGCAGCGCACCCAGCGGCGGGATGTCGACGGTGGTGCCGCCGCCGACAGCCGGCGCGACCGAGAGGTCGGCCTGGAACGGGCCGATGTCGGTGCTCACCCGGCCGCCGGCGAGCACGCCGATCACCACGCCGACCAGGGCGACGGCGAGGACCGCCAGGATCACCCCGGTCCTGCGCAGCGCTCGCCGGCCGGTCCTTCCGGCGCCGTCGCGCCGGGGTGCCGGGCGCGGGGCGCGACCGGTCGCCGGGACGTCCTCGTCCCGGTTCGCGTGCTCTTCGTTCTCCTGGCCGTCCATGGTGAGATTCTGACCTGCCCACTGAAGGATCTTGGGAAACCCGGACGAGCCGGTGCGTCAGCTCCGGCCGGCCCCGCCACCGGCGAAGACCAACCGCAGCAGCCGGTCGTCCTCGGGCGCCGGCTGGCCCCGCCCGTCGTGGTTGGAGGTGCTCACCCAGATCGAGCCGTCCGGCGCGGCGGCCACCGCCCGCAGCCGCCCGAACCGGTCGGTCAGCAGCTCGCGCGGCTGGCCGAGCACGGTGCCGGTGTCGGTCAGCTCGACCAGCCAGAGGCGCTTGCCGCGCAGGCACGCGGTGACGAGCAGCCGGTCGGCGGCGGTCAGCCCGGAGCAGGACGCGTCGGACGTCGGCCACTGGGCGATCGGGTTGACGAAGCGCTTGTCGTCGTCACGCCCTTCGACCGTCGGCCACCCGTAGTTGCGCCCCTTGGTGATCTGGTTGATCTCGTCCCAGGTGTTCTGGCCGAACTCCACGGCGTACATCCGCTTGCCGGCGTCCCAGGCGATGCCCTGGACGTTGCGGTGGCCCAGGGACCACACCGGGGAGTTCGGGAACGGGTTGCCGGGCGCCGGCTTGCCGTCCCTGGTGATCCGCAGGATCTTGCCGCCGAGGCGCTTGACGTCCTGCGCCTGCGGCCGGTCGCCGGCGTCGCCGGTGCTCGCGTAGAGCAGGCCGTCCGGGCCGAAGGCGAGGCCGCCGCCGTTGTGGATGCCGGCCTTGGGGATGCCGGTGAGGATCGGGGTGGGCGTGCCGCCCAACTCCAGCCGGACGATCCGGTTGTCCCGTTCGGTCGTGTAGTAGACGAAGATCGCATTGTCCCGCTGGTAGTCGGGCGAGACGGCGATGCCCATCAGCCCGCCCTCACCCGAGGCTGCCACGTCGGAGATGGTCTGCACCGGGGTGACCTTCAGCCCGTCGGGCCCCGACTCGGGGCCGACCCGCAGGATCCGGCCGCTGTCCCGCTCGGTGACCAGCGCCGCGCCGTCGGGCAGGAAGGCGATCGCCCACGGCACCCGCAGGCCCTTGGCCAGCACCGTGGTGACCACCTCCTGGCCGGTGCCGCCAGCGCTCGCCGTCGCCGACGGCGTCGGAAAGGTGGGCGGCTCGCCGGCCGGGTCGGGCTCCGGCTCGCCGAAGCTGCAACCGGCGGTCGCCAGCAGCAGCGCCGCGCACGAGGCCGCCAGGGCCGTCCGCAGACGGCGGGTGCGAGGGTACGGGGGACGGGCGCTCACCCGGCCCAGGGTAGCCGGCCACGGCGACGGACCGGGGCCGTCGGATCGGACCGGTTCCGTGGTGCGGTCAGATCGCCCGGACGGCGAGCAGCGCGACGTCGTCCTCCCGCCGGGGGGCGGTGGTCAGCAGCAGGTCGCAGAGATCGCCCAGCGGCAGCCGGTCGGTGCCGGCCAGCCGGGCGAGCAGCTCCGTCATCCCCTCGTCGATGGGCCGGTCCCGCCGTTCGATGAGCCCGTCGGTGTAGAGCAGCAGGGTGTCGCCGGTGGCCAGGTGGGTGTGCCGGGTGGTGCGCCGTACCGGCCGGTTCAGCCCGAGCAGGGGCTCCGGCGCCCCCGCGAGCAGCTCCACCGCGCCCCCGACCCGGACCGCGAGCGGCGGGGGGTGCCCCGCGTTGCACCAGGTGACCCGCTGGCCGCCGGCGTCGTCGGCGTGCAGCCGCACCAGGGCCGCCGTGGCCGCCGTCCGCAGGTGCAGCCCGCGGATCGTCTCGTCCAGGCGGCTCATCAGCTCGTCGACCGCGTCGGGCCGGCCGTACGCGTTGCCCCGGACCAGGTTGCGCAGCTGCCCCATGGTCGCGGCGGCCTCGATGTCGTGCCCGGCCACGTCGCCGATCGCCGCGATCAGTTCCCCGCCCGGCTGGCGGAAGGCGTCGTACCAGTCGCCGCCGACCTCGACCCGGTCCGCCGCCGGCTGGTAGCGGGCCGCCAGTTCGAGGTCCCGGGTGACCGGCAGTTCCGGCAGCATGCTGTGTTGCAGCACGTGCGCGACGTGCCGCTGTTCGCCGTACATCCGGCTGTTGCCGATCGCCTGACCGGCCCGGCGGCCGATGTCCTCGGCGATGAGCAGGTCGCTGTCGTCGAAGTCGCGCCGCTGCGGGCCGTTGATCAGGGTGACGCAGCCGAGCACCCGCCCGGCGTCGATGATCGGCACGCTGAGGTGCGAGGAGAAACCGAGGCGGGCGGCGAGTTCCGGCATCTCCGGCCCGACCGTGCCCCGGCGCACGTCGTCGAGGGTCGCCGCGGCGGCCAGTACGGGCCGGCCGGTGCGCAGCACCGCCCGGGTGATCGAGTGGGCGCTCAGCCCGGTGCGCATCAGCTCGGCGAAGCGGGCGACGTCCGGGGCCCGGGCCGGGTCGCGGTGGGCGGCGGTCACGTCGCGGGGCGCCCCGTCGGGCCCGACCAGGGTCACCAGGGACCAGTCGGCCAGCAGCGGCACCATCGTGTCGCGCAGGTGGCGCAGCGCGGTGGCCACGTCGAGCGTTCCGGCCAGCGTGCCGGCCAGCCCGGCCAGCAGCTCCAGCCGGCCGTTGGCCTCCTCGGCGCGCCGCCGCGCCTGCTCGGCACCGTCGAGGGCGATCCGCAACCGCAGCTCGGAGGAGCAGGCGGCGGCCAGGTCGGCGAGCGTCCGCAACTGCTCGGCGGTCCAGTCGCGGGGCTTGTCGTCGATCGCGCAGAGCGAGCCGAGGACGCGACCCTCCAGGTCCGTCAGCGGCATTCCGGCGTACGCGACGACGCCCAGCTCGGGCACGGCGAGGTTGTCCCGCAGGGCGGGGTGCAGCCGGGCGTCGGGCAGCACCATCGGGGTCCCGAGGTCGACGACGTGCTGGCAGAACGAGTGGCTCAGGGGCGTCTGCCGCCGCGCGGCCCACGGCCGGACCAGGCCCACCTCGCCGGGAAAGAACTGGCGCTCGGCGTCGACCAGGGACACCAGGGCGACCGGCACGTCGAGCAGGTCCCCGACCAGCCGGGCGAACCGGTCGAACGCCTCGTCGGGTGCGGCCGTCAGCCGGGTCTCCGCGAGGGAGCGCAGCCGATCGGGGTCGCGGAGCGCCGAGATCGGATCGGCCCGCTCGGGGCCGTCGTCGCGCGAGCCGTCGGTCATTGACCACCTGTCCGTGCCGGATGGAGGCCGACCGGCACTCCGGTCCTCCCTTATACCCCCTGCGGACCGCAATCGCCTCGGCCGTCGCAGCGTCGCCCTGATCACTGCGCCGGCGGTCCACCCGTCCGGGTGCCGCAGCCGCCCCGCCCGACGGGCGGAGGCACCGGGAGCCTATCGTCGGCGGGCGTGAAGGTATGGATTCCGCACCAGGACGGTCAGGCGCTCCTCGGCGAGCTGCCGCAGGAGGTCACGGTCGAGGTGGCCGAGGACGTCTCCCGGCTTCCCTCGGAGACGGCCGGTGTCCGGTTCTGGGTGCCGCCCTTCCTGTCCGGCGGGGACGCCGCCGCGCTGCTGCGCGAGCTGCCCGACCTGGCGGTGGTGCAGTTGCTCTCCGCCGGGGCGGACGCGTGGGCCGGCCGGGTCCCGTCCGGGGTGACGCTCTGCGACGCCAGGGGGGTGCACGATCCGTCCACCGCAGAGTGGGTGGTCGCGGCGATCCTGTCCCAGCTGCGCGCCTTCCCCGCCCTGGCCCGCGCGCAGGCCCGGCGCGAGTGGGCGTACGACGAGGTGGCCCCCACCGATCAGCTGGCCGGCAAGCGGGTGCTGATCGTCGGGGCGGGCTCCATCGGCACGGCGGTACGCGACCGGCTGGCGCCGTTCGAGGTGAGCTTCACGCTGGTGGCCCGGACCGCCCGCCCGGAGCAGGGCGTGCACGGCGTCGAGGAGCTGCCGGGGCTGCTTCCCGAGGCCGACGTGGTGGTGCTGCTGGTGCCGCTGACCGAGCAGACCCGGGGGCTGGTCGACGAGAGCTTCCTCGCCGCGATGCGGGACGGCGCGCTGCTGGTCAACGCCGCCCGTGGGCCGGTGGCCCGGACCGAGGCGCTGGCCGCCGAGCTGCGTACCGGCCGGATCTCGGCCGCGCTGGACGTCACCGATCCGGAGCCGTTGCCGGCCGACCACGAGCTGTGGACGATGCCGAACGTGCTGCTCACCCCGCACGTCGCCGGCTCGGTACGCGGCCTGCTGCCGCGCGCTTACCGGCTGGTCGCCGAGCAGGTCCGCCGGTTCGCGGCCGGTGAGCCGCTGATCAACACGGTGGTGGACGGCTACTGAGCGGCCCGGCGGTGCTCAGTAGCGGCCCGGCGGTGCTCAGCCGGCCGCGCCGGGCAGGCTCTGACCGGTGGCCGAGACGAGCCGGGGCAGGTCGGCGGCGCGTACGGCCGGCAGGGTGACCTGCTGACCGTCGTCGAGCCGGGCGACCGCCCGACCGCGCGGGTCGGCGGCCAGCTCGACGATCCGCTCCCAGCCGATCCGGCGCTGCCCGACCAGGGCGCGCAGGCGCAGCTCGCGGGCGTCCGCGTCGGTGCCGGCCCGCCACGCCCAGACCGCGACGGCGAGCGGGACGAGCAGCACCGGCAGCAGGTACCACCGGGCGCCGGCCACCGGCAGGGCGCCGAAGAAGGCGACGATCGCGGCGGCCAGGATCGCCTGGTTGTGCCGGAAGTGGACGGTGTCTGGGCTGGTCACCCTCCGATGATCCCACCCCTGTCGGCGCCGGTACGCGGCGGGCCGAGCCGGCCGGACCGGCGGCGTCGGTGACGGAGGTCACTGGCTGGTGGGCGTCACCGCCTTCGCGGCCGGTCGTTGCCGACTGATGGGCAGCGGACTCACCCCGGGTCCGACGCCCTGCACCGTCGCACCGCCCGTGCCCCCTCACGAAGGCGACCGCCGTGCCCCTCGCGTACCCGCAACACGCGTCCGTCCCTCGTCCCTCCCGGCCGGACGTCCTCGTCCTCGCCGCCGTCACGCTGCTCCTGCTCGCCGGCGCTCTCGGCCGGATGCCCGCCCTGGCCGTGGTGGCGCTGGCCGCCGCCGCCAGCTGCGCCCTGGCGGGTACGCGGCTGTCCCGCCTCGCCGCCGCGCCCCCGCTCCCCGCCCCCGCGCAGGTTCCGGCCCGGTCCCGCGCCGCCCGCCGGCGCCCGGCCGCCTCCCGCCGCGTCGCCGTGCTGCTCGACGCCGCGGTGGTGACGGCGGGGCTCACCGCCGCCGTGCTGCCGCTCGCCGGGCCGGGCCACCGGTCCGCCGTCGCCGTGGCGGGGCTGGCCGCCGCCGCCGCGCTGTTCGTCGCGGGGTTGCCCGCGGTGCCGCGCTCCTCCGACCCGTCCGCCCGGGCCCGCCTGCGCCGGGCCGTCGACGCGAGCGCCGCCGGCCTGGGGCTGGTCCTGGCCGGCTGGCTGCTGCTGCCCCGCGGCCCCCTCGATCCGCCGGTCCGGCTCGCCGTGGCCGTGGCCCTGGGCGGGCTCGCGCTCGCCGTACTCGTCGTGCTGACCGGGCCGCACCGGCGCACGGGTGCGGCCCGCTGCCGGGCCGGGGCGGCGCTCACCCTGTCCGGGCTGGTGCTGCTGGCCGCGCTTCCGGCCGGGGCGGCACCGGAGCGGGCGGCGCTGCTGTCCGTACCTCCGCTGGTGGGCGGGGTGCTGTTGACGGCGGCCGGGGCGCGGCGGGCGACCCGCGCGGAGCCGGCCCCGCCCGAGGTGCCGACCACGGCGTGGCCCCGGGCGGTGGTCCCGGCCGTCGCGGCCGTGGCGGCCATCGGCTGGCAGTTGCGCGACGGCGGCCCGCCGGACCTGACGGCGATCCTGCTCGCCCTGGCCCTGGCCCCGCCGCTGGTGCTGCGCGACCTGCTGCGGGCGGACGAGCCGCCGCCGGCCCGTGCCGACGCCGCGCCGGAGCGGTCCGGATCGACCGACCGGAGCCGGCCCGGCACGCCTCTGGACCGCCCGGCGCTGCTGCGGGCCCTCGCCGCCCTCCGGGACGCGCCGACCCCCGGCGCGCTGCTCGTCGTCGACCTGCACAACGCCGGACCCGCCTCCGACGGGCACCAGGTCGGCGAGGCCGTGCTGGCCGAGGCCCTGCGCCGCGCCCGCGCCGTCGTCGGCCCCCGGGACCTGCTCGCGGACGTCACCGCCACCGGCTTCACCGTGGTCACCGAGGCCGGCCCGGTGCTGGCGTACGCGCTGGGCACCCGGCTGCTCGGCGCGCTCACCCAGCCCTACGAGGTGGCCGGTGCGGTGCTGCGGCTGCGGGCCGGTGTCGGGCTGGCCGAGATCGGCAACGGCGGCCCGGAGGACGTGCTGCGCCAGGCGGACCTGGCCCGGCGCCGGGCCGTGCAGCTCGGCCGGGACCGGGTCGAGTGGTACGACGCCTACCTGGAGGAGCAGCTCGTCCGCCGGCTCGACCTGGAACGGGAGCTGCCCGGTGCGGTGGCCCGGGGCGAGCTGGACCTCGTCTACCAGCCGGTGCTCGACCTGGCCGACGGGCAGCCGGTCGGCGCGGAGGCGCTGCTGCGGTGGCGCAGCCCGGTGCTCGGCACGGTGCTGCCCGCCGAGTTCCTGCCCGTGGCCGAGGACCTCGACATCGTGGGGGAGCTGGGCTGCTGGGTGCTGGACCGGGCGTGCCGGCAGCTCGCCGCCTGGTCGGCCGGGAGCCGGCAGCTCTGGATGGCGGTGAACGTGACCGTCCGGGAACTGACCGCCCCCGACTTCGTGCCGCGCACCGCCGCCGTGCTGGACGCGTACGGGCTGACGCCGGAGCGGCTGGTGGTCGAGGTGGCGGAGCCCCGGGTGGGCGCCGAACTGCCGACGGTGGTGGCCCGGCTGGCCGGGCTGCGCTCGCTGGGCGTGCGCACCGCGCTGGACGACTTCCGGGCCGAGCACGCCTCGCTGGCCCAGCTCCGCCGGTTGCCGATCGACCTGCTCAAGGTCGGCCCGCAGCTGGTGGACCCGGCGGACCCGCAGCGCCCGCTCATCGACGTGGTGGTGAACGTGGGGGACCGGCTGGGGCTCGACATCGTCGCCGAGGAACTCGAGTCGGCCGGCCTGATCGACGGCGCGCGGCGGGCCGGCTGCCGGTACGGGCAGGGCTTCGCGTTGGCCCGCCCGGCCACCGCGGAGCGGGTCGAGGCGTACTTCGAGGAGTTCCCGACGGCCTCGCGCTGACGGGAGACCCGCCCGGGCCGCCCCGCCTGGTTGACTCTGACACCGTGTCAGGGCCGAACGTGTGAGGGGCCATGTTCACCATCGGAGACTTCGCCAGGCTGGGTCGGGTGTCGGTCCGCATGCTGCGCCACTACGACGGCATCGGGCTGCTCCGCCCGGCCGCCGTCGACCCGCACACCGGGTACCGCTTCTACCGGGCCGAGCAGCTCCACCGGCTCAACCGGGTGATCGCCCTCAAGGAACTCGGGCTCACCCTCGGGCAGGTGCAGGCCATCCTCGACGACACCGTGGAGGTCGCCGAGCTGCGCGGCATGCTGCGGCTGCGCCGGTCCCAGCTGGAGGCCCAGCTGGCGGCCGACACCGCCCGGCTGGCCGGGGTCGAGGCGAGGCTCCGCATGATCGAGACGGAGGGTCGGATGACCAGCCAGGACGTCGTACTCAAGCAACTGCCCGCCGTTCGCGTGGCGGAACTGAGCGGGGTGGCCCGCAGCTACGAGACGCCGGACATCTCCACCGTGATCCAGCCGCTCTACCCGGAGCTGTTCCGGCGTCTCGACGAGGCGGGCGTCACCCCCTGCGGCCCGGGGCTGGCCTGGTACGAGCCGGCGGGGGAGGGCGAGGCCGTGGTGGTGCACGCCGGCGTGCCGGTCGCCGCCGATCCCTCGGCGGCGCGGGGCTTCGCCGTCGTCGACCTGCCCCCGGTGCCCGCCGCCGCGACGATCATCCACCACGGGCCGATGGACGAGGTCGCGGGCAGCATGCAGGCGCTCGCCGCCTGGATCGAGGCGAACGGCTGGCGCGCCGCCGGGTACGCCCGCGAGCTGTACGTGGACTACTGCCCGGACGCCCCGGAGAAGGGCGTCACCGAGCTCCAGTTGCCGGTGGTGACGGCGTGAGCGGTGCAGGAGGTCGACGGGCGGGGCGCCCAGGCCGGCGCGCCCCGCCTCAGCTCGCGCGCGGCGGGGCCGTGCTGCCCCGGGGCGTCAGGTGGGCCGTCTCGTCCTGGACCCGCTCGGCCGGTGCGCCCCCGATCACCGCGAGCAGTTGCCGGGCGGCGTGCGCGCCGTACGCCGGGATGTCCCGGCCGAGCGCCGTCAGCGGCGGGTGCACCAGTTGGCAGAGCGGCGAGTCGTCCCAGGCCACGATGGACAGGTCGCCCGGCACGGAGAGGCCCATCTCCTGGGCCACCGACAGTCCCGCTATCGCCATCACGTCGTTGTCGTAGATCACGGCGGTGGGGCGGCCGGCCGAGCTGAGCAGCCGCCGGGTCGCGCGCGCCCCCTCCTCGCCGGTGTAGTCGGCGGGCACGGTGACCGCGTCGGTCAGGCCGAGCCGCCGGCACACCCCGGTGAACGCCTCGGCGCGGATCTCGGTGTGCAGCAGGGCGGGCAGGCCGCCGACGCGGGCGATCCGGCGGTGGCCGAGGGCGAACAGGTATTCCACGGTCTCGACCAGCGCCGCCGCGTCGTCGGACCAGACGCTGGCCAGCCCGCCGGTGCCGCCCGGGCCGCCGATCACCACCGCGGGCAGGCCCAACTCCTCCAGCACCGGCACCCGGCGGTCGTCGGCGCGCAGGTCGCAGACGAGGACGCCGTCGACCCGCCGCTCGCCCCACCACCGCCGGTAGACCGCGACCTCCGCCTCCTGGTCGGCCACCACCTGCAGGGTGAGGGCGTACGACCGGGCGGAGAGTTCGGCCTCCACGCCGCTGATCAGCTCCATGAAGAACGGCTCGATGCCGAGCGTACGGGCCGGCCGGCAGAGGGTGAGGCCGACCGCGTCGGCGGTGGCGCCGGAGAGGGAGCGGGCGGCGCGGCTCGGGCTGAAGCCGATCTCGGCGGCGATGGCGAGGATCCGTTGCCGGGTGGCCTCGGAGACCCCGGGCTGCCCGTTCAGCGCGTAGGACACCGCTCCCTTGGACACCCCGGCGCGTCGGGCGACGTCGGCGATCGTGGGCCGCTTCACCGGCGTACACCTCCACTTCTCCCGCCCGGGCGGGTGTCACCGCGAGGCCGGGACGACCGGCGGCGGTCCACGCTACTGCACCGACCGGCGGCCGGGCCGGTCCGACCGGCACGTGGCGCGGATCGGGTCACCGCCTTTCCCGGTTAAGTCACCTTGGCCTCGATGTGTCGGCGACGCCATCCGCCCTCCCGGCGCGGGCTCCCGCCGCCCCGCGAGCCATCTTCACCTCCCCCGATCGCGCTCCCATGAGGCGGGGAGGTTTCCGCGAGGCGACCGCGTTGACGGCCCGTTGACACTACCGGGACCGGCCCGTACGGTGGCGTCACTTATCCGGTTCAGTCAACGGCTCTCGATGTCCGGGAGCGTTCCCATCTGGCGCGGAGGATGACATGAGACGGTCCCTGACGCACTGGGCCAGGGCGGCCGCCGTCGGCGCGGTCAGCCTGGTCATGGTCGCGGCGTGCAGCGGCAACAGCGGGGGTGGCGGCGACTCCCGGGCGGGCGGCCCGGTCACCCTCAAAATCAACTTCTGGGGCGACTTCGGGCTCGACGAGCTCAAGACGAAGTACGAGGACGCGAACCCGAACGTCAAGATCAGCCTGAACACCGGCGAGTACAACGCCCAGCACGAGGACCTCCAGAAGAAGCTCGTCGCCGGCTCCGGCGCGCCGGACATCGCCGCCGTCGACGAGGGCTTCGTCGTGCAGTTCCGTGGCCAGGCCGACAAGTTCGTCAACCTGCTCGACAAGGGCGCCGGCACGTACGAGCAGAAGTACCTGCCGTGGAAGTGGAAGCAGACCCTGACACCCGACGGCAAGGCCCAGATCGGCCTCGGCACCGACGTCGGCGGCCTGGCCATGTGCTACCGCACCGACCTGTTCAATGCAGCCGGCCTGCCCACCGCACGCGACCAGGTCTCCGCGCTCTGGCCCACATGGGACAGGTTCATCGAGGTCGGCCAGCAGTACACGGCCCGCAGCGGCAAGAAGTTCATCGACTCCGGCACCAACGTCTTCAACCCCGTCCTCGGCCAGCAGCCCGTCGGCTTCTACGACGAGAGCGAGACCCTGAAGATGGACGGCGGCCCGAAGGTCGCCTTCGACGTCGCGGCCCGGACCATCGCCGCCGACCTCTCGGCCAACCTCACCGCGTTCTCGCCCGAGTGGAACAGCGGCTTCGTCAAGGGCAACTTCGCCGTGCTCGCCTGCCCGGCCTGGATGCAGGGGCACATCAAGAACACCGCCCCCGGCACCAGCGGCAAGTGGGACGTGGCCGCCATCCCCGGCGGGGGCGGCAACTGGGGCGGCTCCTTCCTGACGATCCCCAAGCAGGGCAGGAACGTCGACGAGGCGTACAGGTTCGTGGAGTGGCTGATCCAGCCCGAGCAGCAGATCGAGATCTTCAAGAAGGTCGGCAACCTGCCCTCCCAGCCGGCGCTCTACCAGGACCCGGCGATCAGGGACTTCACCAACCCCTTCTTCAACGACGCCCCGGTGGGGCAGATCTTCTCGAAGACGGCCGAGAACCTGACCCCGCAGTACCTCGGCCGGCGCAACGGCCCCACCCGGGTGGCGGTGGAGAACGTCCTCAACCGGCTGGCCACCGGAAACCTGAAGGGCAAGCCCGACCAGGCGTGGACCGAGGCGGTCAAGGAGGCCGAGAAGGCCGCCAAGTCCTGACCGCACGCCGACCCCGGCCGGGGCGGGCCGCCCCACGACCCGCCCCGGCCGGCCGGCCGTACCCCTTCGGTCCCTGGAGGTCCCCGATGTCCACCACCCGTGCCGCTCCCGCGACGCCCCGGCCCGGCCGGGACCCCGGCGCGACTGCCCGCCGCCGCGACCGCCCGCACGAGCCCGGCCCATGGCGTACGCGGCTGCACCGCTTCGACATGCGCTACGTGCCGTACCTGCTGATCGCCCCGTTCTTCCTGCTCTTCGCGGTCTTCGGGCTCTTCCCGATCGTCTTCAACGGCGTCGTCGCCCTGCGCCACTGGCGGCTCGACGACCCGACACGCACCGGCTGGGCCGGGCTGGAGAACTTCCGCCGCCTCTTCACCGACGACGACTTCTTCAACGCGCTCTCCAACACCTTCGGCATCTTCCTGCTCTCCACCGTGCCGCAACTGCTGCTGGCGCTGATCGTCGCGTCGCTGCTGAACCGCAAGCTGCGGGCCCAGACCTGGTTCCGGGTCGGGGTGCTGCTGCCGTACATCACCCCGGTGACCGCGTCGACGCTGATCTTCTCGGTGGTCTTCGCCCGCGACACCGGCATCGCCAACTGGGCCCTGTCGCTGCTCGGCATCGGCGAGACCGAGCCGATCGACTGGCGCTCCGCCAAGTGGTCCTCCTGGATCGCCATCGCCACGATGGTCAACTGGAAGTGGATCGGCTACAACGCGCTGCTCTACCTGGCCGCCATGCAGTCCATCCCGCGCGACGTCTACGAGGCCGCCGCCGTCGACGGGGCCGGGCCGTGGCGCCAACTGTGGCGGATCACCGTGCCGATGATCCGGCCCGTGGTCATCTTCACCGTCGTGCTCTCCACCATCGGCGGCCTGCAACTGTTCACCGAGCCGATGCTCTTCGACGCCAACCCGGCGCTGGGCCTCGGCGGCGACGACGGGCAGTGGCAGACCGTCGCGCAGCTCATCTACAAGGTCGGTTGGCGGGACCTCAACCTCGGCTACGCCGCCGCCATGTCCTGGGCGCTGTTCCTGGTCATCCTGCTCGTCGCGGCGGTCAACGCCCTGCTCACCAACCGCCTGGGCGGTGGCAGGCGGTGAGCGCGAGGAGTGAGCTTGCGAGCCCCGCAGTCGCGAACGGAGGGAGGCACAGGTGAGCGCGAGGAGTGAGCTTGCGAGCCCCGCAGTCGCGAACGGAGGGAGGCACAGGTGAAGGTTTCGAACTCCCGGCGGGCGGCGCTGACGGGCCGGGCGCCGCAGCACCTTCCCGGCACCGTCTGGACCTACCTGTTCCTGAGCGTCGTGATCGCGTTCTCGGCGTTCCCGCTCTACTGGATGTTCGTGATCGCCACGAACACCGACGAGGCGCTGGCGAAGATCCCGCCGCAGGTGCTGCCCGGCGGGCAGCTGGTCACCAACCTGCGGGAGGTCTTCTCCATGCAGGACGTGTTCTTCCTCCAGTCCCTCGGCAACAGCGTGATCGTGTCGTCGGTGGTGACGGCGTCGGTGCTCTTCTTCTGCTCGCTGGCCGGCTTCGCCTTCGCGAAGCTGCGGTTCAAGGGGCGCAACGCGCTGATGGTCATGGTCATCCTGACCATGACGGTGCCGAACCAGCTCGGCGTCGTCGCGCTCTACATCCTGATGGGCCGGATGCCCGGCGAGGGTGGCTGGAACGGCACCCTCCTCGCGGTGATCGTGCCCGGACTGGTCAGCGCGTTCGGGGTCTTCTACATGCGGCAGTTCATCCTCGACGCGGTGCCCGACGAACTGGTCGAGGCCGCGCGGATGGACGGCGCGAGCACCATGCGGATCTTCTGGAGCGTGGTGGTGCCGGCGGTCCGGCCCGCCATGGCGGTGCTCGGCCTGCTGACGTTCGTCGCCACCTGGAACGAGTTCCAGTGGCCGCTGATCACCCTCGGCGGCACCGACTACCCGACCTCGATGGTCGCGCTGTCCGACCTGGCCAGCGGCAACTACGTGCTGTACCGGCGCGTGCTGGCCGGCGCCCTGGTCGCCACCCTCCCGCTGCTGGTGATGCTCTTCATCGGCGGCCGTCAGATCGTCCGCGGAATCATGGAAGGTGCGGTGAAGTCGTGACCCGGCAAGCGTTGCACGAGGGCTGGACCCTGCGGGCGGTACCGGGGCCGCAGGTGCCGGCCGCGATTGTCGGGCGCGCGGTGCCGGCGAGCGTACCCGGCTGCGTGCACACCGACCTGCTCGCCGCCGGCCTGATCCCCGATCCGTACCGGGACGACAACGAGAAGGGCCTGGCCTGGATCGGCCGGACCGACTGGGTCTACGAGACCACCTTCGACCATCAGCCGGGCGACGACAAGCGGATCGACCTGGTCTGCGCCGGCCTCGACACCGTCGCCACGCTCACCCTCAACGGCGCCGAGGTCGGCCGCGCCCAGAACATGCACCGCGGCCACCGCTTCGACGTCCGGTCGCGGCTGGTCGCCGGGTCCAACACCCTCGCCGTACGCTTCGACTCCGCCTACCGCTACGCCGAGGCGCAGCGGGACCGGCTCGGGGACCGGCCGAACGCCTACCCGGAGCCGTTCCCGTTCATCCGCAAGATGGCCTGCAACTTCGGCTGGGACTGGGGGCCGACCCTGGTCACCGCCGGCATCTGGCAGGAGATCGGGCTGCACGCCTGGTCGACGGCGCGGCTGGCCGTCGTACGTCCGGTGGTGACCGTCGAGGCCGGCGACGGCCGGGTGGAGCTGCACGTCGAGGTCGAGCGGGCCGGGGACGCGCCGCTCACCGTGCGGGCCACCGTCGCCGGCGCCACGGCCGACGCGAGCATCCCGGCCGGCGGACGCACGGCCGTGCTGACCCTCACCGTCCGCGACCCGGCGCTGTGGTGGCCCCGGGGGTACGGCGAGCAGCCGCTGCACCCGCTGGAGGTGACGCTGCACGACGCCGACGCGCGCCCGCTCGACACGTGGACGCGCCGGATCGGCTTCCGCTCCGTACGCCTCGACACCACCCCCGACGCGCACGGCACCCCGTTCGCCCTGCACGTCAACGACACCCCGGTCTTCGTCCGGGGGGTCAACTGGATCCCCGACGACGCGTTCCCCACCCGGATCACCCGGGACCGGCTGGCGCACCGGTTCCGGCAGGCCGCCGACGCGAACGTCAACCTGCTGCGCGTCTGGGGCGGCGGCCGGTACGAGTCGGACGACTTCTACGACCTCGCCGACGAGGCGGGCCTGCTCGTGCAGCAGGACTTCCTCTTCTCCTGCGCCGCCTACCCGGAGGAGGAGCCGTTGGGCGCCGAGGTGGCCGCCGAGGCCGCCGAGCAGGTGGTGCGGCTCGCGCCGCACCCGTCGCTGGTGCTCTGGACCGGCAACAACGAGACCCTCTGGGGCTGGCACGACTGGGACTGGCAGGAACCCCTCGCCGGGCGCAGCTGGGGGCGCGGCTACTACCTCGACCTGCTGCCCCGGATCGTCGGCGAGCTGGACCCGACGCGGCCGTACTGGCCGGGCAGCCCGTGGTCGGGCAGCGAGGAGATCCACCCCAACGACCCGGCGCACGGCACCACGCACATCTGGGACGTCTGGAACACCGACGACTACACGAAGTACCGCGAGTACGTGCCGCGCTTCGTCGCCGAGTTCGGCTACCAGGCCCCGCCCGCGTACGCGACGCTGCGCCGGGCGCTGTCGGACGAGCCCCTCGCGCCCGACTCGCCCGGGATGGCGCACCATCAGAAGGCCGTCGACGGCGACGCCAAGCTCCGGCGGGGGCTCGACGCGCACCTGCCGGCGCCGGCGGACTTCGACGACTGGCACTGGCTCACCCAGCTCAACCAGGCGCGGGCGATCCAGCTCGCCGTCGAGCACTTCCGCTCCCACCGGGACGTCTGCGCCGGCACGATCGTCTGGCAGCTCAACGACTGCTGGCCGGTGACCTCGTGGTCGGCCGTCGACGGCGACGGCCGCCGCAAGCCCCTGTGGTACGCGCTGCGTCGGGCGTACGCCGACCGGCTGTTGACCGTCCAGCCCCGCGCGGGCGGCCTGGCCCTGGTCGCCGTCAACGACGGGCCGGTGCCGTGGCGGGCGAGCGCGTCGGTGACCCGGCTGACCCTGGCCGGGGAGCCACGGGCGAAGACGACGCTGGAGCTGGACGTCGCCGCGTACGCCAGGATCGAGCTGGCGCTGCCGGCGGAGCTGGCGCGGCCGGAGGAGGCCCGCCGCGAGCTGCTGGTGGCCGAGGCGGGCGACCCGGCCGGGCGGGCGCTGTGGTTCTTCGCCGAGGACCGCGACGCGCACTGGCCGGCGGCCGGGTACGACGCGACGGTCGAGCCGGTCGACGGCGGCCAGCGGGTCCGGGTCACCGCCCGCACGATCCTGCGCGACGTGACGCTCTTCCCGGACCGCCTCGACCCGACGGCCGAGGTCGACGAGGCGCTGGTCACCCTGCTACCGGGGGAGACGGCGACCTTCACGGTGAGCACCGGCGTCCCACTGGACCCGGCGGCCCTGACCACCCGCCCCGTCCTGCGCCACGTCAGCGACACCGTCGCCGGCTGAGGTGATGACGCACTAGTTGAAGGTTTTCGCAAGTGCTAAAGTCGGCAACCGGATGTGGGTCGCGTGACGGAGGCTGACGTGTCGGTGCCGCTCTACCAGGCGAAGGCGGAGCTGTTCCGCACCCTCGGCCACCCGGTCCGGATCCGGGTCCTGGAACTGCTCCAGGACGGGCCGAAGCCGGTCCGCGACCTGCTGGCGGCCATCGACGTCGAGGCGTCCAACCTGTCGCAGCAGCTCGCGGTGCTGCGCCGGGCCGGCATGGTCACCTCCAGTCGCGAGGGTGCCCTGGTGATGTACGCGCTCAGCACCCCCGACGTGGCCGACCTGCTCGCCGCCGGGCGGCGCATCCTGGGCGCGGTCCTCACCGACCGGGACGCGCTGCTGGACGAGCTGCGGTCCTCCGGGACGCAGCGGTGAGCCAGGCACTCAGCCTGGGTGAGCGCTTCCTCGGGCTGCTGCCGCCGCGCGCCGACTGGCAGGCCGTCCGCCGCTCGCCCCGGCGTGACCTGCTCGCCGGGCTGACCGTGGCGGTGGTGGCGCTGCCGCTGGCCCTGGCCTTCGGCGTCACCTCCGGGCTCGGGGCGCAGGCCGGGCTGGTGACGGCGGTGGTGGCCGGCGCCGTCGCCGCCGTCTTCGGCGGCTCCCACCTCCAGGTCTCCGGGCCGACCGGGGCGATGACCGTGGTGCTGGTGCCGGTGGTCCAGCAGTTCGGCCCCACCGGTGTGCTGATGGTCGGGGCACTGGCCGGGCTGGTGCTGATCGCGCTGGCCCTCGCCCGCCTCGGCCGGTACGTCCACTACCTCCCCGTCCCCGTGATCGAGGGATTCACCGCCGGCATCGCGGTGGTCATCGCCCTGCAACAGGTGCCGGCGGCGCTCGGGGTGACCGACGCGCACGGCGACCGCGTCTGGGCCGTGGCCGCCGACGCGGTCGCCCGGTTCGTCGCGGACCCGCGGCCGGTCCCGATCGCGGTGGCCCTCGGCGTCGCGGCGGTGATGCTGCTCGGCGCACGCTGGCGTCCCGGCTGGCCGTTCTCCCTGCTCGGGGTGGCCGTCGCTACGGTCCTGGCCGAGACCGCCCCGGTCGAGCTGGCCCGCATCGGCGCCCTGCCCGCCGGCCTGCCCGCGCCCTCGCTGGCCTTCCTCGACCCCGACGCCGTCGGGGTCCTGCTGCCCTCCGCCCTCGCGGTCGCCGCGCTGGCCGCCCTGGAGAGCCTGCTCTCCGCCACCGTGGCGGACGGGATGACGGTCGGCCAGCGCCACGACCCCGACCGCGAGCTGTTCGGCCAGGGGCTGGCCAACCTCGCCGCCCCGGCGTTCGGCGGGATCCCGGCCACCGCCGCCATCGCCCGTACGGCGGTGAACGTGCGCGCCGGCGCCGGCTCGAAGCTGGCCGCGCTCACCCACGCCGTCGCCCTCGCCGGGATCGTGCTGGCCGCCGCCCCGTTGGTCGGCCGGATCCCCCTCGCCGCCCTGGCCGGTGTCCTGCTGGCCACCACCGTCCGGATGGTCGAGGCCGGGTCGCTCTGGGCGCTGGCCCGCGCCACCCGGGGCGACGCCCTCGTGCTGGTGCTCACCTTCGCGGTCACGGTGGCCCTGGACCTGGTGACCGCCGTGGCGGTCGGGGTGGGCGTGGCGATCGTGATCGCCCTGCGCGCGGTGGCCCGCACGGCCCGCGTGGAACAGGTTGCCCTCGATCCCGGCGAGCACAGCGCCGAGGAGCGTGCCCTGCTCGCCGACCACATCGTGGCCTACCGGCTGGACGGCCCGCTCTTCTTCGCCGCCGCGCACAACTTCCTGCTCCAACTCTCCGACGTGGCCGACGTGCGCGTGGTGATCCTGCGGATGTCCCGGGTGACCACCCTCGACGCCACCGGCGCGCAGGTGCTCGGCGACGCCATCCTCCGGCTTTCCGAACGCGGCATCACCGTGCTGCTCTCCGGCATCGACCCCGGCCACGACCAGGTGCTGGCCACCCTCGGCGTCGCCGACCGGTTGCGCCGCGAGGGCCTGGTCTTCCCCGACACCCCGGCCGCCATCCGGTACGCCCGCACCGTCGTGCTGCCCGGCGGGGAGGGCCTGACCGGTGACGCCGCTCAGGAGGCCACCAGGGCCGGGTGAGGCGTCGTCACGTTCCCGTCTCGTGGAAGAAGCTGCGGGCGGAAGCGACGAGGTCGGGGTTCGGGTGGCCGGTGTTGAGGAGATCGATGCTGCGTACCGTGGGGCGCTGATCGCCGTCCGTGTCCGTGACGAACAGCACGGGGTGCCAGGCGGGACTGACGGCGGCGATGCTCGCCCGGACGCGGCGGTCGCCCAGGGCGCCTTCGAGTGTCGCGCGGGCCCGCTCGCACCATTCGCCGTGAGCCTTCGGATCGTTGCCCAGGGCGAGGTGGGTGTCGAACATGTCCCGGCTGATCCGGGCCATCGAGTGGACGCCATGCTCGGGCGTCCCGTCGTCGTCGGCGACAACCCACTCGTCGGGCCACCAGCGGTAGTAGTCGGCGTGCTCGTCGGCGGCATCGACGAGCAGCCCGAGGGCTTCTTCGGTGTGCGCCGCCAGGCGGACCGTGATGACGTCGCTGTCCGTGGTGAGCGCCACCGCGTAGAGCGTCTCCGATGCGCGTCGCGCGAACATCGGCCCGATGGTGGCGCAGATGTGGGTGACGATCCGCTCGTGCAGGACAGGCATGTCGACGATGGGCACCGCGCTTCTCCTGACTCAGGCATCCTCGCCGGGGCGCCGGCCAGGTGACGGGTCAGCGCACTCTTGTGACGAGTCTGCCGTTCTCCGACCCCGCCACGGGCGGCTACTCCGGGACGCGGCGGTAGGCGCCGTCGCTGGCCGAGGTCGCCATCGAGGCGTACGCGCGCAGCGCCGCGGACACCGGCCGCTGCCGGTCGACCGGCGTGTACGGCCTGTCGCGCTTCTCCTGCGCGATCCGCCGGGCCTCCAGCACATCGGCGGCGACGTTCAGCTCGATCGACCGGGCCGGGATGTCGATGACGATCTCGTCGCCGGGCTCGACGAGGGCGATCAGCCCGCCGGAGGCCGCCTCCGGTGAGACGTGCCCGATGGAGAGCCCGGAGGTGCCGCCGGAGAAGCGCCCGTCGGTGAGCAGCGCGCACGAGCGGCCCAGCCCCCGGCCCTTGAGGAACGAGGTGGGGTAGAGCATCTCCTGCATGCCGGGGCCGCCCTTCGGCCCCTCGTAGCGGATCACCACCACGTCACCGGCGACGATCCGCTTGTTGAGGATCGCCTCGACCGCGTCGTCCTGGGACTCGTAGACCTTCGCCGGGCCCCGGAAGGTGAGGCACTCCTCGGGCACCCCGGCGGTCTTCACGACGCAGCCCTCCGGCGCCAGGTTGCCGTGCAGGATGGCCAGCCCGCCGTCCGCGCTGTAGGCGTGCGCGAGGTCCCGTACGCAGCCGGTGGCCGCGTCGGTGTCCAGCGACGACCAGCGGTTGGTGGTGGAGAACGGCTCGACGGTACGCACCCCGCCCGGGGCGGCGTGGAACAGCTCGACCGCCTGCGCCGTCGCCGACCCGCCCCGGACGTCCCAGTCGGCGAGCCAGCGCTCCAGGTCGGGGGAGTGCACCGCGTGCACGTCGCGGTGCAGCAGGCCGGCCCGGTCCAGTTCGCCGAGGATGGCCGGGATGCCGCCGGCGCGGTGCACGTCCTCCATGTGGTACTGCGGGGAGTTCGGGGCGACCTTGGCCAGGCAGGGCACCCGGCGGGAGACGGCGTCGATGTCGGCGACGCCGAAGTCCAGCTCGGCCTCGCGGGCGGCGGCGAGCAGGTGCAGGATCGTGTTGGTCGAGCCGCCCATCGCCACGTCCAGGGCCACCGCGTTCTCGAACGCGGCCCGGCTGGCGATCGCGCGGGGCAGCACGGAGGCGTCGTCGCCGTCGTACCACCGCTTGGCGATCTCCACGGCGGTGCGGCCGGCCTCGACGAAGAGCGACCGGCGCGCGGCGTGGGTCGCCAGCGTCGAGCCGTTGCCGGGC
The DNA here is from genome assembly GCF_059359355.1 of Micromonospora sp. ZG13. Lineage (NCBI taxonomy): Bacteria > Bacillati > Actinomycetota > Actinomycetes > Micromonosporales > Micromonosporaceae > Micromonospora > Micromonospora sp. ZG13. The sequence goes on from NZ_JCADBQ010000004.1 coordinate 84,556, forward strand.
AGCGCCAAACCGATCGCCTCGGTGAGGCAGTTCATCGAGTTGGCGGTGAACATGCCGGAGCAGGAGCCGCAGGTCGGGCAGGCCGACCGCTCGATCTCGCCGAGCTGGTCGTCGGTGACGGACTCGTTCGAGGAGGCGATCATCGCGTCGATCAGGTCGATCTTGGAGTGCACGACGCCCTCGATCGCCACGGTCTTGCCGGCCTCCATCGGCCCGCCCGAGACGAAGACGGTGGGGATGTTCAGCCGCAGCGCGGCCAGCAGCATGCCCGGGGTGATCTTGTCGCAGTTCGAGATGCAGACCAGGGCGTCCGCGCAGTGCGCGTTGACCATGTACTCCACCGCGTCGGCGATCAGCTCGCGGCTGGGCAGGGAGTAGAGCATGCCGCCGTGGCCCATGGCGATGCCGTCGTCCACGGCGATCGTGTTGAACTCGCGGCCCACCCCGCCGGCCTCGGCCACCGCCTCGGCGACCAGGCCGCCCATGTCCTTGAGATGCACGTGACCGGGTACGAACTGGGTGAAGCTGTTCGCGATGGCGACGATCGGCTTGCCGAAGTCGTCGTCGGTCATCCCGGTGGCCCGCCACAGGGCCCGGGCGCCGGCCATCGTCCGACCGTGCGTGGAGGTCTTCGACCGCAGCTCAGGCATGTCCACCAGTGTGACACCGCCGCCCCGGCGGCCGGCGGGCGTGCGCGCCGTGTCCCAAAGGTTGCACACCCGGGCTCCCGCGCTGGGCGCGTATCCGGCACAGTTGGCACGTGCAGTTCCCCCCGGGCATGGTCGCGGTCGCGGTGCTGTGCGGGCTGGTGGCCACGGCGGCCGCCGCGCTGTCGGCCGTCGAGGCCCGCCGCCGCTCGGGGCCGCCCCGGCAGGCGTACGCGCTGCTCGCCGGCGCGTCCGGGGTGGCGCTGGTGACCCTGCTGCTCGGGGTGAGCGTGGCGCTCACCACCGCCGGGCACGACGGGCACGCCCCGGGCCGCAGCACCGGCTGGGCCGGCGTCGTGTCGATCGGCACGGCGGTGGGCGGGCTGCTGCTCTCCGCCGGGCTGCTCCGGCTGCCCGGCGTGGCCGCCCCGGCGGCGGCCACCGCCCGGCTGGCGCTCGACGGCCTGGTGATGGCCACGGCGCTCTGGTTCGTCGGCTGGGTGCTCTTCTCCGAGCCCACCCGGCTGCTCGGCGACGCCACCCCGGCGGCCTGCGTGCCGATCCTGCTCGCCACGGTCAGCGCGGCCCTGACCGCCGGGCTCGCCCTGATCGTGGCCTTCCGCGCCCCGCCGCCGCGCGGTCGCGCCGCCTGGCTGGGCGCCGGGGCCACCGCCGTGACCTGCGGCGGGCTCGGCGTCGCCACCGGGCTCTGCCAGGCCGGGCCGACCGTGGCGCTGGCCGGGGCGGGGGTGCTCGCCGCCGGCCTCGTCGCCGTCGCGTGGGCCGCCCGTCGGCTGGACGCGGCGGTCCAGCCGCCCCACGACCTGATCCGCCGCGACGGCGCGTACGCGTTCGTCCCGATGTTCGCCATGGCCGCCTCGGCGATGTACCACCTGCTCCAGGACGGCCGGTTCGACGCCCTCGGCATCGTCGCCGGCAGCGTGGAGGGCTTCGCCCTGGTCACCCGGCAGTACCTGACGCTGCACGACGTGCGCGGCTACGCCCGGCGGCTGGCCGAGCGCGAGGCGCACTTCCGCGAGCTGGCGCACACCGACCAGCTGACCGGGCTGGCCAACCGGCGGGGGCTGTTGCGGGCGCTGCACCGCTGCGCCGGTGCCGGCGCCCCCTGCGTGCTGCTCGGGCTCGACCTCGACGGCTTCAAGCACGTCAACGACATGCGGGGCCACGACGTGGGCGACGCGGTGCTGGCCGAGGTGGGCGAGCGGCTGCGCGCCAACCTGCGCCCCGGCGACGTGGCGGCCCGGCTCGGCGGCGACGAGTTCGCGGTGCTGATGCACGGCCAGCCCGCCGAAGCGGACCGGGTCGCCGAGCGCCTGCTCGGGGTGCTCGGGCGCGCCTACGAGCAGCCGGAGGGGCCCGTCTTCCTGTCGGTGAGCATCGGGGTGGCCGGCTGGGCCGGGGAGCCCGACGTGGAGCTGCTGCTGCGCCACGCCGACCTGGCGCTCCGCTACGCCAAGCAGCGCGGCAAGAACCGGATCGAGCGCTACGACGCCGCGTACGACCAGTTGCTACGCCGGCGCACCACGGTGGAGCACGAGCTGCGCGGCGCCATCGAGCGCGACGAGCTGCGCCTGGTGTTCCAGCCGGTGGCCTCGCTGCCCTCGGTACGCCCGGTCGGCGCGGAGGCGCTGCTGCGCTGGCGCCACCCCGTGCTCGGCAACGTCGGCCCGGACGAGTTCATCCCCTTGGCCGAGGAGTGCGGGATGATCGCCAAGCTGGGCGCCTGGGTGCTGCACCAGGCGTGCCACCAGCTCTCCCGCTGGCTGGCCGACGGGCACGACGTCTGGGTCTCGGTCAACGTGTCGCCCCGGGAGCTGCACGCCCCGGAGTACGTGGTCCAGGTGGCCGAGGCGCTGCGCGCCCACCACGTGCCGCCGCAGCGGCTGGTGCTGGAGGTCACCGAGCACGCCGTCGCGACGGACCTGGACGAGCTGATCCGGCGGCTGACGGCGCTGCGGGCCACCGGGGTCCGGATCGCGCTGGACGACTTCGGCGCCGGCTACTCCTCGCTCGGGCAGCTGCGCCGGCTGCCGATCGACATTCTCAAGATCGACCACGGGCTGGTCGCGGAGCACGAGCCGGTACGGCCGGTGGGCAGGGACGGCCCGGCGTTCGCGCCGATGGTCGACATCGTCATGCGCCTCGGCCACCAGCTCGGTCTGGAGGTCATCGCCGAGGGGGTGACCACGCCGACCGAGCTGGCCGCCGTGGTCGCCGCCGGCTGCCGGTTCGGTCAGGGAGCGCTCTTCGGCTGGGGCGTACCGGCCGAGCACCTGGAGGCGATGCTGGAGGCGGCCACGTCCCCGGGCGCCCGCCCGGCCCCCGCCGCGCCCGCCCCGGCCGGCCCGCCCGCGGCGCCGCCCCGGCGGCTGCCGAGGCTGCCCGCCCAGCGCCCCTCCGAGCAGGGGTCCGCGCAGGTGGAGTGGGGTCCCTAGGCGCCCCGGACGGGTGAAAGCCGGCGACCCGTGAACCAACATGTGGGATCAGTTGACTCATCGCGTGAGATGCGTCAGGCTTGACCGCATGTCGTCGTACCGGTCGCTGCGAGTACTTACCTGAGCGCACTCTCCACGTCGAGAGTGCGCTGGCCCCGTGCATCCTGCACGAGGGCTTTTTTGTTGCCGTCGGACCCATCGACGCCGGGCGCCGCCCGCGTCACCCGCTCGAACAGCCGCACCCACTCCAGCCGAAGGCCTGAACCGCCATGACGAGACCCACGCCAGAGACACTCGCCCACTCCGCCCGGCGGGCCCGCACGTCCGCCGAGCCCGCGAGCGACGCCGAGCACGCCGGCGCCGTCCGCGCCGCGGCCACCCCGGCCGTCCCGGGGGTACGCACACCCGCCCCGGCCCAGGTCAGCGGCGCCGGCTCCCTCGTGCGGTCGCTGGAGGCGCTCGGCGTCGACGTCGTCTTCGGCATCCCGGGTGGCGCCATCCTGCCGGCGTACGACCCGCTCTACGACTCCACCGTGCGGCACATCCTGGTCCGCCACGAGCAGGGCGCCGGGCACGCGGCGACGGGCTACGCCCAGGCGACCGGCCGGGTGGGGGTCTGCATGGCCACCTCCGGCCCCGGGGCGACCAACCTGGTCACCCCGATCGCCGACGCGTACATGGACTCGGTGCCGATCGTGGCCATCACCGGCCAGGTCGCGCGGCCCTCGATCGGCACGGACGCCTTCCAGGAGGCCGACATCCAGGGCATCACCCTGCCGATCACCAAGCACAACTTCCTGGTGCAGGAGGCCGAGGAGATCCCCCGGGTGCTGGCCGAGGCGTTCCACCTGGCGGCCACCGGCCGTCCCGGGCCGGTCCTGGTCGACATCCCCAAGGACGTCCTCCAGGCGCCCACCACCTTCACCTGGCCGCCGACGCTGGACCTGCCCGGCTACCGGCCCACCCTGCACCCGCACGGCAAGCAGATCCGCGAGGCGGCCCGGCTGATGTCCAGCGCCCGCCGCCCCGTGCTCTACGTCGGCGGCGGGGTGCTGAAGGCCGGCGCCACGGAGGGGCTGCGGCGGCTGGCCGAGCAGACCGGCATCCCGGTCGTCACCACGCTGATGGCGCTCGGCGCGTTCCCGGACTCGCACCCGCAGCACCTGGGCATGCCCGGCATGCACGGCACGGTTGCCGCGGTCTACGGCCTGCAGAAGGCCGACCTGATCGTGGCCCTGGGCGCCCGCTTCGACGACCGGGTCACCGGCAAGCTGGACTCGTTCGCCCCGGACGCGGCGGTGGTGCACGCCGACATCGACCCGGCCGAGATCGGCAAGAACCGGCACGCCGACGTGCCGATCGTCGGCGACGCCCGGCACGTCATCGACGAGCTGATCGCGGCGGTGGGCACCGAGCAGGCGGCCGGCCGGCGGGCCGACCTCGCCGACTGGTGGACCCAGCTCGACGACCTGCGCAACCGGTACCCGCTGGGCTACGAGGAGCCGGCCGACGGCACCCTCTCCCCGCAGCACGTCATCAAGCGGCTCGGCGAGCTGGTCGGCCCGGACGCGATCTACGTGGCGGGGGTCGGCCAGCACCAGATGTGGGCCTCGCAGTTCATCTCCTACGAGAAGCCGTACACCTGGCTGAACTCCGGCGGCCTCGGCACCATGGGCTACGCGGTGCCGGCGGCGATGGGCGCCAAGGTCGGCAAGCCCGACACGGTGGTGTGGGCGGTCGACGGCGACGGCTGCTTCCAGATGACCAACCAGGAACTGGCCACCTGCGCCCTGGAGGGCATCCCGGTCAAGATCGCCGTGATCAACAACGGCAACCTCGGCATGGTGCGGCAGTGGCAGACCCTGTTCTACGGGGAGCGCTACTCCAACACCGACCTCGGCACCCACAAGCACCGCATCCCCGACTTCGTCAAGCTGGCCGAAGCCCTCGGCTGCGTGGGGCTGCGCTGTGAGAACGCCGAGGACGTCGACAGGACCATCGCCGCCGCGATGGCGATCGACGACGCGCCGGTGGTCATCGACTTCGTCGTCGGCAAGGACGCCATGGTGTGGCCGATGGTCGCCGCCGGCACCAGCAACGACGAGATCATGTTCGCCCGGGGCGTCCGCCCGGCCTTCGACGAGGATGACATCTGATGACCATGCACACCCTGAGCGTCCTGGTGGAGAACAAGCCGGGCGTCCTGGCCCGGGTCTCCGGCCTGTTCTCCCGGCGGGGCTTCAACATCGACAGCCTCGCCGTCGGCGAGACCGAGAACCCGGACGTCTCGCGGATCACCATCGTGGTCAACGCCGAGTCGTCCCCGCTGGAGCAGGTCACCAAGCAGCTCAACAAGCTGGTCAACGTGCTCAAGATCGTCGAACTGGACCCGCAGGTCTCGGTCGCCCGCGAACTGCTCCTGGTCAAGGTGCGCGCCGACCGCGCGGCCCGCGCCCAGGTGCTGGAGACCGTCGGCCTGTTCCGGGCCCGGGTGGTCGACGTGGCCCCGGACACGCTGACCATCGAGGCGACCGGCACGCCGGACAAGCTCGACGCGCTCCTGCGCGACCTCGAACCCTTCGGGATCAAGGAGATGGTCCAGTCCGGGCTGGTGGCGATCGGGCGCGGCTCGCGTTCCATCACCGCCGGGCCCTCGCTCCGGGCCGCCTGACCCCGACCCGGCCGGCGCCCCCGCGCGCCGGCCGGGACCGCCCGACCCGGCCGGCGCGCGCCGCCCGGGACCGACACCGCACAGATCCACGACGGGCCGCCCGGGCCGCCGTACGAAAGGGAAACCATGAGCGTTGAGGTGTACTACGACGACGATGCCGACCTGGGCCTCATCCAGGGTCGCAAGGTCGCGGTGATCGGGTACGGCAGCCAGGGCCACGCCCACGCGCTGTCGCTGCGCGACTCCGGAGTCGACGTGGTGGTCGGCCTGCCCGAGGGCTCCAAGAGCCGGGCCAAGGCCGAGGAGCAGGGCCTGCGGGTGCTCACGCCGGCCGAGGCGTCCGCCGAGGCCGACGTCATCATGATCCTCGCCCCGGACACCGCCCAGCGCCGCATCTACGCCGAGTCGATCGCGCCGAACCTGGCCGCGGGCAAGGCGCTCTTCTTCGGCCACGGCTTCAACATCCGCTACGGCCTGATCAAGCCGCCGGCGGACGTCGACGTCGCGATGGTCGCGCCGAAGGGCCCGGGTCACCTGGTCCGCCGCCAGTACGCCGACGGCAAGGGCGTGCCCTGCCTGGTCGCCGTCGAGCAGGACGCCAGCGGCGGTGCCCTCGCGCTGGCCCTGTCGTACGCCAAGGGCATCGGCGGCACGCGGGCCGGCGCCATCCGGACCACCTTCACCGAGGAGACCGAGACCGACCTCTTCGGCGAGCAGGCGGTGCTCTGCGGCGGCGCGGCGGCGCTCGTGCAGACCGGCTTCGAGGTGCTCACCGAGGCGGGCTACGCCCCCGAGGTGGCCTACTTCGAGTGCCTGCACGAGCTGAAGCTGATCGTCGACCTCATGTACGAGGGCGGCATCGCCAAGATGCGCTACAGCATCTCCGACACGGCCGAGTACGGCGACCTCTCCCGTGGGCCGCGCGTCATCGACGCCCGGGTCAAGGAGGAGATGCGCAAGATCCTCAGCGAGGTCCAGTCCGGCGAGTTCGCCCGGGAGTGGGTGGCCGAGGACGAGGCCGGCCGGCCCAACTTCAGCAAGTGGCAGGCCGAGGGCGCGGCGCACCCGATCGAGGAGACCGGCCGCAAGCTGCGCGGCATGATGAGCTGGGTCGACCGCCCGATCACCGAGACCGCCTGACGCGTCACCCCCGCGGCCCGGCCCGGGCGCTCTCCCCGGCGCCCGGACCGGGCCGCTCCCTGTCCGCCGCACCACCGCCCGCCGCGCCGGCTCGCCGCCCCCAGGTGACCCGGGCGCCCCGTCGCGCGCCGTTCACCGGCGCGTCGTCACCCGTTGTGAGGGCACTCACCCCACGGTCCGGGACCTGCCGGCCGGCCGGCCACCTACGATCGCGGGTAGGTGCGTAGCCGGCACCTGACGGCCATGGCCCGGATCAGCGCAGGGCGCAGCGCGGCGTCCCGCAGCCCGGCCCACCGCTCTGACGACAACTACGAGGACCAATGACTCCTGTCGTACTGATCGCCGAAGAACTCGCCCCCGCCGCCATCGAGGTGCTCGCCCACGACTTCGACGTCCGCCACGTCGACGGCACCGACCGTCCGGCCCTGCTCTCGGCGCTCTCCGAGGCCGACGCCGTCATCGTGCGCAGCGCCACCCAGATCGACGCCGAGGCGATCGCCGCCGCGCCCCGGCTGAAGGTCGTCGCCCGGGCGGGCGTGGGTCTGGACAACGTCGAGGTGCCGGCCGCCACCGCGCGGGGCGTCATGGTCGTCAACGCCCCCACCTCGAACATCGTCTCCGCCGCCGAGCAGGCCCTCGCGCTGCTGCTCGCCGTGGCACGCAACACCGCCAGCGCCAGCGCCGCGCTGAAGGCGGGGGAGTGGAAGCGGTCCAAGTACACCGGCGTCGAGATCCAGGGCAAGACCGTCGGCGTGGTCGGCCTCGGCCGCATCGGCGTGCTCTTCGCCCAGCGCATCGCCGCCTTCGGCACCCGGCTGATCGCGTACGACCCCTACATCCAGCCGGCCCGCGCGGCCCAGCTCGGCGTCCGCCTGGTGGGCCTGGAGGAGCTGCTGCGGGAGAGCGACTTCATCTCGATCCACCTCCCGAAGACCCCGGAGACCGTCGGCCTGATCGGTGAGAAGGAGTTGGCTGTCGTCAAGCCGGGCGTCCGGATCATCAACGCTGCCCGGGGCGGGCTGGTCGACGAGCAGGCCCTGGCCGACGCGATCGCCGAGGGCCGGGTCGCCGGCGCGGGCGTGGACGTCTACGCCAAGGAGCCCTGCACCTCCTCGCCGCTGTTCGCCTTCGACAACGTGGTCGCCACCCCGCACCTGGGCGCCTCCACCGGCGAGGCACAGGACAAGGCCGGCCTGGCCGTGGCCAAGAGCGTGAAGCTGGCGTTGCAGGGCGAGTTCGTGCCGGACGCGGTGAACGTGCAGGCCGGCGGCGTCGTGGCCGAGGACGTGCGCCCGCTGCTGCCGCTGGCCGAGAAGCTCGGTCGCGCCTTCACCGCCGTCGCGGGCGGGGTCGCCGCCAGCGTCACCGTCGAGGTGCGCGGCGAGATCGCCAACCACGACGTGTCGGTGCTGAAGCTCGCCGCCACCAAGGGGCTGTTCAGCTCGGTGGTCGAGGAGCAGGTCACCTACGTCAACGCCCCGCACCTGGCCGCCGAGCGCGGCGTCGAGGTCACCCTGGTCGCCCAGACCGACACCGTCGAGCACCCCAACCTGGTCACCGTCCGCGGCGCGCTGCCCGACGGTCGTACGGTCAGCGTCTCCGGCACGGTGGCCACCGCCGGCGCCCGTGACGTGCTCAAGCTCACCGAGGTCGACGGCTTCGACGTGGAGATCGGCGCGGAGGGGATCCTGGTCTTCCTGCGTTACGCCGACCGCCCCGGCGTGGTCGGCACGGTCGGCACGCTGCTCGGCGAGGCCGGCGTCAACATCGCGGCGATGCAGGTGGCCCGTCGCGAGGCCGGCGGCGAGACCCTGATGACCCTCACCGTCGACCAGGCGCTCGGCGCGGACCTGCTCACCTCGGCGGCGGACTCGATCGGCGCGGTCGCGGCCAGCGCGGCGGATCTGCGCGACGAGTGACCTGAGCGCGCGACAGCGGGGGCCCGGCGGATCTCGCCGGGCCCTTCGTCGTACTCGGGCAGTGGTCAGCCGGGCAGCCGGGCCGGCGGCGGGTAGACCGAGCCGTCCTGGGCGTCGAAGAGCATCAGGTCGTACGCGCCGGCCAGCCGTTCGATGTCGAGCAGCACCTGGTCCTCGCAGGTCGGGTGCAGGTTCAGCTCGACGTGGTCGGCGGCCGCGTGCAGCGGCGTCACGGCCCACGGGCTGCCGGGGCCGGCCGGGCGGTCGGGGTAGCTGCCGGTGATGGCCCGGTAGAAGGCCACCACCCGCGGGTCCGGGTGCCGGTCGACGTGCTGCCCCTGCCGGCACCGCAGCACCGCCGCCCGCACGTCCTCGGGTGTCGCCCCGTCCGCCAGGGCCCACACGCTCAGATCGAAACTCACGGCGGACAGCGTGCCATTCCCCGTTCACCGCGTCGAAATCGCCCCGCCGCCGGTTCGGCACGCTCCTGTCGCGACGGTCCGCAGTGGAGACCCTTGCGTTGAGTTGCGTCGATTCGCTAGCGTACCGGTGCGGTCACTGGCCGAGCTCGCGACGTGGGCCCGTCTTCGGGTGGCGAGGTCGACGTCCGGCCGACCGGCCCGCACCCCTCGATTGCGCGAGCCACGCGCACTCGTCGCTGACCGGCCCTCACGGTCGTTGCCGAGACCGTGGGGGCCGATCGCGCATTCCTCCCGGCGGCCCGCCGGCAGCGCACCCACCAAACGCCGCACCCACTCCCGCGCAACACATCGCTGATGGCGCGGCAGCGGCCGGCTGGGGCCGGCCGATCGCCCGGTACGGGCAGTCGGCGCACTCGCTGAGCAGCAGGGCTCAGCGGCGGTGGGCGAAGAGCGCGCGGTAGTCCGACCCGTTGCGGAACCAGGCCAGCCCGGCCGGCCCGGCGGCGTAGAGCGCGGTGGCGTAGGCGTCCGCGACGGCGAGGTCCGGCCCGACGACCGTCGCGGCGACGAGCTGGTCGGCAGGCTCCCCGGTGTGCGGGTCGACCACGTGCCCCTGCCGGCCGCTCACCCCCGAGGTGCCGACCGCGCCCGCCGTCATCTCCAGCACGAGCGGCGCCCGTTGCCGGTCCGTCGGGTGGTGCACCGCCACCCGCCACGGGCCGCCGTGCGCGGCGTGCCCGCGTACGACCAGGTCGGCGCCGGTGAGCACGGCGTAGTCGTGCACCCCGGCGGCGCGCAGCCGGGCGGCGGCCCGCTCCACCGCCCACCCGCCGAGCAGCCCTCCGGGGTCGAAGCCGCCGGGCACCGCCCAGGCGTCGAACCAGCCGTCGGTGGCGGCCCGCATCGCCGCGCAGCGGTCCACCAGGTCGGCCAGCGGCGGGTACGAGTCGGCGCTGATCTCGTCCCGGCGCAGTCGGGAGACCAGGCTCTCCGGCCGGGTCGGGCCGTAGGTGAGGTCGATGGCGCGCAGCTCCGCGACCGCGTCGCGCAGCGCCTCTCCGATGCCGCGCCGCCCCAGCCACTCGGGGGCGTTGAGCAGAAGCGTGTATTCGGCGGTCGAGGTGCGCACGGTGTGCTGGACGGCGATCCGGTCCTCGCCGACGGTGCCGGGCCGGTCGGCGCGGTGGCTGCGGGCGCCCAGCCGCAGGTCGGGCCGGCGCGGCTGGAAGGCGGACTGGTCCACCCAGCGGGTCCGTGGCTGCTGGTCGATCCGCATGACGCTGCTCCCTCGCTGACGCCGGCCGCGTCGTCGTGGCCTCCGTCACGGGCCCCCGTCGACCCGCTCGCCATCACGCTAGGCAGCGGAGATGACCTCCCCATGAATGCCACCTGGGAGGATCCTGTGCATCCGACTTTCCCGCATTCTGGAAGGTTCGTACCGGGGGACGGGACGGCGGCGTACGGTCGACGAAACGGCGAGGCGAGGGAGCACAGGGACGTGGCACGGATCGCGGTGGTGGCCGGGGACGGGATCGGACCCGAGGTGGTCGCGCAGGCCCGCAAGGTCATCGACGCCGTGCTGCCGGGGGTGGACGCCACCGAGTACGACCTGGGCGCCGCCCGCTGGCACCGCACCGGCGAGGTGCTGCCCGACTCGGTGCTGACCGAGCTGGCCGGGCACGACGCGATCCTGCTCGGCGCCGTCGGCGACCCGACCGTCCCGCCGGGCGTGCTGGAGCGGGGGCTGCTGCTCAAGCTGCGCTTCGCCTTCGACCAGTACGTCAACCTGCGCCCGTCGCGGCTGTGGCCCGGCGTGCCCGGCCCGCTGGCGAGCGTCAAGCCCGGCGAGGTCGACCTGGTGGTGGTCCGCGAGGGCACCGAGGGCCTCTACGCGGGCGCCGGCGGCGCGCTGCACCGGGGCACCCCGGCGGAGGTCGCCACCGAGGAGAGCCTGAACACGCGGCACGGCGTGGAGCGGGTGATCCGCGACGCCTTCGCCCGCGCCACGCGCCGGGAGCGGCGCAAGGTCACCCTCGTGCACAAGACCAACGTGCTGACCCACGCCGGTTCGCTGTGGGCGCGGGCGTTCGAGGCCGTCGCCGCCGAGCACCCCGACGTGGCCACGGAGTACCAGCACGTCGACGCCGCCGCGATGTTCCTGGTCACCCAGCCCCAGCGCTACGACGTGGTGGTCACCGACAACCTGTTCGGCGACATCCTCACCGACATCGCCGCCGCCGTCACCGGCGGGATCGGACTCGCCGCCAGCGGCAGCATCAACCCCGAGGGGGCGTACCCGTCGATGTTCGAGCCGGTACACGGCTCGGCGCCGGACATCGCCGGTCGCGGGGTGGCCGACCCGGTGGCGGCCGTACTCTCGGCGGCGCTGCTGCTCGACCAGCTCGGGCACGCCGACGCCGCCGCCCGGGTCACCGCCGCTGTGGGCGTGGAACTGGCCGGTCGGACCCCGGGCGCGGCACTGCGCACCGAGGAGGTCGGCGACCGGCTGGCCGGGTACGCCACCGCCTGAGGCCGCCGGCCACCCACCCGGAGGTTCCCCGCGACGCCGCCCGGCCGCACCGTGGCCCGGCGGCGTCCACCCGTCCGGCGCTGCCGGTACGCCCGGGCGGCGCTACCCCCTGAACGACCGTTCGGGGTAAGTTTCTCGCACCAGGTTTCTCGGCATGCGGACCCGCGTGCCGTTGTCCCGCAGGGAGGTCAGCGCGATGAGCGGTGGTGACAAGCTCGACTTCGAGATCCGTCCGAATCCCGCGCCGGTATCCGTCGCCGACCGGGCCGCCCTGCTGGCCAACCCGGGCTTCGGCCGGGTCTTCACCGACCACATGGTCACCATCCGCTACGCCGACGGCAAGGGCTGGTACGACGCCCGGGTCGAGGCGCGGGCGCCGATCCCGATGGACCCGGCCGCCGCGGTGCTGCACTACGCGCAGGAGATCTTCGAAGGGCTGAAGGCATACCGGACGACCGACGGCGGGGTCACCATGTTCCGTCCGGAGGCCAACGCCGCGCGCTTCGCCGCGTCCGCCCGACGCATGGCGATGCCGCCGCTGCCCGAGGAGTCGTTCGTCGACTCGCTGCGCCAGCTCGTCGAGATCGACCGGGAGTGGATCCCCGAGGGCGAGGACGGCAGCCTCTACCTGCGGCCGTTCATGTTCGCCAGCGAGGTGTTCCTCGGCGTCCGGCCGGCCAACGAATACCTCTACGTGGTGATCGCCTCGCCGGTCGGCGCGTACTTCTCGGGCGGGGTGAAGCCGGTGACGGTCTGGGTCTCCCCGGACTACACCCGGGCCGCCCCGGGCGGCACCGGCGCGGCGAAGTGCGGCGGCAACTACGCCGCCTCGCTGGTGGCGCAGGCCGAGGCGATCGAGCACGGCTGCGACCAGGTGGTCTTCCTGGACGCGGTGGAGCGCCGCTACGTCGACGAGCTGGGCGGCATGAACGTGTTCTTCGTCTACGACGACGGCACGGTGGTCACCCCGCCGCTGACGGGCACGATCCTGCCCGGCATCACCCGGGAGTCGGTGCTCACCCTGGCGGCCAACGCCGGGCACCGCATCGAGGAGCGGCCGGTGAGCTTCGCCGACTGGCAGGCCGACGCCGCGAGCGGCCGGCTGCGCGAGGTGTTCGCCTGCGGCACCGCCGCGGTCGTCACCCCGATCGGCGAGGTGCGCTTCCCCGACGGCGAGTTCCTCGTTGGCGGCGGCGAGCCCGGCCGGGTCACGATGGCCCTGCGCCAGCAGCTCGTCGACCTCCAGCGCGGCAAGGTCGACGACCCGCACGGCTGGGTGCGCCGCATCCTCTGACGGCCCTGGCGACACCGTCCCCGCCCCCGCCTCGTCGGGCGCGGGGACGGCACGCCGCCGCCGGGACGGGCTCAGTCGAGCAGGTGCTCGCGGAGGGCGGTGAGCTGGGCGTCGGTGACGCCGGCCTGGCGCAGGTAGCCCTCGACCGAGCCGTGGGCCTCGCGCAGCTCGGCGAGGAAGAGCGTCATGGCCTCGGCGGGGCAGGTCAGCACCGGCAGGGTGTGCCCGCTCTGCCGCCCGGTGGCCTCGAACCAGGCGCGGTAGCGCTCGCCGGCCTCGGTGCTCAGGGCGTAGTCGGCGGCGATCTCGTCGTCGGCCACGCCGAGCACGGCGAGGGTGAGGCCGCAGACGATGCCCGTGCGGTCCTTGCCGGCGACGCAGTGCACCACCACGGGGGCGCTGGCGTCCTCGGCGATCAGCCCGATCGCCTCGGCGAGCCCGGCGGTGCCGGTGCCGGCCAGGTCGGCGTACCGGTCGGCCAGGTAGCGGGCCAGGTCGGTGCCGGGGCGGTAGGGCCGCTCGCCCCACTCGGCGTGCTCGGGGTGGATGTTGTGCCAGGTCAGGCCGTCGAAGTGGGGGACGCGGCCGTCGCGCTCCACCTCGTACGGGCGGCGCAGGTCGATGACCGTGCGGACGCCGAGGGCGGCGAACGCCTCCCGGTCGGTGTCGTCGAGACGGTGCAGCGAGTCGGAGCGGTAGAGCCGCCCGGTGCGTACCCGGCGGCCGTCGTGGCCGGCATGGCCGCCCACGTCACGGAAGTTGAACATCGTCGTGAAGGGAATCCGGCGACCGGCCTCGACAGCGTCCACCCCGACACGGTAACGGCCCCCCGCGATCCGCGGGAGGCCGTGGCGCGCCGGTGCTGCCGGGCTAGCGGGCGGTGCCGGGCGGGATGGCCGAGTACGTCTCGTCGTAGTAGCCGCCGAGCCGGTCCCGGTAGGTCGGGTCGGTGTCGGCGGTCTCGTCGTACTCCGGGGCGGCCTTGATCTGGTCCTTGCTCCGGTCGACGTGCACCTTGCGCTCGTCGTGGTCGACGTGGTTGACGGTGCCGGCCGGGATCATGACCTTCCGGCCGAAGATCCACGGGCCGGTGTCCACCACCAGGTAGCTGTCGTTGACCTCGTGGCTGGCACTGTCGATCTTGCCGATGCCGCCGTCGGTGGCCTCGACCTTGTAGCCGACCAGGTCGGCGTCGGCCACCCTCGCGGTGTCCCGGTAACGCCACGGGTCGAACGTGCCGGCGGGGGCGCCACCGGCGAACTCGCCCTGGCCGCCGCCGCGCAGCGGGTCCGGGCTGCCGTGGGTGCTGTGCGGGTCGAGCCTGTCCATCTGACAACTCCTGCCCCGACTGTCGCCAGTCGTCTCGCCGGTCCGGTGTCCTCTGCCTCCTCCGGGAGCTACCCGGGCGGTCGGCACCGGAAACGAGGGCCGGGCGGGGCGGGTGCCGGAGACGGCGGTGGGCGGGAGACGACGGTGGGTGGGAGACGACGGTGGGTGGGAGACGACGGTGGGCCGGCGCCGCGAGCGCGGCACCGGCCCACCGGGCGTACGCGTCAGGCGAGCGCGGCCTGGGCGTCCAGGGTGACCGCGGCGGCGTGCACGACGGCGGCGATGCGCAGCCCCTCGTGCACCTGCTCGCGGCTGAAGCCCGCGTTGCGCAGGGTCTTCTCGTGCGACTCCAGGCACACCCCGCAGCCGGTGATCGCCGAGACCGCCAGGCACCACAGCTCGAAGTCGGCCTTGTCCACGCCCGGCTTGGCGATGATCTGCATCCGCAGCCGGGCCGGGATCGACTGGTACTGCTCGTCGCCGATCAGGTGCTTGGCCCGGTAGTAGACGTTGTTCATCGCCATGATCGTGGCGGCGCCCTTGGCCGCCTCGACGGCCTCCGGCTTCAGGTGGTCGGCCGCCTCGGCGGCGATCTCCCGCAGCACCTCCGGGTTGCGCCCGGCCACCGCGCAGGCCAGGGCGGTGCCCCAGGCCTGGGTCGGGGTCAGCGTGCTGTTGGCGATGGTGGAGCCGAGGTTGAGCTTGATGTCCTTGGCGTACTCCGGCAGAGCCGCCTTGATCGCGTCCAGACCCATGGTCAGGCCCCGGCGCCGGCGAGGAGCTTGGTGGCGTCCAGGGTCTCGCCGCCCTTGTTCCAGTTGCACGGGCACAGCTCGTCGGTCTGGAGGGCGTCGAGCACCCGCAGCACCTCGGAGACGTTGCGGCCGACGGAGCCGGCGGTCACCATGACGAACTGGATCTCGTTGTCCGGGTCGACGATGAAGGTGGCCCGCTGGGCCACGCCGTCCTCGCCGAGCACGCCGCAGGCGGCGGTCAGCTCACGCTTGACGTCGCTGAGCATCGGGAACGGCAGCTCGCGCAGGTCCGGGTGGTCCTTGCGCCACGCGTAGTGGACGAACTCGTTGTCCACCGACACGCCGAGGACCTGGGCGTCCCGGTCCGCGAACTCCTCGTTCAGCCGGCCGAACTCCGCGATCTCGGTCGGACAGACGAAGGTGAAGTCCTTCGGCCAGAAGAAGACGACGCGCCACTTCCCCTGGTGGGACTTGTGGTCGATCGACTCGAACGCCTTGTCGGCGTCCAGCGACACGCAGGCGGTGAGTTCGTACTCGGGGAAGCGGTCACCGACAGTGAGCACAGGTCCTCCTTGACAGCGGCACGAAGGCCGGTAACTGGATCAATTCCAGATTCTGCCGCAGCCCCGTTTCCGCCGGATGGCGGCCAGGTGACTTGTGAAGTCGATCACCGGCGGCGGGTTGTGCCGGCGCGCCGCCCGTCGATGCGGTATCGCGACCCTCCGTCACCGTCCCGCCATGTGGATTCTGCCTCCCAAAACGAGAGGGCGGGTGGCAGAGTGGCGACCGTGACCAGCACCCACCTGATTATTCGCACCTAGCGCGCCGGCCTCCCCTCCGCCGAGCGCGCAGACCTCCCGCATCCGCGGGGGGTCTTTTTGTTGCTCTGAGAAAGGACTCCCTGATGACGTTCCAGGTCTACGACACGACGCTGCGCGACGGCGCCCAGCGCGAGGGGCTGAGCTACTCGGTGGTCGACAAGCTCGCGGTGGCCCGGCTGCTCGACGAGTTCGGGGTCGGCTTCATCGAGGGAGGCTGGCCCGGCGCCGTGCCGAAGGACACGGAGTTCTTCCGGCGGGCGCGCACGGAACTCGACCTGAAGCACGCGCTGCTGGTCGCGTTCGGGGCCACCCGGCGGGCCGGGGTTCCGGTCGCCGACGACCCGCAGGTGCGTGGGCTGCTCGACGCGCAGACGCCGGCGGTCGCCCTGGTCGCCAAGGCGGACCTGCGGCACGTCGAGCGGGCGCTGCGCACCACCGCGGGGGAGAACCTGGCGATGATCCGCGACACGGTCGCGCACCTGGTCGCCGAGGGGCGGCGGGTCTTCGTCGACGGGGAGCACTTCTTCGACGGCTACCGGTCCGACCCGGCCTACACCGCCGCCGTGGTGGAGACGGCGCTCGCCGCCGGTGCCGAACGGGTGGTGCTCTGCGACACCAACGGCGGGATGCTCCCGTCCCAGGTGACCGCCGCCATCGCCGACCTGACCGCGCGGCTCGGCGTCGGTCCGGAACTGCTCGGCATCCACTGCCAGAACGACACGTCCTGCGCGGTCGCCAACACCGTCGCCGCCGTCGAGGCGGGCGTACGCCACTTCCAGGGCACCGCCAACGGCTACGGCGAGCGCCCCGGCAACGCGGACATCTTCGCCGTGGTCGCCAACCTCCAGCTCAAGCTCGGGCTGCCCGTCCTACCGGACGGCTGCCTGGGGCAGATGGTGCGGGTCTCCCACGCCATCGCCGAGATCGCCAACATCGCCCCCGACACCCACCAGGCGTACGTCGGGGCCGCGGCCTTCGCCCACAAGGCGGGGCTGCACGCGAGCGCGATCAAGGTGGATCCGCTGCTCTACAACCACGTGGACCCACAGGTGGTGGGCAACGACATGCGGATCCTCGTCACCGAGATGGCCGGCCGGGCCAGCGTCGAGCTCAAGAGCCGCGAGCTCGGCCTGGACCTGGCCGGCCATCCGGAGGCGCTGTCGCGGGTCACCCGGCGGGTCAAGGAGCTGGAGGCCGGCGGCTGGTCGTTCGAGGCCGCCGACGCGTCGTTCGAGCTGCTGGTCCGCTCGGAACTGGACACCGCGCCCGCCAGGCCGTTCGCGCTGGAGTCGTACCGGGTGCTGGTCGAGCACCGGGAGGACGGGTCGGTGGTCTCCGAGGCGACCGTCAAGATCCGCGTACGCGGGGAACGGGTCATCGCCACCGCCGAGGGCAACGGTCCGGTCAACGCCCTGGACGAGGCGCTGCGGGTGGGGCTGGCCCGGCACTACCCGGAGCTGCGCGACTTCGTGCTGGCCGACTACAAGGTGCGGATCCTGGAGGGCACCCACGGCACCGGCGCCGTGACCCGGGTGCTCCTGGAGACGGTCGACGGGGCCGGCCGCGACTGGACCACAGTCGGCGTGCACCCCAACGTGGTCGAGGCGTCCTGGCACGCCCTCGTCGACGCGCTCACCTACGGCCTCGACCGGGCCCGGGTCTGAGCCGTCAGCCGGCCGGGAGGCGCAGCTCGGCCAGGACGGCGCGGTGGTCGCTGCCCGGCACCCGGTGCACCGTGACGGCCCGCACGGCGATGCGCCGGTCGACCAGCACGTGGTCGATCACCACCGGCGGGATCGGGTCCCCGTCGTACGGGCCCCACGTGCCGACCAGGCCCGCGCCGGCCTGGTCGGCGGCGTCGACGTAGCCGGTGTCCAGCAGGGCGCGCAGCGGGGCGTGGTCGAGGGTGGCGTTGAAGTCGCCGGCGAGGATCCGCAGCGGCCCGTCCGGGGTGGCGGGCGGCTGCGCCGCCAGGTCGGCGCGCCAGTGGCCGACCTGGTCCAGCGCGTACGGGGCCGACGGGTGCGCCGACTCGACCCGCACCGCCGGCGCCCCGGGGACCGCCACCGTGCCGTGGGACTGGTCGAAGCCCCAGCCGCCCCGGTTGTGGCGGACGCCGCCCTCGCCGATCGGGAACCGCGCGTAGAGCCCGGAGCCGACGGTGCCGACCCGTGGGTCGAGCTGCCGGTGGGGGAGCAGCCGGTCCAGGCCGAGCCGGTCCAGCTCCGCCCCGGCCTGCGGGGTGAACTCCTGCACGGCGAGCACGTCGACGCGGTGCCGCCGGACCAGGTCGACCAGCGCCCGCGCGTCGCCGGCCCCGGCCAGCAGGTTGGCGGTCAACAACCGCACCGTCGGGCCGGTCACCGCGGGCTGCCCGGACGGCAGGGCCCGGGGCACCACCACGGCCACCAGGGCCGCCGTTGCCAGCGCCGCGACCGCCGCGGGCCAGCGGCGCCGCAGGGCGAGCGCGAGCAGCAGCGGCAGCACGCTCGCGGCGGCGGCGTACGGGGTGAAGGCGAGCAGCTGCACCAGCGGTCCCCGGTCGAGCCCGCCGAGTCGTACGGCCGCCCAGGCGGCCCCGGGCGCGACGGCGGCCCAGCAGAGCGCGGTGCGCAGCCGTGCCGCCCGGCCGCCCGGTGCCCGCCGCGGGGCCTCGATGATCACCACTGGAGGGTAGCGCCCGCGCCCCCCGGGTACGGCCCCGGACGGGGCGACACCAGGCGCGGCGGCGCGCCGCCTCCGACGCATTCGTGAATGGCTGAGCGCTCGCTTTTCACAATTTCCCGGGGCGGAACGAAACCATTAACAGAGCGTGATCAACTATTGACGTCCCACTTTTTGCGGTGCTACCTTCCAGTGGGTTGAGACGTCGAAACTCTGAGTAGTAATGCCAGCTCAGAGCCGGTGGAAATTGTTGAGGCGACAACATCTAGGGTGCGGCCTGAGGTGCGGGCTCCAGGCGGTTGTCGCTCATTTCCCCGGGCCCACGAAATGGAAATCAGCCGTCCCTCGATCGGTGGGACAGGCCGAATCCGCACGGTCAACAAAAGGGAGACCTGTCATGACCACACTCTTCCGACGCAAGGCGGTGGCGGTGGCGTTCGCCGCGCTGGCGCTCACCCTGGCCGGGGGCGGGATCGCCGTCGCCCAGCCGGCGGCCAAGGCACCCGCCGAGGTCGCCCAGCCAGCCGTCCGGCAGCCCGGCTCCGGCGGCCAGCCCGCCGTGACCCCCGCCGAGGCCCGCAAGGCCAAGGCCGCCCTGGCGCAGGGCCCGTCCGCCCAGGCGACCGCGCCGGGCACCGTCGCCTCCGCCGTCGTCTCCAGCGGCGGCACCCTGCTCCGCGGCTCGCCCGAGGCGGTCTCCGCCACCCGGTACGGCCCCGGTCAGTACCAGGTGCTGTTCAACTACAACGTCTCGCTGGAGACGTTCGTGGCGACCATCGGCACCACCGACCCGTACAACGTTCCCCCGGGCGGCGAGATCTCCGTCGCGCCTCGGCTCCAGACGCCGAATGCGGTCTTCGTCCAGACCCGCAACTCGTCGGGAAGCGTCGCCGACCGGCCGTTCCACCTGGTCATCGCCAACTGATCGTCCGCTGACGACGCCGGCCCCCGCCACGCGCGAGGGCCGGCGCCGCCGCGTCGTCCCGCCCCTTCGCAGGTCGATCACGAGGCGGTGGTGGGAATCGTGCCCTGCGCGGGGCGCCACCACCGCATGATCGACGCTGGTTGGGGCGTGGCCGTGTCCGTCGACGGTGGTCGGGAAGGTTGTCCTGGTTCGGGCCGGTAAGGGGCGGCCCGGGGTTGATAATCCGACGTTTGTCCGGCCGTCGGCACGGGAAGCAAGCACCGTGACGGACATCTCGGACACCCTGGCCAGCGTGCCCAGCCCGGCCGATCCCGATGCGACCCCGGCCGACCTGGAACAGACGCTCTTCGAGGTCAAACGCGTGATCGTCGGGCAGGATCGGCTCGTCGAGCGCCTGCTCACCGCCCTCGTCGCGAACGGGCACTGCCTGCTGGAGGGCGTGCCCGGGGTGGCCAAGACGCTGGCCGCGCAGACCCTGGCCACCGTGGTGGGCGGCACCTTCTCCCGGATCCAGTTCACCCCGGACCTGGTCCCCTCCGACATCGTCGGCACCAGGATCTACCGGGCCTCGCGCGAGGACTTCGACATCGAGCTGGGCCCGGTCATGGCGAACCTGGTGCTCGCCGACGAGATCAACCGGGCCCCGGCCAAGGTGCAGTCCGCCCTGCTGGAGGCGATGGCCGAGCGTCAGGTCTCGATCGGCGGGCACAGCTACGCCGTACCGGACCCGTTCCTGGTGCTGGCCACCCAGAACCCGATCGAGTCGGAGGGGGTCTACCAGCTGCCGGAGGCGCAGCGCGACCGCTTCCTGATGAAGATCGTCGTCGACTACCCGAGCGACGCCGACGAACTCGCCATCCTCTACCGGATGAGCGCCGACCGGCCCGTCCCCCGGCGGGTGCTCGACCCGCAGCGGCTGCGCGAACTCCAGGCCCGCGCCGCCCACGTCTTCGTGCACCACGCGATCGCCGAGTACGTCGTCCGGCTGATCTTCGCCACCCGTGACCCCGGCCGGTTCGGTCTGCCCGAGATCGCCCCGCTGCTCGCGTACGGGGCCAGCCCCCGGGCCACCCTCGGCCTGGTCCGCGCCGCGCGGGCGCAGGCGCTGCTGCGTGGCCGCGAGTACGTGCTCCCCGAGGACGTGCGGGAACTGGCGGCGGACGTGCTCGCCCACCGGCTGGTGCTCTCCTTCGACGCGGTCGCCGACGGGGTGGCCGCCGAGGCGGTGGTCCGGCGGCTCGTGGAGGCCGTACCGCCGCCCCGCGTCGCGGCCGGCCACCCGGAACACGCGGCAGACCTGGCGGCGGCATGAGGTGGCGCGGGAGCGCGCCGACCGGCGTGCCGACCGCACCGGGACTGGCCGACCTCACCTCCGACCGGCGCCTGCGCCGGCTGGAACTGACCGTCACCCGCCGGCTCGACGGGCTGCTGCACGGCCGCTACCGTGGCCTGCTGCCCGGGCCGGGCAGCGAGACCGCCGGTAGCCGGGAGTACCGGCCCGGTGAGGACGAGGTGCGCCGGATGGACTGGGCGGTGACCGCCCGCACCACGGTCCCGCACGTACGTGAGGTCGACGCCGACCGGGAGCTGACCACCTGGCTGCTGGTCGACGCGAGCCCCAGCATGGAGTACGGCACCGCCGAGCTGGACAAGCGCGAGCTGGCCGTGGCGGCCGTGGCGGCGATCGGCTTCCTGACCGCCGGCGTGGGCAACCGCCTCGGCGCGCAGGTGCTCGGCCCGGACGGGCTGCGCCGGTTCCCGCCCCGCAGCGGGCGCACCCACCTGCTCGGGCTGCTCCGGGCCCTGCTGACCGCCCCGCGCGTCGGCGGGCACGACGGCGACGACCCGCCGCCTGCGGGCGGCGACCTGGCCGACGGGCTGGCCGCCGTGCACCGGGTGGCGCTGCGCCGTGGCCTCGTCGTGGTGGTCTCGGACTTCCTCGACGCACTGCCCGACGACCCCGGGCGGGCACCGTCCTGGGAGGCGCCCCTGCGCCGCCTCGCCGTGCGGCACCAGGTGCTCGCCGTCGAGGTGACCGATCCCCGGGAGCTGGAGCTGCCCGACGTCGGCCTGGTCACCCTGGTCGACCCGGAGACCGGGCGGCGGCGCGAGGTCTGGACCGGCGACCGCGCGCTGCGCGAGCGCTACGCCGCCGCGGCGAGCGCCCAGCGCGAGCAGGTACGCCAGGCGCTGCGCCGCAGCGGGGCCACGCACCTGCCGCTGCGTACCGACCGGGACTGGGGCGCCGACATGGTGCGGCACGTGCACGCCCAGCGGCGGCTCGCGGCGGCCCCGGCCCGGGCGGCCCGGGGAGGTGCGGCGTGATCTGGCAGTCGCCCGTCCGGCTCTGGCTGCTGCTCGGGGTGCTCGCCCTGGCCGTGGGCTACCTGCTGATGCAGCGCCGACGCAGCCGGTACGCCGTCCGCTTCACCAACCTGCGGCTGCTCGACCGGGTCGCGCCGCACCGCCCCGCCTGGCGGCGGCACGTGCCGGCCGGGCTCTTCCTGGCCATGCTGGCGCTGCTGGTGGTGGGCTTCGCCCGACCCACGGCGGAGGTGCGGGTGCCCCGCGAACGGGCCACCGTGATGGTCGCCGTCGACGTCTCCACCTCGATGCTCGCCGGCGACGTGGAACCGGACCGGCTCAGTGCCGCCAAGGAGTCCGCCCGGCGCTTCGTCGACGGCCTGCCGGACGAGTTCAACGTCGGGCTGGTCGCGTTCGCCGGCAGCGCGGCGGTGCTGGTGCCGCCGAGCACCGACCGGGAGGGGCTGCACGAGGGCATCGAGCGGCTGGTCGAGGGGGCCACCGGGGTGCAGGGCACCGCCATCGGGGAGGCCATCAGCACCTCGCTCGGCGCCGTGAAGGGCTTCGACAGCCAGGCGGCGAAGGACCCGCCGCCGGCCCGGATCATCCTGCTCTCCGACGGGGCGAACACCTCCGGCATGGACCCGATGGAGGCGGCGTCCGAGGCGATCGACATGAAGGTGCCGGTGCACACCATCTCGTTCGGCACCCCCAGCGGCACCGTGGACCGGGGCGGCCGGCCGATCCAGGTGCCCGTTGACGGGCAGACCCTGCGCGCGGTCGCCGAGGAGACCGGGGGCGGGTTCCACGAGGCCAGCACCAGCGACGAGCTGCGCGCCGTCTACGACGACATCGGCACCTCGGTCGGCTACCGCACCGAACGGCAGGACGTCTCGGCCCGGTTCATCGGCCTCGGGCTGGTGTTCGCCATGGGCGCCGCGGCCGGTTCGATGCGCTGGTTCGCCCGGCTGCCCTGATCCCGTACGGCCACCGTCGAGAAGGACACGTGAGGAGCGTACGCATGGCAGTGCAGACCGGGCTGGGCGAACCGCGCGGCCCCTGGTTCATCTCGCCGGAGCTGGATCTCCACGGGCGGCCCCGGTGGGACGGGGCCGGACCGGACGGCGGTCCGGCCCGACGGCGCCCGGGGGGGCTGGCGCTGGCGGCGCTGGCGGTGGTGGCCCTCTCGACCGTCTCCGGGGCGGTGGCCGGCGGCGTCGTGGCCGGACGCGACACCGCACCCGGCCCGGCGGCGGCCTCGGCGGCCCCCGTCCCGGCGGAGCTGGTGACCGCGGCCGGCAAGACCGTGCCGGGCGTGGTGTCGGTGCTGGTGGGCGGGGCGGGCGGCGCCTCGGCCACCGGCTCCGGCTTCGCCGTCGACGACCAGCAGCACATCATCACCAACGACCACATCCTGGCCAAGGGGCGCGGCGGCTCGGTGACCGTGGAGCTGCCCGACGGGCGGCGGTTCGCCGCCGAGGTGGTCGGGCGGGAGCCGCGCAGCGACCTCGCCGTGCTCCGGGTGCCGCCGTCGGCCGGCCTGGCGGCGCTGCCGCTGGCCAAGCCGGGCGCCACGCGGGTGGGGGAGCCGGTGCTGGCGGTCGGCTCGCCGCTGGGGCTGCCCGGCACCGTCACCGCCGGGATCGTCAGCGCCCTGGACCGGCAGGTGCGCCTCGGCGACAACCGGCACACCGCCGTGCAGACCGACGCCTCGATCAACCCAGGCAACTCGGGCGGCCCGCTCGTCAACGCGCGCGGCGAGGTGGTCGGGGTGAACACGGCCATCGCCACGATCGACGGCAACGGCTCGATCGGCATCGGCTTCGCCATTCCCATCGAGCAGGTGCAGCAGACCGCCGACACGATCATCGGCAAGGGCGGCTGAGCTGCGTACGAGCCGCGCCGGCGGGCTGGGAATGTGAAAACTGTCGGATACCCGGCCCGGAATGATCGGCCAATGGAAATATTACGCTGAGTATGGATACTGGCGTGGGTGGAGCGTCCTGAAATCGTGGCCCTCCTGCTGGTGGGCCTGCTGATCGGAACCGGTGTGGGGTCGGCGTACGCCCGGGCACGACGCGGGTGGGCCGACTACCAGACAGTGAGGAAGACCGTGCCCGGCGCCCGGCGCGCCGCGTGGCTGCTGATCAAGGTGGCCACCACGAAGATCGGGATCATCGCCCTGCTGCTGGTGGGCGCGGTCGCGTACGCCGCCGCCGGCCCGGACGACGACCCCGCCGCACCGGGGCGGACCCCCGGCCCGTCCGCCACCCCGAGCGAGCGGCAGGGGCGTTAGCCTCGGGGAGTGGACGACGGACTGCGGGTGACCGACCGATGGACCGTGCCCGCCGCCGAGCTGCGGGAACGCTTCTCCCGGTCGTCCGGGCCCGGTGGGCAGGGCGTCAACACCACCGACTCGCGGGTGGAGCTGAGCTACGACCTGGCCGCCTCGCCCGGCGTGCCCGAGCCGCTGCGGGCGCGCGCCCTGCAACGCCTCGCCGGCCGGCTGGTCGACGGCGTGCTGACCGTCACCGCCAGCGAGCACCGGGCGCAGCTGGCCAACCGGGAGGCCGCCCGGGAACGACTCGCCGCGCTGCTGCGCGAGGCCGCCGCCCCGCCGCCCCCGCCCCGCCGGCCCACCCGCCCCTCGCGCGGCGCGAAGGAGCGCCGTCTGGCCGAGAAGAAGCGCCGGTCGCAGCGCAAGCGCGACCGCCGCGTCGACGGCGACTAGGCGTGTCTCAGAAGCGGTGGGGCTGATCGCACTTCTGGCGGCTCTCTGGCAGGCAGGGCTGTGCCGCCGTCGTCGAGATCCGGCGCAGCCAGTCACGGCTCATGAAGCAGACGGTAGCCGGGTGGGCCCGCTCACCCGTCGGTCGTCGACAGCAGCCGGTCGCACTCGGCGACCAGTCGCGCCCGCAGCGGCGCGGCACGCTGCGCGAACTCGCGCTGCCGCGCGACGTACTCGGCCTTGCCCTCAGGAGTCTCGATGGCTACTGCCGGTTCCCCGTAGGAGGAGAAGTCGTACGGGGACGCCTGCATGTCGAGCAGCCGGATGTCCCTCGCCAACTCGAAGCAGTCGAGCGCCAGATCCCCCGGAACCGCAGGGCCCAGCTTGGTTGCCCACTTGTGGCAGTCCATCGAGGCATGCAGGCAGCCCGGCTGGTCAAGCTCTACCTGGCTCTCCCTCGTTGGTTGGAGCCGGTTGAGGCCAACCGCGTCAGGGGTGAAGAACCGGAACGCGTCGAAGTGCGTGCAGCGGATCTGGTGAGACTCGACCACCGCGTCAGTTCCCTCTTGCCCAAGTCGCAAGGGGAGTGGATGCCGATGCTCACGTTGGCGGTACACCATCGCCCACTCATGCAGGCCGAAGCAGCCAGTGAAGGCTGGTCGTGACGAGATGGCGGACAAGAGTCGATGGATGAAGCGCACCGACTCGGCCCGGTCGGCGAGGAACGCTGCGACGTCGAAGCTCACGATCCCGTCCGCGTCCGTGGCATACCAACGCCACTGCCGGTGCGGGGCAGAGCCGTGCGGTCCCGGTTCCAAGGAGACGCCCACGCCGGGGTGCCACCGTCGGAGCACGGAGGGGCGGGTGCCGTAGTAGTCGTACAAGAAGTCATCGATCGCGTGGCGTTCCCTCGTGGCCTTGCGGGCGCGGTGGCCTGCGGTAAGGGAGTCGGCGCGCTTCTCGTGAGCTTCCAGGAGGGGAAGCCAGCTTGCGGCGGGGATGCTGGTCAACGGTCCGGACCCTTGTCGTCCCGCTCGTGCGCCCGGCGCCGGGCCTGCCAGCGCGCCGCGTCGAGCACGGCGGTCGGGGCGAGGGGGGCGGTCACGGACCCCAGGGTACGACCGCCGCCCCGCGCCCGGTCAGGGCACGTCCACCCGGACCCCGGCGGAGAACACCCCGCTGCGCAGCTCCAACTGCTGCGGTGGCGCCTTCCCGTCGACGGTGAAGACCAGCGGCAGCACCGCCCGGCTACCGGCGGCCATCGGCTGGGCGAAGACGTCCCGGCCCTGGTTGGCCGCCCGGGTCGCCTGCTCGTCGGTGCTGACGAAGTTGCCGTCGGGCAGGTACGCCCGTTGCAACCGGCCGTGCCAGCTCTGCTGCTCGGGGGTGAGGTTGCGCACCCCGACCGTGGCCTGGCACTGCCGGGCCGCCGTGCCGGGCTCGCACGCCACCCGGTACACGGTGAACTCGAACGCCGACTCGCGCAGCGGCTCGCCCACCACCCCGTTGATCCCACGGCCGACCCACGCGCCGCTGGTCGGCTGGCTGTCGGGGTCGACGGAGGCGACCTTGCGGGTGGCCGTCCAGGCGGCGGTGCCCAGCGTGCCCGCGAGCACCACGGCGGCCACCGGGACGATCAACCAGACGGACGGCTTGCGGCGCAGCTGCTCCGGGCGCGGTGCGGCCGGGCGCGGGTAGACCGTCCCCGGCCCCTCGTCGGTCAGGGCCGCCGCGACCGGGCGCCGGCGTCGGCGCCACGTCCATGCCCCGCCCACCGCGAGCACCGCCACCGTGGCGAGCCCCGCCAGCAGCACCGGCGTCCGGCGCCACGGCGGCGCCTCGGTCCGCTCGGGCGCCGCGGCCGGCGCGGCCGCGCTCCAGGTCGCGGTCGCGCAGTCGTACGGCCGGCTGCCGTCGCGGGCGAACGCGCAGGCCGGCGCGGTCAGCGGCCGGGCCGGGGCGGCGGTGGTGAGCGCCGTGCCCAGGGTGGTGGTGCTGCGGGCGGGCAGCTTCAGCTGCCAGGTCACCTCGGTGGCCGACTGCCCGGCGCCGCGGGTGGCCCGGCCCCCGTCGGTGATGGCGGTCGCCGAGGCGCCGGGCGGCAGCTCCTGCCGGACCGTGGTGTCCACCGGCGTACCGCCGCTGTTGCGGACCTGGATGCGGTAGCGCGGCGCCGGCGTGTTCTCCGGCACCACCGCGACCGTGACCGGCGGTTTCGCCACCGGCGGGGCGGCCCGGGTCGGGGTGGGCACCGCCGGGGGCGCCGACGGCATCGCCGGCTCCGGCGTCGGTGCGACCACCGGTGGTGGTGGCGCGGCCGCCGCTGGTGGGGCCGCCGCGGGCAGTGCCGGCACGGCGGCGAGAATGCCGAGGCAGTGTACGAACACTGCGAGGGCCCTGTGGTGTCGTGTCGATGCAGGCATACGAACGAACCTCCGGAGCCGACGCTAGGGGCGCGGCGACGCCGGGCGGGTACGAAGTCGTGAACTCGGCCCGGCCGGGCGGCCGGCGGCGTATGGTGCACCGCCCGGCGTCCGGGGCAGGTGCTCCCGGCCTCCGGGTGCGCCGGTGGCCCGGGCCGTCAGGGTGTGCCGGTGCTCGGTCCGCGCGCCTCGTCGCGGCCTCGGCCGGGGCGCGGTTCGCCGGGGCTAGATTGGCCTGGTGCGTATCGCTCGTTTTGCTCATGCCAAGGGAATGTCGTTCGGGGTCGTCGAGGGCGAGCCGGAGGCGGGCCCGCAGGGTCTGACCGTCGCCGAGATCGAGGGCCACCCGTTCGGCCAGATCACCTTCAGCGGCGCCCGTTGGGCGCTGTCGGACGTCCGCCTGCTCTCGCCGATCCTGCCCAGCAAGGTCGTCTGCGTCGGCCGCAACTACGCCGAGCACGCCGCCGAGCACGGCAGCGAGGTGCCCAAGGAGCCGCTGCTCTTCCTCAAGCCGTCCACCTCCGTGATCGGCCCCCGGGACGCGATCCGGCTGCCGATCTTCTCGAAGCAGGTCGAGCACGAGGCCGAGCTGGCGGTGGTGATCGGCGCGCCGGGCGCCCGACGGGCCGACCGGGCCGCCGCGGAGCGGGCCATCTTCGGCTACACCTGCGCCAACGACGTCACCGCCCGGGACCTCCAGCGTTCCGACGGCCAGTGGACCCGGGCCAAGGGCTTCGACTCGTTCTGCCCGATCGGGCCGTGGATCACCACCGGGCTCGACGTCCGCGACGTGGAGATCCGCTGTGAGGTGGGTCGCAACCCGGAGGAGATGGAGGTCCGCCAGATCGGCCGGACCCGCGACATGGTCTTCGACGTGCCGGCGCTCGTGTCGTACGTCTCGCACGTGATGACGCTGCTCCCCGGCGACGTGGTGCTCACCGGCACGCCCGCCGGGGTTAGCCCGCTCCTGGACGGGGATACGGTCACCGTGCGGATCGAGGGGATCGGGGACCTGACCAACCCGGTGGTGCCCGTCGCCTGATCCGCGTCGAGGCCCTGTTTCCGCAGTTCAGGGGCGGTTTGGGGGGGCTCGATTTGGCCCGCTGGCGCCGGGAGGGTAAAGTTTGATCCCGGCACCGCAAGGGGCCAATGGGGTATGGGGTAATTGGCAGCCCGACTGATTCTGGTTCAGTTAGTCTAGGTTCGAGTCCTGGTACCCCAGCGCAGCCGAGGTTCGCGAGAGTCTCGGGCGCTGGATCTCGTAGGAGACGGCTCCGGTTCCCGACAGGGGATCGGGGTTCTCTCTGATAGAGTCCAGCGGCACCGCCCGACAGGGTGGTGCCGCGAGCAGGTTCTGGCCCCGTCGTCTAGCGGCCCAGGACGCCGCCCTCTCAAGGCGGTAGCGCCGGTTCGAATCCGGTCGGGGCTACATCTCGAACGGCCCGTTCCACTCCGGTGGGGCGGGCCGTTTCGCATGTCCCGCGCCCACGCCTCCACGATCTCCCGCGCCGGCGCCTCCCCGGGTGGCGCGACGGGGCGGGAGATCGCGCCGCTCCCGACCGGCCCGGCCGCCCCGATTTCCGTCTCCCGAGGGGACGCCGCTAGACTACAGCGGCACCGCTCGCAAGGGTGGTGGAAGCAGTGAAGTCTTGGCCCCGTCGTCTAGCGGCCCAGGACGCCGCCCTCTCAAGGCGGTAGCGCCGGTTCGAATCCGGTCGGGGCTACACCTCGAACGGCCCGTTCCACTCCGGTGGAACGGGCCGTTCGGCATTCCACCCCGCCCACCCCGCCCGGGGCTGCGCCCCCGGCCTGACCACGCCGCTGTCGGTCGTGTCGACCAAGAAGTTCGCGTCCGATCCGGCGTCGAACCCGGTCGCGAACTTCTTGATCGACACGCGGCCGACAGGGGCCGACGCGGGGCCGATGGGAGGGCGGGGCGGTGGGGGCTCAGAGGCCGGAGAGGCGTTGGCCGGCTCGGACCACGGCCATCGCGTGGCGTTCGCCGGGGCGGCGTCCGAGGCGCTCGATGGGGCCGGAGATGCTGATCGCGGCGATGACCCGACCGGTGCGGTCGCGGATCGGCGCCGAGACGCTCGCCACACCGGCCTCGCGTTCGGCGACGCTCTGCGCCCAGCCGCGACGGCGTACCTCGGCGAGGGTGCGGCCGGTGAACTTCGACCGGGGCAGCAGCGGCATCACCGCCTCGGGCGGCTCCCAGGCGAGCAGGATCTGCGCCGCCGAGCCGGCCGTCATCGGCAGCACCGAGCCGACCGGCACGGTGTCGCGCAGGCCGCTGGCCCGCTCGGCGGCGGCCACGCAGATGCGCTCGTCGGCGCGGCGCAGGTAGAGCTGGGCGCTTTCGCCCGTCGCGTCCCGCAGCGCCGCGAGCAGCGGCTCCGCCGCCGTCAGGAGCACGTCCGGCGCCGCGTTGGCGAGCTCACCCAGGCGCGGGCCGGGACGCCAGCGCCCCTGGGTGTCCCGGACCAGCATCCGGTGGATCTCCAGCGCCTGCGCCAGCCGGTGCGCGGTGGCCCGGGGCAGCTTGGTGCGTTCAACGAGTTCGGCCAGGCTGGCGCCGTCGACGCAGGCGGCCAGGATGACCACCGCCTTGTCGAGAACGCCGACACCGCTCATACTGTGTCCCACAAGCCGAAACTTACCTCCCAGAATTTAGGATGTCCAGATGGTGGGAGTCACTACTACCGAGCCGAGGACCCTGGCCGAGAAGGTCTGGGACGCGCACGTCGTACGGTCCGCCGAGGGCGAGCCCGATCTGCTCTTCATCGACCTGCACCTGCTGCACGAGGTGACGAGCCCGCAGGCCTTCGACGGGCTGCGCCTCGCCGGGCGCCGCGTGCGCCGCACCGACCTCACGCTCGCGACGGAGGACCACAACACCCCGACGGGGTACGCCGACCCGTCGTTCCGGCAGCGGCGCGGCGACCTGCTCACCATCGCCGACCCCACCTCGCGTACGCAGATCGAGACGCTGCGGCGCAACTGCGCCGAGTTCGGCGTGCGGCTGCACCCGCTGGGCGACGAGAACCAGGGCATCGTGCACGTCATCGGCCCGCAACTCGGTGTCACCCAGCCCGGCATGACCATCGTCTGCGGCGACTCGCACACGGCCACCCACGGCGCGTTCGGCGCGCTCGCGTTCGGCATCGGCACGAGTGAGGTCGAGCACGTGCTGGCCACCCAGACGCTGCCGCAGGCCCGGCCGAAGACGATGGCGGTGAACGTGACGGGGCGGCTCGCCCCGGGGGTCACCGCCAAGGACCTGATCCTCGCGCTGATCGCCCAGGTCGGCACGGGCGGCGGGCGCGGGCACATCGTCGAGTACCGCGGCGAGGCGATCCGGTCGCTGTCCATGGAGGGGCGGATGACGATCGCCAACATGTCCATCGAGTGGGGCGCCAAGGCCGGCATGATCGCGCCGGACGAGACCACCTTCGCGTACCTGAAGGGGCGGCCCAACGCGCCGAAGGGCGCCGACTGGGACGCGGCGGTCGAGTGGTGGCGGACCCTGCCCACGGACGAGGGCGCGACCTTCGACGCCGAGGTGACCCTGGACGCCGGCGCCGTCACCCCGTTCGTCACCTGGGGCACCAACCCCGGTCAGGGCGCGCCGCTGGGCGCGGTGGTGCCCACGCCGGAGGAGTTCGGCACCGAGGCCGAGCGGACGGCCGCCCGGCGCGCGCTGGAGTACATGGACCTGCGCCCCGGCACCCCGCTGCGGGACCTCGCGGTCGACGTGGTCTTCGTCGGCTCCTGCACCAACGGCCGGCTGGAGGACCTGCGGGCCGCCGCCGACGTGCTGCGCGGCAGCCGGGTCGCCGACGGGGTGCGCATGCTGGTCGTGCCCGGTTCCGCCGCCGTGCGCGAGGCGGCGGAGGCGGAGGGCCTGGACAAGGTCTTCACCGACGCAGGCGCCGAGTGGCGCTTCGCCGGCTGCTCCATGTGCCTGGGGATGAACCCCGACACGCTCTCGCCGGGCCAGCGCTCCGCCTCCACCTCCAACCGCAACTTCGAGGGCCGCCAGGGCCGGGGCGGACGCACCCACCTGGTCTCCCCGCCGGTCGCCGCCGCCACCGCCGTGGCGGGCCGGCTGGCCGCTCCCGCCGACCTGTAGAAGGGCACCCAGATGGAGAGGTTCACCACCCACACGGGCACCGCCGTGCCGCTGCGGCGGTCCAACGTGGACACCGATCAGATCATCCCCGCCGTGTACCTCAAGCGGGTGACCCGGACCGGTTTCGCGGACGGCTTGTTCAGCGCCTGGCGCGAGGACCCGGAATTCGTCCTCAACGATCACGCCCATTCGGGTGCGTCGATTCTTGTGGCCGGTCCGGAGTTCGGCACGGGCTCCTCCCGGGAGCACGCCGTCTGGGCGCTGCGCGACTGGGGCTTCCGCGCCGTGATCTCGCCCCGCTTCGGCGACATCTTCCGCGGCAACGCCCTCAAGGAGGGGCTGCTCCCGGTCGAGCTGGAATTGAAGACGGTCGAGGAGATCTGGGACCGGGTGGAGGCCGACCCGAGCACTCCGGTGACGGTCGACCTGACCGCCCGCGAGGTGCGTCTCGGGGATGCCACCTGGTCGTTCCCGATGGACGACTTCAGCCGCTGGCGGTTGCTGGAGGGCTTGGACGACATTGGACTCACCCTCCGCCACGAGGCGCAGATCAGTGCCTTCGAGGCCGCCCGGCCGCCGTTCCTGCCCTCGGTCGCATAGCCGTACGCCCGATCCCACAGCGGTTTCCGCCCCCACCGGTCTCGCCGGTGGGGGCGAATCCGTTACGACACAAGGGCTTTTTTCGACCGAATGTTTGTGTCCCGGCAGCACAGGGCATACGGTGCGCGCAGAATGGCTCGCGTCGAGTCAGTTGCACAATCGGGAGGAAGTCGTGAACAAGGCCGAGCTCATCGAGGCGCTCGCCGTTCGCCTGGGGGACCGGAAGACGGCGACGGCCGCGCTCGACGCGGTCCTCGCTGAGGTCCAGGCGGCGGTCACCAAGGGCGAGAAGGTGGCGATCACCGGATTCGGAGCGTTCGAAAAGCGTGTCCGGGGTGCCCGAACAGCGCGCAACCCGCGTACCGGCGAGGCGGTGAAGGTCAAGAAGACATCCGTCCCGACCTTCCGTCCCGGCGCCGGGTTCAAGGAGATGGTGGCCAGCGGCAAGGTGCCGAAGGCCACGGCGGCGGCGAAGAAGACCACGGCGGCCGCCGCCAAGACCACGACCGCCGCCAAGAGCACGGCGGCGGCCAAGACGACGGGGGCCAAGGCCACCGGGGCGAAGGCCACCGGAGCCAAGGCGACCGGGGCGAAGGCCACCGGGACCAAGGCGGCGGGCGCGAAGGCGACCGGGGCCAAGGCGACCACGGCGGCCAAGAAGGCCCCCGCGGCGAAGGCGACCAAGACCACCGCGGCGAAGAAGACCGCGACCACCAAGGCCGCCCCGGCGAAGAAGACCACCGCGGCGACGAAGGCCACGGCGGCGAAGAAGACCGCCACGACGGCGAGCAAGAGCGCGGCGGCCAAGAAGACCGCCGCGAAGAAGGCCCCGGCCAAGAAGGCCGCGACCAAGCGCTGAGCCCAGCGGTACGGCAAGGGCGTCCACCGGCCGGTGGACGCCCTTCGTCGTGTCCGCCCCCGACGCGTCGACGGCTTCGGCGGCACCGTCGTACTGCGGCACCGTTGACCGGGACCGTGCCCCGCCCGCAGAATCGCCGCACCCCTTCCGGTCGGCGAAAGGCAGCCCCCGGTGCGCTACCGCCATTTCCCCACCGTCACCCTCGCCCTCGGCGTCGTGCTCCTGGTCGACGTCCTGCGCGTCTTCCTGCCAGCGGTCATCACCATCTTCGGGCAGGCCGCCTCGACCCCCGCCGAACTGCTGGGGGCCTTCGCGTTCGGCTGGTTCCTGCTGGCCCTGGCCGCGCCCGCGCTGATCCGCCGGGTCGGCGCCCGCCCCGTCACGCTCGCCGCCGCGCTGCTGCTGGTCGTGGCCCGCCTCGCCGTCAACGGCCAGCCGGGCGGGCCACTCCAGCTCTGGCTCGCCACGGCCGGGCTGCTCGCCGGGCTGGTCTGGCTCGCCGGCGCCGCCGCCACCACCGACCGCCCCGTCCCCGGGCTGGCCCTCGGGCTGGCGGTCGGCGCCCTGCTGCACACGGCGCTGGACACGTACCGCTCGGCGTTCTTCGGGGACTGGCCGGCGTGGCTCGCCGCCGTCGCGGTCGCCGGCCTCTTCCTGGCCGGGCAGGCGCGGCCCGCGTCGGCGGCCGGCCCGGGCGGCGTACGGAGCTGGCTGCTGGCCGGGCCGGCGCTGCTGCTCGCCGGCATGGTGGCGCTCTCCCCGGCGGTCGCCCGGACGGCGACGTCGTACCAGTTCGGGCTCCTGCGCTCGGACCCCGCCGACGCGGTGGGGGTGGCCACGGTGCCGCTGTTCGGCGTCGCCCCGCTCGCCGTGGCGGTCGGCGGTTTCCTGCTCGCCGCGCTGGCGTCGCCCCGGCAGGGGGCCTGGCGGTGGCTCGGGCCGGTGGCGCTGGTCGCCGGGGCCGTCCTCGTCGCCCTCGAAC
Source organism: Micromonospora sp. ZG13 (assembly GCF_059359355.1). NCBI lineage: Bacteria > Bacillati > Actinomycetota > Actinomycetes > Micromonosporales > Micromonosporaceae > Micromonospora > Micromonospora sp. ZG13. Next base: position 118,157 of record NZ_JCADBQ010000004.1, read on the forward strand.
GCGGGGAACTGCTGCTGCCGGCCGTCCTGCTCAGTGCCGTCGGCCTCGGCGCGTGCCTGGCGTCGGCCGGCGCGGCCGACGGCGGGACCCGGGGCGGCACCGACGCCACCGGCGCCCCGGGTCCCGCCGTCGGCGGGCAGGACCCGGTCCAGGACGGCGGCCAGGACCCGGCGCGGGCGGCCAGGCGGCGCGGGTACGCGGCCGTCGCCGGGATGCTCGTCTTCGCCGTCGCGGCGGTGGCCTACTACGCCGCGTACGACCTCGGCCACCCCAACGCGGGGGTGCCGGTGGCGGTGGCGGTGCTGGTCGCCGCCGTCGCGCTGGCGACCCGGCCCGCCCCTTCGCGTGACCGCGCCCGGGCGGGTAGCGGGCCCGGTCGTCCGGCCCCGGGCCCGCTCCGCCCGTCCCTGCCGCCGGTGTGGACGGCCGCCTCGGCCGCCGTACTGACGCTGCTGGCGGCGGTGGCCAGCGACGAGCTGCTGTCCGCCAGCAACCGGGACGGGCCGCCGGAGACGGTGCGGGTGGTGGCGTACAACGTCCGGATGGGGTTCGGCATCCACGGCCGCTTCGACCCGGACGCGCTGGCGCGCGCCGCCGCGGGGGCCGACGTCGTGGCACTCAGCGAGGTGGACCGGGGCTGGCTGCTCAACGGCGGGCACGACACGCTCGACCTGCTGGCCGAGCGGCTGGACATGCCGTACGTCTTCGCGCCGGCCGCCGATCCGCTCTGGGGCGACGCCGTGCTGAGCCGGTGGCCCCTGGACGCGGCGCGGACCCGGCCGCTGCCGGCGGTCGGCGCGCCCACCGGGGCGCAGGCGCTCGGGATCACGGTCGACTTCAGCGAGGACGTCCGCCTCGCGGTGGTCGCCACCCACCTGCAACCGCCGCCCGGCGAGGATCCGGTGGTCCAGGCCCGGGCGGTCGCCGACTTCGCCGTGCGGTACGCGGCCGGCCGGCCCCTGGTGGTCGCCGGCGACCTGAACACCGAGCCGGGCGACCCGGCGTTCGCGGAGTTCACCCGGGCGGGTCTGGTCGATGCGCTGGCCGCCGCCCGTCCCCTGCCGACCAGCCCGGCCGACGCCCCGCGCCAGCAGATCGACCACGTCTTCGTCACTCCCGACCTGACGGCCGGCGAGGCGGCGGCCCCGCCCGGGACGGCCAGCGACCACCTGCCGGTCGCGGTGACCCTGACCCTGCCCCGGGGCTGACCCGCCCGCACGCGCCCGCGTCCGTGCCGTCCCGGGGCGGACCGGCCGGGTGACCCGCCTCCGCGTCGTCCCCGTCGGAGGCGGTCGAGGGTGGGCCTGATCCGCGTCGGAGGCGGTCGAGGCGCCTGATCCGTGTCAGAGGCGGTCGAGGGCGAGCAGCCGGTCGCCCGCGAAGGCGAGCAGCCAGCCACCGCCCTTCGGCGTGGTGAGGTCGTCCGACCGCCCGCTGAGGCGGGCCAAGGCGCCCGGGATCACCTTGCCCTGGCTGCACACCCCGGCGGGCTCCCCGGTGGCCGCCAGCGCGGCCAGGCGGGCGGCGGCGGCCAGCGTGCACTCGTCGGGGTGCTGGCCGGGGCGCGGCTCGTCCAGGTCGCCGTCGACCTCGATCGGCAGGTCGAGCAGCGCCGCCGCCGGGTCGAGGGTCTGTACGCAGCGGCGGGCCGACGCCGACAGCAGGCGTACCGGGCGGGACAGCGCCACCAGCGGGGCGAGCGCGTGGGCCTGCGCCCAGCCCTGCGCGTCGAGCGGCCGGGCGGTGTCGGGGCCGGACCAGGTGGCCCGCTTGCCGGCGTGGGCGTGCCGGACCAGCGTCACCGTCCCGGTGACCGTCGGCAGGGCCGCGAACGCGGCCAGCACCTCGGCGTCGTGCGGGTAGCTGACCAGCCGGACCGCCTCGTCGACGCCCAGCCAACGCACGTCATCGACCTCGGTGGCGGGCTGGAAGCCGCCGGTGGCCGCCGCCCGCATCGACCAGTAGTCGACCACCTTCGGGCGGCCCTCGCTGCGGTAGCGCACGGTCGGCAGCCGCACCTGCGGCACCGCCCGGACGTCGGCCTCCTCGGCCACCTCCCGGACGGCGGCGAGCAGCGGATGCTCGCCGCGTTCCAGCTTGCCCTTGGGCAGCGACCAGTCGCCGTAGCGGGGCCGGTGCACCAGGCAGACCAACACCCCGCCGCGCGCGCGCCCGTCGGCCGGCCCGGGGTCGTCGGCGGGACGCCACACGACACCGCCCGCCGCCCGGATCGGCGGCCCCGCGTCGCCGCCCGCGGTCGGCCAGCTCCGACCGGGGCCGGCCGCGTCCCGCTCATCCAGCATCTGGTCAGCCTATGCGCGTACGGGTCAGCCCGCCGTGCCACCGACACGACGCAGCAACAACTCCTGGAGGTGGACCCGCGGCTCGTCGGCCGTGCCGGTACGCCGGCTCCAGGTGCCGTCCGGCGCCAGCTCGAAGGCGTCCACGTCCGGGCTCATCGCGGCGGTCAGCACGTGGTCCAGCTCGGCGCGGGCGACCGGGTCGCTCACCCGCACCAGCGCCTCGACCCGGCGGTCCAGGTTGCGGTGCATCAGGTCGGCCGAGCCCATCCAGAACTCGGCGTCGCCGTCGTTGCCGAACCGGAAGATCCGGGAGTGCTCCAGGAACCGGCCCAGGATCGAGCGGACCCGGATGTTCTCCGACAGGCCGGGCACCCCCGGGCGCAGCGTGCACATGCCCCGGATCACCAGGTCGACGTGGACGCCGGCGCGGGAGGCCCGGTAGAGCGCGTCGGTGATCTCCTCGTCGACCAGCGAGTTCACCTTGATCTGCACGAGCCCCGGCATGCCCAGCCGGACGTGCGCGATCTCCCGTTCGATGCGCTCGATGAGCCCGCTGCGGATGCCCTGCGGCGCCACCAGCAGCCGCCGGTACGCGGTCTGCCGGCTGTAGCCGGTCAGCACGTTGAACAGGTCGGTCAGGTCGGCGCCGATCTCCGGGTCGGCGGTGAGCATGCCGAAGTCCTCGTAGAGCCGGGCGGTCTTCGGGTGGTAGTTGCCGGTGCCGATGTGGCAGTAGCGGCGGATCTGGTTGCCCTCCTGACGTACGACCAGGGCGGTCTTGCAGTGTGTCTTGAGCCCGACCAGGCCGTAGACGACGTGACAGCCGGCGCGCTCCAGCGTGCGCGCCCAGCCGATGTTGGCCACCTCGTCGAAGCGCGCCTTCAGCTCGACGAGCACCACCACCTGCTTGCCGGCGGCCGCCGCGTCGACGAGCGCGTCCACGATGGGGGAGTCGCCGCTGGTGCGGTAGAGGGTCTGCTTGATGGCAAGCACGTCCGGATCCGCGGCGGCCTGCTCGATGAAGCGCTGCACGCTGGTGGCGAACGAGTGGTACGGGTGGTGGACCAGGATGTCCCCGTCGCGCAGGGTCGCGAAGACGCTGCGGGGCACCTCGCCCTCGGTGAGCCGGGGGTGGGTGGCCGGCACGAACGGCCGGTCCTTCAGGTCCGGCCGGTCCGCCTCGTTGTAGAGCTGCCAGAGCGCGGAGAGGTCGAGCAGGCCGGGCACCCGCAGCACCTCCTGGTCGTGCATGTCCAGCTCGCGGACGAGCAGTTCCAGCACGTGCTCGGAGACCGAGGTGGCCACCTCCAGCCGCACGGGCGGGCCGAACCGGCGCCGGGCCAGCTCCCGCTCCAGCGCCTGGAGCAGGTCCTCGTCGCGGTCCTCGTCGACCTCCACCTCGGCGTTGCGGGTGACCCGGAACAGGTGGCACTCGACCACCTGCATGCCGGAGAAGAGCTGCCCCAGGTGCACCGAGATCAGGTCCTCCACCGGCAGCATCCGCAGGCCCGGCAGGTCACGGTGCACCCGGACGAAGCGGGGCACGTTGTTCGGCACCTTGACCCGGGCGAAGAACTCGGAGCCGCCGTCGGGGTCGCGGACCGCCACCGCGAGGTTGAGCGACCGCCCCGAGATGTACGGGAAGGGGTGCGCCGGGTCCACCGCCAACGGGGTCAGCACCGGGAAGATCTGCTCCCGGAAGTACGCGCGCAGCCGCTCCCGTTCGGGGTCGTCCAGGTCGGCCCAGCGCAGGATCCGGATGTCCTCGGCGGCCAGCTTCGGCAGCACGTCGTCGGTGAAGCAGGCCGAGTGCCGGGCCACCAGCGTCGCGGCCTTGCCGGCGACCAGCTCCAACTGGGTACGCAGCGGCATCCGGTCGCCGCCGCGTACCGGCAGGCCGGCCTGGAGCCGGCGCTTGAGCCCCGCGACCCGCACCATGTAGAACTCGTCGAGGTTGCTGGCGAAGATCGCCAGGAACTTGGCCCGCTCCAGCAGCGGTGTGCGCGGGTCCTCGGCGAGCGCCAGCACCCGGGCGTTGAAGTCGAGCCAGGAGAGCTCCCGGTTGAGGAAGCGGTCCTCCGGCAGCGGCTCCGGCGGGGGCGGCCCGTCGACGAGGTCGGGCGTCGGCACCTCGGCGGGCGGCGCCGCGTCCAGCACCTCCTCCAGCCCGGCGGAGGCGGCCGCGCCGCCGGTACCGGCGGCGTCGGCCGTGCCGGTCGCGGCGGGCGTTTCCCCCGGGGTCGCGGCGGGCGCGTCGCCCGGGGTCGCGGCGGGCGCCTCCGCCGGGGTGGCGGCGGCCGGGTCGGCGTGGAACCGGCCGTCGGCGCCGCGGGACCGGGCGCCGTTGCGGGGTGCGGCGGGGTCGGTGTGCGGGCGGTTGGCGGAGGGCTTGCGAGGGGTGCTCACCCGCCCATAATCACCCGGATGCGGTTAACGCAAAATGAACTTCGGCCAGCCGCTCAGGCCATCGTCGGCAATGTCACCCGGACCACCTCACCGGCGGCGTCGGTCTCGACGCGCAACCGCTGACCGAGGCGGAGCAGCCGCAGCCCGGAGGCATCGAACGCCCGGGCCGGGAAGGCCAGCTCGGTTCCGTCGTCGAGGAGCAGCGTCCCGCTGCGGGTCGCCGCGTCGTAGGTGGCCACCGTGCCCTGCATGCCCCGCACGCTACACGCCCCTCAGGCCGCGCAGCCGGCGGCGGCCAGGGCGGCCGTGCGGGGCCCCAGCCCGAGCCGGGCCGCCGCGGCCAGGTCGTCGGCGGTGTCCACGTCCCGGCGCAGGCTCGGCCAGTCCCCGGTGAGGGCGAGCGCCCCGCTCGCGGCGTGCGCGGCGGCCGAGCCGACCCCGAAGCGGGGATCCAGGGCCACGCCCGGCGGCGCGGCCAGCAGTACGGTGCCCCGGCCGGGGGCATCGGCCACGAACCGGCGTACGCCCCGGGGGGCCGCCTGCGCCGCCCGCAGCGCCGCCGCCAGCTCGGCCGGGCGCAGCGCGGGCAGGTCGGCGGTCAGCCCGGCCACCCAGCCGCCGCCCGCGGCCGACGCGCCGTGCCGGAAGGCGGCGTTCAGCCCGGCGTCGGGGGCGTCGGGCAGCGCGCGGGCGCCCGCCCGGCGGGCGGCCTCGGCCACGCGGGCGTCGTCGGTGACGACGAGGACCCCGGCGACCGCCGGGCAGGCCCGCACCGCGGCGACCGTGTCGGCGGCCAGGGCCAGCGCCAACTCCTCGTGCGGTACGGCCGGCAGCGCCCCCCGCAGCCGGCTCTTCGCGGCGGCGAGGCGCTTCACCGGGACCACCACGGTCCACCTCGGCTGACTCACACCGCCATCCTGCCAGCCGCACGGCGGTACCCTCTCTGGCCGGACCCGGGTCGAGCAGGCATGATTTCCGCTGCGGGGCGTCACCGGGTGCGGATCCGGTGCGGGGCGGGGCGGCACGAGGAGGCGCGGGTGGCACGGCCGAGGCTGGGGTTCTGGCAATGGTTCGCCGTGGTGCTGGTCAAACCGGTGATGACCGTCTGGACCCGGCGCACCTGGCGCGGCATGGAGCACCTGCGCGGCGACGGCGGTGTGATCATCGTGCCGAACCACATCTCGCACGCCGACCCGCTCGTCGCGGCCCACTTCGTCTACGACTCCGGCCGTTGGCCGCAGTTCCTCGGCAAGGCCAGCGTGTTCCGGGTCCCGGTGATCGGCTGGATCCTGCACCGGTGCCGGCAGATCCCGGTCGAGCGCAACACCGTGGAGGCGGTGCGGTCGCTGGACCACCTCGTCGCCGCGCTCGACCAGGGCGGCGCCGTGGTGATCTACCCGGAGGGCACCATCACCCGCGATCCGGAGCTGTGGCCGATGAAGGGCAAGACCGGTGCCGCCCGGCTCGCGCTCGCCACCGGGGCGCCGGTGGTCCCGCTCGTCATGTGGGGCCCGGAGCGGATGTTCGACCCGCGCCGGTCCCGACTGGACCCGCGCCCCCGGATCCCGGTGACCGTGGTCGCCGGGCCCCCCATCGACCTGGGCCGGTGGGCCGGGTCGACTCCGACGAAGGCCGTCCTCGAGGAGATGACCGACACCATCATGCTGCGCCTTCGTGACATGCTCACCGAGATCCGGGGCGGCACCCCGCCCCCACTGTGGGAACGCCCGGCCCGTCCCGCCGGCGAGCGGCGGCGGCCGGGGGCGGCGGCGTGAGCGGGCACGTCGCGGTCCTGGGGGCCGGCTCGTGGGGCACCGCGTTCGCCAAGATCCTGGCCGACGCCGGCCGGGACGTCACCGTCTGGGCCCGCCGTCAGGCGGTCGCCGACACGATCCGGGCCGAGCGGCGCAACCCGGAGTACCTGCCGGACGTGCTGCTGCCGTCGCGGGTCACGGCGACGGGCGACGCCGCCGAGGCGATCACCGGCGCCGAGCAGGTGGTGCTGGCGGTGCCGTCGCAGACGCTGCGCGGCAACCTGGCCGAGTGGACTGCGCACCTGCATCCGGACGCCACCCTGGTGTCGCTGATGAAGGGCATCGAGCTGGGCACCACCAGGCGGATGAGCGAGGTGATCGTGGAGACCGCCGGAGTCGCCGCCGACCGCGTGGTGGTGGTCTCCGGCCCCAACCTGGCCCCGGAGATCGCCGCCGAGCAGCCCGCCGCCACCGTGGTCGCCTGCACCGACGCCGACCGGGCCACGCTGGTGCAGCGCTCAATCACCACGCCCTACTTCCGTCCGTACACCAACGACGACGTCATCGGCTGCGAGCTGGGCGGCGCGGTGAAGAACGTGATCGCCCTGGCGTACGGCATCGCCGTGGCGATGGGCTTCGGCGACAACACCCGGGCCATGCTGGTCACCCGGGGACTGGCCGAGACGGCCCGGCTCGGCGTCGCCCTGGGCGCCGACCCGCTCACCTTCGCCGGCCTGGCCGGGATGGGAGACCTCGTCGCCTCCTGCTCGTCGCCGATGGCCCGCAACCGCACCTTCGGCGAGCACCTCGGCCGGGGCGCGACCCTGGAGGAGGCCCGCATCGCGACCCGGCAGACCGCCGAGGGCGTCAAGAGCGCGCTGGCCCTGCGCGACCTGGCCCGCGCGCACGCGGTGGAGATGCCGATCACCGAGCAGGTCGAGCTGGTCTGCCACGAGGGCATGGACCCGCGACTCGCCGTCGAGGCCCTGATGAGCCGCACCACCAAGCCGGAGTGAGGGACATGACCGAAGACCGGGACGGCACCCGCTGCGTCCGCGCCGGCCTGCCCGAGCCGGCCCCCGGCCAGCCGTTCCTGCCCGGGCCGGTGTTCGCCGCGCCGTACCACCTGGACCCGTGGGCGGGGCCGGCGGCGGCGCCCGACGGCTACGGCCGGCCGGACAACCCCACCCGGCGGCTGCTGGAGGCGGCGGTCGGGGAGCTGGAGGGCGGCGACTGCCGGGTCTTCGCCAGCGGGCAGGCCGCGATCACCGGGCTGCTGTTGACGGTGCTGCGGCCGGGCGACACCGTGGTGCTGCCGTCGGACGGCTACTTCTCCGTCCGGGCCTTCGCCGCCGACACGCTGGAGGGCATCGGCGTACGGGTGCTCCTCGCCCCGACCGCCGGCCCGCACCCGGCGTTCGACGGCGTACGCCTGGTGCTGCTGGAGACCCCGGCCAACCCGGGCCTGGACGTCGCGGACGTGGCGGCGCTGGCCGCCCGGGCGCGCGCCGCCGGCGCCCTGGTCGCGGTCGACAACACCACGGCCACGCCGCTCGGGCAGCGTCCGCTGGACCTGGGCGCCGACGTCGTGGTGGCCTCCGGGACGAAGGCCCTGACGGGGCACTCCGACCTGCTGATCGGCTACGTGGCGACGCGCTCGGCCGAGCTGCGCGACGCGGTCACCGCCTGGCGGAACGCCACCGGGGCGGTGCCCGGCGCGTTCGACGCCTGGCTCGCCCACCGGTCGCTGGCCACCCTGGACCTGCGGCTGGCCCGGCAGACCGCCAACGCGCGGGCCCTCGCCGAGCTGCTCGCGGGGCGCGACGACGTGACCGGCGTGCGCTGGCCGGGGCTGCCCGGCGACCCGGCCCACCCGGTGGCGTCGGTCCAGATGCGACGGATTCCCGGGGTGCTCTGCTTCGACCTCGGCGACGCCGCGCGGGTGGCGCGGTTCCTCGACGCGGCCCGGCTCGTGGCCGCCGCCACCTCCTTCGGCGGCCTGCACACCACGGCGGACCGGCGGGCCCAGTGGGGCGACGACACCCCGCCCGGCTTTGTCCGGCTCTCCTGCGGCGTCGAGGATCCCGTCGACCTGGTCGCCGACGTGGCCGCCGCGCTGGACGCCAGCCGCTGACACCCCGCGCCGGGCCCGGAGGTCCTCCATGACCGTCTTCTCCTTCCGCCCCGATCGGCCCGCCCTCGTGCACCGGCTGCGCGCCGCGGGCTGCGTCTACGCCGAGGACGAGGCGGAGCTGCTGATCGCCGCCGCCGACTCGGCCGAGGCGCTGGCCGACCTGGTCGAGCGCCGGGTCGCCGGGCTGCCGCTGGAGCACGTGCTCGGCTGGGCCGAGTTCTGCGGCGAACGGATCGCCGTCGACCCCGGCGTGTTCGTGCCGCGTGCGCGTACCGCCCTGCTGGTCGACGCCGCCGTCGCGGTGACCGGGCCGGCGGCGGCCGTCGTGGACCTGTGCTGCGGTTCCGGCGCCACCACCGTGGCCCTGGCCCGCCGGCTCGCGCCGCGCTGGCTGGCCGCCGCCGACGTGGACCCCGCCGCCGTGGCGTGCGCCCGGCGCAACCTCGCCCCGCTGGCCGTCCCGGTCTTCGAGGGCGACCTGTACGACCCGCTGCCGGTGCGCTGGCGGGGCCGGCTGGACCTGGTGCTGGCCAACGCCCCGTACGTGCCGACGGCGGCGGTGGCGCTGATGCCGCCGGAGGCGCGGCTGCACGAGGCGCCGGTGGCCCTCGACGGCGGGCCGGACGGGCTGGCGGTGCTGCGTCGCGTGGCCGAGGGCGCGGCGCGCTGGCTGGCCCCGGGCGGGCACCTGGTGGTGGAGGCGGGGGAGACCCAGGTGGACGCGCTGCGCGCGGCGCTGACCGCCGTGGGCCTGCACCCCACCGTGCTCCGCGACGACGAGCGGGACGCCGTCGCCGTCACGGCCCGCCGCCCGGGCTGACCTGCGGCCCGTCGCGGGCGGGCACCCGGCCGGCCGGCGTGCCCGCGTCGTGGCGCTGTCGAGCTGCCCCGTCGATGGGACCGCCCGGCGCTGCCTGGCGGGGCCGAGGGCGGGGCACTAGCCTCACGTCAGGCGTGGCGGCGGGAGGCGGGTTGTCGTGGGCGGTGCGGACGTGCCGGTGGTCGTCGGGCTGGACAACGGGGGCACCAGCAACAACGCCACCGTGCTCACCCTGGACGGTCGCTTCCTGGTGGACGGCCTGGTGGAGAACCCGAGCGAGGTACGCGCCGGCCCGGCGGCGGCGATCGAGGCGCTGGCCCGCGCGTTCGACGGGGTGCTGGCGCTGACCGGGGTGCCCCGCGCGGCGGTGCGCGCGGTCGGGCTGGACACGCCCGGGCCGGCGAGCGCCACCGGGGTGATCTCCTCCCGGGGGTCGACCAACTTCTCCCAGCCCGCCTGGCGCGGCTACGACGTGCGGACCGCGTTGGAGCGGCGGCTCGGCCTGCCGGTGCTCTACCACAACGACGGCAACGCCGCCGCGCTCTACGCCCACCACACGTACTTCGGCGCGGAGGCGATGCGCCGCTCGTCCGTGTCGGCCATCGTCGGCACGGGACTGGGCGGGGGCGTGGTCGAGGCGGGCCGGGTGGTCGCCGGCGCGGCGGGGATGGCCGGCGAACTGGGGCACGTGCACATCCCGCTGACCGGGCTGCTCGCGCCGGACCAGCCGGTGCCCACGTGCGCCTGCGGCTTCGCGGGGGACGCGGAGAGCGTGGCGTCGCTGACCGCGATCGGGCGGAACCTGCTGCCGTACTGGCTGGGTCGCTTTCCCGACCACCCGCTGACCGGCGAGGCGCCGGAGCGGGCGGCCAAGCTGCTCCGTGGCTACGCCGAGCGCGGCGACGCGCTCGCCCGGGAGGTGTTCACCCAGCAGGCGATGGCGCTGGGCCGGCTCTTCACCGTGGCGGCCAACTTCACCGATCCGCACGCGTACTTCGTCGGTGGCGGGGTGGTGGAGGCCGCCCCCGACTTCCGGGACTGGTTCCTCGCGACGGTGCGGGAGCACACGGTGCTCCGGGAGGAGCAGGCCGCGTCGGCGACCTTCGCTCTGGTGCCCGAGCGGGACATGGCCGGCGCCCGGGGCGTGGCCATCGCGGCGCTGGAGGCGCTGCGGGCGGGTCCCGCGCCCCGCCCGGTCGTCGCGGGCTGACCCGCCCGCCTCCCCGTCGGGCGGGCGCGCTCCGGTGGCCCGGCGGTTCGGCCGGCCGGTCGTCGCGCGGGGCCGAACCCCGCCGGGCGACGGCCCCACCGGCTCCCATCGGTGGGACCGTCGCCGGCGAGGCACCGGCGCGACCTGGTCAGCGGGCGCGCCGGCGCCTTCCGGAGGAGGGGTCAGTGCCGGGGCGGCGCCCCGGCGAAGGCGGCCCACGCGGCCGGCGGGAAGAGCAGGGCGGGGCCGCCGGGGTCTTTGGAGTCGCGGACGGCGACCGTTCCCGGGAGCACCGCCATCTCCACGCACGCCCCCTCGTCGCCGCTGCGGCTGCTCTTGCGCCACCGCGCCACGGCCAGCGCCGCGCTGATCGTCGGTGTCATGGTCCTACCGTCCCTTCAACAGTTGGAGGAGCTGGTCGCGACTGGCCGCCGGGCTGAGCGCGACGGTCCGCAGGTGCTCCATGATCTTGGTGCAGGTACGCAGGTCGCCCGGCCGGTCGAGGACCATCTGCCCGGCCACCGTCTCCACCGAGGCGATGATCGGGTCCTCCGGGTCCGCGAACTCCAGGATGTGCAGCGAGCCCCGGGTGCCCCGGTGGTAGCCGGCGGCGAGCGGGATCACCTGGACGGTGATGTTGGGCAGCTCGCCCATCTTGACCAGGTGGTGCAGCTGTGCCTCCATCACCGACCGGTCGCCGACGGGTCGCAGCAGCGCGCCCTCGTCGATGATCGCGTCCAGGATCGGCGGCTGGTCGCTGGTCAGCCGCTGCTGCCGGTCCAGCCGGAACTGGACCCGCTGCTCCACCTCGTCGTCGCCGAGGGTGTGCGGACCGCCCCGCATCACGCCCCGGATGTAGTCGGCGGTCTGCAACAGCCCCGGCACCACCGACGGCTCGAAGTTGGCGATGCCGGTCGCCTCGGCCTCGAGCGCGATGAAGTCGATGGTGCGCCGGTCCAGCAGGTACGAGTACGACACCCACCAGCCGGGCTTGCGCGCGTCCTTGGCGAGCTGAACGGCGGCGGCGACCTCGTCCGCGCCGACGCCGTAGAGGGTGAGCAGGGCGCGCACGGTGGCCGGGCTGACCAGCGTCTGTGCGTTCTCGTAGCGGGACAGGGTGCTGCGGGTGCTGCTGATCTCGTCCGCCGCCGCCTCCAGCGTGAGGCCGGCGGCTTCCCGGTGGGTACGCAGCGCGATGCCCAGTCGCCGGGCACGGGCGGTCTTGGGAGCCATGCATCGATCGTCGCACATCTTTCCGGGAAGGTGTAGATGAGAGAACGCCGATGAGAGTTGCATTCATGGCTGTATACATGTCAGTCTGTCATCGCGTCCTCACCGCCGGTTGTCGTGGCGACGGTGGTGGTGAGTGACCGGAGGGGATGGGGCGCGCGGCGATCGGGTTTCTCCCCCGTACCCGATCGCCGCGTGCCACGCCCCGTGGCCCGCTCGCCGGAAGGGATTCGACGTGCGTACTGCTCGACAGACCCGCGCCGACCGCGCCGGCGGGCTCCGATGACGCGGTTCCTGGTGGTGCTCACCGACGTACGGCCGACCGAGAGCGCCGGCCGCGACGAACGCAACTGCCCCGAGCGGCGCCGTCAGGTGGTCGGGGCGAGCAGCCGGGAGGCGGCCGACCGGATCGCGGGCGCGTTCATGGCGCTCGGCATGGTGCGGGCCGGCCGGCAGCGGGTCAAGGTGATCGCCATCGGCCGGCGGCACGCGCGCGGCTGACGCCGCCCGCGGTGCGGTCGACGGAGACGGCCCCGCCGGGCGGAACATCATCCGGCAGGCGGCCCGGCCCGGCGGGAGGCGCGGCCCGGCGCCCCGCCGGGCCGTCCGGCGTCAGGCGGCGGTCCCGTCAGGCGGCGGTCCCGTCAGGCGGCGGTCCCGTTTGGGAGCCGCAGGGAGCGTCACAGCATCCTGCGCCGCTTCAGGTAGGCCACCAGATCGTCGTAGACGCCCCCCTCGTTGGCGAACATCGCCACGTTGCGGGCGGTGGCCATCCACGGCTTCGTCGACGGCCGGACCTCCCTGACCGCCCGCTCCAGGTCCCGGTGCTCGATCATCCGCACCTCGCCGGTGCGTACCGAGTCGGCCATCGCGAACTCGGCGGCCGTCTCGCAGAGGTGGGCCAGGTCGGCGCCCGAGTAGTCCTCGGTGGCCGCGACGATCTTCCGCAGGTCGATCCCCGCGATCGGCCGCTCCCGCAGGTGGTACTCCAGGATGGACCGGCGCGCCTCGGCGTCGGGCGGCAGCACCAGCACCACCCGGTCGAGCCGCCCGGGCCGGCGCAGCGCCGGATCGACATCCCAGGGGGTGTTGGTGGCTGCCAGCACGAAGACCCCCTCGTTGCTGCCCTCCATCCCGTCCAGCTCCGCCAGCAGCTGGTTGCCCAGCGTCCGCATCGAGCTGGAGCCGACCTGTGAACGCTTGTGCCCCAGCGCGTCGACCTCGTCGAGGAAGAGCACGCACGGCGCGTTGCGGCGGGCCGCCTGGAACAGCTCGTGCAGGTTGCGCTCCGAGTTGCCCATCCACATGTCCAGCACGTCCACGATGGACAGGGAGATGAACTTCGCGCCCATCTCCCCAGCGACCGCCCGGGCCAGGAACGTCTTGCCGCAGCCGGGCGGGCCGTAGAGCATCAGGCCGCCCCGCAGGCTCTTGCCGTACATCCTGCGCAGCTCCGGGTTGCGCAGCGGGCCGAGGAAGGCCAGCTCCAGACGCTCCTTGACCGCAGCCATACCGCCCACGTCGGCCAGCCGGATGCCGGAGGACTCCACGTCGTACACCCGGTCGGCGTCGCCCGCCACCGGCTCCGGCTCGTCGCCGGCGCGGGCGAAGCGCGGCGGCACCACGTCGGCCAGCTCCTGCTCGTAGGCCGCGAGGGGATCGTGGTCGGCGGTCGCGGCGGCGCCGCCGGGCCCGTCCGGCGCCGCGCGCCGCGCCGGCGGTCGCGGATCCGCCGGGGGCGGCGGCGGTACGGGGCCCGCCAGCGCCCGCTGCATCAACGCCTGCGCCTCGGCGCTGCCCGGATCCCGGGCGAGCGCCTGCCCGACCTGTGCGATCGCCTCCCCGGCCCGGCCGGAGTCGAGCAGCAGCGCGGCGAGGTGCAGCCGCAGCGGCAGGTCGTCGGGGCGGGCGTCCAGCGCCGCCGACAGGGACTCGATGAGGGGATCAGCGCTCATAGGACGTGCAGCGTAGTGGGCGCCCGGCGCCGTCACCGCCCCGCATCGCCGGGTGCGTGGTAACGCTACGTATATCCTTTGTTGACCGAATGCCGCCACGGCTCGGCTCTCCCCGGGTATCGGCATCCGGCGCCCGCCACGCACAGTAAGGTCAACCGGGTGAGCGCCACGACCGGAGCAGTCGCGTACGAAGAGGTGACGCAGTGACCACCCCAGGCAGGACCCGCGTGGCGATCGTGTTCGGCGGCCGCAGCCCGGAGCACGGCATCTCCTGCGTCAGCGCCGGCAGCGTTCTCGGCGCCCTCGACCCGGACGAGTTCGAGGTGGTGCCGGTGGGCATCACCCGGGCCGGCCGGTGGGTGCTGACCAGCGGCGACCCCGGGCAGTTGGCGATCGACGCGCGCCGGCTGCCGGAGATCACCGCCGACTCCGGCACCGACATCGTGCTGCGCGCCGACCCGACCGGCAACGGGCTCATGGTGCTCGACCCCACCGAGGGGCCCCGGGCGCTCGCCGACGTCGACGTGGTCTTCCCGGTGCTGCACGGCGCGTACGGCGAGGACGGCACCATCCAGGGCATGCTGGAGATGGCCGGCATCCCGTACGTCGGGGCGAACGTCTTCGCCTCCGCCGCCGCCATGGACAAGGAGTTCACCAAGAAGCTCTGCGCCGCCGAGGGCATCCCCGTCGGCCCGTACGCCGTGCTGCGCAACGGGATGACGCTGAGCGAGGCGGACAAGGAGCGGCTCGGCCTGCCGGTGTTCGTGAAGCCGTCGCGGGCCGGTTCGTCGTTCGGCATCAGCAAGGTCGACGACTGGGCCGACCTCGACGCGGCGGTCGCCACCGCCCGGCAGATCGACCCGAAGGTGCTCATCGAGGGGGCGATCGTCGGCCGCGAGATCGAGTGCGGCGTGCTGGAGGGCGAGGCCGGCGGGGCGCCGGAGGCCTCCGTGCTCGCCGAGGTCCGGGTGGTCGGGGACTACGACTTCTACGACTTCGAGGCGAAGTACATCGACTCCGAGTCCGCCTGCGAGTACGACATCCCCGCCGGCCTGCCGGAGCGGGTGACCCGCCAGGTCCGCGAGTACGCCGTCCGCGCCTTCACCGCGCTCGACTGCGCCGGGCTGGCCCGGGTCGACTTCTTCGTCACCCCCGACCTGGACGTCTACCTCAACGAGATCAACACGATGCCGGGCTTCACGCCGACGTCGATGTTCCCCCGGATGTGGGCGGCCTCCGGCCTGGAGTACCCGAAGCTGGTCCACCGCCTCATCCGCACCGCCCTGCACCGCGGCGTGGGCCTGCACTGACAGCGGCAGCGAAAAGGGCCCGTTCCCGCACGGCGCGGGGAACGGGCCCTTTTCCGCAGTGCCCCCGGGGCACGGTGGGCCGGGGAGCGTCGGTCAGTTCCGGCAGCCGCTCGGGGCGTCGCCGCCGGAGGGTACCGAGGCCACGATGGTGTCGGAGACGGGCGCGACCCACTGCAACGCCTGCCCGTAGGAGCGCGGCACGCGGACCGTGACGGCGGTCTCCCGGTCCAGGGTGGTGAGCACGGTGGCGTCGGACTGCTCGGTGGCGTACCAGCAGACCTTGTTGACCGTCCAGACGTCGTCCGTGTCGCCGACGGCCGGCTCCGTGCCACCGCAGGCGACGGTGAGCGCCGGATCGCCGTACGCGGCGTTCTGCTCCGGGCCGGCGGTGACGGGGCGCTGCGGCAGGTCGTTGACCGTGGCCGGCAGTTGGGAGAGCAGGGCCCGGCAGACCGTGGCGGGGCGCTCGGCCAGCGCCGGCGCGGCCATCTCGACCGGGGCGGTGGAGCGCGGGCCGACACTCGTGGCGGTCGCGCTCGGCGTGGCGGCCGGCTCGGCCCGCTCGTCGGGGGAGAGTTGGGTGAACGCGAGCGCGCCCACCAGCACGGTGACCGGCAGCGCGATCAGCGTCGCGATCAGCGCGGCGCCCCGGGTCGTCCGGTCGCGGGCCGGCCGGTCGGGGGCCACCTCGTCCGGCTGGTCGGAATCGGTCACGGGAGAGTCAGTGATCTTGTCCACTTACAGGCGCACCACCGAACACGTGAGGGTGCGGGTGATGCCGGGCACCATCTGCACCTTGCTGACGATGAGTTTGCCGAGTTCGTCGACGGTGTTCGCCTCGGTGAGCACGACCACGTCGTACGGCCCGGTGACGGCGTCGACGCGTACCACGCCGGCAAGGTCAGAGATGAGACCGGCCACGTCGCGCGCGCGGCCGACCTCCGTCTGGATGAGGATGTACGCCTGTACCACGACTCGACCTCCGTCCGTCGCCGCCTGCGGGGCGGCCCGAAGGGAGAAAGTACCTTACGGACCAGGTCTGATCCCTATCGGTGGTCGAGGAGAAGCGGTGAGCGAGCGCGGCGGAGGGCCGGTATGAGTGTCGCGGGGGTCGGCGAGTTCGGCCTGATCGACCGGGTGACCGCCCGGTTGTCGTACGGATCGACGGTTCTGCTCGGTCCCGGGGACGACGCGGCGGTGGTGGCCGCCCCGGACGCCCGGGTCGTGGCCTCGACCGACGTGCTGGTGGAGGGCCGGCACTTCCGGCGGGACTGGTCCGGCGCGCGTGACGTCGGCCACCGGGCGGCGGCGGCGAACCTGGCGGACATCGCCGCGATGGGGGCGCAGCCGACCGCGCTGCTGGTGGCGCTCTGCATGCCGCCGGAGTTGGAGACCGGCTGGGCCGAGGAGCTCGCCGACGGGCTGGCCGCCGAGGCGGCGAAGGTCGGCGCGAGCGTGGTGGGCGGGGACATGTCGGCCAGCCCCACGCTGACCATCGCGGTCACGGCCCTCGGCGACCTGGGCGGCCGGCCGCCGGTGACGCGCTCCGGCGCGCGGCCCGGTGACGTGCTGGCCCTGGCCGGCCGCATCGGGTACGCGGCGGCCGGGCTGACCGTGCTCTCCCGGGGCTTCCGTACGCCCCGGTTGCTGGTGGAGGCCTGCCGGCGGCCCGAGGTGCCCTACGCGGCGGGGCCGCACGCCGCCCGGCTCGGCGCCACCTCCATGATCGACGTGTCGGACGGGCTGCTCGCCGACGTCGGGCACGTCGCGAAGGCGAGCGGGGTCGCGGTGGACGTGCGCCGGGACGCCTTCGAGGTGCCCCGGCAGATGCGCGACGCCGCCCAGGCGCTCGGCGTCGACCCGTACTCCTGGCTCCTCGCCGGGGGCGACGACCACGCGCTGGCCGCGACCTTCCCGTCGGCGGTGGCGCTGCCGCCGGACTGGCGGCCGATCGGGCGGGTCGCGGAGGGCTCGGGCGTGACGGTCGACGGGCGCCCGTACGACGGACCCGCTGGCTGGGACCACTTCCGGTAAGGGCCGACCAGAGTCGTAGCCTTTACTGCGTGAGTGAGATCGAGATTCGGGCCGAGCGCTTCGACTCGCCGGTGGCGCGGCGACTGATCCGGGCCGCCCTGGCCGACCTCGGTGCCCGGTACGGCGGCAGCGGCGACGAGACCCCGGTCGACCCGGGCGAGTTCGAGCCGCCCGCCGGGGCCTTCCTCGTCGCCCACCTCGGCGGCGAGCCGGTGGGCTGCGGCGGCTGGCGCAGCCACGGTGACGAGGGCGACACCGCCGAGCTGAAGCGGATGTACACCGCGCCGGCGGCCCGGGGCCGGGGCGTGGCCCGGGCGGTGCTGGCGGCGGTGGAGCGCTCCGCGCGGGAGCACGGGCGCAAGCGGATCGTCCTGGAGTGCGGCGACAAGCAGCCCGAGGCCATCGCCATGTACACGGCGGCCGGCTATGAGCGGATCCCGAACTTCGGCTTCTACCGCGACGCCCCGGGCTGCATCTCCTTCGCCCGGACGCTCTGACCCGCCCCCGGACGCGCTGGCCCCGTCGCGGGCCGCTCCGGCCGTCGCCGGGGCGCCGCGACGCGTCGCGCTGCACGCCCGCCGTGCGCCGCGGAGGCGTCGGCCGGCGGACGCGACAGAGCCGGCGGGCCGTGACGGCCCGCCGGCAATGACGAGTGATGAGGGGTGGGGCCTACCGCGTCAGGCGCGGGTGACCTTGCCCGCCTTGATGCAGGAGGTGCAGACCTTCAACTTCTTGGTGTTGCCGCCACCGGCCGGGGTACGCACCGACTGGATGTTCGGGTTCCAGCGGCGGTTGGTCCGCCGGTGCGAGTGGGACACGTTGTGGCCGAAGCCCGGTCCCTTGCCACAGACGTCGCACACGCTAGCCACGGGATACTCCTGGGATTGAAACGTTCATGAGGTCGCCGCCAGGCGCAGCCCGGGCAACCTGGCCAGGTTACCCGATGGCCCGGGTGCCGACCAACCGGCCCCGGACGGCGGCCCGAGCCGGCGCCCTCGCCGCGCTCCCGTGCGCCCGCCGGCCCGACGCGTCGCGCCCGGCAGGGGCGCGACCGTACCGGCCCCTGCGTCGTCGCCGCGCTGGGACGGGCCACGCGGACGGCGGGTGCGCGCGGACGGCCGGACACGCCGCGCGAGTGCCGGCGACCCCGGCGCGTGTCGGTGCGCGCCAGTAGGCTTCTCGCCGTGCTGGACACCCTCGACGCCGCCGCGGTCCGCCGCTGGTGCGCGGGCGGGCTGGTCGCGCTCAAGCGTCACCAGGGCGAGATCGACGACCTCAACGTCTACCCGGTGCCCGACGGTGACACCGGCACCAACATGGTGCTCACCCTCACCTCCGCCCAGCAGGCGCTCGCGATGGACCTCGGCACCCTCCCCGAGGACGGGCCGACCGCGCACGGGCACGCGCTGCGGCTGATGGCCCGGGGCGCGCTGCTGGGCGCGCGGGGCAACTCGGGGGTGATCCTGTCGCAGATCCTGCGCGGCTTCGCCGACGCCGTGGCCGCCGTGCCGGCCGTGCGGGGGCGCGAGCTGGCCGCCGCCCTGCGCGACGGCACGGCCGCCGCCTACGCCGCGGTCGCCCGCCCCGTCGAGGGCACGCTGCTCAGCGTCGTCGCCGCCGCGGCGCACGCCGCCGGGTGCGTTGACAGCGACGACCTGTGCGCGGTGGCCCGGGCGGCGGCGGGCGGGGCGGCGCACGCCCTGGCGCGCACCCCCGAGCAGCTCCCGGCGCTGGCCCGGGCCGGCGTGGTGGACGCCGGCGGCCGGGGTCTGTGCCTGCTGCTCGACGCCCTGGTCGAGGTCGTGACCGGCGAGAGCCCCGAGCGGCCCGCGCCCGCGCCCGCGCCGCGCCCGGTCCGTCCGCCGGCCACCGCCGTCCGCGAGACCGGTTCCGAGGAGTACGCGTACGAGGTGCAGTACCTGCTCGACGCCGGGCCGCAGGAGGTGGCCCGGCTGCGCGCCGAACTGGCCGCGCTGGGCGACTCGCTGGTGGTCGTCGGCGACGGCAGCGCCGGCACGGGCACCTGGAACGTGCACGTGCACGTCAACGACGTGGGCGCGGCGATCGAGGCGGGCGTGGTGGCCGGCCGGCCGCACCGGATCTCGGTGACCCGCTTCGCCGACCAGCTCGCACCGGTGCCGCCTGCCGTGGCCGCGGACGGGCGGGCCGCCGTGGTGGTGGCCACCGGCGCGGGCATCGCCGGGCTCTTCGCCGGCGAGGGCGCGACGGTGGTGCCCGGCAACCCGTCGATCGGCGAGCTGGTGGACGCGATCCGCGTCACCGGGGCGGCCCGCGTGGTGGTGCTGCCCAACGACCCCGACACGCAGGCGGTGGCGAGCGCCGCCGCCCGGGAGGCGCACGCGCTCGGCATCAAGGTCAGCGTGGTGCCGACCCGCTCGCCCGTGCAGGCGCTGGCCGCCCTCGCGGTGCGCGACCTGGGGCGACGCTTCGAGGACGACGTGATCGCGATGGCCGAGGCGGCCGGGGCCTGCCGCTACGCCGAGGTCTGCTACGCCCGCCGCGAGGCGCTGACCGTGGCCGGCCCGTGCCGCCCGGGCGACGTGCTGGCGCTGGTCGAGGGGGAGGTGCACCTGATCGGCGCCGACCTGGCCGACACCTGCGCCGCCGTGGTCGACCGGATGCTCGGCGGCGGCGGCGAGCTGGTGACGCTGCTCTCCGGGGCCGACGCCCCCGCCGGGCTGGCCGACGCGGTCCGCGAGCACGTCGGTCGGCGCTGGCCGTTCGTCGAGGTGCAGGCCTACCCGGGTGGGCAACCGCACTATCCGCTCCTGGTGGGGGTCGAATGACGTCCGAGCCGTCCACGATGGACACGCCGCTGAAGAAGCTGGTCGGCGAGAAGACCGCGAAGGCCCTCGCCGGGCACCTCGACCTGCACACCGCCGGCGACCTGATCTACCACTTCCCGCGCCGCTACGACGAGCGCGGCGAGCACACCGACATCCGCTCGCTCGACGTCGGCGAGCAGGTCACCGTGCTGGCCCAGGTGCAGCGCACCGCCGTACGCCCGATGCGCCAGCGCCGGGGCAACCTGCTGGAGGTCACGGTCGGCGACGGCTCGGGCGGCACCCTGACGCTGACCTTCTTCGGCAACCAGGCCTGGCGCGAGCGTGAGCTGCGTCCCGGCCGGTGGGGGCTCTTCGCCGGCAAGGTCACCGAGTTCCGGGGCCGGCGGCAGCTCAACGGTCCGGAATACGTCCTGCTCGGCGAGGGCGGCGACGGCGAGGCGGCGGCCAACGAGGAGATCGAGGAGTTCGCGGGCGCGCTGATCCCGGTCTACCCGGCCGCCGCGGCCGTGCCCACCTGGGTGATCGCCCGCTGCGTCCGGGTGGTGCTGGACACGTTCACCGCGCCGGACGACCCGCTGCCCGCGACCCTGCGGGCGAGCCGCAACCTGGGCGGCATCGGCACGGCGCTGCGCGAGATCCACAGGCCGACCAGCAAGGAGGCGCTCTACCGGGCCCGGCACCGGCTCAAGTGGGACGAGGCGTTCGCCGTGCAGCTCACCCTGGTGCAGCGCAAGCACCGCGCCGCCGCCTCGCCGGCCCGGCCCCGCCCGGCGCGGCCCGGCGGCCTGCTCGACGCCTTCGACGCCCGGCTGCCCTACGAGCTGACGCCCGGCCAGCGCGACGTGGGGGTGGAGATCGCGGCGGACCTGGCCACGGCCCACCCGATGCACCGGCTGCTGCAGGGCGAGGTCGGTTCCGGCAAGACGGTGGTCGCGTTGCGCGCGATGCTCCAGGTGGTCGACGCGGGCGGGCAGGCCGCGCTGCTGGCCCCGACCGAGGTGCTCGCCGCGCAGCACCACCGGGGCATCCTCGACCTGCTCGGGCCGCTCGGGCGGGCCGGCGAGCTGGGCGCGGCCGACGACGCCACCCGGGTCGAGCTGGTCACCGGCTCGCTGGGCGCGGTGGCCCGCCGGCGGGCGCTGACCGAGGTCGCCAGCGGCGCCGCCGGCATCGTGCTCGGCACCCACGCCCTGCTCTACGAGGGCGTCGACTTCGCCGACCTCGGCCTGGTGGTGGTCGACGAGCAGCACCGCTTCGGCGTGGAGCAGCGCGACGCGCTGCGCGCCAAGGCCGAGCAGCCCCCGCACGTGCTGGTGATGACGGCCACCCCGATCCCGCGCACGGTGGCGATGACCGTCTACGGCGACCTGGAGACCTCCACGCTGTCCCAGCTGCCGCAGGGCCGCTCGCCGATCGCCTCGCACGTGGTCCCGGTCGCCGAGAAGCCGGCCTTCCTGGACCGGGCCTGGCGCCGGGTGCGCGAGGAGGTGGCCGCCGGCCACCAGGCGTACGTCGTCTGCCCCCGCATCGGCGAGGGGCCGGCGAGCGAGGAGGAGCCGCCGTCGGAGGACGACAACGGGCGCCGGCCGCCGATGGCGGTCACCGAGGTCGCGCCGCTGCTCGCCGAGGGGCCGCTGCACGGCCTGCGCATCGGCGTGCTGCACGGGCGGCTGCCGACCGACGAGAAGGACGCGGTGATGCGCTCCTTCGCCGACGGCGACCTCGACGTGCTGGTCGCCACGACCGTGGTCGAGGTCGGCGTCAACGTGCCGAACGCGACCGTGATGATCGTGCTCGACGCCGACCGGTTCGGCGTCTCCCAGCTGCACCAGCTGCGCGGCCGGGTCGGTCGGGGGTCCGCCCCGGGGCTCTGCCTGCTGGTCAGCGAGGCGCTGGAGGGCACGCCCGCGCGGGAGCGGCTCGACGCGGTGGCCTCCACCACCGACGGGTTCAAGCTGGCCGAGCTGGATCTGGAGCAGCGCCGGGAGGGCGACGTGCTGGGTGCCACCCAGTCGGGGCGCCGCTCGCACCTGCGGCTGCTCTCGTTGCTGCGCGACGCCGACCTGATCCGCGACGCCCGCGCCGAGGCGATCACCCTGGTCGAGGAGGACCCGGAGCTGGCCCGGCACCCGGCGCTGGCCGCGTCGGTGGCCGCCCTGGTCGACGAGGAGCGCGCGGAGTACCTGGAGAAGGGCTGACGCGGGCCACCGCCCGCCGCTTCGACCACGACGTGCTGCTGGTCACCTCCGACGAGGGCCCCGGCCCGGGTGGAGTTCGCCGCGGTCGCCGTGCGGCGTGTCCCGCAGCGGCGGTCCGTCGCCGAGCCGGGTCGGCGCCCCGAGCGCCTGACCGCCGGGTCGGCCGGCGGCGACGGGCCCCGGCCCCCGAACGGGGAGGGCGCGCCGACCGAACGGTCGACGCGCCCTCGAAGGGTCAGCCCGGTTCGGCTCAGGCGGTGAAGCGCACCCGACGCCGGCGGGCGACGACGAACAGCACCGCGCCCAGGGCGAGCAGGGCCGCCGCGCCGGCGGCGATGCCGCCGGCCGCCGCGCCGGTGACCGGGAGGCCGCCGCCCTCGCCGCCCTCGCCGCCGTCGTCGCAGCCGCCCTCGGGGGCGGTCCACGCGATCGGCTTCGCCGACTCCAGGTCACCGGTGACGACGACGCTGAGCCCCTCGGCGGCCGGGAACGTCACGGTCTTCGTGCTGCCCGGCTCGAAGGTCACCGTCTTCGGCTGGCCGGTGCTCGGCGTGAACGTCGAGGTGAGGCTGACGCCGTCCTTCGGGTTGGCCACCGTGAGGATCAGCTCGTCGCAGGTGGTGTCGTAGGAGGTCTCCGGCTCCCCGACCTCGGGCTGCTGGCAGTCCTCGGGCTGCTTCCAGCCGCCCTTCCAGGTCTCCATGCCCTCGGCCGCGACGGTGATCTCCTTGGCCTGCGGGGCGGTCAGTTCGAGGGTCTCGAACTTGCCCGCCGCCACGGTGACCTTCTCGGCGAGTTCGCCGCTGCCGGTGATCGCGAAGACCGCCGCCACGTTGCCCCGGTTGACCAGGGTGAGCCGGGCGGTGCCGTCGCAGTCGTAGGTGGCCTCGACGGCGGGCTCGGCCACGCAGGTGCCCTTGCCGCCGTTGTACCAGGCGGCCGGGCCCTCGGAGCGGGCGCCGATGCCGGCGGGGCTGCCGACCTTGCGGTTGTCGTAGCGCTTGCCGCCCTCGACCAGCGGGTCGATGACCTCGCTGCCGAAGACGAAGTCGACCTGCGTGAAGCAGGTCGGTACGGCGACCTTGAACTCCAGCTTGGCGACGGTGCCGATCCCGCCGTCCGGCACCGGGGCGAACGCCTTGACGGACTTGTCGAACAGGTACTGCGGCACGGCGAACTTCGCCGAGGGCGCCACGTAGGACACCAGGGCGAAGTCCTGCTTCTCGCCCTCGCAGAGCGGGCCGTTGGTCAGCGTGATCGACGCCTCGCCCCGGGCCCCGTCGAACGTGTGCGTGTAGCGCGCGTCGGCCGCGCTGACGCAGGTCGGCTCCTGGGGGGTGGCGGACCGGGTCGGCAGGGGGGTGGGGGCGGAGGTGGTCGCGCTCGCCGAGGCCGAGGGCGACGGGTTGGTGGCGATCGCCGGCGACGAGACCGCGAACGCCGTGACGAGACCGGCCAGGGCGGCGGCTGCCACGGTGAGCGGTCGCCGCGGCGACAGCGGGGGACGGATCACGCGTACTCCCGGGGTGTGAGGAAGCGTCGGAGGACCGGCACGCAAGGGGCGATCGGGCGGCTCCACCGAGCGCGCGCGGCGATGCGGGCGCCCCCTCGTGCCGTCGGGCCGGCGGGCGACCCGCCGGCACCGGCAGACCCTAGCGAGATCACCGCGCGCGGCACAGCGCACAGCAAAGACCGAGGATGTTGTTATGAATGCGAGATCATCGATATACGGAGGGTGGTCGTCCGGGTCGGTCGGAGGCACGTGCCGTGTCCGCGCCGGTCGCCCGCGCGTCGCGTAGCGTCGTGCTCATGAGCAGGAGGAGACGGTGACCCGGATCGTGGCCGGGACCCTCGGCGGGCGCCGGATCGCCGCGCCGCCCGGCGCGGGCACGCGGCCCACGTCGGACCGGGTGCGCGAGGCGCTGTTCAGCGCCGTGCAGGCCGAGGTCGACCTGGCCGGCGCCCGCTTCGCCGACCTGTACGCCGGCTCCGGCGCGGTCGGTCTGGAGGCCCTCTCCCGGGGGGCCGCGCACGTGCTGCTGGTGGAGTCCGACCCCCGGGCGGCCCGGGTGGTCCGGGAGAACGTGGCGACGTTGCGCGCCGCCCCGGCCGCCCGGCTGGTCACCGGCAGGGTGGCCACGGTGCTGGCGGCCGGCCCGGACGGCGACCCGTACGACGTGGTCTTCGCCGACCCGCCCTACGCGGTGCCGGACGCGGAGATCACGGCGATGCTCGTCGCGCTGGTCGACGGCGGCTGGCTGGCCCCGGACGCCCTGGTGGTGGTGGAACGGTCGAGCCGTACGGGCCCGGTCGGGTGGGTGCAGGGCATCACCGGCGAGCGCAGCCGGCGCTACGGTGAGACGACCCTTTGGTACGGTCGCCGATCATGAGACGTGCGGTGTGTCCCGGCTCGTTCGATCCGGTCACCAACGGGCACCTCGACATCGTCGGCCGGGCGAGCCGGCTGTTCGACGAGGTGATCGTGGGCGTGCTGGTCAACCAGTCGAAGAGCGGCCTGTTCACCGTCGAGGAGCGGATCGACATGCTCCGCGAGGTGACCGCCTCCTACGACAACGTCCGGGTCGAGTCGTTCCGTGGCCTGCTGGTCGACTTCTGTCGGGCGCAGCAGGCGAGCGTACTGATCAAGGGCCTGCGGGCGGTCAGCGACTTCGACTACGAGTTGCAGATGGCGCAGATGAACATCGGCCTGGCCGGCGTCGAGACCCTGTTCATGCCGACCAATCCGCTCTACTCGTTCCTCTCCTCCAGCCTGGTCAAGGACGTGGCGAAGTGGGGCGGCGACATCTCCGCCCACGTGCCCGACCGGGTCCGCGAGGAGCTGAGCGCCCGGCTCGTCCGGCCGCCGCGCGACTGATCGCCCGGGGCCGACCGCCCCGCCACCACCCCGCCGGCGCCGTGCCCGGCGGGGATGGCGCCGTGGCGCACCGCGACGCGCCGGGCCGGGGTGAGCGGCGCGCTGTGGTCGGGGCGCGACATGATGTGTGGAGCGGGAAACCGGCCGTAGCCCGCATCATGTAGATCGGCCCGACGAACGACAGGAGTGAGGTACCGGTGGACCCGCTCGATCGCATCGACGAACTGATCGCCATGGTGGAGCAGGCCCGCTCCGTCCCGATGTCGCGCAACAACTGCATGGTCGACCGGGGCGAGTTCATCGCGGTCCTCGACGAGCTGCGCGCCGAACTCCCCGCCGACCTGCGCCGGGCCGCCGCGCTGCTGGAGGAGCGGGACAAGATCATGGAGGCCGGCAAGCGTGAGGCCGACCGGATCATCAGCGAGGGTGAGGCGGAACACGCCCGGCTGGTCTCGGTGAACGAGATCACTGTCTCCGCCGAGCACGAGGGTGCGCGGATCATCGCCGAGGCCCGCGCCGAGGCGCAGCGCCTGCGGGAGGAGGTCGACGACTACGTCGACACCGCGCTGGCCAACTTCGAGCAGTTCCTCACCCGGGCGCTGGCCTCGATCGAGCGCGGTCGGGACAAGATGCACGCGCTGCGGGAGATCGGCACCTTCGGTGGGGAGGAGGCGGAACGCCCGCTACCCTTCTGAGCGGCACCTCACCAGCCGGCAGACGGGGCGGGCGTCGCCCCCGGTTCGACGGTCCGGCGGTCGCCCAGGTAACCTCTTTTGTCGGCCTCTCACCGGCCGGAGTCTGACTATGCCCAAACACACGCCTTCGACACTCGACCCCAGGTCGCCGCTGGTCCTCGACACGAGGGAGCTGCCGCGCCGGCCTGGAGCCTTGCGTACGGTCAAGCGGGTGGTGCCGGCACCGGCGGACCTCGGCGGCGAGATGATCGCCGTGCCGCAGGGCGCGGACCTCGACCTCGACCTGAGGTTGGAGTCGGTGTCCGAGGGCGTGCTCGTCTCCGGGACCGTCAGCGGTCGCGTCCGGGGCGAGTGCGGTCGCTGCCTACGCGAGATCGACGACTCGCTGGCCGTGCGGGTCCAGGAGCTGTACGCGTACGAGAACAGCACCACGGACTCCACGACCGACGAGGACGAGGTGGGCCGGATGCAGGGCGATCTGATCGACCTGGAGCCGGCGCTGCGGGACGCGGTGGTGCTCACGCTGCCGACCAACCCGCTCTGCCGGGAGGACTGCCCAGGACTGTGCCCCGAATGCGGGGTGCACTGGGACGATCTGCCGGCCGACCACAGTCACGAGCAGATCGACCCGCGTTGGGCGGGCCTGTCGCAACTGAACCGTAAAGAGGAGTAGGAACCGTGGCCGTCCCCAAGCGCAAGATGTCGCGCAGCAACACCCGCGCCCGCCGGGCGAACTGGAAGGCGACCGTGGTCGCGACCGTGGCCTGCCCCCAGTGC
The DNA here is from genome assembly GCF_059359355.1 of Micromonospora sp. ZG13. Lineage (NCBI taxonomy): Bacteria > Bacillati > Actinomycetota > Actinomycetes > Micromonosporales > Micromonosporaceae > Micromonospora > Micromonospora sp. ZG13. The sequence goes on from NZ_JCADBQ010000004.1 coordinate 144,665, forward strand.
AAGTCGGCGAAGCTGCCGCACGCCGCCTGCTCCGTCTGCGGCACCTACAACGGCCGCCAGGTCCTCGAGGTCTGACCTGGACGCCGAGTGACGCCCCCGACCCCTGGTCGGGCGGCACGCGCACCCTGGCACTCGCCCGGTGTCCCGGCTCCCTCCGACGCCGGCCGGTCCGTTCCGGCCGGCGTTCCGATGGAGTCGGGCACCGCGCGGATCGCCGTTGACCTCCTCGGCGGGGACGACGCTCCCGCCGTCGTGGTTGACGGCGCTCTGCGGGCCGTGCGCGCCGACCCGGACCTGCACCTGCTGCTCGTCGGCCCGGCCGAGACCGCCGGCGAGGTGATCCGTGCCCTCGACCCGGCGCAGCGCGCCCGGGTCACGGTACGGCCGGTCCGCACCGTCGTCGGCATGGCCGACCATCCCGTGGCCGCCCGCGCCGACAGCACGGTCCGCGCCGCGGTGCACGCCGTCCGCGACGGCGTCGCCGACGCGCTCGTCTCCGCCGGTTCCACCGGCGCCACCGTCACCGCCGTGGCGCTCGGCCTCGGCCGCTGGCCGGACGTGCGTCGTCCGGCGCTGATCGCGACCCTGCCGGCCGTGGCCGGCCCGGTGGTCCTGCTGGACGTGGGCGGTTCGCTGGAGCCGCGCCCGGCCACCCTGGCCCGCCACGCCGCGCTCGGCACCGCCTACGCGGCGGTCGCGCACGCCGTCGCCGCGCCCCGGGTGGGGCTGCTGTCGGTGGGCACCGAGGCGGGCAAGGGCGACCGCGCCCGCCGCCTCGCCGATCCCGTCCTCGCCGCCACGTCGTTGCCCTGCGACGGGCGCTACGTCGGCCTCGTCGAGGGGTACGACGTCTCCCTCGGCGCGCGCGCCGATGTGGTGGTCACCGACGGGTTCACCGGTAACGTGCTGCTCAAGGCGATCGAGGGCGCGTACGCGATGGCCGGCGGGCCCCCGACGGGCGGCGGCGCCCCCCGCGCGGCGGCCCTGCTCGGGGTCGCCGGGACGGTGGTCGTCTGTCACGGCGCCGCCCGGGCCGAGGACGTCGCCGCCGGCATCGGGCTGGCCGCGCATCTCTGGCGGCGTCGCGCCACCGACCAGGTACGCGCGCTGCTCGACGGCGCCGAGGCGGGCGACCGCGAGGAACGCACCGACCGCACCACCGACACCGAGGTACCCACATCATGAGCAACGACAAGCGGCGGCGGGCGTCCGTCGGTCACCTGGAAGCCGCGTTCGGCGTCAGCCTGGATCCGGAGCTGCTCCAGCGCGCCCTGACCCACCGCTCGTACGCGTACGAGAACGGCGGCCTGCCCACCAACGAGCGGCTGGAGTTCCTGGGCGACTCGGTGCTCGGCGTGGTGATCACCACCGCGCTGTTCCACAACCACCCCGACCTGCCCGAGGGGCAGCTGGCCAAGCTGCGGGCCAGCGTGGTCAACATGCGCGCCCTCGCCGACGTGGCCCGGGGCCTCGGCCCGGACGGGCTCGGCGCCTACCTGCTGCTCGGCAAGGGGGAGGAGACCACCGGCGGCCGGGACAAGGCGAGCATCCTCGCCGACACCCTGGAGGCGCTGCTCGGCGCGATCTACCTCCAGTACGGGCTGGACACCGCGGCCATCGTGATCCACCGGCTGTTCGATCCGCTGATGGCTGAGTCGGCCGGCCGGGGCGCGGCCCTGGACTGGAAGACCAGCCTCCAGGAGCTGACGGCCGCGCTCGGGCTCGGCGTGCCCGAGTACCGCATCGAGGGCACCGGCCCGGACCACCTCAAGACGTTCACCGCCTGGGTGGTGGTCGCCGGCAACCGCTACGGCGGGGCCGACGGGCGCAGCAAGAAGGAGGCCGAGCAGCGGGCCGCCGAGGCGGCCTGGCGGACGCTGAACGAGCAGGCGGAGCGGGAGCCGGCGGGGGCGGTCGACCCGGTGGCCGGGGACGGGACGACGCAGGCTGCCGAGGCGGGCCTGGGTCGTGCCTGAGCTGCCGGAGGTCGAGACGGTCCGGCAGGGGCTGGCCCGCTGGGTCACCGGCCGGCGGATCTCCTCCGTCGAGGTGCGCCACCCCCGCGCGGTACGCCGGCACACCCCCGGCGGCGGGCACTTCGCCGACGTGCTGGCCGGCCGGACGGTGCTGGACGTGCGCCGCCGCGGCAAGTACCTGTGGCTGCCGCTGGACAGCGGCGACGCCGTGATCGGGCACCTGGGCATGTCCGGCCAGCTGCTGGTGCAGCCGGCCGAGGCGCCCGACGAGACGCACCTGAGGGTCCGGTTCCGGTTCACCGACGACGGTCCCGAGCTGCGCTTCGTCGACCAGCGCACCTTCGGTGGCCTGTCGGTCTCGGCCGGGGGCGCGGAGCTGCCGGCGGAGATCGCACACATCGCCCGGGACCCGATGGACCCGCAGTTCTCCGACGCGGCGTTCGCCGCCGCGCTGCGCCGGCGGCGTACGGAGGTCAAGCGGGCGCTGCTGGACCAGACGCTGATCTCCGGCGTCGGCAACATCTACGCCGACGAGGCGCTGTGGCGGGCGAGGCTGCACGGCGCCCGCCCCACCGACGCGCTGACCGGCCCGGCCGCGCTGCGGCTGCTGGGCCACGTCCGGGACGTCCTCGCCGAGGCGATCAAGTCCGGCGGCACGAGCTTCGACGCCCTCTACGTCAACGTCAACGGGGAGAGCGGCTACTTCGACCGGGCGCTGAACGTCTACGGGCGGGAGGGGCTGCCGTGCCCCCGCTGCGGCGCGCCCGTGCGGCGCGAGGCGTTCATGAACCGCTCGTCGTACAGCTGCCCGCGCTGTCAGCCCCGCCCCCGGGCGGCGCTTCGGGGTTGACCCCGCCGCCGCTCAGGGCGCCGGGCAGGGGATCCGCCACGCGTCGAGCTCGCGTTCCTTGCGGATCGAGGAGAGACCGTAGCCGACCGTGGTGACGCAGAACTCCGTCGTCGAGCCGGCGTACTCCACGTGGAACACCGGTTTGCCCGCCTCGACGAACGGCAGCAGCCGGGCGCACTGGTCGCGCCGTACGCACTCCTCGTTGACGGCGAAGTCGAAGTCCGGGGCCAGCGCGGCCACCTGCCCCAGGTCGTTGATCAGGCCGGGGGAGAGGCTCAGTGAGCGGGCCAGCCCGGCCAACCGGCGGTTGAACAGCAGTTGGTCGTCGAAGCCGAGCGGGAAGCCGGACCGGTTCGCGTACCCGTCGGCGTCGGCCAGCGCGACGGCCCCGAAGCCCTTGCCCCGGCAGAGCCGGAACCGGTCGGCCAGCACCGGGCGTAGCGCGTCCCACTGCCGTACGTCGAGCCAGCGGCTCTGCGGCCGGCGGGACGCGGCACCCCGTACGGTGGCCGGGAAGCGGTCCGCGTCCGGGTCGCTTGGCAGGACCGAGCCGACGTGCACCTGGCAGACCAGCCGGCGGTCGCGGGAGCGCAGCTCGGCGGTCTGCGCGGCGGTGGTGGCGACGGGGTCGAGCAGGAAGACGTCGGCGTCGACGGTCGGGTCCAGCACGCCGCTGAGCTGCCACTGCCACTGCCACCGGCCCGCCGACGGGGCCGGCCAGGTGGTCGGGGCCCCCGGCGCGGTGAGGCCCACCCGGCAGGCGGCGACCACGCTCAGCAGCGCGAGCGCGACACAGGCCGGCAGGGCCCGCCCCACGGCGCGCGTACGCGGCCGGATCCGCATCGGCAGCTCCCGGGTCGCGGGGCGGCGGCACACCGCCCGGAGCGGGTACGCCGTGTCGGCGTACCTCACCCGGTCAAACGAGCGCGGACCCGGCCACGACTCGCGTTCAGCGTGGCGCGGCGAAGACCTGCGTCCAGTACGGCCCGTTGCTGTTGGCGACGCCGACGCCGATCTCGGTGAAGGCGCAGTTCAGGATGTTGGCCCGGTGCCCGGGGCTGTTCATCCAGGCGTCCATGACGGCGGCGGGCGTCTTCTGGTTCCAGGCGACGTTCTCGCCGTAGGTGCGCCAGGAGTAGCCGACCCGGTCCAGCCGGGTCCCGACGTTGCTGCCGTCGCTGCCCGTGTGCGACATGTTCCGGTGGTCGGCCTGGTCCTGGCTGTGCCGCTGGGCCGCGGTCATCAGCTTGTCGTCGACGCCCACCGCGCCGCAGCCGGCCTTGGCGCGCTCGGCGTTGACCAGGGCGACCACCTGGCTGGCCTGGCTGCCGGTCGCGGCGCTGCCGGCCGGGGTCCTCGTACCGCCGCCGGCCGGCGCCGTGCTCCGCTCGGCGGTGCGCCGCGAGGGCGCGGTGGTACGCGACGGCGCCGGCGTCGGCCTCGCGGTCTTCGAGGCCGACGGGGTGGGCCTGGCGGTGGTCGGCGCGGTGCTCGGGGTGGGCGGGACCAGCGCGTCGCTGGGGGTCGGCTCCGTGTCGGGCAGCACCGGGGCGGCGGCGATCGGTTCGTCGACGGCGGCCGGATCGGTCGCCGGGCCGTCGCCGGTCAGCGCGACCGCGCCCACACCGAGGCTCACCACCAGCGTGGCGGCCGCGGCGGCGCCACCGATCAGCAGCGGGCGGGGGATCCGCCGGCGCGGGCGGTGGCGGCCCTCGGCGACGGCCGGCGTCGCCTCGGCCGGGGCGGCCCGCAGCGCGGCGAGGTCGACGGGAGCGGTCGGGGCGTCGGCGGGCGCGGCCTGCCAGCGCGCGGTGGGGGCGTCGTCGTACGCGGGCTGCCGGTGCGCGGGCCGGGCGTCGACGGGTTCGGCCTGCCAGCGTGCGGTCGGCTGGTCGCGGTGCCACTCGTCGGCGGGCTGCTGCGGGTCGTCCCCGAACAGGTAGGCCGACCTCGGCTCCGGACGGTCGGTGAGCCAGGCCGGCGGCTCCTCGCCCAGCGGCTGCTCGTGGCGCCGGGGGGCGCCGGCCGGGTCGTTCGGATCGGTCCAGCCGTACACGCCTGTGCCTCCAAGGGGTCGCTTGCGGGCCGGGGTGACGCTACGTGGCGGGCGCGAACAGCGGCAATGTGGCTAAGGAAGAGTTAAGGGGAAGCCGGACGCCAGGGTGGGGACTTCCCGGGATCCGAGGCGTAGAGTCAGGGTGTCCGGACAGAGTGTGTCCGCGCCTTGTGGCAGCCCCCGGCAAGTGGTCAGGTCGACGTGGGAATGATCTACGGCCTGCGAGAACTTGACGAAAGAGGGGGTGTCGGCTCAATATGTAGGTGTCGCCAGTCGCGCCCGGTCATGCCCAGAATCGTCTGGGATGACAGCCGCGTACACATTTGGGCGCGCGTTGGCCGGCCCTTCCGGCAGCGCATATCAAGGAGTCAACATGGCTAAGGCCCTGTACGGCCACGTAGGTGCGGCGTCCGATCGGCGCCTGCTCGACGAGGTCACCCGACTGCGTGCCACGGTTCGGTCTCTGGAGTTCGAGATCACGCGGCTGCGTGCCGAGAACGATCGGCTCGCGGCGGCTGCGGCGGAGGCGGACGACCTGCTCCGTCTGGCCGAGCCCGCGCTGACCTGATCTCCGGATCGCACAACTGAATCGCACCACGCAAAAAGAGCGCGCCGACACTTCCGTGCCGGCGCGCAGCTCTGTCCGCGCCTCTTTTCCGCCACCTCGGCCCGCGTCAGCCGGATGAGCACCCGCCGGTCGCCAGGCGGGTCGCGTGCCCGGCGGTTCCCCGTCCCGGGTTAGTCTGCGGGTTCACCCAGGTCCGCGCAGCCGGCGACGGTACGGCGGCCACCGGACGAGGATCGAGAAGGTGCATCTCAAGAGCCTGACGGTGAAGGGCTTCAAGTCCTTCGCCTCCGCGACGACGCTGAAGCTGGAGCCGGGGATCACCTGCGTGGTCGGCCCCAACGGCTCCGGCAAGTCCAACGTCGTCGACGCCATCGCCTGGGTGCTCGGCGAGCAGGGCGCCAAGGCGCTGCGCGGCGGCAAGATGGAGGACGTCATCTTCGCCGGCACCGCCGGCCGGGCCCCGCTGGGCCGCGCCGAGGTGACCCTCACGATCGACAACACCGACGGCGCGCTGCCGATCGAGTACACCGAGGTGTCGATCACCCGTCGGATGTTCCGCTCCGGCGAGAGCGAGTACGAGATCAACGGCGACACCTGCCGGCTGCTCGACATCCAGGAGCTGTTGTCGGACTCCGGCATCGGCCGGGAGATGCACATCATCGTCGGCCAGGGCCGCCTCGACGGGATGCTGCACGCCAAGCCGGAGGACCGGCGCTCGTTCATCGAGGAGGCGGCCGGCGTCCTCAAGCACCGCAAGCGCAAGGAGAAGGCGCTGCGGAAGCTCGACGCGATGCAGACGAACCTGAACCGGCTCACCGACCTCACCGCCGAGCTGCGCCGCCAGCTCAAGCCGCTGGGCCGGCAGGCGGAGGTGGCCCGCCGCGCCGCCGCCATCCAGGCCAACCTGCGCGACGCCCGGCTGCGGCTGCTCGCCGACGACCTGGCCACCCTGCGGGCCACCCTGGACCGGGAGATCGCCGACGAGACGGCGGTGCGTGAGCGGCGCGAGCAGGTCGAGGCCGAGCACACCGAGGTGCAGGCGCGGCTGGCCGAGCTGGAGGCGGCCCTCGCCGAGGACGCGCCGCTGCTGGCCGCCGCCCAGGACACCTGGTACAAGCTCTCCGCCCTCTCCGAGCGGTTCCGTTCCATCGAGCAGCTCGCCCGGGAGCGGCTGCGGCACCTCAGCGCCACGCCCGACGACGAGCGCCCCGGTCGCGACCCCGACCAGCTGGAGGCCGAGGCCGAGCGGATCCGCGAGCAGGAGGAGGAGCTGCGCGGCGCGCTCACCGACGACCAGATCAGGCTGGCCGAGGCCGTCGAGCACCGCCAGGAGCTGGAACGGCAGCTCGCCGCCGCCGAGCGCGAGCTGGTCGCCGCGGCCAAGGCGATCGCCGACCGCAGGGAGGGCCTGGCCCGCCTGACCGGCCAGGTCAACTCCGCCCGCGCCCGCACCACCAGCGCCGGCGAGGAGATCGAGCGGCTCGCCACCGCGCACGCCGACGCGCTCGCCCGGGCCGACCAGGCCCAGGCCGAACTCGACGCGGTCGCCGAGCAGTCCACCGAGGCGGACCGGGACAACGCCGACCTCGACGCCCGGCACGCCGATGCGGTCGCCGCCCAGGAGCGGGCGCAGGCCACCGTACGGTCGTTGACCGACGCGGAGCGCGCGGCGGAGAAGGACGCCGCCACCTGGAAGGCCCGGGAGGAGGCGCTCGCCCTCGGCCTGCGCCGCAAGGACGGCGCGGGCGCGCTGCTGGCCCGCGCCGACGAGGTCCCGGGCCTGCTGGGCAGCCTGGCCGGGCTGCTCACCGTCGCCCCCGGGCAGGAGGCCGCGCTCGCCGCCGCCCTCGGCGGGCTCGCCGACGCGGTCGCGGTCAGCGGCGTCGACGAGGCGGTCGAGGCCATGCGGCTGCTGAAGATCTCCGACGCCGGCCGGGCCGGCCTGCTGGTCGGCAGCCCCGCCGGGCCGGGCATGGACGCCCCGGTCGACGCGCTGCGGCCGAAGCTGCCCGACGGCGCCCGCTGGGCGCCCGACCTGGTGGAGTGCTCCCCGCAGATCCGCCCGGCGGTGCACCGGGCGCTGCGCGACGTGGTGCTGGTCGACGACCTCGCGGCGGCGGCCGAGGTGGTCGCCGGCAACCCGGAGCTGCGCGCGGTCACCCCGGACGGCGACGTGGTGGGGGCGTACGCGGCGGCCGGCGGGTCGGCCAAGGCGCCCAGCTTCATCGAGGTGCAGGCCGCCGTCGAGGAGGCGCGGTCGAACCGGCTCGCCGCCGAGCAGACCGGCGCGGAACTGCGCGAACAGCTCGTCGACGCCCGCGCCGAGGTGGCCGCCGCCAAGGAGACCGTGCAGCACGCCGCCGCCGCCAAGCGGGAGGCGGAGAGCCACCGCAACGCCGCCGCCCGCCGGCTGGCCGAGCTGGGCGCGGCGGCCCGCTCCGCGAAGGCGGAGACCGACCGGCTCGGCGACTCCCGGGCCCGCGCCGAGGCGGCCCGGGAGCGGGACCTGCTCACCCTGGCGGAGCTGGAGGAACGGCTGCGGCTGGCCGAGGAGACCCCCGTCGACGCGGAACCTTCCACGGAGGAACGCGACCAGCTCGCCGCGATGGTGCCGCAGGCACGGCAGAACGAGATGGAGGTCCGGCTCGCGGTGCGTACCGCCGAGGAGCGGGTCTCCTCGATCGCCGGTCGCGCGGACTCGCTGCGCCGGCAGGCCACGGCCGAGCGGGCCGCGCGGGAACGCGCGGCGGCCCGGCGGGCGGCGCGCACCCGGGGCGCGGGGATCGCCCGGGCGGTGGCGGGCGGGGCCCGGGAGGCCCTCACCCGGCTGGCCACCTCCATCGCCGCGGCCGAGGAGCACCGCGACGCCGTGGCGCGCGAACGCGCCGCCCGCGAGGCCGAGCTCCAGGAGGTACGCGGCGCCGCCAAGCGGCTCGGCGCGGAGCTGGAGCGGCTGACCAGCCAGGTGCACCGCGACGAGGTGGCCCGCGCCGAGCAGCGGATGCGCATCGAGCAACTGGAGGCGAAGGCCGCCGAGGACTTCGGGCTGGACGTGGAGACGCTCGTCGCCGAGTACGGCCCGACCCAGCCCGTCCCGCCCACCCAGGCCGACGTGGCGGCGGCCGAACGCGACGGCCTGCCGGTGCCCGAGCCGGTGCGCTACGAGCGGCCGGTGCAGGAGAAGCGGGCGGCCAAGGCGGAACGGGAACTGGCCCTGCTCGGCAAGGTGAACCCGCTGGCCCTGGAGGAGTTCGCCGCGCTGGAGGAGCGCTTCAAGTTCCTCTCCGAGCAGCTGGAGGACCTCAAGGCCACCCGCCGCGACCTGCTCACCGTGGTCAAGGACGTCGACGACCGGATCCTGGAGGTCTTCGCCAGCGCGTTCGAGGACACGGCCCGGGAGTTCCAGCAGGTCTTCACGGTGCTCTTCCCCGGCGGCGAGGGGCGGCTCGTGCTCACCGACCCCGACGACCTGCTCACCACCGGCGTCGAGGTCGAGGCCCGCCCACCGGGCAAGAAGATCAAGCGGCTGTCGCTGCTCTCCGGCGGCGAGCGTTCGCTGACCGCGGTGGCGATGCTGGTGGCCATCTTCCGGGCCCGGCCCAGCCCGTTCTACATCATGGACGAGGTGGAGGCGGCGCTGGACGACGTCAACCTGGGCCGGTTGATCACGCTGCTGGCACAGTTGCGGGAGAAGAGCCAGCTCATCGTCATCACGCACCAGAAGCGGACGATGGAGGTCGCCGACGCCCTGTACGGCGTGACCATGCGCAACGGGGTGACCCAGGTGATCAGCCAGCGGCTCAACCGGGCCGACGGAGACGAGCGGCGTGACCGCGGCGAGGAGAACGAGTAGTGGGTCGGGAACGGGCGACGGCGCTCCTGGTGGACTTCGACGGCGTACTGCGCCGGTGGGACCCCGCGGTGGCCGCCGGGGTGGAGCGGGAGTACGGCCTCTCCGAGGGCGTGCTCACCGAGATCGCCATGCAGTGGGGGCGGCTCCAGCCGGTGCTGACCGGGCGGGTCAGCCACGCCGACTGGATGAGCAGCGTGGCCGACGCGCTGGCCGACTCCGTGGGCGGCCCCGAGCGCGCCCGGGCCGCCGTGGAGCAGTGGCAGCGCTACCGGGGCGAGGTGGACCCGGAGGTGCTCGCCTTCGTCCGCGAGGCGCGGGCCGGCGGCATCCGGATCGGGCTCGGCACGAACGCCACCGACCTGCTCGACGCCGACCTCGCCGCGCTCGACCTGACGGACGAGTTCGACGCGGTGGTCAACTCGTCCAGGATCGGGGTGAACAAGCCGGCGAAGGAGTACTTCCAGGCCGCCTGCGCGGCCCTGGAGACCCCGGCGGCCCGGGTCCTCTTTCTCGACGACGAGGACTGGGCGATCCGGGGCGCGCGCGTCGCCGGCCTGTCGGCGCTGCGCTGGAGCGGCCCGGCCGACCTGCGGTACGCGCGGGCGGCGCTGGCGTACTGACCGGCTGAGCCGTCCACCCCGGCGCGGGCTACTCGCCTGTGACGCCGTCGATGCGTTCGCGGATCAGGTCGGCGTGGCCGTTGTGCCGGGCGTACTCCTCGATCATGTGCACGTAGGCCCAGCGGAGGTTGAACGTGCGGCGCTTCGGGCCGACCTCGGTGAAGGTCTCGTCCAGCGACCGGCCGGCGGTGGCGGCGCGGGCCAGCGCGACCTCCCGGTGGAAGGTGGCGAGGTCGGCCTCGGCGTCGGCGGTGCTGACGTCGTGGTCGGCGTCCGGGTTGTCGGGCGTGAAGTAGGGGTAGTCGACCTGCTGGCCGGCGAAGTTCTCCCGGAACCACCAGGCCTCCACCTCGGCCAGGTGCCGGACCAGGCCGAGCAGGGTGAGCCCGGAGGGCTCGACGCTCGGCGTGCGTAGTTGCTCGGCGGTCAGCCCGGCGCACTTGAGCAGCAGGGTCTGCCGGTGGTAATCCAGCCAGCCCTCCAGCATGGTGCGCTCGTCGCCGACGTAGGGCTCGGGGGTCCGGGTGATCTCCGGTGCTCGCCAGGTCATGCCGGTCATCCTGGCGGGCACCCCCGACAGTCCGCGACCGCTTATCGAGGCGCCAGGCCGCCCGCTCACCCGCCGGAGGTGAGGCGCTGGCGCATCACCTCGCGCAGGTGGCCCTCGCTGGTGGTGCCCTCGATGGTCACCTCGGCCGTCCGGCCGGCGTGCACCAGCGTGGCGACGGCGTTGCCGAAGTACGGCCCGGCGAGCCGCTTCCACCGCAACGGTGGGCGGCGCACCCCGGCGGTGCGGGCCAGCGCCCGGGTGGCCCCGGACGGCCCGGACGACCAGCCGAGCTTCATCAGCGGGCGCATCCCGGCCGGGACCTGGTTGTGGATGGGCGAGCAGGTGAGCTGGTGCACCGGGGTGACCACGCTCCGGTCGTCGAACCAGGCCCGCGCCACGTACGAGTGATGCACGTCGCCGGAGAGCACGCTGATCGACGCCGGTGGCGCGTACGCGGGGCCGGCCCCGACGCGCTCGCCGGGGGTGCCGGGGGTGCCGCTGCCGAGGCGGGCGAAGAGTGCGCCGAGCGCCTCGAACGAGCGGCGGAACGCGGCCCAGTGCTCCAGGTCCAGCCCCCGGCGCAGGTTCTCGGCCAGCCGGGCCACCCAGCGCCGCCGGGAGTCGGCCAGCTTCTCGTTCCACGCCTCCACGTGGTGGATGCCCGGCGGCAGCAGCCAGGGCAGGGACGCGCCGACCACCAGGTGGTCGTAGACGCCGTGGGCCCGGTCGAGGAACCACGACCACTCGCCCGGGGGCAGCATCGCCCGCTGGCCCGGCTCCAGCACCCGGCTGCACCGGTTGTCGAGCATGACCAGCCGGGTCCGGCCCAGGTCCAGCGCGTAGCTCCACTGGTACTGCACCGCGCGCCACCGCTCGGTGTCGTGGGCGAGGTCGGCCTCGGTGTCGACCCGCTGCCCGAACTCGCGCAGCACGCCGGTGGCGTCCTCCGCCGCGACGACCTTGGCGTAGACCGGGTCGGCGGCGATCTCGTCGGGGGAGAGGTTGCCCAGGTGCTGGTAGACCCAGTACGAGGCGAGGCCGCTGGTGATCCGCTCCGCCCACCACGGCTGCTCGCGCATGTCGGAGCGCCAGGAGGCGGAGGTGTTCCAGTCGTCGATGACCTCGTGGTCGTCGAAGATCATGACGCTCGGCACGGTGGAGAACAGCCAGCGGATCTCCGGATCCCGCCAGGACTCCAGGTAGAGCTTCGTGTACTCGTCGAAGCTGACCACCTGGTCGCTCGGCGCGCCCTTGGGCCGCCGGCGGCGCCGCTTCAGCAGCCGCCGGACGGTGGGCGACGTCACGTCCGCGTAGACCTGGTCGCCGAGGAGCACCAGCAGGTCGGGCACCTCGGTCGCGTCCGGGTCGGCCATGAGCCGCCGGGCGTACGCGTCGAGCGCGTCCGGGGGCAGCCGCCGGGTGGTGGCGTGCTGGGTGGTCTCCCGGCAGGAACCGAAGACCAACCGGACCGGCTGGTCGAGGTCGTCGGCCGCCCGGGTACGGATCACGCTGGGCGGGAAGTTGCTCTTCGGCACCGGCCAGGCGACCTCGTCGTCGATCAGCACCTCGTAGGTGGTGGCGCTGTCGGGGGTGAGCCCCTCCACCACGACGAGCGCGTAGTGGTGCTCGTACGCCGAGAAGGTGGGCGCGGTGCCGCCGGCGCCGTCGGCGGTCCGGACGGTGACCACCGCGGGCGCGCTGGTCTCGACCCAGATGGTGGCCCGCGTGTCCACCACTCTGCGAAGCAGCGGGCCGATGAGCAGGTGTGCCGCGGGCATGGTCGACCTCCAGATGAGCGGACTTCATCCTTACTACCCGGCCGGCGGTCGCACCACTGCTGGCTGTGACCGAGCCTACCGCCGGCTTTCCGCACGCGGCCGGGAGCGGTGGCTGGGACAGCTTCGCCGGCATCTGACAGGATTCCGGCATGACCGAATACCTCCTCATCGCGCTCGCCCTGCTCGGCGTGCTGATCCTTGGCGGCATCGGGCTGGTCGTGCCGCGGCTGCGCCGGCGACCGGAGCCGCCGCTGCCCGAGACGGAGGTCGAGACCCGGGCCGAGGAGGATCTCGCCGGCCCGCCGGTGGAGGCGCCGGAGGCCGAACTGTCCACCGGGATCCTGGTGGAGCCGCCGGTCGTGGAGGCCCCGGCCCCGGTGCTGGAGGTCCCCGAGCCGACCGCCGGGCGGCTGGTCCGGCTGCGCTCGCGGCTGTCCCGCTCGCAGAACGCCTTCGGCAAGGGCCTGCTCGGCCTGCTCAGCCGCGACCACCTCGACGAGGACGCCTGGGAGGAGATCGAGGACAGCCTGATCACCGCCGACGTCGGCATCGACGCCACCCGGGAGATCGTCGACCGGCTGCGCGAGCGGACCCGGGTCCTCGGCACCCGCTCCGCGGGCGAGCTGCGCGCCCTGCTCGCCGCCGAGCTGGTCAACGCGCTCGACCCGACCCTGGACCGGTCGCTGCGGACCGCGCCGAAGGAGGGCGTGCCGGCGGTGGTGCTGGTCGTCGGCGTCAACGGCGCGGGCAAGACCACCACCTGCGGAAAGATCGCCCGGGTGCTCGTCGCCGATGGGCGCACCGTGCTGCTCGGCGCCGCCGACACCTTCCGGGCCGCCGCCGCGGACCAGTTGGAGACCTGGGGCGGGCGCGTCGGCGCGGAGACCGTCCGTGGGCCCGAGGCGGCCGACCCGGCCAGCGTGGCGTTCGACGCCGTCAAGCGGGGCATCGACACCGGCGTCGACACCGTGCTGATCGACACCGCCGGCCGGCTCCAGAACAAGATCGGCCTGATGGACGAGCTGGGCAAGGTCAAGCGGGTGGTGGAGAAGCACGGCCCGATCGACGAGACGCTGCTGATCCTCGACGCCACCACCGGGCAGAACGGGCTGGAGCAGGCCCGGGTCTTCACCGAGGTGGTCAACGTGACCGGCGTCGTGCTCAGCAAGCTCGACGGCACCGCCAAGGGCGGCATCGTCATCGCCGTGCAGCGCAAGCTGGGCATCCCGGTCAAGCTGGTGGGGCTCGGCGAGGGCAAGGACGACCTGGCCCCGTTCGACCCCGCCCAGTTCGTCGACGCGCTGCTCGGTACCGAGCCGCTCGCCCGGGACGCGTAACCTCGCAGTGACGACCGACGATCGCGCCTACGCCGGGTGGCGCGACCCCAGCCACCCGTCGCCGCGCCTCGGGAGACCGTACGTGACTTCGCAGGAGATCCCGCTGCACGGCGGGAACGTCAGCACTGTCGTCCGGGTGGGCGACACCGTCCGGCGCAACGCCGGGCCGTGGACGCCCTCCGTGCACGCCCTGCTGCGCCACCTGGAATACGTGGGCTTCACCGGCGCCCCCCGCGCGCTCGGCATGGACGAGCGCAACCGGGAGGTCCTGTCGTACCTGGAGGGGGAGTGCGGGGAATATCCGCTGGCCCCGCACTGGGTCACCGACGAGGCGCTGGTGACCGTCGCCACCATGCTGCGGATGTTCCACGACGCCCAGTACGGCTTCGTGCCGCCGCCCGGGGCGGTGTGGCGCTCGTTCGGCCCGCCGCCGCCGGACACCGAGGTGATCTGCCACCACGACGCCGCCCCGCACAACGTGATCTGGCGGCCCGACGGCACCCTCGGGCTGATCGACTTCGACCTCGCCTCGCCCGGCGCCCGGATCTACGACGTGGCGTACGCGGCCTGGACCTGGGTGCCGATCTTCTCCGACCGGGACTCGATCACGCTCGGCTGGAAGCAGCCCGACCGCCCGCGCCGGCTGCGCCTCTTCGCCGACGCGTACGGGCTGATCCCCCGCGACCGGCACCGGCTGATCCGGACCATCCGCAAGCGGATCGTGGACCACGTGGAGGGCATCCGCCGGATGGCCGCCGCCGGTGAACCAGCCTTCGTCCGGATCGTGCACAAGGGGCACCTGCGCCGGCCGATGCGCGACCTGCGGCTGCTCGACTACGAGCGCAACGCCCTGGAGTACGCGCTGCGCTGAGCTGAGCGGTTCGTGCCGCCGGCCGGTGAGGATTGCTTCACACGTCCGAAACAACCCGTCACAGCATGGAAATCGACGGGTGACGCTGGGGGAAACAGGGAGCGAGCAGGCTTCCGCGCATCCGGCGTACGGGCGACGCTGCCCCGGAAGCCGTGAAGGAGGGAACTTCACCTTTAGGAGGCCAGCGTGCCTGAGGCACCCACGATCGATTCCGGCAACACCGTCTGGTTGCTGGTGTCGACGGCGCTCGTGCTGCTCATGACGCCCGGACTGGCGCTGTTCTACGGCGGCCTGAACCGGGCCAAGGGTGTACTGAACATGATGATGATGAGCTTCTCCGCGATCGGGCTCATCTCCGTTTTGTGGTGGTTCTACGGTTTCAGCATCGCCTTCGGCAGCGATGTCAACGGGCTCTGGGGCGACCCGGGCGCCTACCTCGGCACCAAGACCTTCCTCGCCGAGACCGACCTCTGGGGTGCCACGGCCGACAACCCGAGCGGCATCGGCGTCCCGCTCTACGTGTTCATGGCCTTCCAGATGATGTTCGCCGTGATCACCGTCGCGCTGATCAGCGGCGCGGTCTCCGACCGGGCGAAGTTCGCCGGCTGGCTGCTGTTCGCGTTCGGCTGGGCGACGCTGGTCTACTTCCCGGTCGCGCACTGGGTGTGGGGCGGCGGCATCATCGGCGGCGACCTGCACGCGCTCGACTTCGCCGGCGGCACCGCGGTGCACATCAACGCCGGCGCGGCGGCCCTGGCCCTGGCGCTGGTGCTGGGCAAGCGGCTCGGTTGGCCCCGGGAGGGCATGAAGCCGCACAACATCCCGCTCGTCGCGCTCGGCGCCGGGCTGCTCTGGTTCGGCTGGTTCGGCTTCAACGCCGGTTCCGAACTCACCGTCGACTCGGTCGCCGGCCTGGCCTTCGTCAACACGCAGCTCGCCACGGCCGCCGCGGTGCTCGGCTGGATCGTCGTCGAATGGATCAAGGACAGGAAGCCGACCCTGGTCGGCGCCTCGTCCGGCGCCGTCGCCGGCCTGGTCGCCATCACCCCGGCCTGCGGCTTCATCGCGCCCTGGGCGGCGGTGCTGCTCGGCCTGGTGGCCGGCGCGGTCTGCGCGCTGGCGATCAGCCTCAAGTACAGGCTCGGCTACGACGACTCGCTCGACGTGGTCGGCGTGCACTTCGTCGGCGGCTGGATCGGCTCGCTCTGGCTCGGCCTCTTCGCCACCAACTCCGTCAACGGCGCGATCGGCGACGTGATCGGCGCCTCCGACGGGCTCTTCTACGGTGGCGGGGTCACCCAGCTCGGCCGGCAGGCCCTGGCCGGCCTGATCGTCACCGCCTGGTCCTTCGCGGTGGCCTGGGTGCTGGCCTTCGCGATCGAGAAGACGATCGGCTTCCGCCTGCGCGCCGAGGACGAGGTCGGCGGGATCGACATCGCCGAGCACGCCGAGAGCGGCTACGACCTGTCGCCGGCCGCCGGCAGCGGCGGGGGCAGCGCGTTCGCCATGGCCGGGCTGACCGGCGCCAAGCCGCCGACGGCACCCGCGCCCGCGGAGTCGACCGAGCCGGCCGCACCCGCCGCGCCGGTCGACGAGAAGGTCGCCGGTTAACGTTCCTGGGATGGAGGGGTTGGACATGAAGCTGGTGACCGCGGTCATCAAGCCGTACCAGCTGGACGCGGTGAAGGAGGCCCTGCACGCCCTCGGCGTGGCCGGCCTGACCGTCAGCGAGGTCCAGGGGTACGGGCGGCAGAAGGGGCACACCGAGGTCTACCGGGGTGCCGAGTACACGGTCGAGTTCCTGCCCAAGATCCGGGTGGAGGTGCTCACCGACGAGATGGACGTCGACAAGATCGTGGACGCCGTCGTCGGCGCCGCCCGGACCGGCAAGATCGGCGACGGGAAGGTCTGGGTGACCGCCGTCGAGGAGGTCGTCCGGGTCCGCACCGGCGAGCGCGGCCTCGACGCGCTCTGACCGGGCACCGACCGACATGACCTCGTCGACCAGGAAGGACGCGTCGGCACACACCGGCGGCGCCGGACTCCTGGTCGACGAGGTCGTCGGCGTCGGGGAGGCGGCGCGGGCGGCGCGGGCCGACGCGTACGACCGGTGGTTGCGCGGGCTGCTGCCCCGGCGGCCCGGGGTGGCGCTGATCGCCGTCGGCGGGCTGGGCCGCCGGCAGTGCGCGCCGTACGGCGACCTCGACCTCGTCCTGCTGCACGCCGGGGTGCCCGGCGTGGACGAGCTGGCCGCCTCCGTCTGGTATCCGGTGTGGGACGCCGGACTGCGGCTGGACCACTCCGTCCGGACCGTCGCCGAGGCGCTCTCCGTCGCCCAGGACGACGTGAAGGTGGCCCTCGGGCTGCTCGACGCGCGGCTGGTCGCCGGGGACGCCGCGCTGGCGGACACCCTCGTCCGGACCGCCGTCGACCACTGGCGGCGGACCGCCGTGCGGCAGCTTCCGGCGCTGCGGGAGATCACCGCCGCCCGCTGGGCGGCCCACGGCGAGCTGGCGTTCCTGTTGGAGGGCGACCTGAAGGAGGCGGCCGGCGGGCTGCGTGACGTGGGCATCCTGCGGGCGGTCGCCACCGCCGGGATCACCGACGCGCTGCGCCCCGCCGTCCGCGCCGCGCACCTGCGGCTGCTGGACACCCGCGACGCGCTGCACCGGCAGGTCGGCCGCCGGGTCGACCGCCTGGTCGCGCAGGAGCGCGACGGGGTGGCCGCGCTGCTCGGCCTGCGGCACCTTCCGCCGTCGGACCCCGCGCGGCCGGACACGTCCGACGCTCCGCGTGGGGCCCGGGCCGTCGGGGACGGCGACGCGCTGCTGCGCCGGGTCGCCGGGGACGCCCGGACCGTCAGCCACGCCCTCGACGACGCCTTCCGCGCCGCCGACCGGCTGCGCTCGGGTCGCCGCCGGGGCGCCGACGGGCGGCCGCTGCGCCGACCGGTCGCCCGGGACGTCGTCGAGCACGACGGCGAGCTGGTGCTGGCCCGCACGGCGATCGGAGCGCGCCCCGACCCGAGCCTGTCGCTGCGGGTCGCCGCCGCCGCGGCCGTCACCCGGCTGCCCATCGCGCGGGCCACCTGCGAGTGGCTGGCCGCGTACTGCCCGCCGCTGCCGGCGCCGTGGCCGGCCGAGGCCCGGGCCGCGCTGGTCACCCTGCTCGGTGCCGGTCCCGGCCTGGTGCCGGCCTGGGAGACCTGCGACCGGTACGGGCTGATCGAGGGCTGGCTGCCCGAGTGGACGCGGCTGCGCAGCCTCCCGCAGCACAACCCCGTGCACCGGTTCACCCTCGACCGGCACCTCGTGCAGACCGCGTACGAGGCCAGCCGGCACACCCGCGAGGTGGACCGCCCCGACCTGCTGCTGCTCGGCGGCCTCCTGCACGACGTCGGCAAGGGGCTCCCGGGCGACCACAGCACCGTCGGGGCGCCACTGGCCGAGGCGGTGGCCGCCCGGATCGGCCTGCCCGCCCCGGAGGTGGCGCTGATCGGCACGCTGGTCCGGCTGCACCTGCTCCTGCCCGACGTGGCCACCCGGCGGGACCTCGCCGACCCGGTCACCATCGCGGGCGTGGCCGAACGGGTCGGCGACCCGGCCACGCTGGACCTGCTGCACGCCCTGGTGCGTGCCGACGCCGCCGCCACCGGGCCGGCCGCCTGGTCGCAGTGGAAGGGCCGGCTGGTCGCCGAGCTGGTCGCCCGGGTGCGGACCGCGCTGGACACCGGCGTGCTGCCCGCCCCGCCCGCCCCCGACCCGGCGCTGCTGGCGGGGCCCCTGCCGGTCGTACACCTGACGGCCGACCGGGTGGCGGTGGCCGCGGCGGACCGGCGCGGCCTGCTCGCGACGGTGGCCGGCTGCCTGGCGCTGCACCGGCTGGAGGTGCTCTCCGCCGACGCCTCGACCGTCGACGGCCGGGCCCTGGTCGAGTGCCGGGTGCAGCCCCGCTACGGGCTCGCGCCCGACCCGATCGCCCTCGGCGCCGACCTGCGCCGCGCGGTGAACGGCGACGTCTCGGTCACCCAGCGGCTGCGCGGCCGGGCCCTGGCGGCGCGGGCCGGCGGGGCCGCGCCACGGGTGGTCTGGCACCGGGAGGCGGCCACCGACGCCGTGCTGCTGGAGCTGCGGGCCGCCGACGCGGCCGGCCTGCTCTACCGGGTGACCTGCGCCCTCGACGAGGCCGGCGCCCAGGTGCGCGCGGCCCGCATCTCCACCCTCGGCGGCGACGTCGTCGACGCCTTCTACCTCGTCGGCGGCTGGCCGGCCGAGGCGGACCGGGCCCGGCTGGAGGTCGCGGTGCTGGCGGCGGTGTGAGGAGGGGGCCGGGCTCCGGGGGAGTCCGCCCGGCGTCCGGGCCGGTGTGCGCCGTGGCCCGCGCCGGTCGCCCCGGCTGTGCCCGGCCCGGAGCGGCCGTGCGGCCGGCCGGCTACCCTAGCGGTGGCCGGACACCTCGCCCGGTCGCCGATGTGCCTGCCGGAACACTGACAAACGGGATGTTCGCGTGTTTGACACCTTGAGTGACCGCCTGTCCGGGATCTTCACCAAGCTCCGCGGCAAGGGTCGGCTCACCGACGCCGACATCGACGCCACCGCGCGCGAGATCCGCCTCGCGCTGCTGGAGGCGGACGTCGCGCTGCCGGTGGTCAAGGGCTTCATCGCCAACGTCAAGGAGCGGGCGCGCGGCTCCGAGGTCTCCCAGGCGCTCAACCCGGCGCAGCAGATCATCAAGATCGTCAACGAGGAGCTGATCAACGTCCTCGGTGGCGAGGGGCGGCGGCTCCAGTTCGCCAAGCAGCCGCCGACGGTGATCATGCTCGCCGGCCTCCAGGGTTCCGGCAAGACCACCCTCGCCGGCAAGCTGGCCCGCTGGCTCAAGGCCCAGGGGCACCAGCCGCTGCTGGTCGCCGCCGACCTCCAGCGCCCCAACGCCGTCGGGCAGCTCCAGGTGCTCGGTGGCCGCGCCGGCGTCGAGGTGTACGCCCCCGAGCCCGGCAACGGCACCGGCGACCCGGTGCAGGTGGCCCGCGCCTCGATCGAGCACGCGAAGCGGGCCGCCCGGGACATCGTCATCGTCGACACCGCCGGCCGGCTCGGCATCGACGCCGAGATGATGCAGCAGGCCGCCGACATC
Source organism: Micromonospora sp. ZG13 (assembly GCF_059359355.1). NCBI lineage: Bacteria > Bacillati > Actinomycetota > Actinomycetes > Micromonosporales > Micromonosporaceae > Micromonospora > Micromonospora sp. ZG13. The sequence continues at coordinate 164,260 of NZ_JCADBQ010000004.1, forward strand.
CGCGACGCCGTCGACCCCGACGAGGTCATCTTCGTCATCGACGCCATGGTGGGTCAGGACGCGGTACGCACCGCCGAGGCGTTCCGCGACGGCGTGGGCATCACCGGCGTGGTCCTCTCCAAGCTCGACGGCGACGCCCGCGGTGGCGCCGCGCTGTCGGTGCGGGAGGTCACCGGGCAGCCGATCCTCTTCGCCTCCACCGGCGAGAAGCTGGAGGACTTCGACGTCTTCCACCCCGACCGGATGGCCAGCCGGATCCTCGGCATGGGCGACGTCCTCACTCTGATCGAGCAGGCCGAGCAGGCCTTCGACACCGATCAGAAGGAGAAGATGACCGCCAAGCTGATGGGCGGTGAGCAGTTCACCCTGGAGGACTTCCTCGACCAGCTCATCGCGGTCCGGCGGATGGGTCCCATCGCCAACGTGCTGGCCATGATGCCCGGCATGGGGCAGATGAAGGACCAGCTCGCCGAGGTCGACGACAAGCACTTCGACCGGGTCACCGCGATCATCCGGTCGATGACCCCCGCCGAGCGCACCAACCCGAAGATCATCAACGGCTCGCGCCGGGCCCGCATCGCCAACGGCTCCGGCGTCACGGTGATGGACGTCAACCAGTTGCTCAACCGCTTCGCCGAGGCGCAGAAGATGATGAAGCAGATGGGCGGCATGATGGGCCTGCCGGGCGGCGGCCGGCGCAAGGCCACCAAGTCGCCGAAGAACAAGCGCAAGGGCACCAAGGGCGGCAACCGGCCGCGCGCCGGGGCGGGCGCCGGGATGCCGGGCGGCTTCCCCGGCGGTATGCCGCAGCTCCCGCCGGGCATGGACCCGAACGACCTGGCCGCCGGCCAGGGCCTCCCGCCGGGCTTTAAGCTGCCGAAGATCGACTTCAACAAGCTCGGCAAGGGCGGCGACGGCCGGCCCCGCTGAGGCGTGTCGCTGACCGCGGGTGACATGATCCGGCGAGTACGAGGCGGTGACCCACACCGAGGACCTCTTCGTCACCGAGCGGCCCCGGAAGGTCTCCGTCGACCTGCCCGCGCTGACGGCACGGCGGGCCGGGTTGCTCGACCGCGCCGGGGACTGAGCGCCCCGCGGTACACACGGGCGGGGCCCGGCCGTCACCGGCCGGGCCCCGTTTCTCGTACGACCGTCAGGACAGCAGGTCCGGCCGGTCGGTGACGCGCAGCGCGTTCACGATCGGCACGCTGTAACCCTTGTGCGTCACGAACCGCACGTTGAGCTGGCCGTCGATCACCCGCACCGTGTACGTCCGGCTCAGCGCGGCGTAGCTGCCCACCTCACCGGCCACGTCCAGCGACGGCAGCACCTCCTGGCCCTCGATCAGCACGTCGAAGACCCGGCGGTCCGGGTACTGCCGCTTCACCTCGGCGAAGTCCAGCTCCACCGTGTAGTAGCCGTCCGCGAGACCGTCGACGCGGTACTCGTACATTCCCTCCCGCTGGCTGGCGAAGCGGGCCGGGTCGTTGGTGCCGGTGATCGGGGTGCTGGTCGTCCGGCGGCTGGAGGTGCCGAGGTAGCCGGCGCCGCCGGCGGTCCAGGCCCGGTCCGGCGACCAGGTCTGGCCCTCGACGTCGGCCCGGGCCGACGTCGCGCCGGCGTCGATCGCCAGGGTGGTGCGCGGCACCACCAGGGTGACCGGGACGTCCAGCACGGGCTGGCGCCCGCTGGCCGAGGAGATCCGCAGCTTGGCCTGGTGGAAGCTGCCGGGGGCCAGGCCGGCGGTGCTGGTCGCCACGCCGACGGTGTGCCGGCCGCCGCTGCCCAGGGTGACGGTGGCACCCGACAGGCCGAGCCAGCTGACGTCCTGCGGCGTGCCGTCGGAGTTCAGCTCGGTGACCGTGACGTCGGTGCCGAGCACCCCCGTGTTGCTGAGGGTGATCTGTCGGCTCCGGGTCTGCTCGGCCCCCGAGACGACGGTCAGCTCGCTCGTCGGGGTGCCGACGCGTGCGGTGCGCAGCGCCGCCGAACGGACCTCGGCCGCGCCGGCCTGCACCGCCACGGAGCCCGACGCCGCCTCGTAGTGCTGCTTGTCGATGGTGAACTCGACCGTGCCGGCGGGGGCCTGGATCAGGTACGTGCCGTCGGCCTCCGTGGTCTGGGTGGCCGTCGCGTCGCCCACCCGGGCGGTCACGGTGGCCCCGGCGACCGGGCGCCCGTCGTTGGCGTCGGTGACCACACCGGAGAGCACCCCGCTGCGGGTGGTGCGGAACGTGATCGCCGTGCCGTCGGCGACCGCCTGGGCGTTGTACGAGTACTCGAAGCCGACGGTGCCGTCGACGTTCTCCAGGCCGATCGTCGCGCCGGTGCCGGTCTCCGCGCCGTCGCCGTCGATGTCGGCGTACCGGTAGGTGATCGAGCCGTCCTCACCGATGGCGGCGCTGAAGGTCAGCCGCATCGACCGGTCGGCGAAGATCGACACGTTGCGCCACTCCACGACGAAGGTGCGGCGCGGCGCGGCACCCGTGACGGCCGTGTAGACCCCCGAGTCCTCCTCCACGTAGAGGTCGTCCCAGAACGGGAAGAGCGCGAGGTCGGGGTTGGTGGTGTTCGGCAGGGCGGTGTTGAGGCGGCTGGTCGACGAGGTGCCGAAGCCGAGCACGCCGTTGGTGCTCACCCACGCCTGCCGGTAGGAGTTGCCGTAGAGCGGGACCCGGAAGGGCAGCGTGACGGGGACGGACCTGTTGTCACCGGTCAGCGTCTCCAGCAGTTGGGTGCCGGCGACGAACGAGCCGCCGGCCGGGCCGCAGGCGTACCCGAAGGAGTCGACCCGGTCGGGCAGGGTGACGTCCAGGACGGTGTCCGCGCCGACCTGCGCCGACCTGGTCACCTCGTCCGAGCAGCGGTACGTGTGCGCGAAGCGGACGTCGTACGTGCCGTGCGGCACGGTCACCCGGTAGCGGCCGTCGGCGTCGGCGGTGGCGGTGAGCGGGGTGCCGAGGACGGCGACGGTGGCGCCGCCGGCCGTGCCGTTCGAGGTGCGCACCGTGCCGCTGAGCGTGGCCGAGGGGGCCGCCTCGAGGGCGACGTCCGCGTCGGCCGTCTGGTTCTCGGTGATCGTCACCGAGGTCGTTGCCGTGGTGTAGCCGAACTTGCTCACCGAGACCGTGTAGCTGCCCACCATCAGCCGGTCGAGCGCGTACGAGCCGTCGGCGCCGGTGCTGGTGACGCGGGTCATCGGGCCGGTGACCGTCACGTCCGCCCCGGCCAGCGGGTTGCCGCCGGAGGTGACCTGACCGCCCAGCGCGCCGAGGGCGCCCCGGGGGGTGGCGTCGACCGCCGCGTACGCGTCGAGCCGGCCCTCGCCGAAGACGTTGTTGTCGTCGACGGTGCCGCCGCAGGTGAGCGCGTCGACGTCGATCGCGGTGTCGTCGAGGATGCGCTTGGTCTCGGCGACGTCACCCTGCAGGGCCGGCGAGGCCGACCACATCAGGGCCACGGTCGCCGCGGTGTGCGGGGAGGCCATCGACGTGCCGCTGAGCGCCGAGTAGCCGCCCGGCACCGAGGAGCGGACGTTGGCGCCCGGCGCGGCGATGTTCGGCTTGATGTCGCCGTTCTCGCCGGTGCCCCGGCTGGAGAAGCTGGCGATCGCGTTGTTCACGTCGAACGCGCCGGAGCTGTAGCTGATCGTGTACGACCCGGGGCTGCCCGAGGTGTTGCAGCTCGGGCCGCTGTTGCCGTTGGAGAAGGCCGGGAAGATGCCGGCGGCCACCCACGACGAGACGATCTCGGTGTACCACGGGTCGTAGGCGCTGGAGCCCCAGGAGTTGTTCACGACGTCCGGGGCGAGGTCGGGGCGCGGGTTGGCGCCGTTGAGGTCGGTGGGGGCGACGATCCACTGGCCGGAGGCGAGCAGCGACGCCCGCGAGCAGCCGCTGGTCTCGCAGCCCTTGGCGGCGATCCACCGGGCGCCCGGGGCCACGCCGATCACGTTGGCGCCGTCCGAGCCGACCATCGTGCCCATGGTGTGCGTGCCGTGGTTGTTGTTGTCGCACGGGGCGTCGGTGGGGCAGACGTCGGCCGGGTCGAACCAGTTGTAGTTGTGGTCGAGGGTGCCGTCACCGTTGCGTCCCCGGTAGCTGGCCGCCACGGCGGGGTGGGTGACGTCGACGCCGCTGTCGATGTTGGCGACCACGATGCCCTCGCCGCGCACGTTCAGCTCGTTCCAGACCCGCGGCGCGTTGATCCGGTCGATGTTCCACTCGGTGGCGTTGGTGGTGGGGACGGTCTCGCCGGGCAGCGGCTTCGGGATCTCGACCGGGTCGTCGGCGAGGATCTCGGCGACGTCGGTGCGTACGGCGAGGTCTCCGAGCAACTCGGCGTCGCCGGTCACCCTGATGGCGTTGACCAGCCAGAACGGGGTGAACTCCGCGCCCTTGCGGGTCAGCATGGCGCGCAGGCCGGCCTGGCTGCGCTCGGCGTGGGCGGTCTTGGTGCGGTGCACGTGAGCGGCCTTCTCCGTCTTGCCGCGCAGGCTGGCCGCGCCGGACAGGTCGGCCTTGCTGTCCAGGAAGACCCAGTAGCTGGCCCTGCTCTCGTGGGCGAGCCGGGTGGTGACCTTCCTGTCGACCTTCGCGGCCACCGCCCTGACCTTCGTGTCGGCGGAGTCCGGTGCGGCGGCGGCCGGCGCCGCGGCGCCGATCGGCAGGGTGAGGCCGACCGCCAGGCCGACCGCGGCCATTCGCCATCGTCGTGGTGACACTGTCCCGACGCTCCTTTTGAGGTGAGGCGACACTGTGGACGCCCGTGTCCGGGCGCCTGGGAGCATCCTGGTGACGAAGGATCTCTTCATCAAGACATGCGTAAATAAAGAAATCTGTCAATCAACCGTTCGTGTCACCTGGTGGTGAGAGGACTACGCAGCGGAGTCGGGGGGCGCCGTGCCGGGTGGGGCCGGGCGCGGCCGGCGGACCGGCGCATCCGCTGCACCCGGGCGTCCCCGGCCCGTGCCGACCGGGAAGAATGGCGGGCGGACCCCCCCTTTGCGCGCAGACGGAGGACGTATGGCCTGGCACGTACGCGGCGTGGTGCTGCCCGACGACGAGGTCCGTGACCTGTGGCTGGTCGGCGACCGGGTCACCTTCACCCCGGTCCCCGGCGCGGAGACGATCGCCGACGGCGGGTTCGTGCTGCCCGGCCTGATCGACGCGCACTGCCACATCGGCATCGCCCGCGGCGGCGCCCCGGTCACCTCGCTCGACCAGGCCCGCGAGCTGGCCCGCGTCGATCGCGACGCCGGGGTCCTCGCCATCCGCGACGCCGGGTCGCCGTACCCGTACCCCGAACTCGACGACGAGCCCGACCTGCCGCGGCTGGCCCGCGCCGGCCGGCACGTCGCGCCGCCGAAGCGCTACCTGCGCGACATCGGCGTCGAGGTGGGGGCGGCGGAGGTGGCGGCGACGGTGACCGCGCAGGCGCGCGCCGGCAACGGCTGGGTGAAGCTGGTCGGCGACTGGATCGACCGGGGGGTCGGCGACCTGGCCCCGGCGTGGGACGCCGACACCATGACGGCCGCCGTCCAGGCCGCGCACGCCGCCGGGGTACGCGCCGCCGTGCACACCTTCTCCGAGTCGGCCGTGGAGATCATGGTGCGCGCCGGGGTGGACTCGGTGGAGCACGGCACGGGCCTGAGCCTGGACCTGATCGACGAGATGGCCCGCCGGGGCACCGCCCTGGTCCCCACGATGATCAACATCCGGACGTTCGGCGGGATCGCCGAGCAGGCCCGGGAGAAGTTCCCCGGCTACGCCGAGCACATGCTCGCCCTGCGCGACCGCTTCCCCGAGGTGGTCCGTTCGGCGCACGAGGCCGGCGTGCCGATCTACGTGGGCACCGACGCCGGCGGCGGCATCGACCACGGCCTCGCCGCGGAGGAGATGCTGCTGCTGCACGAGCAGGCCGGCATGTCCACCACGGAGGTGCTCGCCGCCGCGTCCTGGCGGGCCCGCGAGTGGCTCGGCTTCCCCGGGCTGGTCGAGGGCGGCCTGGCGGACCTCGTCGTCTACGCCGAGGATCCGCGCGCCGACCTGCGTGCCGTACGCAGCCCCGCCCGCATCGTGCTGCGCGGCCGCGTCGTGCGCTGACCCCGACGGCCGGTCAGCCGGTCCCGTCGCCCCGGGTGACCGCGTGCACGAGCAGGAACACCGCCAGGTCGGCGAGGGCGGCGGCCGTCTGCGCGACGGGGGCGCCGGGCAGGACGATGTGGCTGATCACCAACCGGACGACCGAGTCCGTGGCGAAGGCGACCGCGTCCCGGTCGGCGCCCGGCAGCACGCGGTCGGCCCACTCCAGCAGCACCTCGGTGGCCTCGGTCAGGACCAGCTCCGACCGGGTGGTGAGGTAGGGCAGCAGCTCGTCCGAGCCGCCCCGGGTGCTGGTCAGCACGGCCTTGATCAGCGGGTCGTTGGCCGCCTCCGCGAGGGTGTGCGAGATGGTGGCGTGCGCGGCGGCCCGTACGTCGTCGCCGTGCGCGTTCAGCAGGGCGCGTACGGCGCCCACGAACCGGTCGACCTCCCACCGGGCGAGCGCCTCGGCCAGCCCCGCCTTGGTGCCGAACTCGTTGTAGACCGTCTGCCGGCTCACTCCCGCCGCGCGCGCGACGGCACCCATCCGGACGCCGTCCCAGCCAGTCGCGATGGTCAACGCCCGGGCTGCCTCGACGATCGCCTCCCGCGAACGGGTGCCCTCCCTCACCTCACCCATGGTGGTCGAATCCTACGACCCGCCACACCGGCCGGCACGGCGGACACCGGCGACGTCGCGCCCGATGGCGTCGTCCCTTCGGCCGACGCATAGGATGTGCGGTCATGGCACGCGTGCTCACTCCCCGTGCGGAGGACTTTCCCCGCTGGTACCAGGACCTGATCGCCAAGGCGAAGCTGGCCGACAACGGCCCGGTCCGGGGGACCATGGTCATCCGACCGGCCGGCTACGCCATCTGGGAGCGGATGCAGGCCGAGATGGACGCCCGGATCAAGGCGGCGGGCGCGGAGAACGCGTACTTCCCGCTCTTCATCCCCGAGAGCTACCTCAAGCGCGAGGCGGAGCACGTCGAGGGCTTCTCGCCGGAACTCGCGGTCGTCACCCACGGCGGCGGCAAGCAGCTCGCCGAGCCGGTGGTGGTGCGCCCCACCAGCGAGACCGTCATCGGCGAGTTCATGGCCAAGTGGATCGACTCCTACCGGGACCTGCCGCTGCTGCTCAACCAGTGGGCCAACGTGGTCCGCTGGGAGCTGCGCCCCCGGATCTTCCTGCGCACCAGCGAGTTCCTCTGGCAGGAGGGGCACACCGCGCACGCCACCCGGTCCGACGCCCGCGCCTACGCGCGCCGGATCCTGCACGAGGCGTACGAGGACCTGATGGTCAACGTGCTCGGCATCCCGGTGGTCGTCGGCCTGAAGACGGCCCGGGAGCGCTTCGCCGGGGCCACCGCCACCTACACCTGCGAAGGCATGATGGGTGACGGCAAGGCCCTCCAGCTCGGCACGAGCCACGAGCTGGGGCAGAACTTCGCCAAGGCCTTCGACATCAGCTACTCCTCCGCCGAGGGCGGCCGGGAACACGCCTGGACGACCTCCTGGGGCACCTCCACCCGCATGCTCGGTGGCCTGATCATGTGCCACGGCGACGACAACGGGCTGCGCGTGCCGCCGAAGCTGGCGCCCGTGCAGGCGTACGTCATGGTGGTCAAGGACGGCGAGGGCGTCGGTGAGGCCGCGAAAAAGCTCTCCGACGCGCTGCGCGACGCCGGGGTCCGGGTCGCGCTCGACGACCGCACCGACACCCCGTTCGGCCGCCGGGCCGTCGACGCCGAGCTGCGCGGCTATCCCGTACGCGTCGAGGTCGGCCCCCGCGACCTGGCCGCCGGCAACGCGGTCGTGGTCCGGCGCACCGACGGCTCGAAGTCCCCGACGCCGGTGGCCGACGTGGTGACCGCCGTGCTGGCCGCCCTCGACGCCGACCAGCGGGCCCTGCACGACCAGGCGCTGGCCCACCGGAAGTCCCGCACCGTCGAGGTGTCGACCCTCGCCGAGGCGATCGAGGCGGCGGCCACCGGCTGGGCCATGGTGCCGTGGTCGGCGGTCGGCGTGCAGGGCGAGGCGGAGGCGAACGGCCAGGGCGTCACCGTGCGCTGCCTGCTGCGCGCCGACGGCTCGGTGCCCGACTCCGAGGACGAGCCCGACCTGGTCGCCATCCTGGCCCGCGCCTACTGACCGACCCGTACGCCGCACGGCCGGTCCCGCCTCGCGGGGCCGGCCGTGCGCGTTTCGGCGCCCGCGGGTCGACGGGGCGGGAGCCCGCCGGGCGCCGGTAGGGTCGGGGCGTGAGATTCGAACCTGGGCGGCTGATCGTGCACCGCAACGTGCGGCGGGGCCGGATCGGCTGGGCCCGCACCGCGCGGGTGGTCAGCGACGACGACCGGGGCCTGCTGCTCTGGGTGCCCCGCGACGCGCCGGTCGCGAGCGAGGTCACCGAGGCCGGGCTGGGCATGCGGGCGGTGCCGTTCACCGAGTGGATCTCCTCGTCGTACGGGCTGGCCACCGGCCGGTGGGACGGCCCGTCCGTGCTGAAGTTCCTGCCCGCCGAAGCCGCCCATTCGGTGTGGTGGTTCCGCGACGCGCACGACCGTTTCGCCACCTGGTACGTCAACCTGGAGGAGCCCGGGGTGCGCTGGGACGACGGCGCGCTCGCCGGCGTCGACATGGTGGACCAGGACCTCGACGTGCTGGTCCGCCCGGACCGCAGCTGGGAGTGGAAGGACGAGGAGGAGTTCGCCGAGCGGCTGGCCTTCCCCGACCACTACTGGGTGCCCGACCCGGACGCGGTGCGGGCCGAGGGCAAGCGGGTGATCGCGCTGGCCGAGGCGGGGGAGTTCCCGTTCGACGGCACCTGGTGCGACTTCACCCCGCCGCCCGACTGGCTGGTCCCCGACGAGTTGCCGCCGGGCTGGGACCGCCCCCCGGTGCGCTGATCCCGCGCCCGCCCGCAGCCGGCGGGCGACTGTGCTTTCGGTCACTTCCGCCGCCGCGCGGGTGACCGGGGGCGGTCCGGTGTGAGAGATCCGGGCCGGATCTGGCAGAATGGCTGGCTGGTATCCGGCGCGCGTCCGGCGCCCTCTAACCCGGGCACGTCGCCAGTCCACCGAGCAGTCTCCGGCCCAACCCCACTGTGCCGGTCGACACTCACCCGTGCACCGCCCGTTCGGGCAGGTGAGATCGCAACAGGAGCGAAACAACTGTGGCCGTAAAGATCCGGCTCCTGCGGATGGGCAAGATCCGCAACCCGCAGTACCGCATCGTCATCGCCGACTCGCGCACCAAGCGCGACGGCCGGGCGATCGAGTTCGTCGGGGTCTACCAGCCGAAGGAAGACCCTTCGGTGATCGAGGTCAAGTCGGAGCGGGTCCAGTACTGGCTGTCCGTCGGCGCCCAGCCGAGCGAGGCGGTGCAGCGGCTGCTGGAGCTGACCGGTGACTGGCAGAAGTTCAAGGGCCTGCCGGCCCCGCCGCCGCTGAAGGTCGCCCCGGAGCGGGTCGACCGCACCGCGGCGTACGAGGCCGAGGCGAAGGCCGCCGCCGGGCTGGCCGAGACCCCGGCCAAGCCGGCCAAGAAGGCCGCCAAGGCGGAGGCTCCGGCCGAGGCGCCGAAGACCGAGGCTCCGGCCGAGGCCCCGGCTGCCGCTGCCGACGCCGGTGAGCAGGCCTGACATGCCTCTGCGTCCGGCCTTGGAGCACCTGGTCAAGGGCATCGTCGACCACCCCGATGACGTACGCGTCCGGATGGTCGACTCCCGTCGGGGCAAGCGGCTGGAAGTCCGCGTGCACCCGGAGGACCTCGGCACGGTGATCGGGCGGTCCGGGCGGACCGCCAAGGCGCTGCGCCAGGTGATCGGCTCCATCGGCGGGCGCGGTGTGCGCGTCGACATCGTCGACTCGTACTGATGCTGCTCATCGTCGGCAGGATCGGTAAGCCGCACGGCATCCGCGGTGAGGTCACCGTGGAGGTGCGGACCGACGAGCCCGAAGCGCGGTTCGCCCCGGGGAAGGTGCTGCGCACCGAGCCCGGGGCGGTCCCGCCGCCGGCCGCGTCCGAGCGCGGGGAGGCCTTCCGGGTGCCCGCCGAACTGGTCGTGGAGTCCGCCCGCTGGCACCAGGGGCGGATGCTGGTCGCGTTCGAGGGCATTCTCGACCGGGACGTCGCCGAGGCGCTGCGCGGCACGCTGATCGGGGTCGACAGCGGCGAGGTCGACGCGCCGGAGGACCCGGAGGAGTTCCACGACCACCAGCTCGTCGGGCTGGCCGTGGTCAACCCCGGCGGCGACCGGCTGGGCGAGGTGGCCCGGATCGAGCACGCCCCCTCCTCCGACCTGCTGGTGCTGCGCCGCCCCGAGGGCGGCACGGCGCTCATCCCGTTCGTCAAGGCGATCGTCCCCGAGGTTGACCTCGCCGGCGGTCGCGTCGTCGTCGACCCGCCGGCCGGTCTGCTCGATCTGTAGAACCGCTGGAGCACCCCCGCATGCGCGTCGACATCGTGTCGATCTTTCCGGAGTACTTCGCCCCGCTCGACCTGTCGCTGATCGGCAGGGCGCGGGCGAACGGCACGCTGCGGCTGGCCGTACACGATCTGCGGATCTGGACCCACGACGTGCACCGCACGGTCGACGACACGCCCTACGGCGGCGGGCCCGGCATGGTGATGCGGCCGGAGCCGTGGGGCGAGGCGCTCGACGCCCTCGCCCCGGCGGAGGTGACCGCGCCCAGGCTGGTGGTGCCGGCGCCGACCGGCGCCCCCTTCACCCAGGCGATGGCGCACGAGCTGGCCGCCGAGCCGCACCTGCTCTTCGCCTGCGGCCGGTACGAGGGCATCGACCAGCGGGTGCTCGACCACGCCGCCACCCGGATGCCGGTGACCGAGGTCTCCCTCGGCGACTACGTCCTCTTCGGCGGGGAGGTGGCCGTGCTGGTGATCCTGGAGGCGGTCACCCGGCTGCTGCCCGGCGTGCTCGGCAACGCGGGCTCGCTGGCCGAGGAGTCGCACGCCCACGGGCTGCTGGAGGCCCCCATGTACACGAAGCCGGCGACCTGGCGCGGGCTGGAGGTGCCGGAGGTGCTCCGCTCCGGTGACCACGGCAGGATCGCCCGCTGGCGGCGCGACGAGGCGCTGACCCGCACCGCGGACCGCCGGCCCGACATGCTCGCGGCGCTGGACCCGGACCGGCTCGACAAGCGGGACGTCGCCGCGCTGGACCGGGCCGGATTTCAGGTGCCGCCGGGGGATGTGGCAAAGTAGGGGGGTTGCCGCAACCGGCCGCGCCGCGGCCGGCTGCGAGGATCCTCGACCGGGGTCGGGTCACCGACCACCACCCGGGGATCAGAATCACCCACCCGCGCACCGATTGACGGTGCGCCGTGAGCCTCACGAGGACGCAGCGATGAACATCCTGGACGCCCTTGACGCCCAGTCGAAGCGCACCGACCTCCCCGACTTCCGTGCCGGTGACACCGTCAAGGTGCACGCCCGGGTCGTCGAGGGCAACCGGTCCCGTGTCCAGATCTTCCAGGGCGTCGTCATCCGCCGCCAGGGTGACGGTCTGCGCGAGACCTTCTCGGTCCGCAAGATCAGCTTCGGTGTCGGTGTCGAGCGCACCTACCCGATCAACAGCCCGGCGATCGACCGGATCGAGGTCGTGACCCGCGGTGACGTGCGCCGGGCCAAGCTCTACTACCTGCGCGAGCTGCGCGGCAAGAAGGCCAAGATCAAGGAGAAGCGCGAGAAGCAGCCCAGCTGACCCTCGCGCTCGCCACGCCGCCCGAGCTGCGCGTATGTCGTACCGACCGGACCGCACTACCCTGGTCGCTACGGGCGCAGCCGGGCGACGTCCCGCCACCACGGCGGAGCGACGGCCACTACCGCCCGGGGAGCCCCGACGGGGTTCCCGGGCGGTAGTGTCATTTCTGCTGACCGGAGAGTGGCGTGGTGCAGACACGTGACGAGGACGGCGCCGTCGACCCGTGGCGACGTCGGGCCCGCCGGCCCCGTCGACAGATGCCCCTCTGGCAGGAGCTGCCGCTGCTGCTCGTCGTCGCGTTCTGCCTTGCGGTGCTGATCCGCACCTTCCTGCTCCAGGCGTTCTTCATCCCCTCCGGCTCGATGGAGGACACCCTCCTCGTCGGCGACCGGGTCCTGGTCAACAAGGTCGTCTACGACGTACGTGACCCGGTGCGGGGCGAGGTCGTCGTCTTCCGGGGCACCGAGCGCTGGGCCCCGCAGGTCGACGAGGAGCCCGAGCCCGGGTTCGCGAGCAAGCTCAGCCGGACCGTCGGCGACCTGGTCGGCGTCAGCCGCCCCGGCGAGAAGGACTTCATCAAGCGGGTCATCGGCCTGCCCGGCGACCGGGTGAAGTGCTGCGACGCCGAGGGGCGGGTGCTGGTCAACGGCACCCCGCTCGACGAGTCGTCGTACGTCCTGCGGGACTCGCCGCTCGACATCCCGCCCAACCCCCGCGAGTGCCGCTCCCGGCGCTTCGAGGAGGTCGTGGTCCCGCCCGGGCAGATCTTCGTGATGGGCGACCACCGGATGGTCTCCCAGGACGCCCGCTGCCAGGGGCCGGTGCCGATCGAGAACGTGGTGGGCCGGGCGTTCACGGTGGTCTGGCCGTCGTCGCGGTGGAGCGGCCTGTCAGTGCCCGCGACCTTCGACGACGTCGCCGACCCGCCGGCCGCCTCCACCGGCGCCCCGCCCCCGGTCCGCCCCACGCCGGACGGCGATCTGGTGCTGTTGGCCCCGACCGCTGCCGCGCTCGCCGTTCTCGCGCGTTCCGGACGGTGGCGTCCGGCCGGGCAACGTAGGCTCGTGCCGTGATTGACGAGCAGACCGACAAGCCGCGCAGTTCCTTCTGGAAGGAGCTGCCCATCCTCCTGGGTGTGGCGATCCTGGTCGCGGTGCTGGTGCGTGCCTTCGTGCTGCAGACCTTCTTCATCCCCTCCCCGTCGATGGAGAACACCCTCCAGATCGACGATCGGGTGCTGGTCAACAAGCTGGTCTACGACTTCCGGTCCCCGCACCGGGGCGAGGTGATCGTCTTCAAGGCCCCCCTGGAGTGGAGCGCCAACCCCGACGGCGAGGACTTCATCAAGCGCGTCATCGGCGTCGGCGGCGACCACGTGGTCTGCTGCGACGCGCAGGACCGGCTGGTGATCAACGGCAAGTCGCTGGACGAGCCCTACATCTATCCCGGCGACAAGACCGCCGAGGAGTTCGACATCACCGTCCCGAAGGGCCGGCTCTGGGTGATGGGCGACCACCGCGAGGCCTCGGGCGACTCGCTGGAGCACTGGCAGCAGTCCGGTCAGGACATCACCGTCGCCACGATCCCCGAGGGCGAGGTCGTGGGGCGGGCCTTCACCGTCTTCTGGCCCGTCGGCCGGGCCACCTGGCTGAGCGTGCCCGAGTCGTACGAGGCCATCCCCGAACCATAGGGGCCGCCGGGCGTGGGCGTTGTCGGCGGCGTCTGGCAGGCTGGTGCGGTGACCGTCTACACCCCTCGGCGCGCGGCGCGCGTCCTGCTCGTCGACGCGGCGGGTCGGGTGCTGCTCTTCTGTGGCTCCGACCCGGCCCGCCCCGAGCACGGGCGCTGGTGGTTCACCCCCGGCGGCGGCCTGGACGAGGGGGAGACCTACCCCGAGTGCGCGGCGCGGGAGCTGGCCGAGGAGACCGGGCTGCGGCTGCCGGCGACGGCGTTCGGGGCGCCCGTGCACCGCGACGTGGCGGAGTTCCCCTTCGGCGGCGTGTGGTACCGGCAGGAACAGGAGTTCTTCCTGGTGCGGGTGACGGGCCACGAGGTCGACACCGCCGGCTTCAACGACGTCGAGCGGGCCAGCGTCGCCGCGCACCGGTGGTGGCCCCCGGACGAGCTGGTCGCCAGCGGGGAGCGGTACTACCCGCCGGACCTGTCGGCGGTGCTGGCCCGGTCGCTGGCCGCCCCGGCGTCGCCGACGGTCGGGGTGGGCGGGCGCCAGGAGGGCTTCGACGGCCACGAGGACGCGCCGTGCTGACGCCCCCGCGCACCGTGGTGCGCCGCGAGGGCGGGCTCTACGCGCTGGAGCGCGCGTTGCAGCGGCGCGGCTTTCGGCACGTCGCCGGGGCGGACGAGGCGGGTCGCGGCGCCTGCGCCGGGCCGCTGGTCGCCGCCGCCGCGATCCTGCCCGAGGGGCGGCGCGGCGAGATCGACGGGCTGGCCGACTCCAAGCTGCTCACCCCCGCGAGCCGGGAGCGCATCCACGACGAGGTCGTGACCCGCGCGCTCGCGTACGCCGTGGTGGTCGTTCCCGCCGAGGAGGTCGACGAGCGGGGCCTGCACGTGTGCAACCTGGCCGCGATGCGCCGCGCGCTGGCGTCGCTGACGACCCGGCCCGACTACGTGCTGACCGACGGCTTCGGGGTGGACGGCCTCGACGTGCCGGGGCTGGCCGTGTGGAAGGGCGACCGGGTGGCGGCCTGCGTGGCGGCGGCGAGCGTGCTGGCCAAGGTCACCCGGGACCGGATGATGGTCGAGTTGGACGGGGCGTTCCCGGGCTACGGGTTCGCCGAACACAAGGGTTACATCACCGCGGAGCACACCGCGGCGCTGCGGGAGCGGGGGCCGTGCCGGGAGCACCGGTTCTCGTACGTCAACGTGGCGGCGGTGTCCGGTCGCGACGGCGCCCCGCCCCGCGCGCGCCGGCCGGCGGATGCGAGGCGGGACGAGCCGATGGAGCGCTCCTGCCCGCCAGGGGGTACCGTCGGCGTGGCGTTGGGCGAGCAGCCTCGGCCTCCGGCGTCGGTGGGGGAAGATGTGGTCATGGAAGGCGGAGTGCGATGAGCGCGGAAGACCTCGAGAAGTACGAGACCGAGATGGAGCTCCAGCTCTACCGGGAGTACCGCGACATTGTCCGCCAGTTCTCCTACGTGGTGGAGACGGAGCGCCGGTTCTACCTGGCCAACCAGGTCGACCTGCACGTGCGCAACTCCGACGGTGAGGTCTACTTCGAGGTCGAGATGCACGACGCCTGGGTGTGGGACATGTACCGCCCCGCCCGGTTCGTGAAGAACGTCCGGGTGATGACCTTCAAGGACGTCAACGTCGAGGAGCTGGAGAAGCCCGACATCTCGCTGCCCGCCGACTCCGGCTTCGGCGGCTGACCCACCGCCGGTCCCGCCCGACGGTCCCACCGCCGGGCGTACGGCCCCGTCGGCGCCCCCACCGCCGCGCGGCCGTCGTTGCCCTCCGCCCCGGCGGCCGGCCTCAGTCCGACGGCACCACGACCTCGACGCGCTGGACGAGGTTGTTGGCGAAACCGCCCCGGTTCCACCGCTGCTCGACCGGCTGACTGCGGCCGGAGGCGTCGGTGGCACGGGCCCCGAGGACGTGCCTGCCCGGCGTCGCCGTCCACTCGTACCGCCACCGGCACCAGGCGAACTCCCCGCCGACCTGCCCGTCCAGAGTGGCCGGCCGCCAGCTGACCCCGCCGTCGGTGGTCACCTCAACCGAGGCGACGGGGGCGTGGCCCGACCAGGCGCGACCGTCCAGCGTGCACGGACCGGCGCGAAGCACGCGGGTGCGGGACATGAAGTCGGGGAAGCCGGGCGGCCGGACCAGCGCCCGCGGCTCGATCCGGGTCACCGGCACCCCGGGGTCGTCGGCGTCCTCACGCAGCCGGTAGGCCACCGCGTTCTGGTAACCGTCGAACGCCTCGGTGCGTACGTCGATCGCGCGCAGCCACTTGACGTGCGCCATGCCGTACCAGCCGGGCACGATCAGCCGCAGCGGGGCGCCGTGCTGCGGCAGCAGCGGAGTCCCGTTCATCTCGTACGCCAGCAGCACCTCCTCGCGCAGCGCGTCGGCCGCCGGCAGCGCCCGCTGGTAGTCCTGCTCGACGCCGCGCTCCACCCCGTGGTCGGCGCCCGTGAAGACCACGTCCACGGCGTCGGCGGCGATGCCCGCCTCGCGCAGCAGCGGCGCCAGCGGGGTGCCCGTCCACTCGGCGTTGCCGACGGCCTCGACCAGCCACGGCTGACTGACCGGGCGCGGGTGCAGCAGGGCCCGCCCGTTGCCCGCGCACTCCAGCGTCACCCGTCGGGTGACCCGGGGTCGCTCGCGCAGCGCGGCCAGGTCGAGCGTCAGCGGCCGGTCCACCGCGCCGGTCACGGTCAGCGCGTGCGTGTCCGGGTCGAGGTCCGGGATGTCGTAGTGGATGAGCAGGTAGTGCAGGCCGGCCGGGGTCACGTCGTAGCGCAGCGCCTCCAGCGGGATGCCGTGGTTGCGGGCGGCGAGCTGCAACTCCTCGGCGGTGACCCCCTCGCCGGGCTCCGCCACCCGCGAAGGCCCGCTGGCGTCGTCCACAGTGGTCATCGAGGCCTCCCGGGGCCGACGGCGGCGGCTCCGCCGTGCGCCCGTCCCAGCCTAGGGCCGACGCCGCCGCTCCGGGAACGCCGGGTGATTCCCCACGCCGTCACCCGCCGCGCCCTCCGGCTCCGACCGCCTCGCTCCACGGGCTCCGACCGGCGGCCCTCCGGCTCCGACCGTCGTGCTCTGCGGCTCCGCCCGTCGTGCTCGATGGGCTCCGCCGGTCGTGCTCGATGGGCTCCGCCGGTCGTGCTCGATGGGCTCCGCCGGTCGTGCTCGATGGGCTCCGCCGGTCGCTAGCCGAGCAGGGAGGGGTAGCCGCCGGTGTCGTCGGTCGGCGGCTGGTCGGGGCGGTGACGGGCGAAGGCGTCGACCCTGCCCCAGCGGCCGGGAACGTCCAGCAGCGCGATCCGCTGGAAGCTCGGTGGGAGCGCCGCGTCGACGGCGAGGTGCCCCTCGTGCGGGTCGATGCCGAGCATGGCCCGGATGAGGAGCAGGGACGCGCCGCTGGACCACGCCTGGGGGCTGCCGGCGGTGGGGTAGCGGACGGGGTACCGGGTCGTCTGGCGGTCGAAGCCGCCGAAGGCCTCCGGCAGGCGGCCGTGGAAGTAGGTCGCGGCGGCGATGATGCCCTCGGCGATGCGACCGGCCTCGGCGGCGAACCCGTAGCGGCGCAGGCCCCAGGCGATGAACGAGTTGTCGAAGGGCCAGACAGTCCCGTTGTGGTAGCCGAGCGGGTTGTAACGGCCCTGACCCTCGGCGAGGGTGCGTACCCCCCAGCCGGAGAAGAGCGCGGGGCCCATCAGGTGCTCGACGATGCGCGGGGCCCTGTCCGGGGGCACGATGCCGCTCCACAGCAGGTGCCCGATGTTGGAGGACAGGGCGTCCACGGGGGTGCCGTCGTGGTCGAGGGCGAGCGCATAGTAGCCACGCTCGTCGATCCAGAAGTCCCGGTTGAACCGGTCCTTCAACGCCGCCGCCTCCTGCTCCAGCCGGTCGGCGTACGCGGGGTCGTCCCAGAACGCGCGCGCGAGGCGGGCCGCGCGGACCTTGGCGTCGTACGCGTAGCCCTGCACCTCGCAGGTGGCCCGGGGAAAGCCCGGCAGCCTGCCGTCGGCGTAGGAGACGCCGTCCCAGGAGTCCTTCCAGCACTGGTTCTCCAGGCCCGTGGCGCGGTTGCGTCGTTCGTACCAGACGTAGCCGGTGGAGGTGAGGTCCGCGTACCGGTCGATCCACTCCAGGGCCGCCCGGGCCTCCTTCTCCAACTCCTTGACCAGCGCCCCGTCACCGGTCCACCGCTCGTACTCGTCGAGCAGCACCACGAACAGCGGCGAGGCGTCCACGGTGCCGTAGTACGGCGAGTGGGGCTGCTCCTCGAAGGCGGCCGATTCGCCGTAGCGCAGCTCGTGCAGGATCCGCCCGGGGTCCTCGTCGAGGATGTCGTCCCGGCGACCGCCCTGGAGGAACGCGAGGATGCGCAGCGTCGGCGGGGCCAGCGACGGTGTGACGTGCAGGGTCTGCAGACAGGTCAGCAGGCTGTCCCGGCCGAAGAGGGTC
This sequence comes from Micromonospora sp. ZG13, assembly GCF_059359355.1. Classification (NCBI taxonomy): domain Bacteria; kingdom Bacillati; phylum Actinomycetota; class Actinomycetes; order Micromonosporales; family Micromonosporaceae; genus Micromonospora; species Micromonospora sp. ZG13. The sequence goes on from NZ_JCADBQ010000004.1 coordinate 182,221, forward strand.
ATGAACCAGGGCAGGCCCGCCGCGGGCACGGTGGCGCCGCCGAGGGACAGCGGTGCGAAGCGCAACGCCGCCAGGTCCTCGAGGCTGCGGTGGTACACCTGCCGCAGCGCGCTGTTGTCGGTGTCCAGCCGGGGGGCCTGCGTGACCCACGCGCGTAGGGCGTCCGGCAGGGTCGACTCGTCGGGGCGCATCGCGCGCACCGCCGCGCGCCAGTCGTGGCCGTCGGGACGCAGCACCCGCATCGTCACCCGCAGCTGCGTCGACCACTGCTGCCCGGGCCGCAGCCGGGGCCGGAACCGGACGCCGCGCGCGTCGACGCTGGCCGGCTCACTCGCCGAGACGCACACCTCCCGCCGGAACGTGCCGCGCTGGTAGCCCAGCACCAGTTCGCCGTCACGGACCTCGGAGTAGTAGGTGCCGGCCTTCTCGCGAACGTCGAACTTGATGTCGAAGATGTCGGCGAAGTCGGCGGCCACCTCCAGCCGCACGTCGAGGTCGACGTCGTGCTCGCCGTAGTTGAACACCGTCACCGACTCGGTCAGGTCCGGCCCGATCCGCCGCCGCCGGATCGCCGACACGTCGGCCTGCACGTAGTCGACCTGTCCGCCCGGAACCAGGAAGAACGCCGCCTCGAAGTACTGGCTGTCGTCCACCGACAGCGCGGTCAGCCGCTCGCCGCCGATCGTGAGGATCCAGCGGGACAGGAAGCGCGTGTCGGCGGCGAACAGCCCGGCCGGCGTGGCGGGCGCCGCGTCCACGTCACCGCTGGAGTCCGACACGATGAACGAGTTGCCGTCGATGCACGACACGGTGCCCGCGATGTCCCTCACCTGGCCGCCCCCCGCGTCCGGGGCGCACCGGCCTCGCGCGGCACGGCCGGTGCGGGGAACAGCAGGCCCATCCGCAGCGCCAGGCCGAAGTCGCCGTCGACCATGATCTCGCCGCGCAGGATCGCGGCCAGCCCGTTCAGCTCACCCCGCGCCATGGCGTCCGCGACCTCGGAGGACATGGTGAACACGGCATCGGCGGGACCATCGTCCTGGGAGAGCCGCAGCCTGCCCTGGTCGACGGTCAGCAGCCACTTCCGCACCCGGTCACCGTCGCGGATGTCGAACCGGACGGTGCCGGACATCCGGCAGAGCCGCGGCTCAAACCCCGTGCTCGCCAACTGCTCGAAGAACGCTTCGGTCACCGGAATTCGACCTCCAGCCCCTCTGGCCAGGTGCAGGCGGCGGCATACCCGCCGGACGAGGGGCTAACCCGCACCGCCCCGACGGGTCGCCGCGGGGCGGCCAAGCGCGTCGAGATCGCCGGCACGCGTGCGGGCCGTCAGTCGACGAACATGAACATCGTCGCGTCGGGCGGCAGGGCCCGGGGTACGCCGAGGAAGCGCTGTGCCCCCACGCCCACGCCGCGCGCCGGAGTGCTGACCGTCCCCGCCGTGAAGCCCTCCCGCTCGAACCAGCCCCGGATGGTCGGGACCAGGTCGGGCTCCTGCCGGTGCCGGGTCCAGACCGTCGTGCCGCCGGTCGCGCAGAGCGCCGCGCAGTGCCGCACCGTGGCGCGTACGTCCGCGTCGCTGATGTTGCCGAACACCCCGCAGACCAGCACCAGGTCGGCCGGGACCAGACCGGCGTACGCGTCGGTGCGCGCCGCGTCGCCGGTCACCACCTCCACGGCGGTCAGGCCGGCCGCGCGGACGGCGGACCGGGCCACCTCGGCGTTGCGCGGGTCCCACTCCACCAGTCGGGCCACCACGTCGTCGCGGCGGGGGTGGGCCGCCAGCTCGGGAATCAGGTCACGGCCCTGGCCGGCGCAGAGGCTGATCGCCCGCAGCGGACCGGGCGGGGCCGCGTCGAGCGCCTCCCGCACCCGCAGCCGCACCTCCACGAGCCGGCGGGACAGCGCCGAACCCGCCTCGTCGTAGTCACCGTGCCAGGCGTACCAGTCGCGCGTCACCCGCCGCAGCGTAGCCGCCACCGGCCGTGCCGGCGATCCGTCGTGAGCCTGCCTAGCAGACCGCCCGGCCCTGTGGGGGGCCGTCCACAGGACGACCGTCGTCCACAGGCGACGGTGCCGCCGGTGGCGGGGGCGGGCGGGCGCCGGGCAGGGTGCGCCCATGCGACCTGCCGCCCGTACCGCCGTCGCGCTCTGCGCCGCCCTGCTCTCCCTCGGGCCCGCCGCGCCTGTCCCTCGGCCGCCCGCGCCCGTCGCTCCGCCGCCCGCGCCCGTCGCTCCGCCGCCCGTGCTCGTCGCCCGGCCGCCCGCGCCCGGTTCCTGGCTGTCCACGCCGGTGGTCCGGCCGGTCCCGGCGGCACGGCCGTTCGGTGCGGTCGTGCCGGCCCGTGCGGTGTGGTCCGGGGTGGCGCGGTTCCGGTGGCCGCTCGACGGCGTTCCGCGCCCGGTGCGTCGGTTCGACCCGCCGCCGCGACCGTGGCTGCCCGGGCACCGGGGCGTCGACCTGGCCGCCGCGCCCGGCGCGACCGTGCGGGCCGCCGGCGCCGGCACGGTGCTCTTCGCCGGCCTGGTCGCCGGCCGTCCCGTCGTCACCGTCGGGCACGCCGACGGTCTGCGGACCACCCACGAGCCGGTGTCGCCGGCGGTCCGCCCCGGCGAGACACTGGCGGCCGGGGCACCGCTGGGCGCCCTCCTCGCCGGCCACCCGGGCTGCCCCGCCCCCGCCTGCCTGCACTGGGGGCTGCGGCGCGGCGCCGACTACCTCGATCCGCTGGCCCTGCTCGGCCTGGGACCCGTGCGGCTGCTGCCGCTCGACGGCGCCGACCCGGCCCTCAGCGCTGGGCGAGCAGCGGGGGTAGCCGCACCGAGAGCCGTTCGTACTCGTCCGGGGTGTTGTAGACCTGCGCGCAGAGCCGCAGCCAGCCCCGTCCGTTCCAGGCCATGACGGCGACCTCGGTGGCGAGCCGGTCGGCGATCCGTTCCCGCAGCGCCCGCGCCGCCTCGAACGTGGTGCCGAGGCCCGCCGGCAGCGGCACGATGCGCATGGCGACCCCCGGCCCGCCGGGGTCCGGCAGATCGGCGGGGGCCACCCCGAGCGCGTCCCCCAGCACCCGCTGGCCGTACGCCGCCAGCGCGGCGTTGTGCCCGCGTACCCGGTCCAGGCCGAGGCTGCGCAGCGTGAACAGGCCCACCGGCGCGGCCAGCCAGCCCGTGTAGTCCTGCGTCGCCGCCCACTCGACCCGGCGGGGAAATCCCGACTCCTGCTCCCACGAGACGGCCAGCGGCTCGATCCGGTCCCGCCACGACGGGGCGACCACCAGCACGGCGGTGCCGCGCGGCGCGTACGCCCACTTGTGCAGGTTGCCCACCCAGAAGTCGGCGCCGACGTCGCTGACCGGCGTCGGCAGCATGCCCGGGGCGTGCGCGGCGTCGACGAGGACCGGAATCCCGTGCTCCCGGGCCACGCCGACGAGCGCGGCGACGGGGAAGAACCGGGCGGTCGCCGAGGCGAGCTGGTCCACGACGAGCAGTCGGGTCCGGCCGGGGCGCAGCCCGGCGCGGACGAGCTGGACGATCTCCTCGTCCGGGGCGGTCAACGGCACGGGCAGCACCCGGGCGACGGCCCCCGTACGCCGGCACTCCCGCGCGATGGAGAGGCCGACCGCGCCGTAGCCGTGGTCCGTGGCGAGCACCTCGTCGCCGGGGCGCAGGCCGAGCGACTGGAGCACCACCGCCACGCCGGTGGTCGCGTTCGAAACCAGGGCGGTGCCGTCGGGGTCGGCACCCAGGAAACCGGCCAGGTGCCGGCGGGCGTGGGCGATCCGGTCGACCAGGCCCTGGGTGAAGAAGCGCAGCGGGTTGGCCTCCATCTCGTCGCGCAGCCGCTGCTGGGCCCGCTGCACGACGAGCGGCACCGCGCCGAAGGAGCCGTGGTTCAGGTGGCTGACCGCCGGGTCGAGCGAGAAGAGCAAACGGGCTGCCACGATCGGCTCGGGCGGCTGCGGCAGGCTCACCCGACGATCGTAGCGACCCGTCGATGTCCCGCCGCCGTTCCGCGGCTGATCCGGGGCCCGGCCTCTCCGAACACGGGCAGCCTTGCGCGCCTTCCAGTTCTTCCGCCTGCCAGAGCGCTGCCAGGACTGCGATCAGACCCACCGCTTCTCAGACACCTACGCGCGGGGATGGGCCTGGCGGTAGGAGGCGCGGAGCCGCTCCACCGACACGTGCGTGTAGATCTGGGTGCTCGCCAGGGAGGAGTGCCCCAGCAGCTCCTGCACCGCCCGCAGGTCGGCGCCGCCCTCGAGCAGGTGGGTGGCCGCCGAGTGCCGCAGCCCGTGCGGGCTGACCGGAGGCAGGCCTGCGGCCTGCGCGTACCCGCCGACGATCCGCCGTGCCGTCGTCGGGTTGAGCCGTCCGCCGCGGGCGCCGAGCAGCAGCGCGTCGCGGGAGCGCGGTGCGGCCAGTGCCGGCCGGCCGTGGCGCAGCCACTCGTCGAGCGCCCGCTGCGCCGGCACCCCGTACGGGACGGCGCGCTCCCGGCCGCCCTTGCCGAACACCCGCACGACCCGGCGCGCGTGGTCGACGTCGGCGACGTCGAGGCCGCACGCCTCGCTGATCCGCACCCCCGTGCCGTAGAGCAGCTCCAGCAGCGCCCGATCGCGCAGCAGCACCGCCTCGGCCGCCCCGTCCGGCGTACGGGACGGATCCGGCGACGCGGACCCGGAGCCGTCCTCCCCGGGTGACGTCGGCCGGGGTTCGTCCCGGGTGGGCGGCGTCGGCCCGGGAGCGGCGAGCCGGCCCGGTGCCTCGACCAGGGTGGCAGCCTGGTCGGCGCGCAGCACGGTCGGCAGGTCCCGGTGGGCCCGTGGGCTGGCCAGGGCACCGGCCACGTCGGCGGGGAGCAGCCCGCAGCGGTGCGCCCACGCGCTGAACGTCCGCGCCGAGGCCGCCCGGCGGGCGAGCGTCGTCCGGGCCGCCCCCGTCGTCCGCTGCTTCGCCAGCCAACTGCGCAGCACGGAGAGGTCCAGATCCGGCAACTCGGCGCACCCCATCCGGTGGGCGTGGTCCAGCAGCGACACCACGTCACCGACGTACGCCCGCACGGTGTGGGCGGAACGGTTGCGCACCCCGGCCAGGTGCGCGGCGAAGTCGTCCACCGCATCCCGCATGCCCGGCGGGAGAGCCTCGTGGGCCGCCCGGGTGCCCTTCGCCTCCCGGCTCACCGCGACTCCCTGCCGGGCACCCACCGGCCGGCCGGCGCACCTCGCGGCGGCGTCCCGCCCGGTCGAGCGGACGCGGCGGTGCGGGTCGAGGCCGTGACGGCGGTGGACGGCGGATCCTCGGGCGGCACGGGCCCAGCCTACGGACGGCCGGCGGAACCGGCAGGACACCGGGCCGGCGTACCGGGGGACGACCGGGTCGGTGCCGACCTCGCCCCGGGTCGCGCCGTCGTTGACGATCTCGGCCGGGTCGCGCGGCCGGGGTGATGGATTGCGCCGGTCGGTGCGCGCAGACTGGTCGTACCGGCGGGCGTGGGCCGTGGTCGTGGTCGCCGCGCGACGGGATCAGGCGCGTCGAAGGGGGACCGGACATGGGGGTGGACGTCGTCCTCTACCGGGCGGTCGGGGCGGGCTCCGGCCGGCACCGCGTCGTGCCGGCCGAGGTGCTGCCCGATCCCGACGACGTGCTGCTGGATCTCGTCCGGCGGGTCCGTGGCGCCGGGCGCACCCCTCTGCTCGACCGGATGGACCCGGTCGGTGAGCTGGTGGTCCCCGCCGCACAGGTGCCGCAGCTCCTCGCCGAGGTGCGCTGCCTCGCCGAGGTGGCCCGGTCGACGCCGGAGATGACGCACGTGCGCCTACTCGACCGACTGGTGCGGCGCTGCCGGCAGGAGCGCGCGATGGAGATCCGCTTCGAGGGCGACTGACGACGGTTCGTGCTCCGCCCGGCACCTCACGCTCCGTCCGGCGTCGCCGCTCGCCTCGCGGTCTGCTCCCCGGGCGGTGGCGCGAGGGCGTACCCGTCGTCGCGGCGGAGCACCAACGTCAGCTCCTCGAGCATCGACAGCTTCCGCAGCGCGGTACGGACAGGCACTCCCGCCCGCGCGGCGAGGACGTCCACGCCCACCGCGCCCCGGCGGGGCAACGCCTCCACGACGGCCCGCGCGTCGTCGTCGAGCAGGTCGGCCGGCCGCTGGGGGCCACGCGGTACGGGTGCCAGGTCACCGATCCGCCCGACCTCCTCCAGCACCTGCGCGACGCCGGTCACCAGCCGGGCCTTCGGATGCTCCCGCAGCGTCTCGTGGGCGCCGACGGACATCGCCGACGTGACCGGGCCGGGCACCACCATGCTGGGCTTGCCCAGGGCGAGCGCCCGGTGCGTGGTCTGCGTGGCGCCGCTGCGGGCGGCCGCCTCCACCAGCACCGTGCCGAGCGTGCCCGCCGCGATGACCCGGTTGCGGATGAGGAACCGGGGCCGGAGTGGGTCGGCTCCCGGCATCCACTCGCTGACCAGCAGCCCGGTGTCGGCGATCCGGTCGAACAGCGCCGCGTTGCCCATCGGGTACGGGCGGTCCACGCCGCAGGCGAGCACCGCCACGGTGCGCCCACCAGCGTTGAGGGCGCCCCGGTGGGCTGCGGCGTCGATGCCGAAGGCGCCACCCGAGACCACGGTCCAGTCCCGCTCGGCCAGCCCGTAGCCGAGTTCCGTGGCGACGTGCGTGCCGTAGCCGGTGGCGGCGCGGGCACCGACCACCGCCACGGAGCGGTCGAAGGCCTCCCCGAGCGGCCACGAGCCGCGTACCCAGAAGCAGAGCGGGGGAGCGGTCTCGACGTCCACCCGCCGGTAGGCCTCGGGCAGCCGGAGCCGGCGCAGCTCGTCGACCCGGACGGGCCACTCCTCGTCGCCGGGGACGACGAGCCGGGCGCCGAGCCGGTCCGTACGGGCCAGTGCCTCGGCCGCGACGGCCCTGGCGTCGCCGGCCGCGCAACGGGCCGCCACGCTGTTGCGCAGCGTCTCGTCCGGCGCGCCCCCGTCGAGCAGCAGGTCGAGCGCCGCCACCGGGCCCAGCCGGTCGACCAGCCGGTGCACCGACCGGGTGCCCGGCTCGGCGAGCCAGGTGAGCGCCACCCGGGCCAGCGTCTCCTCGTCGATGCTCACGTAGCGTCCCCCGTCCTCAGTTGAATGGCCTCCCGCACGTCCTCCCGGTCGGGACGGTCCCGACCGTCCAGGTCCGCGATGGTCCAGGCCAGGCGGATGATCCGGTCGAAGCCCCGGGCCGACAGCGACCCGGAGTCGAGCCGGGCCCGCAGCTCGGCGGTGTCCGGCGCGGGCAACCGCCAGGGCGGGCGGCGCAGGTACGGGCCGGGTATCTCGGCGTTGACGCGGTGGCCGAGCACCGCCCAGCGCGCGGCCGCCGCCTGCCGGGCCACCGCCACCCGTTCGGCGACGGTGGCGGAGGCCTCGCTGTCGACGGTGGCCTCCATCAGCTCGGCCGCCCGGACGGGCGGCAGCCGCACCTGCACGTCGATCCGGTCCAGCAGGGGCCCGGAGAGCCGGCTGAGGTAGCGCCGCCGGGCCTGCGGCGGGCACTCGCAGTACGCGTCGCCGGCCGGCCTGGCGCACGGGCACGGGTTGGCCGCCAGCACCAGCTGGGTACGGGCCGGGTACTCGGCGCCGCCCCGGCTGCGGGCCAGCCGGACCCGGCCGTGCTCCAGCGGCTGGCGCAGCGCCTCCAGCGCGCCCCTGCTGAACTCGGGTGCCTCGTCGAGGAAGAGCACGCCCCGGTGGGCGAGTGAGATCGCGCCGGGGCGCGCCAGCCCGGACCCGCCGCCGACCAGCGACGGCACCGTCGCCGTGTGGTGTGGCGCCTGGAACGGCGGGCGGCGCAACAACCGGCCGCCCGGCGGCAGCAGCCCGGCGATCGAGTGCAGCGCGGTGACCTCCAGCGCGGCCTCGTCGTCCAGTTCCGGCAGGATCGACGGGAGGCGCTCGGCGAGCATGGTCTTGCCGGCTCCCGGCGGCCCGACCAGTGCCAGGTGGTGCCCGCCCGCCGCGGCGACCTCCAGGGCCCTGCGGCCCAGCCCCTGCCCCGCGACCTCGGCCAGGTCGGGCCCACCGTCAGTCGGTGTCGGGCCGTCCGACCCCGGTTCGATCAGGGGCGAGCCGTCGCGGATGAAGCTGACCAGCCGGTGCAGCGTGTCGACCGCCCGGACCCGGACCCCGGGGACGACCGCCGCCTCTGCGGCGTTGCCGGCCGGGACGATCACCTTCCCGACGCCGGCCCGGGCGGCGGCGGCGACCATCGGCAGCACGCCGCGCACCGGGCGGACCGTGCCGTCGAGCCCCAGTTCGCCGAGGACCACCACGTGTTCCAGCGGCAGCAGCGGCAGCTCACCGGAGCCGCCGAGCAGGGCCGCCGCGATCGCCAGATCGAACGCGGAACCGAACTTCGGCAGGTCGGCGGGGAGCAGGTTGAGCGTGATCCGCCGGTTGGGCCACCGCTGACCCGAGTTGACCACGGCAGCGCGGACCCGGTCCCGGGCCTCGTGCAGGGCGGTGTCCGGCAGCCCCGAGATCACCACGGCCGGCAGCCCGGCCGCCAGGTCGGCCTCGACCTCCACCAGATGCCCGGTGACGCCGACCAGGCCCACGCAGAGCACCTTCGCGTAGCTCACGACGCCGCCCGCAGGCGCCCGCCGCACGATCCCGTCCGGTCACGCCCGCCCATCAGAACGCCCCCTTGAGGTGCTCGACCCGGGCCGCGCCGGCGCCGGTGAGGCGTACCGAGACGACGTCGAAGCGCACCTCGTCGGCGGTGGTGCCGGTGTCGGCGAGCCACCGGGCGGCGAGCCCGCGCAGCCGCCGCGCCTTGGCCGGTACGACCGCCTCGGCCGGCGGACCGAACTGGTCGGACCGGCGGGTCTTGACCTCGCAGAAGGCGAGCACCGGCCCGTCCCAGGCGATGATGTCGATCTCCCCGGCGGCGCATCGCCAGTTACGGGCCACCGGGCGCAGTCCCGCCCCGATCAGGTGCCGGACGGCACACCGCTCCCCGTACGCGCCGACCGCCTGGTTCCGCTTCGTCATGTGCGGCACGGTGCCCCCGGCGGGCGCGGCGGCGCCGCCCCGCGTCCCGTGATCTGTGGACGGCGGACGAGCTGTGGACGAACGCACGATCATGCCCTCGCCGTGCTATGCGGCCGGGCGCCGTCCCTGGGCGTGGCCGTGCGGTGACCCGGTGCGCGGGGGACGCGGGTGCCCAGGGGGCGAATGGCGCCCGTGGAGCCGGTCGCATACGGTGCCGGACGTGGACGGACGACGGAACTTTGTCGAAGATCAGGAGTCGCGCTGGTATCCGGCCGATCGCGACCGTGACCGTGACCGCGAGAGCGGCTTCGGGGAGGCGGACTGGCGCGGCGCGGCGGAGTCCCGCTACCGGGACGACGACCTGAGTGCCCCCGAGCCGCGTCGGGCCGCCGAGGACGCCCGCTACGGCGACGCCGGGGGGACCCGGCGTGGCGAGACAGGACGTTTCGGCGCGTCGGCGGAGCCTGACTCCGGCCGCTTCGGCGCCGTCGAGCCCGACTCCGGCCGCTTCGGCGCCGTCGACGCCGACCGGGGCCGCTTCGGCGGGCCGGAGGACTCGGGTCGGTTCGCGGTCACGGGGCCGGAGGACTCGGGTCGGTTCGCCGTCGGCGGAGCGGAGGAGTCCGGCCGGTTCGCGGTGACCGGCCCCGAGGATTCCGGTCGGTTCGCCGTCACGGGGGCGGAGTCCGGGCGGTTCGGCGACGGCGATTCGGGACGCTTCGCGGCGGTGCCGCCGCTCGGGGACGCCCGGTCGGAGACCGAGGGATACCGGGCGGGCCGCTCGCGTCGGGCCGGGACCGACCCGGACGTCTCCGGGGAACTGCCCGCCGACCGCCCGGGGCGACGCGCCGCCCGGGAGTCGAGGGAGGCCCGCGACGCGCTGTCGACCTCCGGCGTCGACGCACTGGCCGGGGCGGGGCCCGTCGAACGGGCCGTGGACCCGACCCGCCCGGCGCCGCTGGGCGGCTATCCGATCGTCGCGCCCGCCCGGGCGGCCGATGCCGCGAGCGCGGCGGAGACGCCGGTCGACGAGCCCGCCCGGCCGGTCGAGCCCCCGAACCCGCTGGAGATGCCGACCGGGCCGATGACGCCGATCGCGCCCCGCACAGACCTCGCGCCGGGAGAGTTGGCGGCGTACCCCCCGGTGGTCGCCCCGCACCCGGGAGCCCCGGCGGGCGACGGCGTCTACCGGACCCGGCGGCCGGCGCTGGCCGCGCTCTTCACGCTGTTGGTCCTGGTGTTCGAGGTGCCCGCGCTGCGGGTGCTGCTCAGCGGCGTGACCGGCGACCCGGTCTCGGCCGCCGACGTCGTGGTGGGGATCTTCCTGGTCTGCGGCCTGCCGATCTTCGCGATCGGCCTGTACGGGCTGCGCACCGGCGGGCTGTCGCTGGCGGAGGGGAGCCGGGGCTGGCTGCGCCCGCCGACGGCGTACCTGACCGTCGGCCTGGTGCTCTTCGTCGCCGCCGCCCTCGCGGTCGGCTGACCCCCGACCGCCGGGCCGGCCATCCGGGACCGGGGGGCGGCTCCGCGCGGTGCCCACGGAGCGCTGCATCCGCCTCGCCGTCAACGGCGATCAGCAGGCCGCCGGGCAGCGGACCGGCCGCCGGCAACGCGGCTGGTGCGGCGCCCGCGGGACCGCTCCGCCGACGGCGAGCACCGGTCCGGGCGGGCGCGCCGAGTGCCGGAAATGGGCGATCCGACCCCTTCCCCGCACCCGAGGCATCGGGGGCGGGGAAGGGGCGTACACTGGTCGACTGGCGACCGCCTCGCGCGGTCGACCTCGCGCGCCCTCTCCACGAGCCGTCGTGGGGCGACGGCCTCCCTGGTCCCGATCTTGGTCGGGCCCGCCATGGCCGCCGGCCGGGCGCCAGGACGCCCGGCCGCCTGGCCGGGCGGAACAACCAGGGACCACGAGGAGTACCCCACCATGGCCGTCGTGACCATGCGTCAGCTGCTGGAGAGCGGTGTCCACTTCGGGCACCAGACCCGGCGCTGGAACCCGAAGATGAAGCGCTTCATCTTCACCGAGCGCAACGGTATCTACATCATCGACCTGCGCCAGACCCTCGACTACATCGAGAAGGCCTACGAGTTCGTGCGCGGGACCGTCGCCGAGGGTGGCAGCATCCTGTTCGTCGGCACCAAGAAGCAGGCCCAGGAGGCCATCGCCGAGCAGGCGACCCGGGTCGGCCAGCCCTACGTCAACCACCGCTGGCTCGGCGGCATGCTGACCAACTTCCAGACGGTCTACAAGCGGCTCCAGCGGATGAAGGAGCTGGAGGCCCTGGGTGACCTGAGCGGCACCGCCGCCGGGTACACCAAGAAGGAGACCCTGCAGCTCTCCCGCGAGAAGATCAAGCTGACCCGCACCCTCGGCGGTCTGCGGGACATGCAGAAGCTTCCGGCCGCGATCTGGGTGGTCGACACCAAGAAGGAGCACATCGCCGTCGACGAGGCCCGCAAGCTGGGCATCCCGGTGATCGCGGTCCTCGACACCAACTGCGACCCGGACGAGGTCGACTTCCCGATCCCGGGCAACGACGACGCGATCCGCTCGGCCGAGCTGCTGACCAAGGTCGTGGCCGCCGCCGTCGCCGACGGCCTGATCGCCCGTTCCGGCCGTCGTCGCGGCAGCGACGAGAAGCCGGAGCCGGGCGTCGCCACCGACGAGCCGCTGGCCGAGTGGGAGCGCGAGCTGCTCGAGGAGCCGAAGAAGGCCGACGAGCAGGCCGAGCAGGCCCCGCAGGCGCAGGCCGAGCAGGCCCCGCAGGCGCAGGTCGAGCAGCCGGCGACCGCCGCCGCGGAGTGACCGCACCGCCGCTTCCCCGCCGCCCGTTCTCCCGGGCGGCGGGGAGCGGCAGGTACGCCGGGCACGTCGCGCCCGGATCCGGGTAACCGGCACCAGGACCAACCCACCCGCAGTCTCAACACCGAAGAGAGAGCCATGTCCAACTTCACCGCCGCGGACGTCAAGAAGCTCCGCGACCTCACCGGCGCCGGCATGATGGACTGCAAGAAGGCGCTGACCGAGGCCGAGGGCGACTTCGACAAGGCCGTCGAGATCCTGCGCGTCAAGGGCGCCAAGGACGTCGGCAAGCGGGCCGGCCGTACGGCCGCCAACGGTCTGATCGCCCACTCCGGCAAGGCGCTGCTCGAGCTCAACTGCGAGACCGACTTCGTCGCCAAGACCGACGCCTTCATCGAGCTGGCCCAGCAGCTGGTGGAGCACGGCGAGCGCAGCGGCGTCGGCACCGCCGAGGAGCTGCTCGCGACCGAGCTGGACGGCAAGACCGTCGCCGACCTGGTGCAGGAGCAGTCCGCCAAGATCGGCGAGAAGCTCGTCCTCAACCGGTTCGCCAAGCTCGACGGCACCACCGCCGTCTACCTGCACCGCAAGAGCCAGGACCTGCCCCCGGCGGTCGGCGTGCTGGTGCAGTACACCAGCACCGCCGGCGACGAGGCGTCCGACTCGGACGCCCGGGGCGTCGCGATGCAGATCGCGGCCATGCGGCCGAAGTACCTCACCCGCGACGAGGTGCCGGCCGACGTCGTCGAGTCCGAGCGGCGCATCGCCGAGCAGACCGCCCGCGAGGAGAACAAGCCCGAGGCGGCCCTGCCGAAGATCGTCGAGGGCCGGGTGAACGCGTTCTTCAAGGACTACGTCCTGCTCGAGCAGGCGTCCGTCGCCGACAACAAGAAGACGGTGAAGCAGCTGCTGGCCGAGGCCGGCATCGACGTCACCCGCTTCGTGCGGTTCGAGGTCGGCCAGGCCTGAGCCGCCCCGGGCGCTTCGCGCGCCACGGGCAGGGGAACGTCGACGAGGAGGCCGCCGGTGTACGTGACAGGCACCGCGGCCTCCTCGTCACATAGGGTCGGCTACGGCAGTTTCGCGGTTACGGGGCGTACGGGACGTGCGCATGGGGAAGGGCGGGCGGATGACGCAGGTTGTGAGTGACCGGAGTCTGGCGGCGGACGATCCGACGGCGCCACCTCCCGGCCGGGCCCGCCGGGTGGTGCTGAAGCTCTCCGGTGAGGTGTTCGGCGGGGGTGCGATCGGGGTGGACCCGGACGTCGTACAGGCCATCGCCCGGCAGATCGCCACCGTGGTCCGCCGCGGCGTGCAGGTGTCGGTGGTGGTCGGCGGCGGCAACTTCTTCCGGGGTGCCGAGCTGCAGAAGCGCGGCATGGACCGGGCCCGGGCCGACTACATGGGCATGCTCGGCACCGTGATGAACTGCCTCGCCCTACAGGACTTCCTCGAGAAGGAGGGCATCGAGACGCGCGTGCAGAGCGCGATCACGATGGCCCAGGTCGCCGAGCCGTACATCCCGCTGCGCGCCATCCGGCACCTGGAGAAGGGCCGCGTGGTGATCTTCGGCGCGGGCGCCGGCATGCCGTACTTCTCCACCGACACGGTGGCCGCCCAGCGGGCGCTGGAGATCCGCGCCGACGTGGTGCTGATGAGCAAGAACGGCGTGGACGGCGTCTACACCGCCGACCCGCGGATCGACCCGACCGCCAGCAAGTTCGACTCGATCACCTTCTCCGAGGTGCTGCGGCGTAACCTGCGGGTGGCCGACGCCGCCGCGTTCAGCCTGTGCATGGAGAACGGCCTGCCGATGCTGGTCTTCGGCGCGCAGGGCGACGACACCATCATCCGGGCCGTGGGTGGCGACAAGATCGGCACCCTGATCACCGCCTGAGCGGTCGCGTGACCCCGACCTCAGCGGTCCCTCCGACACGACAAGCCCACGACGAGCACAGAAGGAGGCGAGGAGACCGGTGATCGACGACACCCTCCTCGAGGCCGAGGAGAAGATGGAGCGTGCCATCGAGCACGCCAAGGAGGAGTTCGGCGCGATCCGTACCGGTCGCGCCAACGCCGCCATGTTCTCCAAGATCATCATCGACTACTACGGCAGCCCGACGCCGCTGCCCCAGATGGCGTCCATCGGGGTTCCCGAGCCGCGCATGGTGATCATCAAGCCGTACGACAACTCGCAGATCAACGCCATGGAGAAGGCGATCCGCGACTCCGACCTCGGCGCCAATCCGAACAACGAGGGCAACCAGCTCCGCATCCTGCTCCCGCAGATGACCGAGGAGCGCCGCCGAGACATGATCAAGGTCGCCCGGCACAAGGGTGAGGAGGCCAAGGTGGCCATCCGCAACATCCGCCGCAAGGGCAAGGAGGAGCTGGACCGGCTCGTCAAGGACGGCGAGGTCGGCGAGGACGACGGCCGCCGCGCCGAGAAGGAACTCGACGACCTGACCCAGCGCTTCGTCGCCGCCGTCGACGACCTGGTCAAGCACAAGGAGAACGAACTCCTCGAGGTGTGAGTCGTACGCCGGCCTCCGCCGCCGACGACGGCATCGTGGCACCGGCGCTCCGCCGTCCGCTCGGGCGGCGGGGCCCGGTGCCACCGTCGTCCGAGGGCCGTCACGGGCCCGGTCCGACGTGAGGAACCGGTGGGTGCAGTAGGCTCGGCAGGATTCCCGGCCACCCTGCGGTGAACGGTGGGGATCGGCCGGCCGTCGGGCGGGTCAACCGGACGGAACAGTCGCGCGGGTAGGGGAATGGTTGTGGTTGTGCGTCAGTCGGTGGATCTCGTACCGGTCCCGCTCGGTGCGTGATGTCCCACCTCGAGCCCCACGGTAGCGCCGAGCCCCGCGGCTGGGACCGTCCCGACACCCCCGCCCCCGCACCGGCGCCCGCCCTTCCCTGGCCGGAGCCCGAGATCGAGCCGGGCCAGTGGCACCGCGGTCCCGCCGTCCTCCCCGACGCGTACGCCGAGGCGCCGGCCCGCCCCCGCCCGCAGGCCGGGATGCCGGCGGGCGGTGGCGCGGCCGCGTCGAACGGCCACCGCGACCCCGACGACTCCGACTACCCGACCACCCGGCTAGAGCCGATCCGCGACGTCGAGCCGGAGCCGATCCCCGCGCCGCCCCCGGGCCGCCGGCAGCGCGGCCGGCGCCGGGCCGGTCTCGATCGGCCACCCACCCAGCAGCCCGCCCCGAGCCGGGCCGGACGCAACCTGCCGGCGGCCATCGCCGTCGGCGTGGCCCTCGCAGCCCTGGTCGTGGTGCCGCTCTTCTTCTATCCGCCCGTCTTCCTGGTGGTGGTGGCCGCGGCGGTCGGCGTCGGCATCTGGGAGATGGCCCGGGCGGTACGCCGCAGCGGCGCGCACCCGCCGCTGGTGCCGCTGATCGCCGGCGGGGTGCTCACCGTCGGGCTGGCCTGGTTCTCCGGTCCCGACGCGCTGAGCCTCGGCCTGCTGGTGACTGTGCTGGGCACCATGGTCTGGCGACTCGGCGACGGACCGGGCGGCTTCCAGCGGGACCTGACCGCCGCCACCCTCATCGCCGTGTACGTGCCGTTCCTCGGCGGGTTCGCCGCGCTGCTGGCGGCGGCGCCCGAGGACGGGCATCTGCGGGTGCTGGTGACCCTGGCCGCGGTGGTCCTCTCCGACACCGGCGGGTACGCGGCGGGCGTCAACTTCGGCAAGCATCCGATGGCCCCCTCGGTGAGCCCGAAGAAGTCCTGGGAGGGTTTCGCCGGCTCGGTCACCGCCGCGGCGCTGGGCAGCGCCCTGCTGCTCTGGCTGCTGCTCGACGTGGCCCCGTGGTGGGGCGCGCTCTTCGGGCTGGCGGTCTCCGGCGCCGCCGTCCTCGGCGACCTCGCCGAATCCATGATCAAGCGGGATCTCGGGGTCAAGGACATGAGCAACCTGCTCCCGGGCCACGGCGGCCTGATGGACCGGTTGGACTCGATCCTCTTCGCGTTGCCGACCGCCTACCTGCTCCTGGCGGTCTTCGTCCCGGTGCTGGAGTGAGGCGTGAATCACCCGTCGTCAGCGGTCCCGCCCGGGCGGCGGAGGGCGATTCGCCACCTCCGGACAGGTGTGTCGACAGTCCGGCGTGACAGACTGGACGGGCCATGACGAGCCTGCCCCTGATCCCCGCAGACCCCGACGCCCCCGGGCGGCGGCCCGCGATGCCTCCCCGTCACCTCGCCGATCTCGACCTCGCCGGCCGCCGGGCCCTGGTCGCCGAGCTGGGGGAGCCGGCGTTCCGCGCCAAGCAGATCTCCACCCACTACTTCGGTCGCCTGGTGCGCGATCCGGGGCAGATGACCGACCTGCCGGCCGCCACCCGCGAGAAGCTCGCCGACCAGCTGCTGCCCCGGCTGCTCACCCCCGTCCGGGAGTTGGCGTGCGACGACGGCGCGACCCGCAAGGCGCTCTGGCGGCTGCACGACGGCTCGCTGGTGGAGAGCGTGCTGATGGGCTACCCGGACCGCGTCACCGTCTGCATCTCCAGCCAGGCCGGCTGCGGCATGGCCTGCCCGTTCTGCGCGACGGGCCAGGCGGGGCTGACCCGCAACCTCTCCACCGCCGAGATCGTCGACCAGGCGGTCTACCTGGCCGGGGTGGCCGCCTCCGGAGCGGTGGCGGGTTCGCCGCCGCGCCTGTCGCACGTGGTCTTCATGGGCATGGGCGAGCCGCTGGCCAACTACTCCCGGGTGGTCGCGGCGATCCGGCGGCTGGTCGCCCCGGCACCCGAGGGGCTCGGGCTGTCGCAGCGCCACATCACGGTCTCCACGGTCGGGCTGGTCCCGGCCATCCGCCGACTGGCCAGCGAAGACCTCTCGGTGACCCTTGCGCTGTCGCTGCACGCCCCCGATGATGAGCTGCGCGACGAACTCGTGCCGGTCAACCAGCGCTGGAAGGTGTCCGAGGTGCTGGATGCGGCCTGGGACTACGCGGACCGCACGGGGCGCCGCGTGTCGATCGAGTACGCGATGATCAGAGACGTGAACGACCAGCCGTGGAGAGCCGATCTGCTCGGGCGGCTGCTGGCCGGGAAGCTGACCCACGTGAACCTCATCCCCCTCAACCCGACTCCGGGCAGCCGTTGGGACGCCAGCCCGAAGCCCGTCGAGCGCGAGTTCGTCCGGCGGTTGCGGGAGGCCGGGGTGTCGACGACGGTACGGGACACCCGGGGTCGCGAGATCGACGGAGCGTGTGGGCAGCTCGCCGCCGCCGAGGACATGGACACCGACCGGGCCGGGGAGAAGGCGTGACCGGGCGTAGCGAACGAGACCAGGAGACATAGTGGCGAGTCAGGGTCAGCGTTTCCGGCGTAAGGCGCTCCGCCGGGGATACAAGGTCGACGAGGTCGATGCCTTCCTGGACCGGGTCGAGGCGACGCTCGACGGCCGGCCCGTGGGTGCGCCCGTCGCCTCCCAGGAGGTCCACGACGTCGTCTTCCGGGTCCGCTTCAACGGCTACGACGAGTGGCAGGTCGACCTGCACCTCGACCGGGTCGAGCGGCAGCTGGCCGAGCTGGAGGAGCGCGGCGGCGTCGGCGGACGCGGCGGCGACCCCCGGGACGCCGACCGCCTCGGCCCCCCCGACCGCCTCGGCCCGCCCGACCGGATGGGGCCGCCCGACCGGATGGGCCCGCCCGACCGCATGGGGCCGCCGGGGCGTGACGATCGCGGCATGTCGCCGGTCCCGCAGCCGATGCCGCCCCGGGCGATGCCGGCGCAGGCCGGGCCGCCCGCCGACCGCTACGGCCGCTACGACGAGCCCACCGGCGCCTTCGCCGGCGGATACGACGGGCCCCGGGGCGGCTACGAGCCGCCGCGCGGCCCGGGCGGCCCCGGCCCGATGGGACCGGGTGGCCCGATGGGCCACGGCGGCCCGCCGCCGCGCGGCCTCCCCGCCGGCCCCACCGGCTACGGCGACGGCCCGGGTGGTGGTTACGGCGACGGCCCGGGTGGTGGCTACGGCGACCGTCCGGGTGGCGGCTACGGCGACGGCCCCGGCAAGTACGGTGACGGCCCCGGCGGCGGCTACGGCGACCGTCCGGGTGGTGGTTACGGCGACGGTCCGGGCGGCGGCTACGGCGACCGTCCCGGCAACTACGGCGACGGTCCCGGTGGCTACGGCGACGAGCCGCGTTTCGACGGGTTCGAGGCCGGCCGGCGCGCCCGCGCCGACATGACCGCCGAGATCCGTATGCCGGAACGCGACCTGCGCGACCTGCGCGACCTGCGGGACCGCGGCCCGGCCGGCCCGCCCCCGCAGCCGGGCTTCGGTGGCCCGCCGAACGCCGGCCCGCCCGTGGGTGGCCCTCCGGTCGGTGGCCCTCCGGTCGGTGGCCCTCCGGTGGGCGGCCCCCCGGTCGGTGGCCCGCCGCCGATGGTCGGTCCGCCGATGGCCGGCCCGCCCGGCAGCGACCTCTACCGCGTCGACCAGATCCGTCGCAGCTTCCAGGTGCGCCGGTTCGGCAGCGGCTACGACCCGGACCAGGTCGACCGGTTCTTCGACACGTTGCTGGGGGGCATGCAGGGCCGCAACGCGATGCCCGTGAACCCGAAGGAGCTGGACACGCTGCGCTTCCCGCTGGTGCCGGGCGGCTACTTCGAGGCCGAGGTCGACGCCGCGCTCAAGGACGTGCAGGACATCCTGTTCGGGCGCTGATCCGCGTACGGCGAGGGCCCGCTCCCCTGTCGGGGGCGGGCCCTCGTGCGTGTGGTCTCCGGCGCGCGGACCGGTGCGACGCCGGCTGGCGCGGGTGCGTCAGGACCGCAGGCCGTTGCGCCGCAGCACGGCGTCGCCGATGACGATGACCAGCAGCAGCACGGCCAGGCCGATCAGCCAGATGTTCTCGACCCTGCCCTCGTGGTTGCCGCAGAGCATCGCCAACAGGGCCAGCGCGGAGACCACCGCACCGATCCGCCCGGACTTGCGGTGCCCGGGCTTGTGCTGGTCTGGCGACGTTACCGGCTCGCTTCCTGCCACTGTCGGTCCTTCCCTCGCGATCGGATCTCCGGTTAGTCTGGCACGCCCCGTGCCGGGCCCGGCGCTGGGTCCGACCGATGGGGCGGACCGCACGATCCGCCCGGTCGGGACGGGCGTCGGCCGGAGGGCGTACGAGGGTGGCAGCCGGGGGACCAAGGTCCCGACGTCATCCGGGCGCATCGGCACTACCGGCGTCGCGGGTGGGTTGCCAGACTCCCTCCGGTAGCGTTTCTGGCGTACACCTTGTTTGTCGTTTTGAGGGGGAACTGCGGTGCGAGTGACCGGTACGGGACACGCCAGCATGCGGATCGACACGGCCGCGGGCAGCATCCTGTGCGACCCGTGGGTCAATCCGGCCTACTTCGCCTCGTGGTTTCCGTTTCCGGACAACTCGCTGCTCGACTGGGAGGCCCTCGGCGACGTCGACTACCTCTACGTCTCCCACCTGCACCGGGACCACTTCGACGCGGCCCACCTGAAGCGCTTCGTGTCGAAGGACGCCACCGTGCTGCTGCCCGCGTTCCCCACCTCCGAGATGGAGGACGAGCTGCGGGAACTGGGCTTCACCAGGTTCCTCAAGGCGCCGAACGAGCAGGTCGTGGAGCTGGACGGCGGCCTGAAGATCATGATTCAGGCGCTGACCAGCCCGACCGACGGCCCGATCGGCGACTCCTCACTCTGGGTGGAGTACGACGGCGTCCGGCTGCTCAACCAGAACGACGCCCGCCCCACCGACCTGGGTGTCTTCGCCGAGCTGGGCCACGTGCACGCGCACATGCTCCAGTTCTCCGGCGCGATCTGGTACCCGATGGTCTACGAGCTGCCGCAGGCGGCGAAGACGGCGTTCGGCAAGCAGAAGCGGGACCGGCAGTTCGACCGCACCTGGCGCTACATCGACGACCTGAAGGCCGACCACGTCTTCCCGATCGCCGGCCCGCCGTGCTTCCTCGACGACGAGCTGTGGCAGTTCAACGACATCCACGGCGACGAGGGCAACATCTTCCCCGACCAGTCGGTCTTCCTGAGCGAGTACGCCAAGGTCGGCGGCACCAACGGCGTCGTGCTGCTCCCGGGCAGCGTCGCGGAGATCACCACCGAGAGCTGCGAGACCAGCCACCCGGTGCCGGTGGAGGAGTTCTTCGCCAACAAGGTGGCCCACCTGGAGGAGATGCGCGAGCGCAAGCGGCCGGTCATCGAGGCGGAGAAGGCGTCCTGGCGTCACCCCGAGGTGGACGTGCTCAAGGAGATGCAGCGCCGGATCGAGCCGCTGCTGGACGAGTCGATCTACCTGGCCAAGGGGGTCGGCGGCCCGGTCCGCTTCGACCTGGTGGGCACCGACGACTCGGGCGGCGAGACGATTGAGTCGATCGTGGTGGACTTCCCCGGCAAGCAGGTCCGCCCGTACGCCGACGAGAAGGTCCGCTACCGGTTCCGTACGGAGCGGGCGCTGATCGAGCACCTGCTGCACATCGGCGAGGTGGACTGGGTCAACTCCCTCTTCCTCTCCTGCCGCTTCTCGGCGGCCCGGATCGGCCAGTACAACGAGTTCGTCTACGCGTTCTTCAAGTGCCTCTCCACCGAGCGCCTCCAGTACGCCGAAGGCTGGTACGACGAGCACGAGCGCTCCAGCGACGCCGAGGACATCACCCTCGGCGACTGGGTGGTGCAGCGGCGCTGCCCGCACCTGAAGGCCGACCTGACCCGGTTCGGCATCGTCGACGGCGACCAGCTCACCTGCCAGCTGCACGGCTGGCGGTTCGACCTGCCCAGCGGCCGCTGCCTGACCAGCGTCGGGCACAAGGTCCGCGCCCACCGCGTCGACGCCGAAACCCCCGCCC
This sequence comes from Micromonospora sp. ZG13, assembly GCF_059359355.1. Lineage (NCBI taxonomy): Bacteria > Bacillati > Actinomycetota > Actinomycetes > Micromonosporales > Micromonosporaceae > Micromonospora > Micromonospora sp. ZG13. Next base: position 202,913 of record NZ_JCADBQ010000004.1, read on the forward strand.
CCGCAGGCGAGGCCCTCAGCTAGCTCCCGAAGCGGGGGTCAGCGGGCCAGGTCGGTGAGGATGCGGCGGGCGGCGTTGTGGCCGGCGGCGCCGATGACGCTGCCGGCCGGGTGGCAGCCGGCGCTGCCCGCGTAGACGCCGTCGACGCCGGTGGCGTATGGCATCCGGTCGGTGAACGAGACGGTGTTGTCCACGTGGTGGATGTGCCCGCCGGTGATGCCGAAGTGCGCCTCGATGCCGGGCGGCGGCAGCGGCACCGCGTCGGCGATCAGGTCACCCGTGCCGGGGGCGTACCGCTCGCAGATGCCGACCAGCCGGTCGACGTAGCCGGGCAGCGCCTCGTCCCAGGTGGTGTCGGCCAGCGCGTACGGCACCGACTGCACGAAGAGCGCCGACGAGTGGTGCCCGTGGCCGTCGGACAGCGACGGGTCCACGGTGGTGTGCAGGTACCACTCGATGGTCGGCTCGTCGGGCAGCCGCCCCGCCTGCACGTCCGCCCACATGGCGCGCAGCGCCGCCATCGGCGACTCCCCGCCCCCGCCGGTCAGCGAGTCCGAGCCGGGCAGCAGGTGGATCGTCGAGCCGAACGGGCTGGGCGCGCCCTCGGGCAGGCAGGAGAACCGGGGCAGACCGGTCAGCGCCAGGTTGAGCTTGAGCGTGGTGCCGGGGCGGCGGACCGCCGTCATCCGCTCGGCCAGCGGCGCCGGGAGCGCGCCGTCGGGCAGCAGGTCCATCAACCGGTACGGGTCGCAGGCGCCGAGCACCACCCGCGCGGCGACCTCCCGCCCGTCGGCGAGCACGATCCCACCGGCCGCGCCGCCGTCCAGGGCGATCGCGCTGACCGGCGTGCCGGTGCGGATCGTCGCGCCGGCGGCGCGGGCGGCGTCGGCGAAGGTACGCGACACGGTGCCCATCCCGCCCTCGGCGATCATCCACGTGCCGTCGGAGCCGGGCAGCCGGCACATGTTGTGCACGAGGAAGTTGTGCCCCGTGCCCGGGTCGTCGGGGCCGGCGTTGAGCCCGGAGAGGCCGTCGGTGACCGCGTACATGCTGACGAGCAGCTCGGAGCGGAAGTCGAAGCGGGCCAGGTGCGCGGCGACCGAGCCCCGGACGAGGTCGACGAAGACCTGCCGCAGCGCCGGCCGGACGTACCGCTCGGCGGTCTCCTCGACGGGCAGCGGCTCGGCCAGCCAGGCGGGGGCGAGGTCGTCGCGCAGCGCGGCCAGCTCGGCCTGGAGGGCGTCGTCGGCGGCCGCGTCGGCGGGGGAGAAGAACTCCGCGAGCTGCGCCCGGGTGGCCGCCGTGTCGCTGCCGAAGAGCAGGTAGGGCGAGCCGGGGCCGCCGGGGGTGGGCAGGAAGTAGTGCGGGTCGCGGCGCAGCACGGGGATGCGCACGTCGAGCGCGGCGAGCAGCTCCGGCGGCATCAGCCCGAGCAGGTACGACCCGGTGGAGTGGCGCAGCCCCGGCACCCGGGGGAACGGGGCCTCCGTCCGGGTGGCCCCGCCGATGACGTCGGCCGCCTCCAGCACCAGCACGTCGAGCCCGGCGCGGGCGAGCAGGATCGCGGACACCAGACCGTTGTGCCCGGCGCCGACGATCACCACGTCGGCCCGGGTCGGCAGCTCGTCACCCATGCCGGGGGAGCCTACTGCCCGCAGGCCCCACCGGTCAGCCCTTCACCACCCGGTCAGCCCTCGGCCGCCGGTCAGCGCTCACCAGCGGTCAGCCCTTCACCGCCGGGGCGGCCGTCGACGGGTCGTCGTCCGTCGGTGGGGCGGCCAGCAGCTGGGCGGTGAACGTCTCCAGCTCCAGCTCGAAGAGCGCCTCGGCGTCGGTGACCGCCCAGTCGAACTGGTGGAAGACCTCCATGGCGACCAGGCCGTAGAGCCGGGTCCAGCCGGCGAGGAAGGCGTACGCGACCTCGACCGGCACCTCGCCGTGGCTGATCCGCAGCGGCTCCAGCCGCCGCCCGCCCAGGCGCTGCCGGAGCAGTTCGGGCGGCGGGGTGCGGAACGGGGAGCGGTGCCACAGATCGAGGATCGGCTGGATGAAGACCGCGCCGAAGCGCGAACCGGGGTGACCCTGGTCGCCGCCGCCGACCAGCGCGTTGCGGCCGGGGGTGGGGGCACCGAAGATCAGCCCGAACTCGGCCGGGTGCGCCACCGACCAGGCGCGGAACGTCCGGGACATGGTGAGCAGCTGGTCGACCGGGTCGGGGCCGGCGTCGTCCCGGGTCGCCTCCAGCAGCAGCCGCAGCTCGTCGTAGAGGTCGCCGGCCAGCGCCGCGACGAGGGCCTCCAGGCTGGGGAAGTAGCGGTAGATGGCCGGCGCGGTCATGCCCATGTCGCGGGCGATGGCCCGCAGCGAGACGGCGTCGACCCCGCCCGTCACCAACAGCCGCCGAGCCCCGTCCTTGATCTCGGCGACCGTCGCCGAGCGTAGGCGTTCCCGTCGGCTCGGTGCGTCCATCCGGCTGACTCCCTTGACCGAATCGACCGCCGTTGCCATAGTTAACGGCGTTCACTCAAATGAGCGATGGTCACAGCCTAGCCGTCGTCGGAGGGGGAGGCGAATGTTCGCCTGGTGGGGACAGATGGTCGTACGGCTGCGCTGGTCGGTGCTGGCCGCCGCCCTGGTGCTCGTCGCGGTCGGCTCCACCTGGGGGGTCGGGGTCTTCGGGCAGCTCACCGGTGGCGGCTTCGACGACCCGGCGAGCGAGTCCAGCCGGGCCGCCGAGCGGATCACCCGCGAGCTCGGGCCGCAGGGCGCCGACCTCGTCGTGCTCTGGTCCAGCGACGGGCCGACCGTCGATGAGCCCGCCTTCCGTGACCCGGTCGCGGCCACCGTCGCCGGGCTGCGCCAGCGATCGGAGATCACCAGCGTCACCACCTGGTACGACACCCAGGCCCCCGCGCTGCTCTCCACCGACCGCCGGGCCACCTACGCGCTGATCCAGCTCCGGGCCGCCGACAAGGACGACAAGGCCGCCGCGTACGAGGAACTGCGGCCCGCCCTGGCGGCGCCCGGCGTACGGACCGAGGTCGGCGGCGCCACGGCGGCCCTTCAGGAGTCGAACGCGCAGACCACCGAGGACATCACCCGCGCGGAACTGCTCTCCATGCCGGTGCTGCTGGTGCTGCTCGTGCTGATCTTCGGCGGGCTGGTGGCGGCCTCCACGCCCCTGCTGATCGGCGGGCTCGCCATCCTCGGCGCGTTCGTCGCCGTCCGGCTGGTCAACATGGTCACCGACGTGTCGGTGTTCGCGATCAACGTCATCACCCTGATCGGCCTGGGCATGGCGGTCGACTACGCCCTGTTCGTGGTGAGCCGGTTCCGCGAGGAGCTGGCCGCCGGCCGGGACACCCCGGCCGCGATCCGGCGGACGATGGCCACGGCCGGGCGGACGGTGCTGGTCTCCGGGCTCACCATCGCGACCGCCATGGCCAGCCTGTTGATCTTCCCGCAGGCGTTCCTGCGCTCGATGGCGCTCGGCGGGATGGCCGCCGTGCTGGTCGCCATGCTGGCCGCGCTGACCGTGCTGCCGGCCCTGCTCGCGGTGCTCGGCCACCGGATCGACGCGCTGCGCGTACCGCTGCCGTGGCGGCGTGGGGCGCGCGGTGGGCGGCCGGCGGCGGGGGGGACGGGCGGCGCCTGGGCCCGGATCGCGCACAGCGTGATGCGCCGCCCGGTGCGCTACCTGGTCGGGGTGTCCGTGCTGCTCCTGCTGCTGGCCACGCCGATCCTGCGGATGGAGTTCGGCGGGTTCGACGACCGGGTGCTGCCCGCGAGCGCCGAGCCGCGGGTGGTCTCCGAGCGGATCGCCGCGGAGTTCCCCGGCGGCACGATCGCGCCGATCGACGTGCTGGTCTCCGGGGTGTCCCCGGAGCAGGTGCAGCCCTTCGCCGACCGGGTGGCCGCGGTGCCGGGCGTGACCGGGGTGCAGGTGGCGGCCAACCGGGGCACGTCGACGCTGCTGACGGTGACCTACCCGGGCGAGCCGACCGGTGACGCCGCGCACGACGTGGTCCGGGCGCTGCGCGCCCTGCCCGCGCCGGGCGGTGCCGAGGTGCTGGTCGGCGGCCGGCCCGGCGTCGACCTCGACCTGATCGACGGCCTCGCCGACCGGCTGCCCTGGATGGCCCTGCTGATGGCCGCCGCGATCCTGGTCCTGCTCTTCCTCGCCTTCGGCTCGGTGGTGCTGCCGGTCAAGGCGGTGCTGATGAACCTGGTGTCGATCGGCGCGTCGTTCGGCGTGGTGGTCTGGATCTTCCAGGACGGGCACTTCGCCGACCTGCTCGGCTTCACCCCGACCGGGTTCATCGAACCGAGCAACCCGATCCTCATGCTCGCCGTGCTCTTCGGGCTGGCGACCGACTACGAGGTGTTCCTGCTCTCCCGGGTACGCGAGGAGTGGGACCGCACCGGCGACAACACCGCGTCGGTGGCCACCGCGCTCCAGCGCACCGGGCGGATCATCACGGCGGCGGCGCTGCTGCTGATCATCGTGGTGGCCGGCTTCGCCACGGGCGAGATGGCGTACATCAAGCTCATCGGGATCGGCATGATCGTGGCGATCGTGGTGGACGCGACGCTGGTCCGGGCGCTGCTGGTCCCGGCCACGATGCGGCTGCTGGGCCGCTGGAACTGGTGGGCCCCCGGCCCGCTGGCCCGCGTCTACCGCCGCTTCGGCATCAAGGAGTCCGACGACGAGCCCGGGCCGGCGGCTCCGGAGGCCCGTCACCCCGCGTTCACCAAATAGAGGCTTCCATCGATGCCCCGTCGGCCCTAGCGTCGACGGGGCATCGTCCCCGCACCCTCCGGGAGTCTCCGATGGACCGTCGTACCCTGCTGCGCGCCACCGTCGCCGGCGGCGCCGCCTTCGCCGGCAGCCTCTGGGCCGGCGCCGCGCTCGCCGCCCCCGCCCAACCCGGACCCGGCCCGTACGGCGACCTGCTCGGCGCCGACGGCAACGGCCTCCAGTTGCCGGCCGGCTTCACCAGCCGGGTCGTCGCCCGATCCGGGCAGCGGGTGCCCGGCACCTCGTACCTGTGGCACCTGGCCCCGGACGGCGGCGCCTGCTTCCCGGCCGGAGACGGCTGGATCTACGTCTCCAACTCCGAGGTGCCGCTGGTCGGTGGCGCCTCCGCGGTGCGCTTCCGGGCCGACGGCTCGATCGCGGCGGCGTACCGGATCCTCGGCGGGACCAACGTCAACTGCGCCGGCGGGGCAACCCCCTGGGGCACCTGGCTGTCCTGCGAGGAGGTGCCGCTGGGCCGGGTGTTCGAGACCTGGCCGGACGGCAGCCGGGCGGCCGAGGAGCGGACCCGGATGGGCCGGTTCACCCACGAGGCGGCCGCCTGCGACCCGGACCGGCGGGTGGTCTACCTGACCGAGGACGAGGACGACGGCTGCTTCTACCGTTTCGTCCCCGACACCTGGGGCGACCTGCGCACGGGGAAGGTGCAGGTGCTCTGCGCCCCGGCCGACCAGGTGACCGGGCCGGTGACCTGGCGCGACCTGCCGGACCGGGACGGCTTCCCGGTGCCGACCCGCCGGCAGGTCGGCGCGGCCCGCCACTTCGACGGCGGCGAGGGGTGCTGGTACGACCGGGGCACCTGCTGGTTCACCACCAAGGGCGACAACCGGGTGTGGGCGTACGACGCGGTCAACCAGCGTCTCGACCTGGCGTACGACGACTCGCTGGTGCCGGCCGGGGCGGCGCCGCTGACCGGCGTCGACAACATCACCGGCACCGCCGGCGGGGACCTCTACGTCGCCGAGGACGGCGGCGACATGGAGATCAACGTCATCACCCGGGCCGGCGTGGTCGCCCCGTTCCTGCGCGTTCTCGGCCAGTCCGGCTCGGAGATCACCGGCCCGGCGTTCTCCCCGGACGGGTCACGCCTCTACTTCTCGTCCCAGCGCGGCGCCTCCGGCAGTTCCATCGGCAGCGACGGGATCACCTACGAGGTCACCGGCCCCTTCCGGCCCTGACCGTCGGCCCGCTCAACCGGTGCGGCGGCGCGGCGGTCGCGCCAGCGGGAGAGGGCGAGGGTGGCGGAGTAGCCCGCCAGCACGATCACGTGGAAGAGGTAGAGCCAGAGCAGGACCGCCACCCCCGCGCCGATCTCGTCGAAGCCCCCGAACGGCACCCCCAGGTCGATCGGGAGCGAGGCGAAGAGCACGAAGCCGTGCAGGAAGCCCGACAGGTTGGCCGCGGTGAACGACCCGACGACCAGCGCGGAGAGCCAGTCCGGCGACGCGGGGCCGACCACCCGGAACACCCAGAGCAGCACCGGGGTGAGTACCAGCCAGACCGCCAGGAAGGACAGCACCACCCCCAGCGCGCCGGTCCAGCCGCCCTGCCGCACCAGCCCGGTGGTGGTGGGCAGCGCGAGCAGGATCGACAGCAGCAGGGCCGGGGCCGGCGCCAGCAGAGGCAGCAGCAGCAGCCGGCCCCGCCAGCCGACCAACGACTCCTCGCTGCGCGGCACGGCGACCGAGACGAAGGCGCGGCGCAGCCCCTCGCCGTAGAGCGACGCCGGCAGCAGCGACGCCAGGGCCAGCAACGGGGTCAACCCCACCCCGGCCCCGACCAGCGCCTGCACCGCGTGGGGCGCGCCGATCGCGTCCGGCAGCGTGTCCACGGCGTACGAGGTGAGCCGGCGCACCCGCTCGCCTCCCGCCAGCAGCGACGTCAGCCAGATCGCCAGCAGGGCCACCGGCACCACGGCGATCGCCCCGTAGAAGGTGATGGCGGCGGCGTGCAGGGACAGGTCCCGCCCCCGCAGCGGGCGGAACGCCGCACTGGTGATCCGCTTCGCCCGTCGCCATCCGTCGCCCATCGCGGGTTCTTTCCCCGTACCGCCCCGCGTCACGCACGAGATCGCCGCCCGCGTGGGTGCCGTGCGGCACGTCGCCCCCGGCAGCCGGGGCCGTGGACCCGGCCCCCCGTCGCGTCTGAGTGGGGAGCGCTCGTCGTCCCCGGGCGGCAGCGCTCACTAGGATCGCCGGAATGGGGATCTTCGCCACGCAACGCCTGGTCGTGCGGAACTGGACCGCCGACCCGGCCGACCTGACCCGGATCTTCGACATCTACTCCCGTCCCGAGGTAACCCGCTGGCTGGGCGCGCCCGGCCTGCCGCTGACCGCGCCGGCGCAGGCCGCCGACCGGCTGGCGACGTGGCGCGAGCGGCACGCCGACCACGGCGACCGGTACGGCACGTGGGCGATCGAGGTGCGCGACACCGTCGTGGTGGTCGGCACGCTGCTGCTCAAGCCGCTGCCCGGGCGGGACGAGGGCGTGCCGACCGAGGACATCGAGGTGGGCTGGCACCTGCACCCCGACTCGTGGGGTCACGGGTACGCCACCGAGGCCGCCCGGGCGGCGGTGGCGCGGGAACTGGCCGCCGGCACCCGCGAGGTCCACGCGGTGGTGGCGCCGGGCAACACCGCGTCCATGGCGGTGGCCCGCCGGCTCGGCATGACCCACGTGGGCCGCCGCTCGGACTGGTACGGCGGCGAGTCCCTGGAGACCTTCGTGCTGACCGCTGCCGGGGACTGAGCCGTTCAACGACCCCGCCCGCCGCGGCTGTCCGTACGACGGGACGCTCCGGCCCCGGTCCGCGTCGAGATCTTGGCAGGAATCGGCCCCCGGAGGGGCACTTTCCCACCAAGATCTCCACGCGCCTCCGGCGGAGCCGGGCGGGGCGCGCTAGGCCACCTCGACGAAGTCGAGTTCGGCCCAGCGGCTCAGGTGGGTGAACCGGAGCGTGTTGAAGCCCGCGTTGAGCGTGACGTCCACCCCCACCTGCCGCCAGACGTCCCAGCCCGTGGCGGGATAGGTGACGACCTTCGGGTTCGCGCCGTTGACCGTCAGCGTGTGCTGGGCGTCGCCGTAGCCGGCGGCGTAGGCGACGTGGACGCGGTACCCGCCGGCCCTGGGCGCGAAGACGGTGACGTCGACCCAGCTGTCCGCGTGGTCGATGTAGGCCACCACCTGCCCCTGGGAGGTGTTGGGCGCGGCGCGTACCGCGCAGTTGCTGAGCGAGCCGCGTTCGGCCTCGTACCGCACCCGGCTGCCCCGCACCACGGGGTTGCCGCCGGCCCAGCCCAGCACCGCCACGTACATGCCGCGCGCGGAGTAGTTGTTGATCCAGCCGTGGAACACGATGTGGTCGCCGCCGGCCTCGCGGACCACGTCCGCGCCGCCCGGCCCCCGCACGGCCGAGTCCAGCGACGCCGTGGTCATCAGCGAGCGGTACGCCTTGGTGTACGGGCCGGTCAGCGAGGTCGACGTGGCGTAGCTGGTCTGGTAGCCGTCGCCGCCGTAGCCGCCGAGCGAGTAGAAGAGCACGTACTGCGCGCCGACCTTGGTCAGCACCGGCGCCTCGATGATGCCGCCCTCCTCGGCGCGACCGCTGCGCAGCAGCTCGACGCGGGCGCCCTGGAGGGTCACGCCGTCGGCGGCGACCCGTTGCAGCCAGAGGCTCGTCGGCTGGCCGATGGCGTTGCCGTCGTCCTTGTAGAGCAGGTAACGCAGCCCGGTGCTGTCGGTGAAGCTCGCCGCGTCGATGTCGCCGCCCTCGCCGGCGTTGCAGACCAGCGGCTGGGTGCCGACGGAGGCGAACGGCCCGAGCGGTGACGTGGCCAGCGCGGCGCCGATGCACTGCCGGCCGGTGGCCCGGCTGCGGGCGGTGTAGTAGAGCAGGTAGCGCCCGTCGGCCCGCTGCGACACGTCGGGTGCCCAGGTGAGGCCCCCGTTGGCCCAGGCGCCGAGGGTCGGCATCGCGTCTGGTCGCCTGGTCCACGCCCCGGTCAGTGAGCTGGCCGTGGCGACGGGGACGTTGCCGTGCCCGTTGTTCGTCGAGTACGCGTAGTAGGTGCCGCCGAACTTGACGACGTCGGGATCGGGGAAGTCGCTGGCGATGACCAGCGAGGGTGTGGTGGTCGCGGCCTGGGCCACGCCCGGGCTGACGAGCAGGGGAGCGGCGACCAGCAGGGCCGCCAGCCAGACGAGACCTCTTCGCATGCCGGAATTCAACCATGGCGATCGATGCAATGAAAGAAAGCTGCGTGCGCGCGGCCCGTCTTCCGGGGGTGCGGGGGCACTGGTCCGGGAGCGGCCGGCCGGCGTGAGAGATCCGCTTCCGCTCCGGCGCGCCCCGCGCCGGGCCGGGGGCAGCCGGCGTCGGACCCGGTGTGCGATCCCCTGCGGCGGGGACTGCGGCGGCTAGGCTGACCTGAGCAGAATGTCCGCTGAGGGGGTGAGCCCGGATGGCCCAGGCAGCTTTCGCGCCGGAGCTGGCGCCGCAGCAGGCCGAACCCGCGTCGCAGTCCACCGAGCCGTCGTTCGACGTGCTGCGGTGGCGCGACGAGCCGTGGACCGCCCAGCTCGCCCTCGACCTGTTGCCGGAAACCAACGGCCCCAAGGTTGAGGTCCTGAGCGGAAGCGTGATCGTGACCCCACACGCCGGTTACGACCACCAGGACGCGGAGTTGGATCTCGCGTACCTGCTCAAGCAGGCGGCCCGCCGCGCGAAGCTGTGGCTCTACCTCGAGGCGAACGTCGTCTCGGGCGACGATCTCTTCATTCCGGACATCGTCATTCGCGACGTTCCGGGTGGCGGGCGTACGACGATGGACATCAGGCACGCCGTGCTGCTCGGTGAGATCGTTCCGCCCGGCAATCGGCGCAAGGACATCATTGACCGGCCCCGGGAGTACGCGGCCGTCGGCGTGCCGTTCTTCCTCCGCGTCGACCTGCGCAACCGGGTGCCCACCATCGCGTTGTTCGAGCTTGCCGAGGGGGAGTACCGGCCGGTGGCAGCCGCTGCCGCCGGTACCCGGTTCGTCATGCGGGAGCCGTTCGAGTTCTCCATCGACCCGGCCGACCTGCTCGGGGAGGCGGCACCGGACGAAGGCAAGGAAGCGCCGGAGGAAGGCGGGGAAAGCCCGGAGGGGCAGGTCGACGCGGAGGGCTGAGGCTCCCGGCGGGCGGCCGGCGGCGCTGGGGAAGAATGGCCCGGTGACGTCCCCACGTGATCTTGTTCTCCTCGGCTCCACCGGCTCGGTCGGCACACAGGCCGTCGACATCGTCCGGCGCAATCCGGACCGGTTCCGGGTGGTGGCGCTCGGCGCCGGTGGCGGCAACGTCGAGCTGCTCGCCGCCCAGGCCCTCGAACTGCGCGTCGACGCGGTCGGCGTGGCCAAGGCGTCCGCCGCGCAGGACCTGCAGCTCGCCTTCTACGCCGAGGCGAGCCGGCGCGGCTGGGCCACCGGCGACTTCAAGCTGCCCAAGATCGTGGCCGGCCCGGATGCGATGGCCGAGCTGGCGCAGTGGCCCTGCGACGTGGTGCTCAACGGCGTGGTCGGCTCACTCGGGCTCGCGCCGACCCTGGCCGCGCTGCGCGCCGGGCGTACGCTCGCGCTCGCCAACAAGGAGTCCCTCGTCGCCGGCGGCTCGCTGGTGAAGGCCGCCGTGACGCGGCCGGAGCAGATCGTCCCCGTCGACTCGGAGCACTCGGCGCTGGCCCAGTGCCTGCGCGGCGGCGCCCGGGGCGAGGTGCGGCGGCTCGTCGTCACCGCCAGCGGCGGCCCGTTCCGGGGCAGGCGGCGCGACGAGTTGACGCGGGTCACGCCCGAGCAGGCGCTGGCCCACCCGACCTGGAACATGGGGCCGGTCGTCACGATCAACTCCGCCACGATGGTCAACAAGGCGCTGGAGGTGATCGAGGCGCACGAGCTGTTCGACGTGCCGTACGCCGACATCGCCGTGATGGTGCACCCGCAGTCGGTGATCCACTCGATGGTCGAGTTCACCGACGGATCCACCCTCGCCCAGGCCAGCCCGCCCGACATGCGGCTGCCGATCGCGCTGGGCCTCGGCTGGCCCGACCGGGTGCCCGACGCCGCCGCCGCCGTCGACTGGACGAAGGCCCACACCTGGGAGTTCGCGCCGCTGGACGACGAGGCGTTCCCGGCGGTGGCGCTGGCCAAGGCCGCCGGCGAGGCCGGGCGCTGCCGGCCGGCCATCTACAACGCGGCGAACGAGGAGTGCGTGGCGGCGTTCGTGGCCGGCCGGCTGCCCTTCCTCGGCATCGTCGACACCCTCCGGCGGGTGCTGGAGGACGCTCCCGACTTCGACGAACCAGGTACCGTCGAGGACGTGCTCGCGGCGGAGTCGTGGGCGCGCGCGCACGCGCAGGAGATCATCATCGCGGGTTCGGTGGAAGGAGCTTGATGGCGTACCTGCTCGGGGTGGTGCTCTTCGCCCTCGCGATCCTCGTCTCGGTGAGCCTGCACGAGGCGGGGCACATGCTCACCGCCAAGGCCTTCGGCATGAAGGTCACCCGCTACTTCGTCGGCTTCGGCCCCACGCTCTGGTCGTTCAAGCGGGGCGAGACCGAGTACGGCGTCAAGGGCATCCCGCTCGGCGGCTTCTGCAAGATCGTCGGGATGACCCCCCAGGACGACGACGTCGACCCGGCCGACGAGCCGCGCGCCATGTGGCGCTACCCGGTCTGGAAGCGGACGATCGTGATGTCCGCGGGCTCGATCACCCACTTCGCCCTCGCCGTGATCGCCCTCTGGATCATCGCGATCAGCGCCGGCCTGCCCAACCCGGAGTTCCCGAGCACCGAGGCGGAGATCCGCAAGGAGCCGGCCGTCATCGCGCTGTCGAAGTGCGTGGTCCCGGAGAACACCCTGCGCGAGTGCACCACCGCCGACCCGGCCAGCCCCGCCGCCCAGGCGCAACTGCGCGACGGCGACCGGATCACCGCCATCAACGGCACGCCGATCAACGACTACGGGCAGCTGCTCACCACGCTGCGCAGCCTCAAGCCGGGCGACACGGCGCAGATCGCGTACGTGCGCGACGGGCAGCCGGCCACGGCCAGCACGGTGCTCGCGCAGACCCAGCGGCCCCCGCTCGATGACCCCAAGGGCCAGGTCGCCCCCGTCGCCGCGCTCGGCGTCGGCCTCGTGCCCAGCACCCCGACCCGGGTGACGTACGGGCCGGTCGGCGCGGTCGGCGCGACCGCCGACTTCACCGGCGACATGGCGGTCAACACGTACGAGGCGATGAAGCGCATCCCGCAGAAGGTCCCCGCGCTGTGGGCGGCGATCACCGGCGAGGAACGGGACATCGACACCCCGATCAGCGTGGTCGGCGCCAGCCGGCTCGGCGGCGAGGCCGTCGAGAACGACGCCTGGCTGCTGTTCTTCATGCTCTTCGTCTCGCTGAACTTCTTCATCGGCGTGTTCAACCTGCTGCCGCTGCTGCCGCTCGACGGCGGGCACATCGCCATCGCCTGGTTCGAGCGGGCCCGCTCCTGGCTCTACGCCCGCATCGGCCGCGCCGACCCCGGACGCGTCGACTACCTCAAGCTCATGCCCCTCACGTACGCGGTGATCCTGATCGGTGGCGTGTTCACGCTGCTGACCATCACCGCGGACGTCGTCAACCCGATCACGCTCTTCTCAAGGTGAGTGCCTGAAGTGACCGCTGTCAGTCTCGGTATCCCCGCCGTACCGCCCCCGCCGCTCGCCCCGCGTCGGCTCAGCCGCCAGATCATGGTCGGCTCGGTCCCGGTGGGTGGGGGCGCGCCGGTGTCGGTGCAGTCGATGACCACCACCCTCACCTCCGACGTCAACGCCACGCTCCAGCAGATCGCCGAGCTGACCGCGTCCGGCTGCCAGATCGTCCGGGTCGCCGTGCCCAGCCAGGACGACGTGGAGGCGCTGCCCGCGATCGCGAAGAAGTCGCAGATCCCGGTGATCGCCGACATCCACTTCCAGCCGAAGTACGTCTTCGCCGCGATCGACGCCGGCTGCGCGGCGGTCCGGGTCAACCCGGGCAACATCCGCCAGTTCGACGACAAGGTCAAGGAGATCGCCAAGGCGGCCGGCGACGCGGGCGTACCGATCCGGATCGGCGTCAACGCCGGCTCGCTGGACAAGCGGCTGCTCGCCAAGTACGGCAAGGCCACCGCCGAGGCGCTGGTCGAGTCGGCGCTGTGGGAGTGCTCGCTGTTCGAGGAGCACGGCTTCCGCGACATCAAGATCTCGGTCAAGCACAACGACCCGGTGGTCATGATCCGGGCGTACCGCCTGCTGGCCGAGAAGTGCGACTACCCGCTGCACCTGGGCGTCACCGAGGCCGGCCCGGCCTTCCAGGGCACCATCAAGTCGGCGGTCGCCTTCGGCGCGCTGCTGGCCGAGGGGATCGGCGACACGATCCGGGTCTCGCTGTCGGCGCCGCCGGTGGAGGAGATCAAGGTCGGCAACCAGATCCTTGAGTCGCTCGGCCTGCGTGAGCGGGGCCTGGAGATCGTCTCGTGCCCGTCCTGCGGCCGCGCCCAGGTCGACGTCTACAAGCTCGCCGAGGAGGTCACCGCCGGCCTGGAGGGGCTGCCGGTGCCGCTGCGGGTCGCCGTGATGGGCTGCGTGGTGAACGGCCCGGGCGAGGCCCGCGAGGCCGACCTCGGGGTGGCCTCCGGCAACGGCAAGGGCCAGATCTTCGTCAAGGGCAAGGTGGTCAAGACCGTGCCCGAGGCGCAGATCGTGGAGACCCTGATCGAGGAGGCGCTGCGCATCGCCGACGAGATGGGCGCCGAACTGCCCGAGGAGCTGCGCGGCCTGCTCCCCGGCGCCACCGTCAGCGTGCACTGACCCGTCCCGCAGTCGGCCCGTCCGGTGCCGGTGCCGTGGTCCCACTCGTCACTCGGCCCGCGCGGCACCGTGCGGATCTGGCAGGCTGGTATCCGTGCTGACGGTGCCGGTTCGTCAACTGGGGGAGTCGGAGCGCCGCGCGGTCGAGCGGCTGCTCGACCTCGACCCGTTCGCGGGCGCGCAGGTCGCCGAGCGGATCACCGCGCGTGGCCTGGCCTGGTGGCGCGCCGAGGGACGGGTGCTGGGCTACGGCAGCCGCCGCAACCTGGAGTCGATCTGCTGGCTGGGCGGCAACCTCACCCCCGTGCTCGCCACCGAGCCGGCCGTCGCCGCCTACGCCGACCTGCTGGCCGGCGAGGAGCGGCTCTGCTCGTCGATCGTGGGCCGGGCCGACGCGGTGCTCGGCCTCTGGGACCGGCTCTCCGCCGTCTGGGGGCCGGCCCGGGACGTACGCCCCAACCAGCCGTTGCTGGCGACCGAGGCGCTGCCCGCGCTGCGGGCGGACCCGCAGGTGCGGCTGGTGCGCGCCGGCGAGATCGACCGGCTCTTCCCGGCGGCGGTGGCGATGTACACCGAGGAGGTCGGCGTGTCGCCGCTCGCCGACGACGGCGGGCGCGGCTACCGGCGGCGGGTCACCGACCTGGTCCGGACGGGCCGGGCGTACGCCCGGTTCGTCGACGGTCAGGTGGTGTTCAAGGCCGAGCTGGCGGTGGTGACCCGCCGGACCGCCCAGGTGCAGGGCGTCTGGGTGGCCCCCGAGTGGCGGGGCCGGGGCATCGCGTCGGCGGCCATGGCGGCGGTGGTGCGCGACGCGCTGCTGCGGGTCGCCCCGACCGTCAGCCTCTACGTCAACGACTTCAACCTCCCTGCGCGCCGGGTCTACGAGCGCTGCGGGTTCCGCCCGGTCGGCACGCTCGCCACCGTGCTCTTCTGAGCCACGGGCCACGGCGGCGACCTGGACGCGCTGCGGACGCGGGCGCGCACGGCGTCCGCCCGCAGGTCGGGCCCCGATGTCGCGGCCGGCGCAGCCCCGAGCCCGGCCGGCGCACGCCCTCGGCACCGGCGTCCGGGCAGGTGAACGGCCGGTAAATGCGTTGAGCCGGCCGGCTCCACCGACCAGGCTGGATGCTCCGCCCCGCTTTGCCCGAAGGGACTCCGTCATGCGTCTGCTCCGGGACATGTGGGCCACCTCGCCCCGCCGAATGGCGATCGTGACCTGCCTGATCGTGCTCGGCGCCGGCGGTCAGGCCGCCGCCGCCGCGCTGGCGGGCCCCGTCCTGGTGCACCGCGCCGCCGGGTTCTTCGCGCTGCTCGCCGTCGCGCTGGTCGCCGCCGTCCTCACCGACCTCGCGGTGAGCCTGCTGATGGCCGGGCTGACCGCCGACTGGTCCGCCGACGTGCGCCGCCGGCTGTGCCGGGTCGCGCTCGGGCAGGACCTGCCGACCCTGGAGACCACCCCGGTCGGCGAGCTGCTCGACCGCATCGACGGCGACGTCTACCAGGTCGCCGCCGCGGTGCGCAACCAGGGCGTACGGATCGCGCAGGGCCTCGGCGCGGGCGTGCTGTCGACCGTCGTCGCCCTCGCGGTGTGGTGGCCGGCCGGCGTCGGGATGCTGGTGCTGACCGTGCTGCTGGCCCTCGGCCTGCGCAAGCCCACGGCACGGATCGGTCCGGCCCGGATGGCCGAGGAGGAGGCCTGGTCCGACCTCGCCGCGGTGATGGAGGAGGCCATCCACGGCCAGGACGACGTACGCACCAGCCTGGCCCGGCCGTACGTGCTGCGCCTCTACGCCCGGCGGGCCGCCGAGGTGCTCAGTCGCGGGGTGCGCGTGTGGCGGATGTCCGCCCAGGTCACCACCGTGGCCGCCGGCGTGATCCGGGCCGGGATCGCGGCCGTGGTGCTCGGCGGCGCGTGGGCGCTGGTCACCGGCCGGGTCGACGGCGCCCGGCTCACCGCGATCTGGCTGCTGGCCATCGGCTTCGGCATGACCGTCGAGCACGTCAGCCGGATGGTCCCCGAACTCCAGTACGCCCTCGGTGCCTGGGGGCGGGTGCAGCTGCTGGCGGGCTCCCGGCAGGAGCCCGTGGGCGGGGGCGTCCCGGCCGAGGGCGACCTGGTGGTGCGGGGCCTCACCTTCCACTACGGGGGCGCCGACGACGGGCGTGGCCCCGCGCTGCGCGACGTCGACCTGACCTTCACCCGGGGCCGCTCGTACGCGCTGGTCGGCCGGACCGGCTCCGGCAAGTCCACCCTGGCGAAGGTGCTCACCCGGGCCGTCGACGTGCCGCCGGGCACGGTCTTCCTGGCCGGCGACGACGTGTGCGGCCTCGACGTCGAGGCGCTGCGCCGGTGGATCGCCGTGGTGCCCCAGCGCACCGAGATCCTCGCCGGGACCCTCGCCGAGAACGTCGCGCTGTTCGATCCGGAGCTGCTCGACGCCGCCGCCCGGGCGCTGCGCGAGCTGGGGCTCGACGGCTGGATCGCCGAGCTGCCCGCCGGGTTGCAGACCCGGCTGGGCGACGGCGGGCACGTGCTCTCGGCCGGGCAGGAGCAGCTGGTCGCCTTCGCCCGGATCCTGGTGCGCGACCCGCACGTGGTGATCCTCGACGAGGCCACCGCCCGCCTCGACCCGGTCACCGAGGCGCGGGTGCAGCAGGCCACCGAGCGGTTGCTGCGTGACCGGATCGGCATCGTCATCGCCCACCGCCTCTCCTCCGTACGCCGCTGCGACGAGGTGGTGGTGATGGCCGACGGAGCGGTCGTCGAGGCCGGGCCGCTGGACTCCTCGGAACGCTTCGCCGAGCTGCTCGCCACCAGCCACGCCACCGCGTACGCCCACGCGGCGCCGGGCGGCCGCTCCGGCGGGGTCGACCTGCTGACCGGCCCGTCGGACCCGTGGCCGACCACCGGCCGGGACGAGTCCCTCCCACCGGAGGCCCCCCTTCCCGGCCCGCCGGCCGTCTCGTCGGCCACGTCCTCGGCCGTGCCGCCGATCGAGGCGTCGGCCGTCCCGCCGGTCGGGTCGGTCCCCGCGACCCCGACGGAGTCGGTCGGGTCGGTCGACGGCCGGACGGGTGGGGGCGGGTCCGCAGCCTCCGGGGACCCGGCGCCGACGTCCCCGCGCGGGCTGCGCGAGCTGCGGGAGATCCTGCGGCTGTGCCTCAACGACGCGCGGTACGGGCTGGCCTCGCTGGCGTTGTTCCTGCTGCTCGTGCTCCTCGGGCTGGAGGGGCCGGTGCTGCCGTGGCTCTGGGCGGACGTCGTCGACGGCACCGGTGACCCGTGGAAGCCCGCGCTAGGGATCGTCGTCGGCCTGCTGGTGACCCTGCCGGTGCCGTACTTCAACGGCCTGCGCTTCCCGCAGTGGTGGGTCCGGCAGATGCTGCGGATCAGCCTGCGCCTGGTGCACGGCCAGACCGGACCCCGCCGGGTCAGCCGGCACACGCCGGCGGAGGTGGTGGCCCAGGGCGGCGACACCGAACGGGTGGTGCAGCTCGCCGACAACCTGATGGACCAAGGGCTCTCGCTGCTGCTCCTGGTCACGATGACCGCCGTCACCGGCAGCGTGGTGCCGGGGCTCTTCTTCGCGGGCACGATGCTGGTCTCCGGGCTGGCCGCGACGCTGTTCGGCCCCCACCTGGAACGTTCCGCGCGGGCCACCGTCGCGGCGCGGGCCGCGTTCGCCACCGCGCTGGTCTCCTCGTTGTCGGCCGCCCGTACGGTCAAGCTCGCCGGCGCCACCCGCCCGGTGCTGACCCACCTGGCCGACCTCGACGTGGTGCGCAGCGACCGGCAACGCCGGGAGATCTCCGTGCAGGTCTGGTCCCGGTCGACCCCGTCGCTGGTCAGCGGCCTGCTGCCGATCGGCGCGTGGGCGCTCTTCCTGGCCGGGCACCTCTCGGCCGGCGCCACCCTGGTCGCGGTCGCCACCCTGGCCGCCGCCCGCTGGTTCGCCTGGACGACGGCCTCGCTGATCTCGCAGATCCCGTCGGCGCGGGTGTGGACCCGGCGGACGGTGGCGATGGCCGGGGTGGAGGCGTACTCGGCGTCGGTGCCGGGGGTGGACCTCGGCACGGGGACGGCCCCGGCGCCCGTCGTGCCGCCCCGGCACCCGCTGCGCCGGCTGGAGCTGACCGGCTTCGGCGTCCGGCACACCGACGGGACGGTGGCCGTACGCGACGTCGACCTGACGGTGGAACGCGGGCAGCTGGTGCTGGTCGTGGGCCCGGTCGGCTCGGGCAAGTCGTCGCTGCTGCGGGCGCTGGCCGGCATCGCCCCGCACACCGGGCGGCTGACCTGGAACGGCGACCCCGTCACCGAGCCGGAGCTGTTCCTGCGCCCCCAGCAGGTGGGCTACGTCGGCCAGCTGCCCCGGGTGCTCTCCGGCACGGTGGCCGACAACATCACCCTCGGCCATCAGGTGGACGCCGCGGCGGCGGTGTCGACCGCCCAGCTCGACCACGACCTGGCGGCGGCCGGCGGCGGGCTCGGGCTGCTGATCGGGCACAAGGGCACCCGGCTCTCGGGCGGTCAGTTGCAGCGCCTCGCGCTGGCCCGGGCGCTCGCCCCGCGTACGGAGCTGCTGGTGGCCGACGACGTCTCCTCGGCGCTGGACGTCACCACGGAGCTGGCGCTGTGGCAGGCGCTGCGCGAGCACGGGGTGACCGTGGTGGGTTCGACGTCGAAGCGGGCCGCCCTGGTGCGGGCCGACCACGTCGTGGTCCTGCGCTCCGGCACGGTCGCCGCCCAGGGGCCGTGGCACGACCTGGAACCCCAGTGGTCCCACCTGGCCGGCTGACCCCACCCACCCTCGCGGCCCCGGTCACGGGGCTGCCGGCACCGATGCGGAGATCGACAGCGCCGCCAACCCCGTGACCGGGGAGGACCAGCGGGGGGTCAGGCGCGGGCGTACTGGGCGGGCCAGGCGGGGGTGGCGCCGAGCTTGGCGGCCGCCCGGTGCGGCCAGTACGGGTCGCGCAGCAGCTCCCGCCCGAGCAGGACCAGGTCGGCGTCGCCGGACGCGACGATCTCCTCGGCCTGCTCCGGCTCGACGATGAGGCCGACCGCGCCGGTGGCGATCCCCGCCTCCCGGCGTACCCGGGCGGCCAGCGGCACCTGGTAGCCCGGGCCGACCGGGATCCTCGCGGTGGCCGAGGCGCCGCCCGAGGAGCAGTCGACCAGGTCCACCCCGGCGGCGGCCAGCTCGCCGGCGAGCACCACGCTGTCCTCGGGCGTCCAGCCCGCCGGCTCCCAGTCGGTGGCCGAGATGCGGGTCAGCACGGGCACGTCCTCGCCGACGGCCGCGCGGACCGCCCGCGCCACGTCCAGGGTGAGCCGCATCCGGCCGGCCCGGTCCCCGCCCCAGCCGTCGTCGCGGTGGTTCGTCAGCGGGGAGAGGAACTCGTGCAGCAGGTAGCCGTGCGCGGCGTGGATCTCCACGGCCGCGAACCCCGCGTCGACCGCCCGACCGGCCGCCGCCGCGAACGCCTCGACCACGCCGGCGATCCCCGCCTCGTCCAGCGCCGTCGGCACCCGGTAGTCCGGGACGAAGGGCGCGGCCCCCGGGCCGACCGGCGTCCAGCCGCCCTCGGCGTCGGGCACCCCGCCCCGCCGGGGCGCCCACGGCCGGTACGTCGACGCCTTGAACCCGGCGTGCGCGAGCTGCACGACCGGCACCGCGCCGTGCGCGGCGACGAACGCGGTCACCGGCCGCCAGGCGTCGACGTGCACCCCGGACCAGAGCCCGGTGTCCTGCGGGCTGATCCGCCCCTCGGGCAGCACGGCGGTGGCCTCGGTCATCACCAGGCCGGCGCCGCCGACCGCGCGGGCGCCCAGGTGCACCAGGTGCCAGTCGGTGGGCAGGCCGTCCGGGCCGGCCGTGTACTGGCACATCGGCGCCAGGGCGATCCGGTTGGGCAGGGTCACCGTGCGCAGGGTCAACGGGGTGAACAGGACACTCATGTGGTCATCCTCTCCGGAGGCGGGGAGGGCCCGCGGTGGGGCCCTCCCCGGGTCGTCGGGTCGCTCGGTGCGGCGGGTGGCTCAGGCCGGTACGGGGGCCGGTTGCTCGGCCCGGCGCGGACCGGTGTCGGTGTCGGCGTCGGTCGGGGCGAGCAGCGGGCGCCGGCCGGCCGAGTCGTACGCGGCCCGGTCCAGGGTGCCCTCGCGGGCGGCGACGATCGTCGGCACCAGCGCCTGACCGGCGACGTTGGTGGCGGTGCGGATCATGTCCAGGATCGGGTCGATCGCCAGCAGCAGGCCGGCGCCGGCCAGCGGCAGGCCCAGCGTGCTCAGGGTCAGGGTCAGCATCACGATCGCGCCGGTCAGGCCGGCGGTGGCGGCCGAGCCGACCACCGACACGAAGGCGATCAGCAGGTAGTCGGTGATCCCGAGCTGCACCCCGAAGACCTGGGCGACGAAGATCGCCGCCAGCGCCGGGTAGACCGCCGCGCAGCCGTCCATCTTCGTGGTGGCGCCGAACGGCACCGCGAACGAGGCGTACTCGCGGGGGACGCCGAGGCGCTCGACCGAGCGCTGGGTCACCGGCATCGTGCCCACCGAGGAGCGGGAGACGAAGGCCAGCTCGATCGCGGGCCAGGCGCCCGCGAAGAAGCGCAGCGGGTTGAGCCGGCCGGCGCCCACCAGCAGCAGCGGGTAGACCACGAAGAGCACGATCGCGCAGCCGACGTAGACGGCGGTGGTGAACCTGGCGAGCGGGGCCACCAGGTCCCAGCCGTACGAGGCGACGGCGTTGCCGATGAGGCCGAGCGTGCCGATCGGGGCGAGCCGGATGACCCACCACAGCGCCTTCTGGACGATCTCCAGCAGCGCGCGGTTGATCGCCACGAACGGCTCCGCGGGCTCGCCCACCAGCAGCGCCGCCGCGCCGACGACGAGGGCCAGGAAGACGATCTGGAGCACGTTGCCGTCCACGAACGCGCCGACCGGGTTGGTCGGCACGATGCCGGTGAGGAAGTCGGTCCACGAGCCGGTCTTCGCCGGCGCGGTGGCGCCGGCGGTGTCGAGGGTGACGCCCCGGCCCGGGTCGGTGAGCACGCCGAGCCCGATGCCGACGCCCACCGCGATCAGCGCGGTGACGCCGAACCAGAGCAGGGTCTTGAGCGCCAGCCGGGCGGCGTTGGTCACGCCGCGCAGGCTGACCACGCTGACCACGATGGCGGTGAAGACCAGCGGCGGCACGGCCAGCTTGAGCAGTTGGACGAAGAGGCCGCCGACGGTGTCGAGGGTGCTGGTGAGCCAGCTCAGGTCGTTGGCGCGGGCGAGGAAGCCGAGCGCCACGCCGAGGACGAGACCGAGCAGGATCTGCACGGAGAAGGGGATCTTGCGCAGGGCGGAAGCCATGAGGGTGTGTCCCAGGTCTGGAGGGTCGGTACGGGCAGCGTCAGGAGAGCGGCTGCGCCGGACAGACGCCGCTGGCCTGCAGCCGGAGGTCGACATACAGGCGCACGGTCAGGTGCCAGACGTTGGTCATCGTCGCCGAGGCTAACGCCGGCCGTCGATGCAGCGGAAGGAGCCCGTGCGGTGACGCTCCTTACAGCGTGGCCCGGGACGGATCTCCTCCCCGGCGCGGGGCGTCGACCGGGGTGGCCCCCGCCTACCGGCGGAGCGCGACGGCGGTCGCGGTGGCCGCGCCCCACAGGACGGCCACCAGCAGCAGCAGCCGCTCCAGGACGGCGATCAGGCCGCCGCGCCCCACGAAGACCAGGGCCACGGCGGTCGCGCCCGCCAGCGGCAGGGCCGCCGCCAGGGCCACCGCGCCCAGCCGGCGCAGCGCCGACGGCGCGGCCCGGGTGAGCGTGACCGCCAGCATCGCGAGGACCACCGCGGCCACCGCGAGGATGCTCGCCGCGCCGTGCACCAGGTCCGCCGTGGTCGCCCGTTCGAACGGCGGCAGCGGGCAGCCGGCGCTGCACGTCACCGCCCCGGAGACCAGCGCGAAGACGCTCCCGGCCGCGAGCAGCCCGGCCGCCGCCCGCAGCACCGGGGGCAGCGCCGTCGCGAGCAGCAACAACCCGGCCGCCAGGGCGAAGACCCCGATCCGGTACGCCGGGGCGTACGCGCTGTCGGTGACGCCCGCCTCGCTGACGTACCCGGTCAGGCCCGGCCCCGGACCGGCGACCACGGCGACGGTCACCGCGACCGCGCCCCCGACCACGCAGGCGGCGGAGGCCGACGCGGCGGCGGCCCGGGGCGGTGTGGCGCGCGGACCGGCCCGGCGCGGCTCAGCCACGCCCGTGCGGCGTGGTCCAGCCGGAGGTGTCGGGGCCGAGCGGGACGATCCCCGTCGGGTTGATCGCCGCGTGGGTGCCGTAGTAGTGCCGCTTGATGTGGTCGAAGTCGACCGTCTCGCCGAAGCCCGGCGTCTGGAACAGGTCCCGCGCGTACGCCCAGAGCACCGGCATCTCGGTCAGCTTGTGCCGGTTGCACTTGAAGTGACCGTGGTACGCCACGTCGAAGCGGACCAGGGTGGTGAAGAGCCGCACGTCGGCCTCGGTGATGGCGTCGCCCATCAGGTAGCGCCGGCCCGCGAGCCGCTGCGACAGCGCGTCGAGCCGCGCGAAGAGGGCCGTGAACGCCTCCTCGTACGCCGCCTGGGAGGTGGCGAAGCCGCACCGGTAGACGCCGTTGTTGACGTCGCGGTGGATCTCCGCCATCAGGGCGTCCAGCTCCGGGCGCAGCGCCTGCGGGTAGAGGTCCGGCGCCCCCGGCCCGTGCAGGCCGCGCCACTGCGTGGACAGGTCCAGGGTGAGCTGCGGATAGTCGTTGGTGACCACCCGGCCGGTGCGCGTGTCGACCAGCGCCGGTACGGTGACCCGCCCGGTGTAGTCGGGGTCGGTGGCGAGGTAGGCCTCGGAGAGGAAGCCGACGCCGAGCACCGGGTCGAACCCGTCCGGGTCGAGGGCGAACCGCCAGCCCCGCTCGTCGCGGATCGGGTCCACGGTGCCGAGGGAGATCGCGTCCTGAAGGCCGAGCAGGTCGCGTACGATCCGGGCCCGGTGCGCCCACGGGCAGGCCCGGCACCAGATCAGCCGGTAGCGTCCCGGCTCCAGCGGCCAGCGGCCCTGCGCGTCGGGCCCGCCTCCGGGCGGGGAGTCGGAGTCCGGGGTGACCCGACCGGTGAACCGGTTGGGCTGGCGGACGAACTCGCCGCCGACACTGGTCTCTGCGCTGAACTGGGCCCGGGCCATGCCGCCAACCTATCCGCTGCCCGCGCGGATATCCTGGCTGCCGGGCGTCCCCGCGACCCGGAACCGCCCCGCCCCCGCCCTTCCCACCCCCCCCGAAGGATCGCGCTGATGACCGTGGCATACCTGGTGGCCGGTGTCCGCACCCCGATCGGCCGGTACGCCGGCGCCCTCGCCGGCGTCCGCCCCGACGACCTGGCCGCGCACGTGATCCGCGAGCTGGTCGGCCGGCACCCGTCGGTGGACTGGGCGCGGGTGGACGACGTGGTCCTGGGCTGCGCCAACCAGGCCGGCGAGGACAACCGCAACGTGGCCCGGATGGCGGCGCTGCTCGGCGGGCTGCCCGAGGAGGTGCCCGGCAGCACCGTCAACCGGCTCTGCGGCTCCGGCCTGGACGCCCTCGCCACGGCGGCCCGCTCCGTCGTCGCCGGCGAGGCCGACCTCGTGGTGGCCGGCGGGGTGGAGAGCATGAGCCGCGCCCCGTTCGTGATGCCGAAGGCAACCACCCCGTTCTCCCGCACCGCCGAGGTCTACGACACCACCATCGGCTGGCGGCTGGTCAACCCGCTGATGAAGAAGCAATGGGGCATCGACTCCATGCCGGAGACGGCGGAGAACGTCGCCGCCGAATACGGCGTCAGCCGCGCCGAGCAGGACGAGTTCGCGTACCGCTCGCAGCAGCGGGCCGCGAAGGCACAGGCCGACGGTCGGTTCGCCGAGGAGATCGTCGGCGTGACCGTGCCGGCGGGCCGGCGCGAGACGAAGCTCGTCGAGGTCGACGAGCACCCCCGGGAGACCTCGCTGGAGAAGCTCGCCGCGCTGCCCACCCCGTTCCGCGAGGGCGGCACGGTGACCGCCGGCAACTCCTCGGGCGTCAACGACGGCGCGGTGGCGCTGTTGGTCGCCTCGGAGGCGGCCGTGGCCCGCTACCACCTGACCCCGCTGGCCCGGGTCGCCGGGGCCGCCGCGGCCGGCGTACCGCCGCGCGTGATGGGCGTCGGGCCGGTGCCGGCCACCCGGAAGCTGCTCGACCGCCACGGCCTCGGCCTCGACGCGGTCGACGTGATCGAGCTGAACGAGGCGTTCGCCGCGCAGTCCGTCGCGGTGCTGCGCGAGCTGGGCCTGCCGACCGACGCCGAGCACGTCAACCCGAACGGCGGGGCGATCGCGCTCGGGCACCCGCTCGGCGCGAGCGGAGCCCGGCTGGCGCTGACGGCCGCACTGGAGCTGCGCCGCCGGGGCGGCCGGCGGGCGCTGGCCACCATGTGCGTCGGCGTCGGCCAGGGCATCTCGCTGCTGCTCGAGGCCGCCTGACCCACGTGGGCCGGGCTCCCGGGCACCTGCGGGGTTCCGGCCCGCGCGTGCGCGTCGGGTGCCCCGACCGTAACGGGTCGGTTCCGTCCGTCGTACGGACCGTGACGAGGGCCGGAAGGGCCGACGAAGTGGGTCATGGGACCTCCCGGAGCCGGGAGTTCGCGGCCTAGAGTGGTGAGCACCACACGACCCGCGGGTCGGCCGGTGCCCCGCGTGCCCCAGGCACCCCGGCACCGGTCCCCTCCCGCACCGCGGCGACGACCATGAGGTGCAGCAGTGCAGAAGCCGGACGGACTTCCCGCCGAGATCGACCTGTCCCGGCCGAGCGCGGCCCGGGTCTACGACTACTTCCTCGGCGGAGCGCACAACTTCGAGATCGACCGGCAGCTCGCCGAGCAGATCGCGAG
Organism: Micromonospora sp. ZG13; assembly: GCF_059359355.1. NCBI lineage: Bacteria > Bacillati > Actinomycetota > Actinomycetes > Micromonosporales > Micromonosporaceae > Micromonospora > Micromonospora sp. ZG13. The sequence goes on from NZ_JCADBQ010000004.1 coordinate 227,515, forward strand.
CATGACCCCGAACCTGGCGGCGACCATGCGCGCCGGTCGGGAGTTCCTGCGCCGCGCCGTACGGACGCTGCTCGACGCCGGCATCGACCAGTTCCTCGACATCGGCTCCGGCATCCCCACCGTCGGCAACGTGCACGAGGTCGCGCAGGCGGCCAACCCCAAGGCCCGGGTGGTCTACGTCGACATCGACCCGGTCGCGGTGGCGCACAGCCGCGAGCTGCTCGCCGGCGACGACCTGACCGGGGTGATCCACGCCGACCTGCGCGAGCCGGAGCGGATCCTGGCGGGGGCCCGTGACCTCGGGCTGCTCGACTTCAACCGGCCGCTGGGCATCCTGCTCGCCGGGGTGGTGCACTTCATCCCCGACGCCGACCGCCCCGGCGACGTCCTGGCCACCCTCCGGGCCGCCGCGGCCCCGGGCAGCCACCTGGTCGTCTCGCACTCCACGTTCGAGGACCAGCCGCAGGAGATGCTCGACGCGCAGCGCCTCTCCGCGCGTACCGACACCGAGATCACGCTGCGCTCCCGTGCCGAGGTGACGAGCTTCTTCGGCGACTGGACGCTGCTGGAGCCGGGCGTGGTGCACATGCCGCTGTGGCGCCCCGACTCGCCCTCCGACGTGGACGAGCACCCGGAGCGGTTCGGCGCCTTCGGCGGCGTCGCCCGGTACGACCAGCCCACCGCCTGATCCGATGGCCGCCGTCCCGGAGCCCGGCGGCGACGACCTCAGCCGGTCGGGCGCCCAGCGTTACGCGGCCGAGTGGGCCCGGACGGTGCGCCGACTCGGTTTCGTGCCGCTCAGCGCGGCCGAGACCGAACGGCTGCTGCACCTGCACACCGTCCGGCTCGCCCAGGCCCTGCTGGCCGAGCCGTTCTCGGCCCTGCCGGCCGAGGAGGTGGGGCGCGCGCTGGTCGAGGAGCACCTGACCGAGCCCCGGGTGCTCGACTGGTCGGTGCGGGCCCTCGGCGACCGGTTCGCCGCCCGGGTGCTGTCGGGCCGGGCCCACCGGGACGAGACGGCGGAACGGGTCGCGGCGTTGCAGGGCGGGCTCGCCGCCGGCTTCGCCCGGGCGCTGCGCGACCGTACCTTCGCCCAGCAGGAGCGGATCGCCCGCTCCGCCTGGCAGGCCCGCGACGACGTGGAGCAGGCCCTGCGCGACAGCGAGGCCCGGTTCCGGGCGGTCTTCGTGGGCGCGGCCACGGGGATCGGCATCGCCGGGGTCGACGGTCGGATCATCGACGTCAACCAGGCGTTCGCGGACATGCTCGGCTACTCCATCGAGGAGCTGAGGCAGACCAACGTGGCCGCGCTGTTCCACCCCGACGACGCGGCCGGGATGTGGGAGCTCTACCAGGAGCTGACCGAGGGCAAGCAGGACAGGGCCCGGGTGGAGAAGCGCTACTACCGCAAGGACGGCAGCGTGGTCTGGACGGACCTGTCCGTCTCGTTGATCCGCCACGACGACGGCCGGCCCCGGTTCACGGTCGCGATGATCGAGGACATCACCGAGCGGTACGAGCTCCAACAGCGGCTGCGCTTCCAGGCGCTGCACGACCCGCTCACCGGGCTGCCCAACCGGACCCTGTTCTTCGAGACCCTGGGCCGGGTCTTCGACGTCGCCGACGCGACCCAGCGCGTCGGGGTCTGCTTCCTCGACCTGGACGGCTTCAAGGCGGTCAACGACAGCCTCGGCCACGACCTGGGCGACCGGCTGCTCGTGGTGATCGCCCGGCGGCTGGCCGACTGCGTCGCCGGCCGGGGCCACCTCGTCGCCCGGATGGGCGGGGACGAGTTCGTCATCCTGGTCGACGACGGCGCCGGGATCGACGACGCGGTGCAGGTCGCCGAGGTGGCCCTGGCCGCGGTGTCCGCCCCGGTCCGCATCGGCGAGCACCAGCTCGCGGTGTCGGCGAGCGTCGGCATCGTCGAGTGCCCGGTCGGCGGGACAAGCGCCTCGGAGCTGATGAAGGCCGCCGACACCACGCTCTACTGGGCCAAGGCGGAGGGGCGCGGCCGGTGGGCGGTCTACGACCCGGAGCGCGGCGCCCGCGACATCGCGCGCTCCGCCCTCGCCGCCGGGCTGCCGGCGGCGCTGGACCGGGGCGAGTTCGTGGTGCACTACCAGCCGATCGTGTCCCTGCTGGAGGGCTCGATGCTGGCCGTGGAGGCGCTGGTCCGCTGGCAGCACCCCGAGCTGGGGCTGATCGGGCCGGACCGGTTCATCGGGCTGGCCGAGGAGACCGGCCTCATCGTCCGGCTCGGCGAGTGGGTGCTGCGGCAGGCCTGCCGGGACGCCGAGGCGTGGCGGCGCGAGTTCCCCCGGGCCCAACTGGTCGTCAGCGTCAACCTGGCCGCCCGGCAGGCCGACGACCCGGGGATCGTCGACACCGTCGCCGACGCGCTGACGTCCACCGGGCTGCCGGCGGACCTGCTGCAACTGGAGCTGACCGAGAGCGCGGTGATGGGCACCGCCGGGGAGCCGCTGCGGTCGCTGCACCGGCTGGCCACCCTCGGCGTACGGATGGCCATCGACGACTTCGGCACCGGCTACTCCAACCTGGCGTACCTGCGCCGGCTGCCGATCCACTGCCTGAAGCTGGCGGGGCCGTTCGTCGAGGGCATCCGGGGCGAGGACGCCGACGCGACGGCCGACCACCGCGACGAGCGGATCGTGGACGCGCTGGTCCGGCTGGCGCACGCGCTGGAGCTGTGGGTGACCGCCGAGGCGGTGGAGACCGGGGCGCAGGCGGAGCGGCTGCGCGCGCTGCGCTGCGACACCGGGCAGGGACGGTTCTTCGGCCCACCCGCCCCGGCGAACGAGATCACCGAGCGGCTGCGCGCCGAGGACCGGGGAGCGACGGCATGAGCCTGACGGACAGCGAGGCGGCGGTCGGCGTACTCGCCGGGATCGCGATCCTCGCCGGGCTCGCCGGCGTGGTGGTGCCCGGCCTGCCGGCGCTGCCGCTGTGCTGGGGCGGGGTGCTGATCTGGGCGGTCTTCGGCGGCGCCGGGCCCGGCCGCTGGGCGGTGCTGGCCGCCGCGACCGTGGTCGTGGCCGGCGGCACCGTCGTCAAGTACGCCTGGCCGGGGCGGAACCTGAAACGTACCGGCGTGCCCACCTCTTCGCTGCTCGCCGGGGGGCTGCTGGGGCTGGTCGGCTTCTTCGTGATCCCGGTGCTCGGGCTGGTGCTCGGCTTCGTCGGCGGGGTGTGGGCGGCCGAGCGGCTGCGCCTGGGCGACTCCCGGCTGGCCTGGCCCGCGACGAAGCAGGCGGTGGCGGCGGCCGGCCTGTCCATGCTGGTCGAGTTCCTCGCCGGCCTGCTCGTCGCCGGGCTCTGGGTGGCGGGCCTGCTGCTCACCTGAGCCGGCGCGGTGCGGGCGCAACGCGGTGCGGCGACGGCGCGGGGCGGGCGTCGGGTACGGCGCAGCGCCGTACGGGTGAGAGAGAGGTGACGTGCCCCGCGCCGCCGCGTGCCGGGCGGTCCGAGCGCCCGGCGGTGGCCCGTCGCGATCGGGCCTGGTCACGGGCTCAAGCATGCGGCGCACGCGCCGCCACGGCAACGCAATTTGCCCGGTCGCCGGGCCGACCGGTGGGCCGCTGCCGAGCCTGTCGGTGGCGGCCGCCGGGCGGGACGACGGCGCGCGACGGGCACCGCGTCGGCGGAGGCGTCCGGCGGTCACACCCGGCGGCCCCCGGCGCGGTTGCCGGGACGCCGGGCGGGGCATTGACGGGCATCCGGTAAGCCAGTAGACCTTGGTGATGGAGGCCCGCCGATGAGAAGAGCTCCGCTCACGTTGGAACAGCTGCGGGTCGCCGTCGCAGAGGGTGAGATCGACACCGTGGTGCTGGCCCTGGTCGACATGCAGGGCCGGTTGCAGGGCAAGCGGTTCCACGCGCCCTACTTCCTCGACGAGGTGGCCGCCCACGGCAGTGAGGGCTGCAACTACCTGCTGGCCGTCGACGTCGACATGAACACCGTGGACGGGTACGCGATGTCGAGCTGGGAACGCGGCTACGGCGACTTCGCCATGGTGCCGGACCTCGACACGCTGCGCCGGGTGCCCTGGCAGCCGGGCAGCGCGCTCCTCCTGGCCGACCTGGCCTGGCTGGACGGCTCCCCGGTCGTCGCCTCGCCCCGGCAGATCCTGCGCCGGCAGCTCGACCGGCTGGCCGCGCACGGGCTGACCGCGTACGCCGGCACCGAGTTGGAGTTCGTGCTGTTCCGCGACTCGTACGAGGAGGCCTGGCGGCGCGGCTACCGCGACCTGACCCCGGCCAACCAGTACAACGTGGACTACTCCCTGCTCGGCACCGCCCGGGTCGAGCCGCTGCTGCGCCGCATCCGGCGGGAGATGGCCGGGGCGGGGCTCACCCCGGAGAGCGCCAAGGGGGAGTGCAACCTCGGTCAGCACGAGATCGCCTTCCGTTACGACGAGGCGGTGGCCTGCGCCGACCACCACGTGATCTACAAGAACGGGGCGAAGGAGATCGCCGCCCAGGAGGGCATGTCGATCACCTTCATGGCCAAGCCGAACGAGCGCGAGGGCAACTCCTGCCACATCCACTTCTCGCTGCGCGACGCCGACGGCCGCTCGGCCATGCTCGGCGACGGGCCGGCGCATCTGTCGACGACCGGGCAGCGGGTGCTGGCCGGGCTGCTGGCGACCATGCGCGAGTTCAGCCTCCTGTTCGCGCCGAACATCAACTCGTACAAGCGCTACCAGCCCGGGTCGTTCGCGCCCACCGCGCTGCGCTGGGGCACGGACAACCGCACCTGCGCGCTGCGGCTGGTCGGGCACGGGCAGGGCATGCGGGTGGAGAACCGGGTGCCGGGCGCGGACGTGAACCCGTACCTCGCCATCGCCGCGCTGGTCGCGGGCGCGGTGCACGGCATCGAGCGGGAGCTGGAGCTGGGCGAGGAGTGCACCGGCAACGCGTACGACGACGCCACCGCCGAACGGGTCCCCGGCACGCTGCGCGACGCCCTGGCTCTCTGGGAGGGCTCGACGCTGGCCGCCGAGGCGTTCGGGGACGAGGTGGCGGCCCACTACGCCAACCAGGCGCGGGTCGAACTGACGGCCTTCGACGCCGCCGTGACCGACTGGGAACTCCAGCGTGGCTTCGAACGCCTCTGACCCCGCCCCCTCCGGCGGTCGATCATGGAGTTCCGGTGGGCGATCGAGGATGATGGGCGGCTCTGACGAGGCACAACTGCATGATCGACGCCGCGAAGGGGTGGGTACGTGAGTGAGGTGGTGGATCCGGCCACCGGGGAGGTCGTGGGGCGGGTGGCTGCCACGTCGGCCGAGGAGGTCGACGCGGCCATCGCGCGCGCGGACGCGGCCTTCGTACGGTGGCGCGCGGTGGCGCCGGGGGAGCGGGCGCGGGTGTTGCGGCGCTTCGCGGCGGTCGTCGACGCGCACCTGGAGGAACTGGCGCGGCTGGAGGTACGCAACTCCGGGCACACCATCGGCAACGCGCGGTGGGAGGCGGGCAACGTCCGCGACGTCCTCGACTACTACGCGGGCGCGCCGGAGCGGCTGACCGGGCGGCAGATCCCGGTGCCGGGCGGGCTGGACGTGACGTTCCACGAGCCGCTCGGCGTGGTCGGCGTGATCGTGCCCTGGAACTTTCCGATGCCCATCGCCGCGTGGGGCTTCGCGCCGGCGCTCGCGGCGGGCAACACCGTGGTGCTCAAGCCCGCCGAGCTGACCCCGCTGACCGCGCTGCGCCTGGCCGAGCTGGCGCGCGAGGCGGGGGTGCCCGACGACGTGTTCACCGTGCTGCCGGGCGCCGGGTCGGTGGTGGGGGAGCGCTTCGTCACCCATCCCGCCGTACGCAAGGTCTGCTTCACGGGCTCCACGGAGGTGGGCACCCGGATCATGGCCGGCTGCGCCGCGCAGGTGAAGCGGCTGACGCTGGAGCTGGGCGGCAAGAGCGCCAACCTCGTCTTCGCCGACGCCGACCTGGAGCGGGCGGCGGCCACCGCCCCGTACGCCGTCTTCGACAACGCCGGGCAGGACTGCTGCGCACGCTCGCGGATCCTGGTGCAGCGCCCGGCGTACGACCGGTTCCTGGAACTGCTCGAACCGGCGGTGCGCGCGCTGCGGGTGGAGGACCCGGCCCGGGAGACCGCCGAGATGGGCCCGCTGATCTCCGCCGCCCAGCGCGACCGGGTGGCCGGCTACGTCGACGGGGCGAACGTGGCCTTCGCCGGCTCCCGCCCCGACGGCCCCGGCTTCTGGTACGCCCCGACGGTGCTGCTCGCCGACTCGCCCGCGGACCGGCACTGGCGCGAGGAGATCTTCGGCCCGGTCGTCTCGGTGCTGCCGTTCGACGACGAGGCCGACGCGATCCGGCTGGCCAACGACACCGAGTACGGGCTGTCCGGCTCGGTCTGGACCCGGGACGTGGGCCGGGCGGTGCGGGTGGCGCGGGCCGTGGAGGCGGGCAACCTCAGCGTCAACTCGCACTCCTCGGTGCGGTACTGGACGCCGTTCGGCGGGATGAAGCGCTCCGGGCTGGGCCGCGAGCTGGGCCCGGACGCGCTGCACGCCTTCACGGACGTCAAGAACGTGTTCATCGCGACGGAGGAGTGATCAGGTGCGGGGTCGACTTGAGGACCGGGTGGCGGTGGTCACCGGAGCGGGCAGCGGGATCGGGCTGGCCACCGTGCGGCGCTTCGCCGCCGAGGGGGCCCGGGTGGTCTGCGTGGACGTCGACCCGGAGGCGGGCGGGCGGGCCGCCGAGGAGATCGGCGGGGAGTTCGTCGCCACGGACGTCGCGGACGAGTCGGCCGTGCGGGACCTCTTCGACGGGGTGGCCGAGCGGCACGGGCGCATCGACGTGGCGTTCAACAACGCCGGCATCTCCCCGCCCGAGGACGACTCGATCCTGACCACCGGCCTGGACGCCTGGGAGCGCGTGCTGCGGGTCAACACCACGAGCGTCTACCTCTGCTGCAAGTACGTCATCCCGCACATGCGCCGGCAGGGCCGGGGCTCGATCATCAACACCGCGTCGTTCGTGGCGCTGATGGGGGCGGCCACCTCGCAGATCGCGTACACGGCGAGCAAGGGCGGGGTGCTGGCGATGACCAGGGAGCTGGGCGTGCAGTTCGCCCGGGAGGGTGTGCGCGTCAACGCGCTCTGTCCCGGCCCGGTCGCCACCCCGCTGCTGCTGGAACTCTTCGCCGCCGACCCGGAGCGCGCCGCCCGCCGGCTGGTGCACGTGCCGATGGGGCGGTTCGGGAAACCGGAGGAGATCGCCGCCGCGGTGGCGTTCCTGGCCAGCGACGACTCGTCCTTCATGACCGCCGCGCAGTTCGTCGTGGACGGCGGCATCACCGGCGCGTACGTCACGCCGCTGTGAGCCGGCCACTGATCGGGATCACCGCGTACGTCGAGCCCGTCGGCTGGGGCGTGTGGCGGGACGTGCCGGCGGTGCTGCTGCCCGAGGCGTACGTCCGGGCGGTCACCGCGGCCGGCGGCCGGGCGGTGGTGCTACCGCCGGACGACCGCGACGCCGACGTGCTGCGGGTGCTCGACGGGCTGCTCCTGGCCGGCGGCGCGGACGTCGACCCGGCCCGGTACGGCCAGCTGCCGGCGCCCCGCACCGAGAGCCGCCCCGGGCGCGACGCGGGCGAGTTGGCCCTGCTCACCGCCGCCCTCGACACGGACCTGCCGGTGCTCGGCGTCTGCCGGGGGATGCAGTTGCTCGCCGTCGCCGCCGGCGGGTCGCTGCACCAGCACCTGCCGGACGTCCTGGGGCACGACCTGCACCGTCCCGCCCCCGGCGTCTACGGCGGGCACGGCGTGCGGTTCGCCCCCGGCAGCCTGGCCGCGACGGTGCTGGCCGGCGTGGTCCGGGTCAACTCGTACCACCACCAGGCGGTGGCCGACCCGGGCCGGCTGACGGCGACGGGCTGGTCCGACGACGGGGTGGTCGAGGCGGTCGAGGATCCGCACCGCCCCTTCCTGCTCGGCGTGCAGTGGCACCCGGAGAACGAGCCCGACCCCCGGCCGATCGCCGCCCTGGTCCAGGCGGCCGGGGAGCACCGGTCGGCCCGGGAGCACCGGGCCGGTCCGGCCCTTCGGTGACGTCCCTGCCCGGCCGGGCGTGCCGCCGGCGACGTCCCTCGACGGCGTGGTGGGCCGTCGGCGACGTTCCTCCTCAGCGCGGTGGGCCGTCGATGGTGGCCCGGCGCGGGACGCCAGCACGCAGGTAGGTGTCGCAGATCACAGCCGCGTGTCGAGGGGTGCGGGGTGGTCCCGGTGTGGTCCCGTCGGCGGGACTGAAATGCCGCGCTGGCGGGGATTCGGGCGAGCGCCGTCGCGTGTGGATCGGGCCGCGCGACGCCGCCGCGAGGGGCCGACAGCCCGGTGCGGCGGACGTAACCAGCGCACGGCGGGCGGTATGCGTTACGTTGCTCGTCCGTCGGGGTACCAAGCGGGGCACGGCCGGTTGGATCACCGGGCCGAGGCGGTGATGGCCGGAGCGGGAGGAACTATGAGCTCGGCCCAGGGGGGCGTGGACGAGGGTTGCCCGGCCGAGGGAGGGCAGGACGCCGAGTTCCCCCCGATGCTGGCCGCCGCCTTCGCCGGCGGCGGCGAGATGGGCGAGCTGATGCGCCGCGTCGACTGGTCGGCCCATCCGCTCGGCACGCCCGACCGCTGGCCGGCGACGCTCTGCTCGGCGATCGGCCTGATGCTCGCCTCGAGCGCGCAGATCGTCATCTTCTGGGGCGAGGACGAACTCGCCTTCTACAACGACGCCTACCGCCCCACGATCGGCGACAAGCACCCCGACGTGCTGGGCCGGCCGGCCCGCGAGCACTGGGTGGAGACCTGGAGCGTGCTCGGGCCCCTGCTGGAGGGTGTCCGGCGCGTCAGCCGGTCGTACCGCGCGCAGGACCACCCCTTCCCGCTCGACCGCCGCGGCTTCTTGGAGGAGACGTACTTCGACGTCTCCTACGACCCGATCCTGGGCACCGACGGCACGGTCGACGGCGTCTTCTGCATCGTCAACGAGACCACCGGCCGGGTGGTCGGGGAGCGTCGGCTGCGGCTGCTGGCCGAGCTGGGCACCGTGCTGGCCGAGGTCGACAGCAGCCCCGCGCTGGGCCGGGCGGCCACGGCGGTGCTCGACCGGCACCGGTCGGACGTGCCGTTCGCGTTGGTGCACCTGCCCGGCGGAACTGGCGACGTCGTGCTGGCCGGGTGCAGCGGCGTCGATCCCGGGGCGGTCGTCACGTCCCCGCCGGCACGGCTCGCCGAGGTCGTCGCTTCCGGCACCGCCACCACCGTCGCGGTGACCGACCTGCTCGCCGAGGCCCCGGACGACGCGACCGGTGAGGCGCTGGTGCTGCCGGTCACCGCCGGGAACGAGACCGTCGGCACGCTGGCGGTCGGCGTGGCCCGCCGGCAGCCGCTCACCGAGGAGTACCGGGACTTCTTCGACCTGGTCGCCGCGCAGATCTCCCGGGCCGTCGGGCGGCAGCGGGCGTACGAGCAGGAACGCGCCCGCGCCGCCGAGCTGGCCGCCCTCGACCGGGCCAAGACGAACTTCTTCGCCAACGTCAGCCACGAGTTCCGCACCCCGCTGACCCTGGTGCTCGGCCCGCTGGAGGACCTGCTGGCCGACCCGGCGCTGCCCGAGGCCTACACCGACCGGCTCACCACCATGCACCGCAACGCGCTGCGGCTGCTCAAGCTGGTCAACACGGTGCTCGACTTCTCCCGGCTGGAGTCCGGGCGGCTGACCGCCCGCTACCAGCCCACCGACCTCGCCGACTACACCGCCCGCCTGGCCAGCACGTTCCGGTCGGCCACCGAGCGCACCGGGCTGCGCCTGGTCGTGGACTGCCCACCGCTGCCGGCGCCGGTCTTCGTGGACCGGGACATGTGGGAGAAGGTCGTGCTCAACCTCATCTCGAACGCGGTGAAGTTCACCTTCGACGGCGAGATCCGGGTACGGGTCCGCGCCGTCGACGGGGCCGCGCGGCTGGAGGTCACCGACACCGGCGTCGGCATCGTGCCGGAGGAGCTGCCGCAGATCTTCGAGCGCTTCCACCGGGTGCCCGGGATGCGCTCACGCAGCCACGAGGGCACCGGCATCGGCCTGGCGCTGGTCCGAGAGCTGGTCGAGATGCACGGCGGCGAGGTGGCCGTGCGCAGCCGCGTCGACGAGGGCAGCACGTTCACGGTGACCGTCCCGTTCGGCGCCGGGCACCTGCCGGCCGAGCGGATCGCCCACGCCGAGGCGACGGCGCGGCTCGATCTGGCGCACGCCGACCTCTACGTCGCGGAGACGGGGCTCTGGACGAGCGCCGCCGGCCCCGTCGACGGGGCCGGGGGGACGCGGGGGACCGGCGCCGCCGGGCGGATCCTGGTCGCCGACGACAACGCCGACCTCCGCGAGCACGTCACCCGGCTGCTCTCGCCGTCCTGGGAGGTGGTCGCGGTCACCGACGGAGTGGAGGCGCTGCGGCAGGCCGTCGACGGCTCGTTCGACCTGGTGCTGACCGACGTGATGATGCCCCGGCTGGACGGGTTCGGCCTGGTCGCCGCGCTGCGCGCGGATCCGCGTACCCGCCACGTGCCGATCGTGCTGCTCTCCGCCCGCGCCGGCTCCGCCGAGGAGGTCGCCGGGCTGGCGGTGGGTGCCGACGACTACCTGACGAAGCCCTTCTCCGGCCAGGAGCTGACCGCCCGGGTGCGGGCCAACGTCGAGCTGGGCCAGCTCCGTGGCCAGATCATCCGGGGGTTGCGGGCCCTGGCCGACGCGGCGGTGGCGGTCAACACCGCCCGCTCCACGGCCGACGTGCTCCAGGTCGCCGCGCGGCACGCCCTGAGCCTCGCCGAGGCCGCCCGGGTGGTGGTCTCGGCCACCGGGATGCGCTTCGAGGCCGACGGCGGCGGGCTGGCCTCGATCGAGCCGTCCTTCGTGCTGCCGCTGACCGGCACCGCCGGCGAACGGCTCGGCGAGCTGCGGGTCTGGCGCCCGGACGGCGACGGGGCCCACACCGACGAGGCCGCGCTCACCCAGCTCGCCCGGCTGGTCGGGGTGCGGCTGGAGAACGCCCAGCTCTACGAGGCCGAGCACCGCATCGCCACCACGCTCCAGCACAGCCTGCTGCCCCGGTCGCTGCCGCAGCTGCCGGGCGCCCTGGTGGCCAGCCGCTACCTGCCGGGCAGCGCCGACGTGGAGGTCGGCGGAGACTGGTACGACGTGATCGCGCTCGGCGACGACGAGCTGGTGCTGGCGATCGGCGACGTGGTGGGCAAGGGCGTACCGGCCGCCGCGGCGATGGGCCAGCTGCGCAACGGGCTGCGGGCGTACCTGCTGGAGGGCTTCGACCCCGGTGAGTCGCTGACCCGGCTCAACCGGCTCGTCGGCACGACCGAGGGGCGGTCCTTCGCGACCGTCTTCTGCCTGTGGTTCAGTCCGCGCACCGGCCGGATGCGGTACGCCAGCGCCGGTCATCCGTCCCCCCTGCTGATCCGAGGAGACGACGTGGCGTTCCTGCACGGCCGGGCGCTCGGGCCGCCGGTCGGGGCGATCCCCGACACGACCTACGGGACGGTCGAGGGGGAGCTGACCGCCGGGAGCCGGTTGCTGCTCTACACCGACGGGCTCATCGAGGACCGGCAACTCGGCATCGACGCCTCGTTGGACCTGCTGCGGCAGGACGCGGCCACCCCCGGCGAGCACGTGACCGACCTGATCGACGCCGTGGTGGAGCGCGTCGCCGGCCGGCCCCTGCGCGACGACGTCGCGGTGCTCGCCCTGGAGGCGGCGGAACTCAACCGGTTCGCGCTGCGGCTGCCGGCCGATCCCACCCGGCTCAGCGTGCTGCGCAAGCGGTTGGAGGACTTCCTCGTCGCGCACCAGGTCACCGAGACGGACCTGTTCGACCTGACCGTCGCCATCTCCGAGGCGGCGGCCAACGCCATCGAGCACCCCGTCGAGCCGGCCGAGCCGACGATCAGCGTCGAGGTGACCATTCACGACCGCACGGTGGTGGCCTCGGTGCGCGACAGCGGCCGGTGGCGGGAGTCGACCGGCTCGGGCTTCCGGGGGCGGGGGCTGTCCCTCATCGAGGCGCTGGGGGAGCTGTCGGTGACCCGTACCGCCGAGGGGACCGAGGTGACGTTGCGCCGGCGGCTGTCGGACTGAGCGCGCGACCGACGGCGTCGCCCGGCGCGGGGCTCAGGCCGGTCGGAGCCAGGCCTGGTCGCCCAGGCCGGAGATCTCCAGCACCCGGTGGACCTGCCGCGACGGCAGCACGGCGAGCGTGCCGGGGAACTGCTGGGCCAGCCGGACCACCGCGTGGATCGCCGCCGAGTCGAAGAAGGTGACCGCCCGCAGGTCGAGCGTCACCCGCTCGGCCGGCTCCCGCAGCGCGGTCTGGTACATGACGTCGGCGGTGGCCATGTCGACCTCGCCGGTCACCAGGACGCGAAGGTGGGCGCCGTCGATCTCCGCGCTGGCGGAGAAGACGGGAGACGTGCCGCCCCCTTGATCCACGGAGCCACAATGGCACAGCGAACCTTGCACGGCAACAACCGTTCCCGGCGGGCGGTGGCGGGGGTCACCATCGTCGCGGCGATAAACTCGGGCCATGACCGTCCGTGCGCCGCTGACCCCAGGCACGCTCTCCCCGCTGCGGCCCGTGCCCGCCCACATCGTCCGCCCGGAGTACGTGGGCAAGAAGCGTCCCCAGGAATGGCGCGGCTCGCACGTGCAGACACCGGAGACGATCGAGAAGATGCGGGTCGCCGGCCGGCTCGCCGCGCAGGCCACCCAGCTCGCCGGCGAGCACTGCAAGCCCGGCGTGACCACCGACGAGATCGACCGGGTCGTGCACGAGTTCCTCTGCGACCACGGCGCCTACCCCTCGACGCTGGGCTACAAGGGCTTCCCCAAGTCCTGCTGCACCAGCCTCAACGAGGTGATCTGCCACGGCATCCCCGACTCCACGGTGCTGGCCGACGGCGACATCATCAACGTCGACGTCACCGCGTACCTCGACGGCGTGCACGGCGACACGGACGCCACCTTCTGCGTGGGCGAGGTCGACGAGGAGGCCCGGCTGCTGGTCGAGCGGACCCACGAGGCGATGATGCGCGGCATCCGCGCGGTCGCCCCCGGCCGCCAGATCAACGTGATCGGCCGGGTCATCGAGTCGTACGCGAAGCGCTTCGGCTACGGCGTCGTACGCGACTTCACCGGCCACGGCATCGGCGAGGCCTTCCACAGCGGGCTCTACGTGCCGCACTACGACAGCCCGCGTCCCACGGACGTGATGGAGCCGGGGATGACCTTCACCATCGAGCCGATGATCACCCTCGGCACCCACCAGTACGACATGTGGGACGACGGTTGGACCGTGGTGACGAAGGACCGCCGCTGGACGGCCCAGTTCGAGCACACCATCGTGGTGACCGAGGACGGTCACGAGATCCTCACCCTGCCGTGACGGACACTCCGGCGGCGCTGCGTGAGGCGCACCACGCGGACGTCTCCGGCGGCTGGCTGCGTCCGGCCGTCTTCGGGGCGATGGACGGTCTGGTCACCAACATCGCCCTGATCGCCGGCGTGGCGGGTGGCGGGGTGTCGCCCCGCAGCGTCGTGCTCACCGGCGTGGCCGGCCTGGTCGCCGGCGCCATCTCGATGGGGCTGGGGGAGTACACGAGCGTCCGCTCGGCCAACGAACAGGTCGCCGCCGAGGTCGCCAAGGAACGCCGCGAGCTGGAGCGGCACCCCGAGGCCGAGGCACGCGAACTGGCCGCGGCGTGGGTCGCCCGGGGGCTGGCCCCCGATCTCGCCATGCAGGTCGCCGAGGCCGTCCGCCGCAACCCGGACGAGGCCCTGCGGGTGCACGTCCGGGAGGAACTCGGCGTCGACCCGGACGACCAGCCGAGCCCCTGGGCGGCGGCCATCTCGTCGTTCCTGTTCTTCTCGGTCGGGGCGCTGGTGCCGCTGCTGACCTACCTGTTCGGCGCGACCAGCCTGTGGCTGGCACTCGCGGTCGGCGGGCTCGGGCTCTTCCTGGCCGGGGCGGTGGTCGCCCGCTTCACCGCGCGCTCCTGGTGGTCCGGGGGCCTGCGTCAGCTCCTGCTCGGCGCGGCGGCGGCCGGCGCGACATACCTGATCGGCGCCCTCATCGGCGTCCAGGGTGGCCTCGGCTGAGCGTGGAGCCCGGTCGGCCGGGCCGGGCGTCCCCTGCCGCTGCTTCCCGAGCCGGGCGGTGCGCGGGGGCGGGATCACCGTCCTCATCTGGCTGCCATGGTCGACAGGACGGGCCCTAGGCGGACTCGAGGACGAAGAAGAGGAAACACATGAAGGACCCGGAGTTCATGTCGGGTGGGAGCAGTTCCGCGGGAGTGTCCGGAGAAGGGGGCGGCTCGCTGATCGTCGCGATGCGGAAGCCGGCAGCAGCAAAAGCATCTGCGATGGCGTGCAGCGGCCGGTGCCAGTAGGTCAGCCACACGGTCTGGCCGTCCATGACGTAGTCCTCGGAGTACTTCGTCAGCGCAAAGTAGTCGGCCTTGGGATACGCGATCGCATAGACGGCGGGGTGGATGACCGAGAGGATCAGGCGACCGCCCGGCTTCAGCACGCGACGCAGTTCGGCGAGGGGACCGGACCAGTCCTCCAGGTAGTGCAGGACCAGGGACGCGACGACGTCGTCGAACTCGGCGTCTGCGAACGGCAGTGGCGCGCTCAGGTCCGCCACGTGCAGGTCGGCGTCTTCACCCAGCCTCCGGCGGGCCAGGTCGACCATGGCCGCACTCGCGTCAAAGCCGGTGACCACGGCCCCCTTGGCGCGCAGCGCGGCTGACAACGGGCCGGTACCGCAGCCCGCGTCGAGGATCCGGCGGCCTCGTACGTCGCCGGCGAGACGGAGCATCTCAGGTCGCTCGTAGTACGCGTTGAAGAGGTTGGACTCGTTCTCCGCCGAATAGGCGTTCGCAAATCTGTCGTAGTCACTTGTCGTCACCGTGACCCCATTCCCATGAGAGGCAAGGATGCGTTCCTGCCAAAGCCGCGTGGGTGCGACATGCAAGCACCAGTTCGTGCGCGTGGGCCGGGGTCCGATCCCACGTCCCGTCCGCCCGGCACCGTCAGCCGGCGAGCAGGTCGTCGACCGTGCCGTCGACGGGGCGGCCCCGGGCCGCCAGCTCGTCCGCCTGGCGGGCCAGGACGGCGCCCACCTCCGTCATGTCCGCGCCCGCCAGGCCGGTGCGGCGTACGGCGTCGCCCGGGTCACGGAAGTAGGTGCGGCTGAGCAGGCCGTTGACCGTGGCCGCCGCCAGTCGCGCCTCGCCGAGCATCAGCAGCGCCTGGTCGGTCTCGTACCACTCGGCCAGCCGGGCGGCCCGGGCGTGCGCCGCGCCGCCCCGGTACCAGGCCCGGCGGGCCGCCGTGCTGAACTCGCCCGGCCGGGCCCGGGCCAGCCGGCCTAGATGCTCGTCGCGCAGCGTGCGCAGCCAGCCGGTCGGATCGTGCAGGGCGCGGGTGCTGACGTACCGGTCGGCGGTCAGCGGCCAGAGCGAGGAGATCACCCGGGCCTGGCGCAGGTAGTCGTCCGCGCCCGCCACGGTCAGGTCGACCAGCACGCCGTCGACGCGCCGGGTCGCCGGCGAGGGACCGCCGCCGGGCCGGTACGTCACCACCAGCAGCCCGACCTCGCCGTCTCCGCCGCCGTCGTCGTCGCCGTGCGCCAGCGGGCCGTGCACCGCGACCGCCAGCACGTCGGCCGGGAACCGTCGGCGCACGGCGTCGGCGACCCGCCCGGCCACCGCCCACCGTGGATCGTCGGGGTGGGGTTCGCCGTCGGCGCCGGTCACCGCGCCAGCCTATGCGGGGGCGCCCGGCCCGCCCGGCACGCCGCGCCCGGTGGGCACCAGCCGGAAGACGAGGATCTCCCGACCGCCGGCCCGCCGCGCGTACGCCCGGTAGGCGGGCCACTCGGTGACCAGCAGGCGCCAGAGGCGGTCCCGTTCGGCGCCGGTGGCGACCTCCGCGCGCACCGGCACGCGGCGACCCTTGACGGCCACCTCGGCGGCGGGATCGGCGCGCAGGTTCATCGCCCAGCCCGGCTGGTGGGCCTGGCCGAAGTTGGAGCCGACCACCACGTACGCGTCGCCGTCGGGCACGTAGAGCAGCGGGTTGCTGCGCGGCCTGCCGGAGCGGCGGCCGGTGGTCGTGATGACCAGCGACGGGATGAGCCCGAGCGCGACCACCCGGCCCCGGGTGAGCCGCCCGACCATCCGGTCGGCGGGGACGAGCAGGCGGACGGCGGCGCCGAACCAGCGGTGGTGGCCGACCCGGCGGGTGAGGGCTCCCAGTACGGGCACGGCAACCAGTGTGCCCCCTGCCCGTCCGTCAGTCGAGACGTCGCTCGACCGGCAGCCGGGAGCGGGTGAACAGTCCCGCGCCGAGCATCGCGACCAGCGGCACCACCACCAGGACGCCGAGCGTGGCCCACGGGACCACCACCGGGTACGGCTCCGGGACGGGCCACAGGCTGGCGTAGCGGCGGTTGAGGGCGGTCAGGATGATCAACGCGGAGCCGAGGCCGGCGGCGATGCCGAGCACGGAGCCCAGCACGGCGATCACCCCGGACTGGCAGAGCGAGAGCAGCCGGCGCAGCCCCGGCCCGGCGCCGACCGCCGCGAGGGTCGACAGGTCCGCCCGACCCTCGGCCGCGGCCAGCCCGGTGGCGATGCCGGCGGCGCCCACCGTGACGACCCCGGCGGCGACGGCCAGCAGGAGCAGCAGCGGCCGTCCCGCGTCGCGCTGGGTACCCCGGTCGATCTCGACATACGCGCGGAGCGGACGTACGGCGGCGACGAACCGGCCCTGCCGGTCCTCGTCGGGCACGCCGTCGGCGGCGATCGCCCAGCCGCGCGGCTGGACGCTCAGGCCGAGCCGCTGGGCGGCCGCCGGGGAGAGCAGCAGCCGGTCCGCCTCCAGCCCGGTGGGCAGCGGATACCCGGCGACGGCGGTGACGGCCGGGGGGTGGGGCCGGGCCTGCCCGGGGCGGGTCACCCGCACATCGACCCGCCCGTCGCGCACGTAGCGCGGATCGGTCACCACCGCGCCGCCGGCCCGCAGCACGGCGGTGGCGGCGGCGACGTCGGCGGGGGCGGCGCCGGTGAGCACCGGCAGGGCCGTCCCGTCGTCCACCAGCACGTGGAAGGTCCCGCCGAGATGGTCCTCGGGTTCCGCGCAGCGGGCGTCCGCGCGGGCCCGACGCTGCTGCGCCGGGGTGAGCCGGTCGCCCGGCGTCCACGGGCAGACGCGCTCGGCGGGCAGCACCGGCGAGACGATGCACAGCCCGGTGTCCGGCCCGCACCGGGGCTCCACCAGCGGCGCCACCGTGCGGGCCCCCAGGTGGTCGCGCGCGGCCTCGCTGACCCGGGACAGGTCGGGTGGGCGGTCCGGGTCCGACCCGGTGACCAGCACCGTGGCGGACGGCAGGGTCGGCAGGTAGATCGTCGCCGACCGGGCGTCGTCGCTGGCCAGGTACACCCCGACGGCGACGCTGCCGGCGACCGCCGCCATCACGGCGGAGATCGCCGGCGCGGTCGACGACCGGTTGCGGCTGGCGTCGCGCAGCGCGATCCGGGGCGCCAGCGGCAGCGACCGCCCGAGGCGGGCGAGCACGCCGACCAGCGTCGGGGTGGCGAAGACCAGGCCCAGCTCGCCGAGGACGAGGCCGGCCAGGATGACCGCCGGCGCCGTCCGGGCCGCCCCGAACGCGGCCACCGCGGCCCCGCCGACGGCCAGGACCGCCCCGACGGTCAGCCAGCGCCGCCGGTGTGCCGGCGGGGTACGCCGGCCGGCCAGCCCCGCCACCACGTCCTGCCGGGCGGCCGTCCAGGCCGGGGCCAGCGCGGCCAGCACCCCGGCCAGCACCGCGACGGCGGCGATCGCCGCGAGCGCCTCCGGCCAGCAGCGGTACGCGCCGAAGCGCGCGCCGAAGAGGTGCTGCTCCACCAGGGGGCGGCCGGCGAACGCGGCGGCGACGCCCAGCGCGACCCCGACGGCGGCGCCGACGGCACCCAGCACCACGCCGTCGGCCAGCACGATCCGGCGCAGGTGGGCGTCGTCCCCGCCCGCCACGGCGACCAGCGCGAGGTCCCGGCGCCGCCGCCGTACGCCGACCGCGAAGGCCGGCCCGACGAGCAGCACCACCTCCAGCAGCCCCAGCCCGCCGACGAGCACCGAGACGCTCATCCCCTCCACGTCCATGGCGGAGCGGCCGTACGGCGCGAACGTGACGGTGTCCGACGCCGGGGCGGGGACACGGGCGTGCACCACGACGCCGTGCGCGTTGAGCCGGCGGAACAGCGCCTCGTCGGCGGTCCCGGGCAGGTCGACCAGCCAGCTCGTGCCCGGCTCGGTCTCCATCCGCCCTTCCGACGGGTGCAGCGTCACCACCGGGCCCAGGTCGTCGGGGTACTCGACCACGCCGACCACCCGCCAGGAGCGGGTGCCGTCGCCGGAGGTGACGCTGCCGCCGAGGCGGGCGTCGAGGCGGCGCAGGGCCGCCGGGCTGACCGCGATCTCGTCCGGCCCGGCCGGCGCCCGTCCCGAGTGGAACCGGACCAGCCCGCGGCCGAGCGGATCGCCGAGGTCCACGGCGCGTCCCGTGAGGCCGTCGTCGACCCGCTCGCCGACCCGGGCGTCGAACGACACCCAGCGGCGCAGCGGGACCACCCGGCTCCCGGGCGGCAGGAGGGCGGTCACCTGCCCGGCGGTGACGGGTCCGGCCGAGGGAACGTCCTCCGGGTCGGAGCGCCAGGTTTCGGCCCAGGCGCTCTGCACGATCGGGACCCGCACCACCCAGCTCAGCTCCGCGTCGGCCGCGCCGAGCTGGCGGTCGGCCCGCTCGACCGGCGTCAGCTCGGACATCCGCCAGCTCACCGCGGTGAAGGTCAGCACCAGCACCGGCAGCGTGATCATCGCCAGCACCAGCGCCGTACGCCCCCGGGCCCGCCGGGCCTCCCGCCGGGCGATCCGCAGCGCCGCCCACCAGGAGCCGGCCGCCCGGGCGAGCCGGCCGCCCCGGCCCGTGCTCACCGACCGCTGCCGCTCAGCAGTTGCTCCACGCTGCCCAGCGGGGCCGTCGTGTCGACCAGCACCCCGTCGCGCAGGAAGACCACCCGATCGGCCCAGGCGGCGTGCCGCGCCTCGTGGGTGACCAGCACGGCGGCGGCCCCGGCGTCGACCCGCCGGCGCAGCAGGTGCAGCACCGCCTCACCGGTCTGCGAGTCCAGCGCGCCGGTCGGCTCGTCGGCGAGCACCAGCCGCCGTTCGCCGACGAGCGCGCGGGCGATCGCCACCCGCTGCTGCTGCCCGCCGGAGAGCTGGTCGGGGAACCGGTCGCCCAGCTCGGGCAGACCCACCTCGGCCAGCGCGTCGAGCGCCAGGCGGCGGGCCCGCCGTACGCCCGTGCCGTCGAGTTCGAGGGGGAGGGCGACGTTCTCCACGGCGCTCAGGCTGCCGAGCAGGTTGAGATCCTGGAAGACGTAGCCGATCCGCCGTCGTCGCACCTGGGCCAGCCGCCGCCGGTCCAGGGCGCCGAGCGGCTCGCCCTCGACGTACACCTCGCCCGCGGTCGGGCCGTCCAGCCCGCCGGCCAGGGCGAGCAGGGTCGACTTCCCGGAGCCGGACGGGCCCATCACGGCGACGAGCTCCCCCGCGCGCACGGCGAGACTCACCCCGCGCAGGGCGTGCACGGCCGCCGCGCCGGCGCCGTGGGTGCGGTGCACGTCACGTACGTCGAGCACGGGCGTGGTCGGGCTTCCGGCCGCGGGCCCGTTCCCCGTGGTCACCGTCGCGCCTCCTCGTCGGCCCGGTCCACCGCCTCGGCAGGCGTCGTCGGGACGCGCCCGGGCTGCGCCGGACGGTAGCGCACGAGGCTGGTCTCGCAGTGGTCCAGCCAGCGCACCTCGGCCTCGGCCTGGAAGACCATGGCGTCCAGCACGAGCCGCCACGGCAGGTCCTCGGGGCGGTCGCTGGCGTACTTCAACCGCGTCAACTCCTGCAACGCCCGCATGGTCGCGCTGCGCTGGGTCTGCACCACCGACCGGACGTCGACGCCGGGGGTGGTCAGGGCGAGGGCCAGCTTGATCGCCAGCTCGTCCCGGGGCCGGTCGGTGCGGCTGATCGGTGTGGCGAACCACAGGGCCAGGTCCGCCCGCCCGGCGTCGGTGATCTCGTACGGGCGTTGCCCGGCCTCACTCTCGGGCAGCGACCGGACCAGCCCGTCCCGCTCCAAACGGGACAGCGTGGTGTAGACCTGCCCGATGTTCAGCGGCCAGGTCGAGCCGGTCGACTCCTCGAACGCGGCGCGCAGCTGGTAGCCGTACATCTGGCCGCGTTCGAGCAGGGCGAGCAGCCCGTGACGGATGGACATGGCAACGGAGTATGCATACCTGGTATGCGACCCGCAACCGGAGCGGGGTCGACGGGGTCGGGCCGGTCAGGCCGGGCGACCCGGGAACGGCACCGTCAGCGGGGTGATCCCGGCCATCCGTCGCCACCGGGTGGCCCGCAGGGCGTACTCGACCAGGGCGGCCAGGGCCCGGTCCCGGTCGGCGCCGGTGGTGGCCGGCACCGCCGCCCGCCAGAACGCGGCCGTGCGCTCCTCCACCTCGACGGCCAGCCGCAGCGCGCTCGCCTTATCGGTGACCGGGAACGGCAGCGTGTAACCGGCCCGGTCCGCCGGGACGCTCCCGCCGCCGGTGCTCAACTGCACGATCAGCTCGTCGCGGCGGCGCCGGTGGGCGGCCTCCGCCTCCCTCGCGGCGGTCCGGGCGGCGCCGGTGAGACGTACCCCGATGGGCCCGTACGCCCAGATCGCGGCGTACTCGGCGGTGAGGGCGGCGGCGAGCGCCCCGGCGGGTCCGGCCGGTGTCGGTGTGGTCACTTCAACGCCTCCACGTGCGTGGCCCGGGCGGCGACGATCGAGGCGAGCAGCGCGGCCCGCTCCGCCGGGGCCGCCGCGCAGGCCCTGGTCGCCGTCTCCCGGCCGGCCCGTTCACTCTCGCGCAGGGCGGCCCGCGCCGCCGCCGGGTCGCCCGGCGTGGCGGTCGTGGCGGGGGCGGATCCCGAGGGCAGCGGTACGCCGACGAGCCGGGCCAGCTCCGCCGCGTGCGCGCGGTGCGCCTCGGCGATCGGGGTGAGCAGGGCGGCGAGGGCGGGGTGCGCGGCGGCGGCGTCCCGGTGCCCGGCGGCGAGCCGGAGCGACTCGTCGAGCAGCGGCGTGAGCGGGTCGGGCTCGGGGGCGGGTTCGTCGCCGCGGTCGAGCAGACCGCAGCCGGTCAGCGGCGCCGCAGCCCCGCCGAGCGCCAGGAGCGCCCCGGCGCGCAGCACGTTGCGCCGGGAATGCCCGGTTGTCTCGCCGCGTCGTGTCGTTCTGCCCCTCGCCACCGGACAAGTCAACACCATCACCGGCCGTACGTGGGCCACCGGCGTCGGTGCGCCGCCCGGCCCGGCGCCCGGTAGGCGCGTTACGCTCTGCGCAGCCACCGGCGCGTCAGCTCCGGTGGCGTGCCGGCATGGCGGCCGACCGGGTGCCGTCGATCAGCAGGAGGGTGCGGAGATGACGCAGCGTGGCCGTGCCACGAGGTCGACGGGTCCGGCGGGGAGGCCCCGACGCGCCGACGCCCCCCGGGGCGGGGAGCGTGCCGGCGGCCCGCGCGGCGACCTCGCCGCCCGGCGGGCCCGGCTGCGTGACGTGATCGAGCCGGTGGTCACCGCCGCCGGCTACGACCTGGAGGAGCTCTCCGTCTCCCGGGCCGGCCGACGGCACGTGGTGCGGGTGATCGTGGACGCCGACGGCGGGATCAGGCTGGACGCCGTCGCCGAGGTGTCCCGGGCCGTCTCGGCGGCCCTCGACGCGGCCGAGGAGTCCGGGGGCGACATCGTCGCCGGGGAGTACCAGCTGGAGGTCAGCTCCCCGGGCGTGGACCGGCCGCTGACGCTGCCCCGGCACTGGCGGCGCAACGTCGGTCGGCTGGTGAAGGTGACCGCGCGCGGCGCGGGCGCCCAGGCCGAGCAGGCCGCCGGCGACCGGCAGGTCACCGGCCGGGTGGTCGAGGCCGACGACGAGCGCGTGGTGCTGGAGACCGACGCCGGCCGCGCCACCTGGACGTACGCAGAGCTCGGCCCCGGCCGGGTGCAGGTCGAGTTCCACCGCCTCGACGAGATCGAGGAGACGGACGAACCCGACGACATGGACGACACCGACGACTTCGACGACGAAGATGATGTGGAGGACGAGGAGAGGTGAACATCGACCTCGCGGCGCTGCGCGCACTCGAGCGCGAGCGGGAGATCCCGTTCGACACGATCCTCGCGGCGATCGAGACCGCGCTGCTGACCGCCTACCGGCACACCGAGGGGGCGGAGTCGCACGCCCGGGTAGAGATCGACCGCAAGTCCGGCGCGGCCCTGGTCTACGCCCAGGAGTTGGACGACGACGGCACCGTGGTGCGGGAGTGGGACGACACCCCGCACGACTTCGGCCGGATCGCCGCCATGACCGCCAAGCAGGTGATCCTCCAGCGGCTGCGGGAAGCCACCGACGAGGTGCATTTCGGCGAGTACGTCGGCCGCGACGGTGACCTGGTCACCGGCGTGGTGCAGGCGCACGAGGCGCGCAGCGAGAAGGGCATCGTCAGCGTCGATCTCGGCAAGCTGGAGGGCGTCCTGCCGCAGTCCGAGCAGGTCCCCGGCGAGCGCTACGCGCACGGCGAGCGGATCCGCTGCGTGGTGGTGCACGTGGCGAAGGGGATGCGCGGCCCGCAGATCACCCTCTCCCGGTCGCACCCGGCGCTGGTGAAGAAGCTCTTCGCGCTCGAGGTGCCGGAGATCGCCGACGGCACGGTCGAGATCGGCGCGATCGCACGTGAGGCAGGTCACCGCACGAAGATCGCGGTCCGCTCCACGACCCAGGGCGTCAACGCCAAGGGCGCCTGCATCGGGCCGATGGGGCAGCGGGTCCGCGCGGTGATGAGCGAGCTGCACGGCGAGAAGATCGACATCATCGACTGGTCGGACGACCCGGCGACCTTCGTCGGCAACGCCCTGTCGCCGGCCAAGGCCCTGCGGGTCGAGGTGGTCGACCTGGCCAGCCGCACCGCCCGGGTCACCGTCCCGGACTTCCAGCTCTCCCTCGCCATCGGCCGGGAGGGGCAGAACGCCCGACTTGCGGCCCGGTTGACCGGTTGGCGGATCGACATCCGGTCCGACGCCGAGCAGGCTGGCGGCTCCGGCCGGGCCGGGGCTGATCACGTCCCGGAGCCGGGCGGCGCGATCTCGGGCGCCTAGGGGTAGACTTTCTCCAGTGGTACGACGCGCGCTGCCGGAACGCACCTGTGTGGGTTGCCGGCGACGTGCGCCGGCCAGCGAATTGCTGCGGATCGTCGCGGTCGGCGACGAGGCTGGTCACAGCCTTCGGCCCGATCCGGCCCGCAGGCTGCCGGGTCGGGGAGCGAACATGCACCCGGATCCGGCCTGCTTCGCGCAAGCGGTGCGGCGACGCGCCTTCGGGCGTGCGCTGCGCATCACCGGGGTCCCCGACCACGGTGAGCTCGCGGAGCACGTCGATGCGCCAACCACTACGTCCGGTCAGCCCGATCGGACGAGGGTCGCTAGCAGGGTAGGACGACCGACATGAGCACACGATGAAGTCCCTGAAATGACCAGGCTTCAAGTGCACGAGTGAGGTCGCTGCGGGTGCTGCCCGCACGACCTCGGAGTGAGGAGTGCAGTGGCAGGTAAGGCCCGCGTACACGAGCTTGCAAAAGAGCTCGGGGTCGAAAGCAAGACCGTTCTCGCCAAGCTCAAGGAGATGGGCGAGTTCGTGAAGTCCGCGTCCAGCACCGTCGAGGCGCCCGTCGCCCGACGGCTGCGCAGCGCGTTCGTCGCCTCCGCCGGTTCTCCGGCACCGGCCGCCCCGCCGGCGGCCGCCCCGGCGCCGACCCCGACCCCGACGCCCTCCCCGGCCCCCGGTGGGCCCCGGGTCTCGGCCAAGCCGATGCCGCCCCGGCGGCCGGCCGCGCCGACGCCCGGCCCGAAGCCCAAGGGCCCGGTGCCCGGTCCGCCGCAGCCCGCGGCCCCGGTCGCCAAGCCGGCGAGTGCCCACGACATCGAGGTGGCGGCCGCCGAGGCGCGTGCCGCCGCGCTGAAGGCCGAGCAGGAGGCGGCGGTCAAGGCCGCCCAGGCCGCTCGGCAGCAGCAGCGTGACAACGTCCGCCGGGAGCCCCCGGCCGACGGTGGCAACCGTCCCGGTCCCCGACCGGGTCCGGGTGCCATGCCGCCCCGCCCGGGTTCCCCGGCCGCCGGTCGTCCCGGCGCGCCGACGCCGGGCCCGGGTGGCCGTCCGGGCGGGCGTCCGCCGGCGCGCGGCGCCGGTAACAACCCGTTCGGCATCCAGGGCAGCCAGCAGCAGCAGCGGCCCCCGGCCGCCGGTGCGGGTGGTCCCCGGCCCAGCCCGGCCGGCATGCCGCCGCGTCCGAGCCCGGCCTCCATGCCGCCCCGTCCGAGCCCGGCCTCCATGCCGAGCCAGCGCCCCGCCACGGGTCGCCCCGGCCCCGGTGGTGCCGGTCGCGGTCCCGGCGGCGGCGCGGGTCGTCCCGGTGGCGGCGGTGGCGGTGGCTTCCGCGGCGGTCCCGGTGGCGGCGGCGGTGGCGGTGGCTTCCGCGGCGGTCCCGGTGGCGGCGGCGGTGGCGGTGGCTACCGTGGCGGTCCCGGTGGCGGCGGCGGTGCTCCGGGCGGCGGTTTCCGTCCGGGCGCTCCGGCCGGTGGCGGCGGTCGCCCCGGTGGCGGCGGTCGTGGCCGTGGCGGCGGCGCCGCGGGTGCCTTCGGGCGTCCGGGTGGCCGGCCGACGCGTGGTCGCAAGTCCAAGAAGCAGCGCAGACAGGAGTTCGACAACCTGTCGGCCCCGACCATGAGCTCGGGTGCTCCCCGGGGTCAGGGTCAGGTCGTCCGGCTCTCCCGTGGCGCCTCGCTGTCGGACTTCGCCGACAAGATCAACGCCAACCCGGGTTCGCTGGTCCAGGAGATGTTCAACCTGGGCGAGATGGTCACGGCGACCCAGTCGTGCTCCGACGACACCCTGCTGCTGCTGGGTGAGCACCTCGGCTTCAACGTGCAGATCGTCAGCCCGGAGGACGAGGACCGCGAGCTGCTCGCGCAGTTCAACATCGACCTCGACGCCGAGGTCGCGGAGGACCGCCTGGTCAGCCGTGCGCCGGTCGTGACCGTCATGGGTCACGTCGACCACGGTAAGACCAAGCTGCTCGACGCGATCCGCAAGGCGAACGTCGTGGCCGGCGAGGCGGGTGGCATCACCCAGCACATCGGTGCCTACCAGGTCCACGTGCCGCACGAGGGCGAGGACCGCGCGGTGACCTTCATCGACACCCCGGGTCACGAGGCGTTCACCGCCATGCGTGCCCGTGGTGCCCAGGTCACCGACATCGTGGTGCTGGTCGTCGCGGCCGACGACGGCGTCATGCCGCAGACGATCGAGGCGCTGAACCACGCCAAGGCGGCCGACGTGCCGATCGTGGTGGCGGTCAACAAGGTCGACAAGCCGGAGGCGAACCCGGACAAGGTCCGCCAGCAGCTGACCGAGTACGGCCTGGTCGCCGAGGAGTACGGCGGCGACACCATGTTCGTCAACGTGGCGGCGAAGCCGGGCATCGGCATCGACGAGCTGCTCGAGGCGGTCCTGCTGACCGCCGACGCGTCGCTGGAGCTGACCGCTCCGATCGACGGGCCGGCCCAGGGTGTGGCCATCGAGGCGCACCTGGACAAGGGGCGCGGTGCGGTGGCGACGGTGCTGGTGCAGAAGGGCACCCTGCGGGCGGGCGACTCCATCGTCGCCGGTGGGGCGCACGGCCGGGTCCGGGCGATGCTCGACGAGAACGGCAACCAGGTCTCCGAGGCCGGTCCGGCGCGTCCGGTCCTGGTGCTCGGTCTGACCGCGGTGCCCGGTGCCGGCGACACGTTCCTGGCGGCCGAGGACGACCGCACGGTGCGCCAGATCGCCGAGCAGCGGCAGGCACGGCGGCGGGCGGCGTCCTTCGCCAACTCCCGCGGCCGGGCCACCCTCGAGACGCTCATGGAGCAGCTCAAGGAGGGCGAGAAGACCTCGCTCAACCTGGTGCTCAAGGGCGACGTCTCCGGTTCCGTGGAGGCCCTCGAGGACGCGCTGTTCAACCTCGACATCCCGGAGGAGGTCCAGCTCAGGATCATCCACCGGGGCGTGGGCGCGATCACCGAGAGCGACGTCATGCTCGCGAGCGCGTCGTCCGAGCCGGTCACGATCATCGGTTTCAACGTGCGGGCCGCCAACAAGGTCCGCGAGATTGCCGACCGCGAGGCAGTGGAGATCCGGTACTACACCGTGATCTACCAGGCCATCGAGGAGATCGAGGCGGCGCTCAAGGGCCTGCTCAAGCCGGAGTACGAGGAGGTCGAGCTGGGCACCGCGGAGATCCGCGACGTCTTCCGCTCGTCCAAGATCGGCAACATCTCCGGTTGCATCGTCCGGTCGGGCATCATCCGGCGCAACGCCAAGGCGCGCCTGCTGCGCGACGGCTCGGTGGTGGCGGACAACCTCACCGTCAGCTCGCTCAAGCGGTTCAAGGACGACGCCACGGAGGTGCGCGAGGGCTTCGAGTGTGGTCTGACCCTGGGTGGTTACAACAACGTCCAGGTCGGCGACATCATCGAGACCTTCGAGATGCGGGAGAAGGTTCGCGCCTGATCCGGTGAACCACTGATCGGGGGGTTTACGCCGCAGGGCGTAAACCCCTTGATCATGTGGGGGTCCGTACGGGTATCGTCCGGGGCGATGTTCACCGGAACCGCGGTCTTCGACCTGCTGCTGCCGGGCGACTCCCGGTCGCTCAAGGCCAAGAGATCATACGTACGGCCGATCGTCGCGGCGTTGCGCCGCTTCGAGGTGTCGGCCGCCGAAGTGGGAGCGCTCGACCTGCACGGTCGGGCCGAGATAGCCGTGGCCGTGGTGGCCGCCGAGGCGTCGCACGTCCGCGAGGTGCTGGACTCCTGCGAGCGCCTGGTGGCCGGCCGGCCGGAGACCGAGCTGCTCTCGGTGCGCCGGCGGCTGTACGGCGAAGAGGACTGACCGGCGGCGCTGTCCGCCGAAGCCGGGACGGAGCCGGCGCCGCGCGACGCGGGTGGCCGCGCGGGTAGTGTTCGAGTTGTTGGGCCGTCGGCTCCGGGGCGCTCCGCGTCGCCGGACGGCGGCCGGGAGCGGGACGCCGTGGAGGTGGCGAGATGTCGGATCCGGCCAAGGTACGCCGGCACGCGGAGCGGGTGCGTGAACTGGTCGCGTCGGTGGTGCGTAGCCAGATCAAGGACCCCCGGCTCGGCATGATCACGATCACCGACGCCCGGATCACCGCCGATCTGCGCGACGCCACCGTCTTCTACACGGTGCTCGGCGACGCGGCGGCCCAGGCGGGCACGGCGGCGGCGCTGGAGAGCGCCAAGGGCATGCTGCGCAGCACCGTCGGCAAGGCGCTCGGTCTGCGGCACTCGCCGACGCTGACCTTCGTCCTGGACGACGTGCAGGATCAGGTCAAGCACATCGACGACCTGCTCGCCCAGGCCCGCAGCGCCGACGCCGAGGTGCAGCGCATCGCCGCCCGGGCCGAGTACGCGGGCGAGCCCCAGCCGTACCGGCTGGACGAGGACGAGGACGCCGACGAGGCGACCGCCGAGGACGCCGACGAGACCCCCTCGCGGGGCGGGGAAGCGCGGTGACCGAGCCCTCCGGCGGCCCGGCCGGTGGCGCCCTCGCCGAGGCGGCGCCACCGCTCGACGCCGGCCCGACCGAGGCGGACTGGACCGCCGCCGTCGCGGCCGTGCGGGACCTGCCGCCGGACGGGCGGGTGCTGCTGATCTGCCACGTCAACCCGGACGGGGACGCGCTGGGCAGCATGCTGGGCTTCGGGCTCGGGTTGCGCCGGCTCGGGGTGCGGCGGATGCAGGCGACGTTTCCCGGCCCGCCGGAGGTGCCGGAGCCGTTCCGGGGGCTGCCCGGGCTCGACCTGCTGGTGCCGGCGACCGAGGCGTACCCGGACCCGGACCTGGTCATCTGCTTCGACGCGGCCAGCGGGTCGCGCCTCGGCGAGCTGGTCGACCGGCTGGAGACCGCCCGCGCCGCGCTGGTGCTCGACCACCACGCGTCGAACACCCACTTCGGCCGGATCAACCTCGTGGACCCGCACGCGGCGGCCACCTCGGTGGTCGCCGAGGGGCTGCTCGGCCGCCTCGGCGTCGAGCTGGACGCCGGGATCGCGGAGTGCCTCTACGTCGCGCTGAGCACCGACACCGGCTCATTCCGGTTCGAGGCGACCACCCCGGCGGTGCACGAGCTGGCGGCACGCCTGCTGACCACCGGCATCCGGCCCGGTGACATCTCCCGCCGGGTCTTCGACACCCGGCCGTTCGGCGCCGTCCGCCTCTTCGGCGAGGTGCTCGGCCGGGCCCGCCTGGAGCCCGCCGTGGCCGCGGGGCACGGTCTGGTGTGGACGTACGCGACCCAGGACGACCTGGCCCGGCACGAACAGCGCCCGTACGTGCTGGAGCCGCTCATCGACTCGGTCCGGTGCACCGCCGAGGCCGACGTGAGCTGTGTGGTCAAGGAGACCGCGACCGGAGACTGGGCGGTGTCGATGCGCAGCAAGGGCGCGGTGGACGTCAGCCGGGTGGCGGTCGCCCTGGGCGGCGGCGGGCACCGCTTCGCCGCCGGCTTCACCGGTTCCGGCACGCTCGACGAGGTCGTCGGCCGGATCCGCGCGGAACTCGACGGCGCGCTGACCGGCGCCGGCCGGCACTGACCCGGACAGGCGGGCGCGGGAAGATCAGGGTGAGCCCGGGGAGTGTCCGTCTTCCCGGTTGCGGCGAGTACGGGGAGAATCGCGGGATGGAACAGCCCCACGACCTCACCGTCGAGGCGCCCCGCGCCTGGGACCGTCCCGCCGTCGCCGTGCCGGTGCTCGTCTGCCTCTCGTTGGTCGGCGGCCGGTTCCCGTCGTTCTCGACCGAGGCCAATCTCTGGACCCTCGGCACCGGCGGGGTGCTGATCTGGTTGGGCCTGAGCAACCGGGTGCCCCGGCGGCCCGCGCCGCGCCGGTTGGGCGCCCCGGCCGCCTGGTGGGCCCTGCCGGTGGTGGTCTTCGGGGTCTTCGAGGGGACCACGTTCGTCCTGGCGGCGGGGGACGACTTCCCCACCTTCTCGCGGCTGGCCGATCCGCTGCTGGAGGACCGCCTGGTCCGCTCGGCGGCCTGGCTGGGCTGGCTGGCGGCGTTCTGGGGACTGGTGCGGCGATGATGCGGATGTTGGCCATCGGTGGCTTCCTGGTCTCCCTGGTGCTCTTCGCCGCCGTCGAGTGGGCCGCCCGCCGCGAGGGCTCCCGGATCCCCACGCTCGGCGAGGTCTGCGCCTACGTGATGCGCTACGAGGTGGGCCCGGTGCCGGTCGGCCGGATCGGCCTGTTCGGCTTCTGGTGGTGGCTGGGCTGGCACTTCCTGGCCCGCTGACCCGGCTCCACCCTGCCGGCCGGCGCCGCGCGGGCCGCCCCCGCCTGCGCGCTCGCCGGCCTGGCTCCGCGTCCCGGAAGAGCCGGCTCCGCGCTCGCTGACCTGGCTCCGCGCTCGCTGACCTGGCTCCGCGCTCGCTGAGCCGGCTCCGCGTCCCGTGGGAGTGCCGTGCCGCGCGCCGGCTCCGGGCGAACATGAGTCCAGATCGCGGGAACACCGGGCAGTATGTGGAACTGAACGATAGCTTGGGAATCGGCCGGCGTCGTATGGCGGCGCTGGCCGTGGGCGGTGTCGCCACACCCGGCGGCGCCTCCCTCCAGGGTCGGACCGACCCGGGCTAACGCTGCCCACCAGCCGCTCCGGTGACCCCGGGCCGCTGCCGGGCGCAGAGCACGACCGCCCGTGAGGGCTGCCGCCCGACGGCTGCCCGCGCCCTGGAAGGGGACCACCATGCCCAGCAAGCCCAAGCCGCAGACCACCGACGAGGCCCGCGAGCAGATGCGCCGCGCACTGCAGACGTCCATGGACACCCGTCAGTGACATACGCCGACCGGCGGTGACGCTGCCGGCCTGCCGCGCCGACAGCGTCACCCCGCACCGGCCCTGAGCGCCATCCCCGCCCCACTCCGGGCCACCTCGTCCCACACCCTTCGTGCCCGTCCCGGCGCCCGCATGCCCAGCACGGGAGCCCGCGCCTCCTGGTGGCCCGGCCCGCGTGCCCGCCACGGAAGCCCGCGCCTTCTGGTAGCCCGGCACCGGGGCTGCGCCGACGGCCTGCCGCCTGCTTGGTGCCCTGCCGCTATGCCACACGCCCCGTCTGAGGCTGAGCCACGTCTGCGACGGCGGACGAACTCGGCGTAGAGCGCGGTCACCACCTGCTCGGTGCTCTGCCACCCGTCGCCTGCTGCCCGCTGCCCGCTGGCCGCCGCCCACCGTCTGCTGGCCGCCGCCCGCTGCCGTCCGATGCCTGCCTGTCGTCGGCTGGCCGCCTGCCGCCTGCCGCCTGCCGCCTGCTGCCCGTCCCATGCCCGCCGGTCGTCGGCTGGCCGCCTGCCCGCCGCTGCCGCCACCCGCCTGCTGCGGGCCGGGTGGAATGTCCGCCCGCTGGGCGCTGGCGCAGTCGAGAGCGCTGGAACGCCCCGTGATCAGGACGCCATGGACCTGAAGGAGGCCGGGTAACGTCCATGGCGTCCTGATCACGGGGGCGCTCGTGCGGTGTCAGGCGGGGCGGTGGGGCTCGGGTCGGGTGAGGGGTCCCAGGACGGCCCTGGTCGCGCTGGTCGGGTTGCCGTCCGCGTCACGCGACACAGCGACGGGGTCGGCGGCCCGGCCGTGCCCGTCGGCCCCTGGTCCGCCCCGTACCACGGCGGGGGCGCAGGCACCCAGGGCGGCACCGTCCCGTCCTGCTGCACGCCGGTCGTCGCCGGCGGCGGTGCCGCCGCGTCGTCTCATCGGCGCAGATGCCCGGGGAGACGGGGAGACGGGGAGTCGGTGAAGCGGTACCCAGGCGGAGCCGCGCGCCGCCCTACTGCTCGCGGGCTGGCTCGTCGGGGAGCCGTCGCCCGTGCCGGTGGCTCGTCGGGGGAGCGCGTCCAATTCGGGCCGTGGAGGGGCGTCCAGCCGGCTCCGGACGGGCCGGCTCCCGGTAAGTGATCGGCTAGCTTGCGATCCTTACCGGTGCCGTGCCAGGATCGGCGGCGATGAGCCAATCCGTCGCCCTCGACCGGGCCGCCGCGCCCCGCCGGATCGCCGCGCTGGCCCTGCCGGCGCTGGTGGTGCTGGCCGCCGAACCGATCTACGTGCTCGTGGACACGGCGGTGGTCGGGCATCTCGGTCGGGTGCCGCTGGCCGCCCTCGCCGTCGGCGGGACGGTGCTGACGCTCATCGCCTGGCTCGGCACCGTCGTCGCGTACGGCACCACGGGGCGCTCGGCCCGACGCTTCGGGGCGGGTGACCGGGCGTCCGCCGTCGCCGAGGGCGTCCAGGCGTCGTGGCTCGCCCTGGCGGTGGGGGTGCTCGTCGCCCTCGGCATGCAGGTCGGCGGTGGGGCGTTGGCGCGTACCCTCGCCGGAGGCCCCGGCGAGGTGGCCGACGCCGCCGCGCAGTGGCTGCGGGTCGCGGCGCTCGGCGCGCCCGGCCTGCTGCTCGCCGCCGCCGGCAACGGTTGGCTGCGCGGCGTGCAGGACATGCGCCGACCGCTGGTGTTCGTGCTCGGCCCGAACCTGCTCTCCGCCGTGCTCTGCCCGCTGCTGGTCTATCCGGCCGGGCTGGGCCTGGTCGGCTCCGCCGTGGCCAACGTCATCGCGCAGACCATCTGCGGGGCGCTCTTCGCCGGGGCGCTGGTCGCCGAACGGGTGTCGCTGCGGCCCCGGCCCCGGCTCATCGGGCAGCAACTGGCGCTCAGCCGGGACCTGCTGATCCGGGGCGTCGCGTTCCAGGCCAGCTTCCTCTCCGCCACCGCCGTCGCCGCCCGCTTCGGGGCCGCCGCCGTCGGCGCGCACCAGATCGCCCTGCAACTGTGGTTCTTCACCGCCCTGGTGCTCGACGCGCTCGCCATCGCCGCCCAGTCGCTGGTCGGCGCGGCCCTCGGGGCCGGCGACGCCGCCGCGGCCCGGGACGTCGCCCGCCGGATCGGGCTGCTCGGCGGCGTCTGCGGCGTGGCGTTCGCCGTGCTCATCGCCGCCGGCGCCGGCGTGGTCCCCGGCTGGTTCAGCTCCGATCCGCAGGTACGCGAGCAGGCCATGCTCGCCTGGCCGTGGTTCGTGGCGATGCAGCCGCTGGCGGGCGTCGTGTTCGCCCTCGACGGCGTGCTGATCGGCGCCGGGGACGTCCGCTACCTGCGCAACCTCACCATCGTGGCCGCGCTCGGCGGCTTCCTGCCCGCCATCTGGCTGGCGTACGGGCTCGGCCTCGGCCTCGGCGGCATCTGGGCGGGGCTCACGCTGTTCGTGGTGATCCGGCTGGTGGCCCTGCTGCTGCGGCTGCGCTCCGGGGGCTGGGTCGTGGTCGGCGCGGTGCGCTGAGCCGCGCCCCGGCGACCAGGACGGGCGTCCAGGACGTGGACGCCGCGACGGCCGTCCGCCCGACCCCGTACGGCGGCGGCGGGGCGTCCGGCCCGGTCTGGCAGGCTTGGGTGTCGTGAGCACAGACGGTCTGATCGTGGTCGACAAGCCCGGCGGCATGACGTCGCACGACGTGGTGGCGCGCATCCGCCGGTTGGCGCGGACCCGCCGGGTGGGGCACGGCGGCACCCTCGACCCGATGGCGACCGGCGTCCTGGTGATCGGGGTCGGGCGGGCCACCCGCCTGCTCACCTACGTGATCGGCGCGCACAAGAGCTACACCGCCACCGTCCGGCTCGGCCAGGCCACCGTCACCGACGACGCCGAGGGCGACGTGATCGCCACCACGCCCGCCGGCACGGTCACCGACGAGGCGATCCGGGCGGCGCTGGCCGCGTCGACCGGGGAGATCGACCAGGTGCCGAGCGCGGTCAGCGCCATCAAGATCGACGGGCAGCGGGCGTACAAGCGGGTGCGCGAGGGGGAGAGCGTCGAGCTGCCCGCCCGCCGGGTCACCGTGTCCCGGCTGGAACTGCTGGCGGTACGCCGCGACGCGCCGGACGTCGTGGACGTGGACATCGACGTGACCTGCTCCTCGGGGACGTACATCCGGGCGATCGCCCGCGACGCGGGCCTGGCGCTCGGGGTGGGCGGCCACCTGACGGCGCTGCGCCGTACCGCCGTCGGGAACTTCGCCCTCGCGGAGGCCGCCACCCTCGACGAGCTGGAGCAGCGCGCCCCCGAGGTGGTGAACCTGCCACTGGCCGCGGCGGCCGACCGGTTCTTCCCGCGCCGCGACGCCGGCGCCGACGAGGCGAAGGTGCTCTCCCACGGCGGGCCGCTCGACCCGGCGGGCATCGCCGGCCCGTACGCGGTCTTCGGCCCCGACGGCGGGCTGATCGCTATCGTCAGCGAGCGGGACGGCCGGGCCCGCGCGGAGATCGTGCTCGCCCCCGCCTGACGGGCACGGGGCGAAGGACCGGCGGCCGGCGCGGGCCGCCGCGGAGGCAGGGGAGGAGCGGCATGCAGCGGTGGCGGGGGTACGACGCGGCGCCCGGTGGCTGGGGGCGGTCGGTCGTCACCATCGGCGTCTTCGACGGCGTGCACAAGGGGCACCAGGCGACCATCGGGCACGCCGTGTCCCGGGCGCGCGAGCTGGGCGTGCAGTCGGTGGTGGTCACCTTCGACCCGCACCCGGCCGAGGTGGTGCGCCCCGGCTCGCACCCGGCGGTGCTCACCGAGACCGCCCGCAAGGCGGAGCTGATCGAGGCGCTCGGCGTGGACGTGCTCTGCGTGGTGCCGTTCACCCCGGAGTTCTCCCGGCTGCCCGCCGAGGCGTTCGTGCACGACATCCTCGTCGAGCACCTGCACGCCGCCCTGGTCGTGGTGGGCGACAACTTCCGCTTCGGGCACAAGGCCGCCGGCGACGTGGCGCTGCTGGAGCGGCTCGGGCGCACCTTCGGCTTCGGCGTGGAGGGGGCGCCGCTCGTCGCCGAGGCGGGCACCGTCTTCTCCTCCACGTACATCCGCTCCTGCGTCGACGCCGGGGACGTGACGGCCGCCGCCGCCGCGCTCGGCCGCCCCCACCGGGTGGAGGGCGTGGTGGTCCGCGGCGACCAGCGGGGCCGCGAGCTGGGCTTCCCCACCGCCAACCTGCTCTGCCACCGGTACGCGGCGATCCCCGCCGACGGCGTCTACGCCGCCCGGCTGGTGCGCCGGGGCCACCCCGAGCCCCTGGCGGCGGCGGTGTCGGTCGGCACCAACCCGACGTTCTCCGGACGGGAGCGGCGGGTGGAGGCGTACGTGCTCGACTTCACCGGCGACCTGTACGGCGAGCGGCTGGCGCTGGACTTCGTGGCGCACCTGCGCGGGCAGATCCGCTACGACGCGATCGAGCCCCTGATCGCCCAGATGAACCAGGACGTCGAGCGGACCCGGCGCGTGCTCGGTTGACCGCGTCGCGGCCCTTGACAGGCCGCCATCCGGCCGGGCTGGTAGTCTGGCTGCGACGTCGGCTGACCGACGTGGGGCCTCGCGTGCCTGCACGACGCCGCGGGTGCGAGGTACCGGTCCGTTTCCGGTCCACTGACCGAGCCGACGGACATCATCGAACAACCCACGAAACAGGGAGAACATGGCGCTCGACCAGGAAGCCAAGGCCAAGATCCGCGCGGAGTACGCGACCGCCGAGGGCGACACCGGTTCGCCGGAGGTGCAGGTCGCGGTCCTCACCAAGCGGATCGCCGAGCTGACCGAGCACCTGAAGGTGCACAAGCACGACCACCACAGCCGCCGTGGGCTGCTGCTGCTGGTCGGCCGTCGCCGTCGGCTGCTCAACTACGTCCAGAAGAAGGACATCAACCGCTACCGGTCGCTCATCGAGCGGCTCGGTCTGCGCCGGTGACGTGACGGGGGAGTGGCCCGACCGGGCCGCTCCCCCGCTTCGCCGCCACACGAAAACCGGGCCGCGCGACCACCTGAAAAGGGAGCCGGTCAGCGTACCGGTCTCCGGTAGTGGCCCCCGGGCACCCCGGCCTCGCGCCGGCCACCCGGGCGCTTCGATCGAAGACCGGCCGTCTGAGCAGCTTCCCGCGTCGTGGGCCCCCGATGCGAAGGAGCACGACAGCACCATGACCGAGACCAACCTCGGCACCGAATCCCGCACCGCCGTGATCGACAACGGGTCCTTCGGCACCCGTGAGATCACCTTCTCCACCGGCCGGCTTGCCCGTCAGGCCGCCGGCTCCGTCGTCGCCCAGCTCGGCGAGACGGTCGTCCTCTCCGCCACCACCGCCGGCAAGCAGCCGAAGGAGCAGTTCGACTTCTTCCCGCTGACCGTCGACGTCGAGGAGCGGATGTACGCCGCGGGCCGCATCCCCGGCTCGTTCTTCCGCCGCGAGGGTCGCCCCAGCGAGGACGCGATCCTCACCTGCCGGCTGATCGACCGGCCGCTGCGCCCGTCGTTCGTCAAGGGCCTGCGCAACGAGGTCCAGGTCGTCGAGACCATCCTCGCGCTCGACCCGCAGCACCCCTACGACGTCGTGGCGATCAACGCCGCCTCGATGTCGACCAAGCTCTCCGGCCTGCCGTTCTCCGGCCCGATCGGGGCGACCCGGGTCGCGCACATCGATGGCCAGTGGGTCGCCTTCCCGACCCTGGAGGAGCTGGCCCGGGCCACCTTCGACATGGTCGTGGCCGGCCGCTCGCTGCCGGACGGCGACGTCGCGATCATGATGGTCGAGGCCGAGGCGACGCCGAACGCCGTGACCCTGATCGCGGGCGGCGCGACCGCGCCGACCGAGGAGATCGTGGCCAGCGGCCTGGAGGCCGCGAAGCCGGCGATCCGCGAGCTGTGCCGCGCGCAGGCCGAGCTGGCCGAGGTGGCCGCCAAGCCCGTCGCCGAGTTCCCGGTCTTCCTCGACTACCAGGACGACGTCTACGAGGCGGTGGCCGACCTGGCCCGCGCCGAGGTCGCCGAGGCCCTCCAGATCGCCGGCAAGGCCGACCGCGAGGAGGCCCTCGACCGGATCAAGGCCAAGGTCGCCGAGGAGCTCGGCGGTCGCTTCGAGGGCCGCGAGAAGGAGCTCGGCGCCGCCTTCCGGTCGCTCACCAAGTCCGAGGTGCGCAACCGGGTGCTGCGCGAGCAGGTCCGCATCGACGGCCGCGGCCCGCGCGACATCCGCCCGCTGACTGCCGAGGTCGGCGTGCTGCCCCGGGTGCACGGTTCGGCGCTGTTCGAGCGTGGCGAGACCCAGATCCTGGGCGTCACCACCCTCAACATGCTGCGCATGGAGCAGATGGTGGACACCCTGTCCCCGGAGAACCGCAAGCGCTACATGCACAACTACAACTTCCCGCCGTACTCGACCGGTGAGACCGGCCGGGTCGGCTCGCCGAAGCGGCGCGAGATCGGCCACGGCGCGCTCGCCGAGCGGGCGCTGATCCCGGTGCTGCCGTCGCGCGAGGAGTTCCCGTACGCCATCCGGCAGGTCTCCGAGGCGCTCGGCTCCAACGGCTCCACCTCGATGGGCTCGGTCTGCGCCTCGACGCTGGGCCTGCTCTCCGCCGGTGTGCCGCTGAAGGCGCCGGTGGCCGGCATCGCCATGGGCCTCATCTCCGACGAGGTGGACGGCAAGACCCAGTACGTGACGCTGACCGACATCCTCGGTGCCGAGGACGCGTTCGGCGACATGGACTTCAAGGTCGCCGGCACGCCGGAGTTCGTCACCGCGCTCCAGCTCGACACCAAGCTCAACGGCATCCCGTCGGACGTGCTGGCCGCCGCGCTTCAGCAGGCGTACGAGGCCCGGCAGACCATCCTCGACGTGATGCAGGCGGCGATCGAGGGCCCGGCCGAGATGTCGGAGTACGCCCCGCGGGTCACCACCGTCAAGATCCCGGTCGACAAGATCGGCATGGTGATCGGCCCGAAGGGGCAGACCATCAACGCCATCCAGGACGAGACCGGCGCCGAGATCTCCATCGAGGACGACGGCACCATCTACGTCGGCGCCACCAACGGCCCGTCGGCCCAGGCGGCGGTGGACCGGATCAACGGGATCGCCAACCCGACGCTGCCGAAGGCCGGGGAGCGGTTCCTCGGCACGGTGGTCAAGACCGCCGCGTTCGGCGCGTTCATCTCGCTGCTGCCGGGTCGGGACGGCCTGCTGCACATCTCCAAGGTGGGCGACGGCAAGCGGGTCGAGAAGGTCGAGGACTTCCTCAACGTCGGCGACCGGGTCGAGGTCGAGATCGCGGACATCGACGCCCGCGGCAAGATCTACCTGGACAAGGTCCGCCCGGAGGGCGCCGAGGCGCCGGCCGCCGGCGAGGCCGCCGGTGGCGAGCGTCCGGCCGGCCGGGACCGCGACGACCGGGCTCCGCGTGACCGGGGCGACCGGGAGCGCGGCGGCGACCGGGGCGGTCGTGGCCCGGGCGGCGGCGAGCGCGGCGAGGGCGGCGGCGAGGGTGGCGAGGGCGGCGAGCGTCCGCGCCGCCGCACCCGACGCAGCTGACCCACCGCACCATCGCATCACCCACCCCTCGTCGATCTGGGAGCAACACGTGAGTCGGGCCGTCAGCGCGCCGTTTCCGCCGGATCGACGGGGGGTGGCGTCCGTCCCGGGCCCCGCGGGGGCCTTGCGCCGCAGCACCGGGGCGGCCCGCTCCGGCGGCGCCGCCCGGGCGGTGACCCGCACGATCAGCGACGACCCGCTGGGCGGCACGGTACGACGTACCGTGCTGCCCAGTGGGCTGCGCGTGCTCACCGAGGCGATCCCGGCGATGCGCAGCGTCTCGTTCGGCGTCTGGGTCGCGGTCGGCTCGCGCGACGAGACCGGCCCGCAGGCCGGCGCGGCGCACTTCCTGGAGCACCTGCTGTTCAAGGGCACCAACAAGCGCAGCGCGCTCGACATCTCCGCCGAGATCGAGGCGGTGGGCGGTGAGACCAACGCCTTCACCACCAAGGAATACACCTGCTACTACGCCCGCGTGCTGGACGAGGACCTGCCGCTGGCCATCGACGTCATGTGCGACGCGGTCGCCGACTCGCTGCTGGAGCCGGCCGACGTGGAGACCGAGCGGGGTGTGATCCTCGAGGAGATCGCCATGCACGACGACGAGCCCGGCGACGAGGTGCACGACCTCTTCGCCCGCGCCGCCTACGGCGACCATCCGCTGGGCCGGCTGATCTCCGGCACCGAGGAGACCGTCACGCCGATGACCCGGCGGCAGATCCAGGGCTTCTACCGCCGCCACTACACGCCGTCGCGGATCGTCATCGCCGCTGCCGGCAACCTCGACCACGCCACGGTGGTCAAGCTGGTCCGTCAGGCGCTGCGCGGCACCCCGCTGGACACCGACCCGGCGGCGCCCGCGTCGCACCGGTCGGCCACCCCGGCCGTACGCACGAAGCCCGCCACCACGCTGGTGGAGCCGAAGGAGACCGAGCAGGCGCACGTCATCCTCGGCTGCCCCGGCATCGACCGGCTCGACGAGCGGCGCTTCGCCCTCGGCGTGCTCAACAACATCCTCGGCGGCGGCATGTCGAGCCGGCTGTTCCAGGAGATCCGCGAGCGGCGCGGCCTCGCCTACTCGGTCTACTCCTACGCCAGCCAGTACGCCGACACCGGCCTCTTCGCCGTCTACGCCGGCTGCGCGCCCGGCAAGGTCGACGAGGTGCTGGAGCTGACCCGGGCGGAACTCGCGCGGGTGGCGGCCGACGGCCTGACCGAGGCCGAGGTGGCCCGGGGCAAGGGTATGAGCAAGGGCTCGTTCGTGCTGGGCCTGGAGGACACGGGCTCGCGGATGAGCCGGCTCGCCAAGGGCGAGCTGCTCTACGGCCATCTGATGCCGGTCGACGAGCTGCTCGGCCGGGTCGACGCGGTCACCGTGGCCGACGTCAACACCCTGGCCGCCGAGCTGCTGAGCCGGCCGATGTCGCTGGCCGTGGTCGGCCCGTTCGGCGCGAACGACTTCGCCACCCGCTGACCCGTCCCGCGCTCCTGCCCGGCACCGGCCCGCGCGGATGCGCGTCCCCGGCGGCTGACGGTCGGCCCGGGTGGGTTCGTGCCGGCGGCTGACGGTGATCGCGGGTGGGTGCGTGCCGGCGGCTGACGGTCCGCCCGGATGCGCGCGTCCCGATTGGGATAGGTTGTGCCCCGTGAGTGACGAGCAGGAGAAGAGCCCGGACGAGCTGATCCGGGTCGGCGTGCTGGGCGCCCGGGGGCGCATGGGCGTCGAGGTGTGCCGGGCCGTGGACGCCGCCGCCGACATGGAACTGGTGGCCATGGTCGACCAGGGCGACGGCCTCTTCGCCGCGTCCGACGCCGGGGCCGAGGTGGTCGTCGACTTCACCACCCCCGACGTCGTCATGGACCACCTGCACTGGTGCATCGACCAGGGCATCAACGCCGTCGTCGGCACCACCGGCTTCACCGAGCAGCGGCTGGAGCGGGTGCGCGGCTGGCTGGCCCACAAGCCCGGGGTGGGCGTGGTGATCGCCCCCAACTTCGGCATCGGCGCGGTGCTGATGATGCAGTTCGCCGCCCGCGCCGCCCGGCACTTCGAGTCGGTCGAGATCGTCGAGCAGCACCACCCCCGCAAGCTGGACGCCCCGAGCGGCACCGCCACGCACACCGCGCGGCTGGTCGCGGCCGCCCGCGCCGAGGCCGGGCTCGGCCCCGTCCCGGACGCCACGAAGGACGAGGTCGCGGGCGCCCGGGGCGCCGACATCGACGGGGTACGCGTGCACGCCGTGCGCGCCACCGGGCTCGTCGCCCACCAGGAGGTGCTCTTCGGCACCGTGGGGGAGACGTTGACGATCCGGCACGACTCGTACGACCGGGTCTCGTTCATGCCGGGCGTGCTGCTGGCCGTCCGCGCGGTCCGCACCCGGCCCGGGCTGACGGTCGGCCTGGACGCCCTGCTCGACTGACGGTAAACCCTTCGCGGAGCACCCGGGCCGTCCCTAGGCTGCCCGGGTGATCGAATCTGGACTCTCCGACCGGGCCGGGCGCCGGGTCACCCTGCGCCCCGTGGACGACGACAACTGGCGGGCGGTGGCCGATGTCGCCCCGCGTGACGACCAGCGGGCGTGGGGCGCGGCGCTGGCCGCCCGCTACCTGCTGCTGACCACGCGCTCCGACGTGTGGAACTCGCTGGCGGTGTACGCGGACGACACCGTCGTCGGGCACGTCATGTGGGGCGTCGACGACGACGGGTCGCGCTGGATCGGCGGCATGGTGATCGACGCGGCCGAGCAGGACCGGGGCGTCGGCCGGGCGGTCGTGCGCACCCTGGCCGCGTGGCTGGGCGACCAGGACGGCGGACACCCCGTCCGGCTCTCCTACCATCCCGACAACGCCCAAGCCGCCCGCCTCTACACGAGTCTCGGCTTCGTGCCCACGGGGGCGGTGGAGGACGACGAGCTGGTCGTCGAGTTCCCGCCGTCCGCGCGGGGCTGAGCTGACCGCGCACCTGGCCCGACCCGGCCTGGCCTCGCCCTGACCGCCCGGGCCCGGCCTCGCCCGCCCGGGACGGCGGGTCAGCCCTCCTCGATCACGGACAGGATGTTGCCGGCCGGGTCGGTGAACCACGCGATCGTCGGCCCGTTGTCGCGCATCACGCCCCGCTCGTCCTGGGGCATCCCGGGATAGCGCGCGAACCGGACCCCGCGCGCGGTCAGCTCGTCGACGGCCCGGTCGACGTCCTCGACGGGGAAGTTGAGGACCGTGTGGGCCGCCGGGGTGTGGTCCGCCTTCGGATAGACCATGACGTCCCGGCCGCCGGCCAGGTGCAGCGTCAGCAGGCCGCCCATGGCGTCGTCGCGCGACACCCGCAGCCCGAGCGTGTCGGTGTAGAACCGCTCGGCCTGCCCGGCGTCGTCCACCGAGAAACTGCTCCACGCCCTCGTGTCCGTGAACATGCCCGATGCCTCCCTGTCGTGGACGCCGTCACCGCGACCATGAGGTCACCGTAGGCGACGCCCCCGACGGTTTCCGGCGGAACGTGGGCACCGCGTGGCGTGCTCCGGGAACGCCGGTCGGTCAGTCCCCGGGCGTCGCGGGCGACGACTCGTCGGGCCGCAGGTCCGGCAGCGTCGCCTCGGCGGGCGTCGCGTCCGCCGGGTCCGCGTCACCGGGCACCGCCACGTGCAGGCGCACCTGCCCGACGAGCATGTCCTCCACGTCCAGCGCGCGGGCCGCCCCGTCGAGCTCCCAGCCGGTGCTGGTGAGGAACTTCCGGGTCGCCGCGTCGCCGTCGAAGGCCCAGGCCAGCGCGCGGGTGAACCCGTCGGCACGCCACAGGTCGACGGTCGCGGCGAGCAGCCGGCTGCCGTGCCCCCGCCGGCCCCAGCGCGGCTCCACCAGCAGGTCCGTCACCGCCGCGACGTCCGGCCCGAGGACCTCCGCCGGCTCGCCCGGCGCGAGCGCCTCGGCGTCGGCCGGACCGGAGGCGGCGAACCCCACCAGATACGATTGCTCGGCCTGTTCGACGGCGACCAGCACCCGATGGGCGCCGGAGGGCGGCTCCTGCACGGCCGCGCTCCACCGACGGGCGAGCCACGCCTCGTCCAGGTTGTCGAGCACGTGCCGGGGCAGGATCCGGCGATAGGCGACCCGCCAGGTCGCGAGTTGGATGCGTGCGATCTCGCCGGCGTCTTCCGGACGCGCCGGGCGGACGTACCCGAGAGCCATGGGACGGAAGCCTACGCAGGGCCAGGGAGGCGATGGTGGCGCAGGGTGCCAGAAGGACGATCGGGCAGGTCACCGGCGTCGTCGGGCTCGCCGCCGCGGTGAGCGCCTTCCTCTCCGTGGCCGCCGTCCGGCACGGCTTCTTCGACCTCAAGGTCTACTACGGCGCGCTGACGTGGTGGGTGCACGACGGCGGCGAGATCTACGACTTCCTCAAGCCCGGCACCCAGTACGGCTTCACCTACCCGCCCTTCGCCGCCCTGGTGATGCTGCCCATGGCGTACCTGCCGTGGACGGCGGCGATCGCGGTCAGCGTGGCGGCCAGCGTGGTGGTGACCGCCGTGCTGTTCTGGTGGCTGGTCGACCCGATCTCCCGCCGCTGCGGCTGGACCCGCTGGTTCGCCCTCGCCGTGGCGCTCTGCCTGGCCGCCGCGTACGAGCCGATGCGCGAGACGGTCAACTTCGGCCAGGTCAACATGCTGCTGCTCTTCCTGGTCGCGATCGACCTGCTTCGGCTGCTGCCGGCCGGCAGCCGGTGGGCGGGCGTGGGCATCGGCCTGGCCACCGCGATCAAGCTGACCCCGGGCATCTTCATCGTCTACCTGCTGGTGACCCGCCGCTGGCGGGCCGCGGTCACCTCGATGGCCGCCGCGGCCGGCACGACGCTGCTGGCCGCCGCGCTCTTCCCGGACGCCTCGCGGGAGTTCTGGACGGAGGCGCTGTGGAACACCGGCCGGGTCGGTGAGCTGGCCTTCGTCTCCAACCAGTCGCTGCGCGGCGTGGTCGCCCGGCTGAACCCGGAACACCCGAGCACCCTGGCCTGGCTGGCCCTGGTGCTCGCCACCCTGGCGCTGTGGGCCTGGCGCTCCCGCGCCGCCGTGGCCGCCGGCGACGAGGCGACCGGCCTGGCGCTCACCGGCGCGGTGATGTGCCTGGTCAGCCCGGTCACCTGGGTGCACCACCTGGTCTGGCTGCTGCCCGCGCTGATCCTGCTGGTGGACAACGGGATGGCCGCGTCCGCGGGCAGCCGCCGGCGCCGCGTCCTGCTGGGCGCCTCGATCGTCGGGTACGGCTTCCTGATCAGTCGGATCGTCTGGGCCTGGGAGAAGGACTTCACGGGCCTCGACGGCTTCCTCGGCAGCAACACCTACGTCTGGATCAGCCTGGCGCTGCTGGCGTTCCTGCCCATCCGTCGCCGGGCGACGGCAGCCGACTCAGCCGTCGCCGGGCGGAGCCGGCCGGGTCAGCCGTCGAGACGGCCGGCGTACCGCAGCTCGACCAGTCCGACCGGCGCAGCCCCGCCGGCCAGCGGCACCGGATAGGTCGAGCGCTCACCGTCCGGTGACAGCCCGGCCCGCTCGTAGAACCGGCGGGCCCGGTGGTTGGCCTCCAGCACCCAGAGCCGGTAGTCCGACCAGCCCCGTGCGACCAGCCCGGCCCGCGCGGCGGTCAGCAGCGCCCGCGCCGTGCCGTCGCCCCAGTACGCCGGCTCGACGTACATCGCCACCACCTCGCCGTGCGCGGCGTCGAGGTCGCCCCGGTCCTGGTTGTTGCGGTACGGGCCGAACGTTGTGAACCCGACCAGCGCCCCGTCGACCTCGGCGAGCAGGGTGGTGAACGGGTGCTCCGGGTCGGCGGTGCCGACGTCCCGGCGGCGCTGTGCCCAGGCCGTGACGTTGAGCCGCCGCAGCACCTCCTCGGGCATGATGCCGGCGTAGCCGGCCTGCCAGCCGTGGATGTGCACCCGGGCGACCGCCTCGGCGTCGTCGGGCTCCTCGCGACGGATCGTGAGCATGCGTCCGTTGTATGCCCCGGCGGGACACCGGTCCAGCGTCCGCACCGGTGTCGTACGTCTGGATTAGGGTGCCCGACGATGACCGCACCGGAATCGCTCTCGCTCGCCCAGGCACGCCGGGTGGCGCTCGCCGCCCAGGGCTTCGCCGACCCCGCGCCCACCGGGGTGCCCACCCGCCGGCACCTGCGCCGGGTGCTCGACCGGGTCGGGCTGATCCAGATGGACTCGGTCAACGTGCTGCAACGGGCGCACTACCTGCCGCTCTACAGCCGTCTCGGGCCCTACCCGACGTCGCTGCTCGACGCCGCCGCCTACCGCCGCCCCCGGGAGCTGTTCGAATACTGGGGGCACGAGGCGTCGCTGGTGCCCGTCGGGCTGCACCCCGCGCTGCGCTGGCGGATGGCCCGGGCCCGCGCGGAGGCCTGGGGCGGGATGCGGCGCATCGTCGAGGAGCAGCCCGACCTGGTCGCCTGGGTCCGCGACGAGGTGGCCGCCCGGGGGCCGCTCACGGCCGCCGACATCGAGCACGACGCGCCCCGGGAGACCGGCAACTGGGGGTGGAACTGGTCGGCGGTGAAGCGGGCGCTGGAGTTCCTGTTCTGGGCGGGGGAGGTGACGGCCGCCGACCGCACCACGTCGTTCGCCCGCCGCTACGACCTGCCGGAGCGGGTGCTGCCGGCAGCGGTGCTCGACGCGCCCACGCCGACCGACGCGG
Source organism: Micromonospora sp. ZG13 (assembly GCF_059359355.1). Taxonomy (NCBI): domain Bacteria; kingdom Bacillati; phylum Actinomycetota; class Actinomycetes; order Micromonosporales; family Micromonosporaceae; genus Micromonospora; species Micromonospora sp. ZG13. Next base: position 271,887 of record NZ_JCADBQ010000004.1, read on the forward strand.
AGGCCCACCGCGCGCTGGTGGGCATCGCCGCGCGGTCGCTGGGGGTGGCCGCCGAGCCGGAGCTGCGCGACTACTTCCGGCTGCCGGTGGCCGGCGCCCGGCAGGCCATCGCCGAGCTGGTCGAGGCGGGTGAGCTGCTGCCGGTCGCCGTGCAGGGTTGGCGGCGGCCCGCCTGGCTGCACGCCGGGGTGCGCCTGCCCCGCTGGGTGCGCGGCAACACCCTGGTCAGCCCGTTCGACCCCCTGGTCTGGGAGCGGGCGCGCACCGAGCGGCTCTTCGACTTCAGCTACCGCATCGAGATCTACGTGCCGGCGGCGCAGCGGGTGCACGGCTACTACGTGCTGCCCTTCCTTCAGGGGGAGCGGTTCACCGCCCGGGTCGACCTGAAGGCCGACCGGAAGGCCGGCGTGCTGCTGGTGCCGGCCGCATGGGGCGAGCCGGGCGTCGACCGGGGCGAGACCGCCCTGGCGCTCGCCGCCGAGCTGCACCGCCTCGCTGGCTGGCTGGGGCTCGACGCGGTGGCCCCGCCCGCCGCCGGCGACCTGGCCGCGCCGCTGGCCGCCGCGCTGGTGGGCGTGGCCGGTGTACGGTGAGCGACGTGACGAGCGTTGACGGACCGGCCTCCCCGTCGCATCCGCAGACGGGCGGGCTCGACGCCCCGCCCCAGGCGGGCCAGGCGGCACCGGCCGGCGGACGGCCCACGGACCAGGCGCCGCCCCACCCGGGTTCGCCCTATCCGGATTCGCCCCACCCCGGGGCGGCCTACCCGGGGGCGGCCTACCCCGTCGCCGAGCCCGACCGGCTCACCCGCTTCGTCGTCCGCCTCTACGACCGCTCACCGCGCTGGGCCGTGCCGCTCGCCGCGCTCGGCTGCGTCGCCGCCGGCATCGGCTACGCGCTGATCAGCGACCCCACGCGCTCCGCGTCGGACGCCGCGCCGACCTGCCTGCTCAAGCTCACCACCGGGCTGGACTGCCCGGGCTGCGGCGGCACCCGCGCGCTCTGGTACGTCCTGCACGGCGACCTGCCGGCCGCCGCCCGGCACCACTTCCTCTTCGTCTTCGCGCTGCCCTTCCTGGCCTACCTCTTCGTCGCCTGGGCCGGGAAGCAGGCGTTCGGCTGGCGCCTGCCCGAGCTGCGGATCAGCTCCCGGGTGATCGGCGTCTTCCTGGCCGCCTGGCTCGCGTTCACGATCCTGCGCAACCTGCCCTGGGCGCCCTTCACCTCCCTCTACGTCTGACCCTCGACCCGCGCCTGGCCCGACGTCCACGCCTGCCGGCCGGCGGTGGCGCTGGGCCCGACGTCCGCGCCTTCGCCGGCCGGTCGCGCCTACGAACCTGCCGCCACCCCGCTCGCCCCGCCCACTCCGCCGGGCTACCGTGATCCGGCCGCCGGTGCCGTCCGTCCGCCCGGTGACCGATCGCCGCACGCGCCCTTTCGAGCTGAATCGTCTACGACATCAGCAGCCGCGACCTCCCTCCCCGTGGGGCCACGGGCGATGGAGCCCGTCCGGCATCCCGGCGGCGGTGCGCCCGTCCGGCGTACGTCGTGGGCAGCCACGCCGGTCGCGCAGGCGGCGTGTGCGCGGGCGACCGGTGCGCGTCCCGCCGGCGCGAGGTCCTCCGCCCGGCCGCCTGCGTGGGGTCCCGCCGCCGGCTGTCCGCGTGGGTCCCTCCCGTCGTGCCGCCGGCCGCCCGCGTCGGGTTCGAGCGCCGGCGCGCGTGATGTCGTAGACGACTCAGCTCGAAAGGGCACGTACGAACCCTGCCGCCACCCCGCTCACCCGGCCGGTCGACCGTGATCCGCCCGTCGGTGCCGTCCGTCCGCCGGTGACCGACATTGCACCCGGCGAGCCTGGCTTGGGCGGCCCGGGGCGCCGCCGCTACAGTCCGAGGAATGCCGGAGATGGTGCAGCCCCAGGTCAAGCTCATCGCGTGGACCCACTTCGAGGCCCCCGACGAGGTGCCGTGGTCGACCGACGCCGAGGGCGGCCAGGCGCTCGCGGAGTTCGCCGGCCGGGCCTGCTACCAGAGCTGGAAGAAGCCCAACCCCGCCACCGCCACCAACGCCGGCTACCTCGCGCACATCCTCGAGGTGGGGCACCTGAGCGTGCTGGAGCACGGCTCGGTCAGCTTCTACTTCAGCGGGGTGTCCCGCTCCTTCACCCACGAGCTGATCCGGCACCGGCACTTCTCGTACTCGCAGCTCTCGCAGCGGTACGTGCCGGAGCGCGACGCCGCCATGGTCGAGCCCTCGGTGATCGCCGACGATCCGGAGCTGCACAAGAGGTTCGTGGAGGCCGCCGAGGCGAGCGTGCGCGCGTACAACGAGCTGTTGGAGGGGCTGGAGCGGCGCTTCGCCGACGTGGAGAACGCCACGCTGCGGCGCAAGCAGGCCCGCCAGGCGGCCCGCGCCGTGCTGCCCAACGCCACCGAGACCCGCATCGTGGTCACCGGCAACTACCGGGCCTGGCGGCACTTCATCGCCATGCGTGCGACGGAGCACGCCGACGTGGAGATCCGTGAGCTGGCGGTGGAGTGCCTGCGGCAGCTCCAGGGCGTCGCCCCGAACGTCTTCGCCGACTTCGTCATCTCGGCTCTGCCCGACGGCACCGAGGTCGCGGCGAGCCCGCACGCCGAGCTGTCCTGAGGCCTTCCCCGGCGGGGCGCCGGTGGTCGTCCGCTAGGTTGGTGGCATGACGCACGACCACCCTGACACGCCCGCCCGGGCGGTGTCCCGCCCCTTCGGGCGAGTGCTCACGGCCATGGTGACCCCGTTCACCGCCGACGGCTCGCTCGACCTCGACGGCGCCGCGCAGCTCGCCAGCTACCTGGTCGACGAGCAGGGCAACGACGCGCTGGTGGTCAACGGCACCACCGGCGAGTCGCCGACCACCACCGAGGCGGAGAAGGAACAGCTCATCCGGACCGTCGTGGAGGCCGTCGGTGACCGCGCCAAGGTCGTGGCCGGGGTCGGCACCAACGACACCCGGCACACCATCGAGCTCTCCGTGGCCGCCGAGAAGGCCGGCGCCCACGGCCTGCTCGTGGTCACCCCCTACTACAACAAGCCGCCGCAGAGCGGCCTGCTGCGGCACTTCACCGCCGTCGCGGACGCCACCGGCCTGCCTGTGATGCTCTACGACATCCCGCACCGGGCGGGCGTGCCGATCGCCACCGAGACGATGGTGCGCCTGGCCGAGCACCCCCGGGTCGTCGCGGTCAAGGACGCCAAGGGCGACCTGACCGCCACGAGCTGGGTGACCAGCCGGACGAACCTCGCCTTCTACAGCGGCGAGGACTCGCTCACCCTGCCCGCGCTGGCCGTGGGCGGCGTCGGCGTGGTCGGCACCTCGACCCACTTCACCGGCGCGCTCACCAAGCAGATGATCGAGGCGTACGACGCGGGGGACACCGCCACCGCGCTGAGCCTGCACCGGCGGCTGCTGCCGCTGTACACCGGCATCTTCCGTACCCAGGGCGTGATCCTGGTGAAGGCGGGCCTGGCGGCCGCCGGCAAGCCCGCCGGACCGGTGCGTTCGCCGCTGGTGGACGCGACCGACGACGAGATCGCCCAGCTCCGCGCCGACAGCGCGGCGGCGGGCCTGGAACTGCCCGAATGACCGAACGACACGACGGACGCCGAGTGACGGCGTCCCAGAATGAGGTGGACGCGTGACCGAGGCGCACTTCGAGACGGAACTGCCCCCGCCGCTGCCGGAGGGTGGGCTGCGGATCATCCCGCTCGGCGGGCTCGGCGCCATCGGTCGCAACATGACCGTCTTCGAGTACGACGGCAAGCTGCTGGTGGTCGACTGCGGGGTGCTCTTCCCCGACGTGGAGCAGCCCGGGGTCGACCTGATCCTGCCCGACTTCGGTCCGATCCTGGACCGGCTCGACGACGTCCAGGCGATCGTGCTGACCCACGGCCACGAGGACCACATCGGCGCGGTGCCGTACCTGCTCGCGCACAAGCCCGACATCCCGCTGGTCGGCTCCCAGTTCACCCTCGCCCTGGTCGAGGCGAAGCTGGCCGAGCGGCGGATCCAGCCCTACACGCTGACCGTGCGGGAGGGGGGCCGGGAGCGGCTCGGTCCGTTCGAGTGCGAGTTCTTCGCGGTCAACCACTCGATCCCCGACGCGCTCGCGGTGGCCATCCGTACGCCCGCCGGCCTGGTGCTGCACACCGGCGACTTCAAGATGGACCAGCTCCCGCTGGACGGCCGGATCACCGACCTGGCCGGGTTCGCCCGGCTCGGCGCCGAGGGCGTGGACCTGCTGCTCTCGGACTCCACCAACGCGGAGATCCCCGGCTTCGTCACCCCCGAGCGGGAGATCGGGCCGGTGCTCGACTCGATCTTCGCGAAGGCCAAGGGACGGATCATCGTCGCGTCGTTCGCCTCGCACGTGCACCGGGTGCAGCAGGTCTTCGACTCCGCCGCCGAGCACGGCCGCAAGGTCGCCCTCATCGGCCGCTCCATGGTCCGCAACATGGGCATCGCCCGCGACCTGGGGCTGCTCAACATCCCGGCCGGGCTGGTCGTCGGGCTGGAAGAGGCGACGAACATGCCGCCCGAGCAGATCGTGCTGATGTCCACCGGCTCGCAGGGCGAGCCGATGAGCGCCCTGGGCCGGATGGCCAGCGGCGACCACCGGCACATCACCATCGCCCCCGGCGACACGGTGGTGCTGGCCTCGTCGCTGGTGCCCGGCAACGAGACCTCGGTCTACCGGGTGATCAACCGGTTGGCCCGGGCCGGCGCCGTGGTGGTGCACAAGGACGTGGCCAAGGTGCACGTCTCCGGCCACGCGCCCGCCGGCGAGCTGCTCTACCTGCTCAACGTGGTCCGTCCCAGCAACCTGATGCCGGTGCACGGCGAGTGGCGGCACCTGCGCGCGCACGCCCGGCTCGGCATCGAGTCCGGCGTCGCCCCCGACCGGGTGGTGCTCTGCGAGGACGGCGACGTCGTCGACCTCGTCGAGGGCCGGGCCAGCCTGGTCGGGCACGTGAAGAGCCGCTACGTCTACGTCGACGGCCTCGCCGTCGGCGACGTCAGCGAGTCGCTGCTCACCGAGCGCCGGATCCTCGGCGACGGCGGGTTCATCGCCACCACGGTGGTGGTCGACTCGGTGACCGGCAAGGTGGTGGGTGGCCCGACGCTCTCGGCGAAGGGCTTCTCGGAGGACCCGGAGGCGTTCAGCCCGGTGATCCCGCTGGTCACCGAGGCCCTGAACCGCGCGGCCTCCGACGGCATCACCGACCCGCACCAGCTCCAGCAGATCGTCCGGCGCACCGTGGGGCGGTGGGTGAACGACGCGTACCGGCGTCGACCCATGATCGTTCCCACCGTCGTCGAGGTCTGACCCGCGCCGACGACGCCCGCCCGCACCCCGTGTGCCGGCGGGCGTCGTCGTGGGGGCACAGGACCGGCCTCCGCCGATCAGGCCAGCAGCGCGTTCAGCTCGCCGTAGCTGATCGCGCCGGCAAGCGAGTCGTACGACCCGGAGCGCAGCGCCTCCTCGGCGGCCCGCCGGACCAGCCCGTACGCCGCCCCGGCGACGGCCGAGCCGAGGCTGACCCGGGCCACCCCCAGCGCGGCCAGCGTGGCGACGGGCAGCCCACCCGGCCCGGTGAGCACGTTGACCGGCCCGTCGATCCCGGCGACCAGCGCGCCGATGGTCTCGGCGTCGACGACGCCCGGCACGAAGACCCCGTCCGCGCCCGCCGCCCGGTACGCCTCCGCCCGGCGCAGCGCCTCCGCCAACCGGTCCGCCGGGTCGCCCACCGCCCGCAGGTAGACGTCGGTGCGGGCGTTGACGAAGAGCCGCACCCCCGCCTCGTCGGCGGCGTCCCGGGCCGCCCGGATCCGGGCGCACTGTTCGTCGACCGGCCGTAGCGCCGACGTCCCGGCCGCGGGGGCGTCCTCGATGTTCACGCCGACCGCGCCGGCGGCCAGCACGCCGGCCACGGTGCGGGCGACCCCGGCCGGGTCGGCGGCGTACCCGCTCTCGATGTCCGCAGTGACGGGGACGGTGACGGCGGCGGCGACGCGGGCCACCACCGCCAGGGCGTGCTCCCGGTCCAGTTCGTCGCCGTCCCGGGCGCCCAGGCTCCACGCGACGCCGGCGCTGGTCGTGGCGACCGCCGCCGCGCCGCAGTCGGCCACGATCCGGGCGCTGGCCACGTCCCAGGCGTTGGGCAGGACGAGCGGGGTGCCGGGGCGGTGCAGGGAGTGCAGGAGCTGGGCGGCGTGCTGCTGGTGCGTCGTCGTCATGGGCACCAGTCCACCAGGGCGCGAGGAGATCGTCCGGCGGGTTTCGGACACCACCCGTGGGCCGCCGGCCGGTCAGGGGAGGGCGGCCACCGCGTCGGCGTACGCGACGCAGGTCTGCACGGCCGCGTCGAGCAGGACCGCGAGCTGGGCGGGGGCCACCCCGTGCGCCAGGTCGGTGGCGACGTGGCCGGCCAGCATCAGCTCGCCGTCCTGCTCGTGCACGTACGCCTTCGGCAGCAGCCGGTCGTGGTTCCAGGCGTTGCAGAAGGCGTACGCCTCCGCGAGCCGGTCGGCCGGCAGCCGGCGGCTCGCCACGGACCGGGCCTGGAGGATCTCGCCCCGCTCGCCGCCGCGCCGGAACTGGATCAGCGCCTCGCCCCACCGGCCCGTCACGCCGCCGCGGTCGTCCACTTCGTAGCGGTCCCCGCGTCGGTCGAGGGCGGCGGTGATCATCGCCACGCTCAGCGGGCGGGGCTCGTCGTCCGGCGGCGGGGCCTCCTCGGCCGGGTCGTCGACGTCGTCGGGGCCGTCGTCGGACGGCAGGGGCACCGGCGCGGCGGCCGGCCGCTCGGCCAGCCAGGACGCGATCCGGCCGGACTGGTGGCCGGTGCCGTTGCGGGCGTCGAAGCTGCCGGCCAGCGCGGTGGCCACGCCCAGCAGGGTCGCGCCCAGCGTGGCCACGTCCAGGTCGGCGGCCGGCCGCACCCCGTACGCGGGGCGGTGCACCGTCCGGCCGCCGAGCCCCGCCTGCACGGCGAGGGCGCAGACCAGCGCCCCGGCGGCGGCGAACTCCATCGCCGACAGGTCGTCGTGCGGCTGGTCCAGCCGGGGCAACTGCTCGGCGAGGACGTCGAGCCCCCGGGCGGGGTGCCCGGCCAGCGCGCACCACCGCAGGTGCGCGGCGAGCAGCGGGAAGGCGGCCCGCTCCCGCCGGTGGCGCCGGTACGCCCGCACGTGCGCCTCGGCCGCCCGCTCCGGCTGGCCGACCCGCAGCCAGGACAGCATTCCGGCGGCCAGCGCCCGCTCCGGTTGCTCGGTGCAGCCGTCCGCGCCGTCGGCGACGTCCCCCAGGGCGGCCAGCGCGGCCGGATGGTCGCCCCACCCGGCGAGCAGGTCCGCCCGCCGGGCCGCCGCGCAGTCCGGGCAGCCGCCGACCGGTCCCGGATCCCCGGCCGCCCAGCGCTCGTAGCACCGCCGGGCGGTCGGCTCGTCGCCGAGGTGGTCGGCGATGCGGCAGCGCAGCTCGGCGACGACCGCCGGGTCGTCGGCGGCACACGCGGCGAGGTCGTCCAACATGGCCCGGGCCTGGTCCAGCCCGACCCGTGGCGAGCCGAGCAGGGCCTCGACCGCGTAGCGCCGGTGGCGCCGCAGCAGCTCGGCCTGGTCGCCGGCCAGCAGCTCGGGGTGACGCTGGGCGGTGGCGAGGCAGCGGCGCAGCGGCTCGACCAGCCGCCACCGCTCCCCGTGCAGGAGGTACGCCTCGATCAACGCGAACCGGGCCGCGAGCGCCGTCCGGTCGTCGCCCGTGGCGTCGGCGTGCGCGGCGATCCGCTCCAGCTCGGTGCTGCGGGCCTCGCCGTCTGGGGTGTCGCGGGCGTCGGCGAGCGCGCCGGCCAGCGCGGGGTCGGGCCGCCGGCCCCCGCGCCGCAGCCCGCTCCACCAGCCGGGCAGTCCGAACGGGTCGAGGCCGCGGCCGGCCAGGCCCCCGCCCTGACCCGTCACGCCACCACCCCGCCGGGCAGCCGGGCCACCTCGGTGGCGAGCTGGCAGCCGGTGGCGATGCCGCAGTCGAGCAGTTGGTCGAGCTGGTGCGCGGTGACGCCGCGCTCCAGGTCGGTGATGACCTCGCCGCAGATTCGGGCCCGCCCGTCGTCCTCGACGTGCACGAACGCCTTCGGCCAGAGCCGGTCGTGGTTCCACGCGTTGCAGAAGGCGTGCAGCGCCGGTACGTACTCGATGGGGAACGTCGGCGCGGTCAGGGTGCGGACCTGGAGCAGCTCCCCGGCGGTGCCGGGGCGCAGGAACCAGATCAGGCTGTCGTCCCAGCGGCCGACCAGGTCGCCGTCGGCGTCGGCCCCGACGTGGTATCCCCGGCTGCGCAGCACGGCGGCGATCAGCTCGCCGGTCAGCGGCTCCAGCGCCCCCGGGTGTCCGGTCAGGGGGCCGTCCCGGCCGTCCTCGGTCTCCGGCGACGGCATGGGGGCATCCCTTCTGAGGCAGATATCACGTGACGCGGCGGGCCCGCGCTGCGACACGCGGACACGACCCGGAAAGGCGGCGTTCTGCCGGGTCACGCCATTAGGTTGATGCTATGGCGGGCCGTACCTCTCAGGCGAGCCGGCGGCGCGGCGCGTCGCCGCGTGGCACCACGAACAGTCGTGCCCGTCAGCCGGCGAAGAAGGCCGGCCGGGCGGCGCCCCGGCGGCGGCCGGCGGCCCGGCCCGGCCCGGGCCCGATCGTCGGGCAGGCGGTCCGCGCACTGTGGATGGGGATGGCGCACGGCGTCGGCTGGGCGTTCCGGCAGGCCGGCTCCGCCCGGGGGCTCGACCCGGAGCAGCGTCGTGACGGCGCGGGCCTGCTGGTCTTCGGCCTCGCCCTGCTCAGCGCGGTGGCCCTCTGGTTCTCCGGCGCCGGTCCGGTCGGCGCGCGGCTGGCCGACACCGTCCGGCTCTTCCTCGGGGCGATCTCGGTCGTGGTGCCGGTGCTGCTGATGATCGGCGCCTGGCGGCTGATGCGCGAGCCCGTCGATCCCGAGCACCGCGGCCGGGGGCTGGTCGGCTGGACGTCCATGCTGGTCGCCACCGCCGCGATGCTGCACATCGGACAGGAACCGGCCGACGCGGGCCAGCGCGACTTCGCCGGCGGCCTGGTCGGCGCCGGCGTCGGCAGCCTCATGGAGCGGGCGGTCACCGCCTGGGTGGCCGTGCCGCTGCTGATCCTGCTGTTGGTCTTCGGCCTGCTGGTGGTCACCGCGACCCCCATCAACAAGGTGCCCGAGCGGCTCGGTCTGCTGTTCGGCACCCGGATCGCCCCGCCCGTCGGGCCGGAGGAGACCGACGAGGCGCCCGCCAAGCCCGCGCGCCGTAAGCGTCCGGCGAAGCGAGCCGCCCCACCGCCGCTCGACCCGGCGGAGTTCGACGAGGACCTCGACGGGGTGGACCTCCAGGAGACCCTGGTGCTGCCCCGCAAGCCCCCGGGCCGGGTCCCGGCCACCCGCAAGCCGGCCGAGCCGCCGGAGCACTCGCCCGCCCCGACCCGGGCCGAGCAGCTCGCGCTGACCGGGCTGTCGGGCGACTACACGCTGCCGCCGGCCAACATGCTCGGCAGCGGCGCGGCCCCGAAGTCCCGGAGCAAGGCCAACGACGAGGTCATCGTCGCGCTCACCGGCGTCTTCGAGCAGTTCGGCGTGGACGCCGCCGTCACCGGCTTCACCCGCGGGCCGACCGTCACCCGCTACGAGGTGGAGCTCGGTCCGGGCGTCAAGGTCGAGCGCATCACCCAGCTCTCCCGCAACATCGCGTACGCGGTGAAGTCGCCCGACGTGCGGATCCTCAGCCCGATCCCGGGCAAGAGCGCGGTCGGGGTGGAGATCCCGAACACCGACCCGGAGAACGTGGCGCTCGGCGACGTGCTGCGCTCGCGGGCCGCCACCAGCGACCACCACCCGATGGTGGTGGCGCTCGGCAAGGACATCGAGGGTGGCTACGTGGTGGCCAACCTCGCCAAGATGCCGCACATCCTGATCGCCGGCGCGACGGGTGCGGGCAAGTCGTCCTGCCTGAACTCGCTGCTGGTGTCCATCCTCACCCGGGCCACGCCGGACGAGGTGCGGCTGCTGCTGATCGACCCGAAGCGGGTCGAGATGACCGGCTACGAGGGCATCCCGCACCTGGTCACCCCCATCGTGACCAACGCCAAGAAGGCGGCGGACTCGCTGGAGTGGGTCGTGCGCGAGATGGACATGCGCTACGACGACCTCGCCGCCAACGGGGTCCGGCACATCGACGACTTCAACCGCAAGGTCCGCAACGGCGAGATCAAGGCGCCGCCGGGCAGCGAGCGGGAGATGCGCCCGTACCCGTACCTGCTGGTGATCGTGGACGAGCTGGCGGACCTGATGATGGTCGCCCCCCGCGACGTGGAGGACTCGGTCGTCCGGATCACCCAGCTCGCCCGCGCGGCCGGCATCCACCTGGTGCTGGCCACCCAGCGCCCGTCGGTCGACGTGGTCACCGGCCTGATCAAGGCGAACGTGCCGTCGCGGCTGGCGTTCGCCACCTCCTCGCTCGCCGACTCGCGGGTCATCCTCGACCAGCCGGGCGCGGAGAAGCTGCTGGGCCGCGGCGACGGCCTCTTCCTGCCGATGGGCGCCTCGAAGCCGATCCGCATCCAGGGCGCCTGGGTGACCGAGCGCGAGATCGCCGACGTGGTGAAGTTCTGCAAGGACCAGCGCGAGCCGGAGTTCCGCCCGGACGTGCTCGTCGCGCCGGACGCCGGCAAGAAGAAGATCGACGAGGAGATCGGCGACGACCTCGACCTGCTGGTGCAGGCGGTCGAGCTGGTGGTCACCTCGCAGTTCGGCTCGACCTCGATGCTCCAGCGCAAGCTGCGGGTCGGCTTCGCCAAGGCCGGGCGGCTGATGGACCTCATGGAGACCCGGGGCGTGGTCGGCCCGTCGGAGGGGTCCAAGGCCCGTGACGTGCTGGTCAAGCCGGACGAGCTGGAGGAGGTCCTGGTCGGGCTGCGCGGCGGCGAGGACTAGGACCGGCCGGCCGCTGCTGGCGCGGGGGCGTTCCCGGTCGTCACCGGCCGGAGGCTGAGCCCGGCAACCGCCCCACAGGGCGCACAGGCGACGGGCCCGCCGGCACGCCGGCGGGCCCGGTCTTCGCCCGGGGGAGCGGGGGTCAGTTGTTGACGAGCGCGTTGATGATCAGCAGGCTGATGACGATGGCGGCCACGTTGGCGGCGGCGGCGTACCAGCCGAGCGGCTTGTCGCCGAGCACGGCGCCGACGATGCCCAGGACCAGCCCGATCACGCCGAAGACGAGCGGGTTGAGCAGGAGCGCGAGGACCGCGAACACGAAGCCCAGGATCGTGCAGATGCGGGCGGCGTTGGTGCGCGGGCGGGCGGTCGAGTGCATGTTGGCCATTGTCTGCCTCCGTGGGTGAGAGCCTTTCCGGTGCCAGGCACAGCTCTACCCACTGTGGCCTTCCGTCACGCCTCGCCCCGGAAGAGGCCGGTCAGTGGAAGATCTTCAGGCCGACGACGCCGGCGACCACCAGCAGCAGGCAGGCGATCCGGGGCAGGCTGGCCGGCTCGTTCAGCGCGAGCATGCCGACCAGGGCGGTGCCGACCGCCCCGATGCCGACCCACACGACGTAGCCGGTGCCGACCGGGATCTCGCGCAGCGCGTACGCCAGCCCGGCCATGCTGAGCACCAGGGTCACCCCGAAGACCAGCGACGGGACGAGCCGCGTGAAGCCGGCGCTGCGGTCGAGGGCGATCGCCCACGCGGTCTCGAGAAGTCCGGAGATCACCAGCACGATCCAGGCCATGGGGAATCACCTCTGCGTCGGCGCCCGGACCGTCGGGCCGGGACGAGTGGGTCGGTACACACACGCGGGGCGTCTTGGCCTGACCGGGTACGCCCACCACTCGTCCGGGGCGACCGTGGCCGCCACGTCCGACGTTAGCACCGGCCGGGCGGCGGCCCGGGTGAGCCGGGCCACCACGACTTGACGTGAACCTCGCTTCAACTTGCAGTATCGGATCATGCCGCTGCTCTTCGCCGACTCCGACGTCGCCGCCGCGCTGGACGCACCCACCACGGTGGCCGCGATGCGCGACGCCGTGCTCGCCGCGTACGCCGGCCGCCTGGTGGCCCCGCCCCGGGCCGCCGCGCCGCTGGGCGGGGGACGGATGGTGCTCACCGCGGGGCACCTCACCGGCGAGTGGTACGGCTACCGCTCGTACGACACGTTCGGGCACCCGGGGAGCGAGCAGGTGGTGGTGCTGCACGACGGGCGTACCGGGGCGGTCCGGGCGGTGGCGGTCGGCGAGGAGCTGGGCTCCCGGCGTACCGGCGGGCTCGGCGGGGTGGCCGTGGACGCCCTGGCCCGACCGGACGCCGCCACCCTGGGCGTGATCGGCTCGGGCGGGCAGGCGTGGACCCAGCTCTGGGCCGCCGCAGCCGTCCGCCCGCTGCGCGAGGTCACCGTGCACAGCCGCTCCGTCGCCCGGCGGGAGGCGTTCGCCGCCCGGGTCCGCGCCGAGCTGGGCGTGCCGGCGCGGGCGGTGGAGTCGGCCCGCGCCGCCGTCCGCGACCGCGACGTCGTGGTGCTCGCCACCACCGCCGTCACCCCGGTGCTCGACGCCGCCGACCTGGCCCCCGGCACCCACGTCAACGCGGTCGGCTTCAAGCAGGTCGACCGGCACGAGTTCGGCGCCGACCTGCTGGACGCCGCCGACCTGCTGGTGACCGACTCGCCCGCGCAGGCGGCCGCGTACGACCCGCCGATGCTGGCGGCGCTGCCCGCGTACGCCGGGCGGTTGCGCGACCTGGGCGCGGTGCTGGCCGGCGCGGTCCCCGGCCGGACCGACGCGGACCAGGTCTCGGTCTTCTGCTCGACCGGCCTGGCCGGCACGGAGGTCTTCCTGCTCGACCGGCTGGTCCGGGTCGGCGCGGCGGTGGGCTGAGCCGGCCGTGACGGCGGGGGAGTGTGAGGCGGTCGATGCGGCGGCCCGCCGTTGACGGTCGCCGCCCGCCGGCCCGGTACCCTCGGATGGTGTCTGCCACCTCCTCCTCCGACAACTCCAGCTCGGCGCGTCTGGAGCCGCGCCGCGGCCTGGAGTCGTCGTCCAACGACTCCGGCTCAACGGCTCCGGCGACGCCGCGCCACGACGTGGAGTCGTCGTCCGACGGCCGTCGGGTCGCCCTGCTGACCCTGGGCTGCGCCCGCAACGAGGTCGACTCGGAGGAGCTGGCCGCCCGGCTGCACGCCGACGGCTGGCAGGTGACCACCGACGGCGAGGGCGCCGACGTGGTGGTCGTCAACACGTGCGGTTTCGTGGAGAAGGCGAAGCAGGACTCCATCCAGACCCTGCTGGCCGCCGCCGACACCGGTGCCAAGGTGGTCGCCGCCGGCTGCATGGCCGAGCGGTACGGCCGCGAGCTGGCCGACAGCCTCCCCGAGGCGCAGGCGGTGCTGAGCTTCGACGACTACCCGGACATCGCCGCCCGGCTGGACGCCGTGGTCGCCGGCGAGCGGATCGGCGCGCACACCCCGCGCGACCGGCGTGAGCTGCTGCCGCTCACCCCCGTCTCGCGGCGCGACAGCGCGGTGTCGCTGCCCGGTCACGGCACCCCGGTCCGGGGCGTCACCGAGACCGACGAGCACACCCCGGCCCACCTGCGCCAGGTGCTGCGCCACCGGCTCGACACCGGCCCGGTCGCCTCGCTCAAGCTCGCCAGCGGCTGCGACCGGCGCTGCGCGTTCTGCGCCATCCCCGCCTTCCGCGGCGCCTTCGTCTCCCGTACGCCCGACGAACTGCTCGCCGAGGCGGAGTGGCTGGCCAAGACCGGCGTACGCGAGCTGGTGCTGGTCAGCGAGAACTCCACCTCCTACGGCAAGGACCTGGGCGACCCCCGGGCGCTGGAGAAGCTGCTGCCCCAGCTCGCCGCGATCGACGGCATCGTCCGGGTGCGGGCGAGCTACCTCCAGCCGGCCGAGACCCGGCCCGGCCTGGTCGAGGCGATCGCCACCACGCCCGGCGTGGCGCCCTACTTCGACCTGTCGTTCCAGCACTCGAGCGAGCCGGTGCTGCGCCGGATGCGCCGCTTCGGCTCCACCGACCGGTTCCTGGAGCTGCTGGCGAGTGCCCGCGCGCTGGCCCCGGAGGCGGGCGCGCGGAGCAACTTCATCGTCGGCTTCCCCGGCGAGACCCGCGCCGACTACCAGGAGCTGGTCCGGTTCCTGACCGAGGCGCGGCTGGACGCGATCGGGGTCTTCGACTACAGCGACGAGGACGGCACCGAGGCCGCCGGGCTGTCGGGCAAGGTCTCCGCCGCCACGGTCAAGCGCCGCTACGACAGGCTCAGTGCGCTCGCCGACGAGCTCTGCTCCCAGCGCGCCGAGGAGCGCCTGGGTTCCACGGTCGAGGTGCTGGTCGACTCGGTCGACGACGGCGTGGTCGAGGGGCGGGCGGCCCACCAGGCCCCCGAGGTCGACGGCTCGACCACCCTCGTGGCCCCGTCGGACGGCGGGGTGGACCTGGCCGCGCTGCGCCCGGGCGACCTGGTGCGGGCGACGGTCACGGGCACCGAAGGGGTGGACCTGGTCGCGGTCCCGGATGAGATGATCTCGGCTGCGCCCGGCGCAACACGGTGACGGCGGGCCCGGACGGAGCGGGGGAGCCACGTGGTGGGGTGCCAGGTGCGCCACGGCGGCCGGAGCGGGGCGCGGCGGTGACCGGGGCGACGGACTCGACTCCCGCGCCGGTGGTGGCGGGCGTGCCCGTGCTGAACGCGGCCAACGCGCTCACCGCGTTGCGCCTCGTCCTGGTGCCGGTCTTCGGGGCGTCCGTGGTCGCCTCGGCGATGACCCACGCCGGCTGGCGGATGGTCGCCTGCCTGATCTTCGTCGTCGCATCGGCGACCGATCTGGTGGACGGCTGGATCGCCCGCCGGTTCGCCCTGGTCACCTCGGTGGGCAAGGTCGCCGACCCGATCGCGGACAAGGCCCTCACCGGGGCGGCGCTGCTGCTGCTCTCCTGGTACGACCAGCTGCCCTGGTGGGTGACCGCCGTGATCCTCGCCCGCGAGCTGGGCATCACCGCGCTGCGCTTCTGGGTGATCCGGCACGGCGTGATCGCGGCCAGCCGGGGCGGCAAGATCAAGACTGCGCTCCAGATCCTGGCCATCACGTGGTACCTGTGGCCGATGCCGGCCGTGCTCGCCGCCGTCGGCCCGTGGATCATGGCCGCCGCCGTCGGCGTCACGGTGGTCACCGGCTTCGACTACGTCGCCCAGGCCCTCCGGCTCCGCCGCCCCACCACCTGAGCCGCCGCACGCCCGGATGTCGACGGCTCCGGGGGCGTACCCCCGCGCCGGTCGGGGAGGATGCGTAGGGCGGGCCGGGCGGGGAAAGGATCCGGGACATGGACAGTGACGCGGACGGAGTACGGCCGGTCGGAAGCCCGGCGGCCGGCGTGGTGCACAGCCTCTCGGAGCGGCACGAGACCCTCGCCACCGTCGAGTCGCTCACGGGCGGGCTGCTGGCCGCCTCGATCGTCGAGATCGCCGGGGTGAGCGGGATCTACCGGGGCGGCCTGGTGGTCTACGCCACCGAACTCAAGTCGCTGCTCGCCGACGTACCGGAGGATCTGCTGGCCGACCGGGGGCCGGTCGACCCGGACGTGGCGGTGGCCCTCGCGGAGGGCGGACGGCGACGCTGCGGGGCCGACTGGGGCCTGGCGACCACCGGGGTGGCCGGTCCCGAACCGCAGGACGGCAAGCCGGTCGGGCTGGTCTACGTCGCCGTGGCCGGGCCGTCCGGCACCGAGGTCCGGCAGCTCGACCTGGCCGGCGGTCGCGACCACATCCGCTCGGCCGCGGTCGTCGAGGCGTTGCGGCTGCTCGCCGGGCGGATCCACGAGACCGACGCCGCCGCGGCGGCGGAGTCCGACACCCGGGCGGCCGGGGCCCACGGCGGGCGGACCGACGCGGCCGGCGCGGGTCGCCGGTGACGGTTCTCCCCGGATCCGAGGGGCGGGGTGGGATGTCGTGAGGGCCCGCAACGGGTACGGTTGCGGGAAGGCTCCGGCGACCGGTGCGGCTCGACGCGCCGGACGGGCCGCGTGAAAGAGTGGTGTCCCTCAGGGGGAGGTGCGAATGGTCCTGCTACGCCGCGTGATCGGTGACGCACTGCGGGCGCGCCGGCAGGGGCAGCACCGCACCCTGCGGGAGGTCTCCTCCGCCGCCAACGTGAGCCTCGGCTACCTCTCCGAGATCGAACGCGGCCAGAAGGAGCCCTCCAGCGAGCTGCTGGCGGCGATCTGCGACGCGCTCGGCGCGCGCCTGTCGGAGCTGCTGCGCGAGGTCAGCGACACGGTCGCCCTCGCCGAGCAGATGCCCGGCGTGCTGGTGCCGGTGCAGGACGAGCCGGCCGTGCCCGCCGCCCCCGTCGCGGTGCGCAGGAGCACGGGTCGGGGCGTGCACCAGGTCAGCTCGGACGGCACGGTCGCCGTCCAGGTCCGTCAGGACTCCCCGCTCAAGGCCACCCTGCGCAGCTCCCGGGTCCGGGGCAGCGAGCGCGACGTGGTCTGCGCCGCCTGATCCACCTTCCGCTCTCGCGCCACGTGGTCGGCCTCGACGGGGCCGCGTACCCTTGATCGCGGACGGCGTCGGCGCTCGCTTCGCTCGCCGGTACGGGTGCCCGGGTGGCGTCCGGCTGGGACGATGGAGCCACTGCCGCGCCGGAGCCGGCCGGGAGCATCCGGCGCGGTCGAGGCGGAGCGACGCTACTGAGGGGACAACGCAAAGATGGCGAACCCGTTCGTCAAGGGGTGGAAGTACCTGATGGCGCTCTTCGGCGCCAGGATCGACGAGCACGCCGATCCGAAGGTGCAGATCCAGCAGGCCATCGAGGAGGCTCAGCGCCAGCACCAGGCGCTGGTGCAGCAGGCCGCCGCCGTGATCGGCAACCAGCGGCAGCTGGAGATGAAGCTGTCCCGTCAGATGTCCGAGGTCGAGCGGCTGCAGGCCAACGCCCGCCAGGCCCTGGTCCTCGCCGACCAGGCCCGCGCCCGGGGCGACGAGACCGAGGCCGGCCGCTACGAGCAGTCCGCGCAGACCCTGGCCACCCAGCTGGTCTCGGCCGAGCAGGCCACGGAGGACCTCAAGACCCTGCACGACCAGGCGCTCGGCGCCGCCGCCCAGGCCCGCCGGGCGGTCGAGAACAACTCGATGATCCTCCAGCAGAAGCTCGCCGAGCGCACCAAGCTGCTCAGCCAGCTGGAGCAGGCCAAGATGCAGGAGAGCGTGGCCCGCTCGCTGGAGTCGATGTCGTCGCTGACCGCTCCCGCCAACACGCCCTCGCTCGACGAGGTGCGCGACCGCATCGAGCAGCGCTACGCCACGGCGATGGGCCGTGCCGAGCTGGCCGGCAACTCCGTCGAGGGCCGCATGCTGGAGATCCAGAAGTCGACCCTGGACTCGGCCGGCTCCTCCCGGCTGGAGCAGATCCGGTCGAGCATGGCCGGCGAGCAGCTCGGCGCCCAACAGGAACGACCGGGTGTGGAGCAGGCCCAGCCCGCCGCGCCGGCCGCCGACCCGGCGGCCGCCGCCCGGTTGAACGAGATCCGGGCCAGCATGGGCCGCGAGCGCGGCACCGGGGACACCACCGCCGCCGGCTGAGCGGCCGGGTCGAGGAGGCAGAGGTGGCAGACGAGCGCACGCGGTACTTCCGGCGCCTGAGCAGGTTGCGGGGGTCCGCACGCCGGTGGAGCGTCACGGCCGGTGGCCTGAGCGGTGCCGCCGCCGTGCTGACCCCGTACGCCGGGCTCGGGCTGCCCGACGCGGCGTGGGCGGCCGGCGCGGGCGGCGCGCTGGTGCTCGCCGCCTGGCGCTGGATCGACCTGCGGGCGCTGGCCGCCCAGCCGGCGCCGCCGCCGCTCGATCCGGCCGAGGCCGCCGCGCGGTCGCGCGCCAAGCTGGTCGCCGCCGTGGAGCGGCTGCCCGTCGGCCCGGGGGTGCTCGCCGAGGTCCGGCGGGTGCGCTCGCGGGTGGCGCTGCGCGGCACCAGCGCCGCCGAGCCGTGGGCCCGGCTGGACCGGGCCGCCCTCACCCTCGCCGGGATGACCGGGCGGCTGACGGGGCTGGCGTCGCCGGCCGTGCTGGAGGCCGCCGAGGCCGACCGGTCGCTGCGCGACCTCGCCGACCGGGTGGCCAGCGTCGAGCGCACGCTGCGGCTCGCCCCGGCCGAGTCCCGTCCGCCGCTGGCCGAGGCGCACCGCGCCCTGACCGCGCAGTTGGAGGAGGGCGTCACCGCGTACGAGCGGCTGGTCGTGGCCGCCGCCGGCTACGTCGCCGGGGACGCGCACCCCGACGCCGCGCACCCGGCGGCCTCGCGCCTCACCGAGGCGACCGACCTGCTGCACGGCGTCGCCTCGGCCCTGACCGAACTCCGCGCCGTCAACGCCCCGCTCCGCACCCCCTGACGCCGCCCCGCCTCACGATCCGGCGCGGGCCGGTCACGGCGGCGTGGTTATCGGGATCGGGCCGGTGAACGGGGAGGCGCCGACCACGTTGAACGACCGGATCCGGTAGTGGTAGGTGACGCCGCGCGCCAGGCCGGTGTTGGTGAAGCCCCGGCCGGTGACGGTGAAGGTCGCCACCTCCCGGCTGAACGCCGGGTCCAGCGCCCGCTGCACGATGAACCCCGCGCCCGGCGCGGCCGGGGTGCTCGCCGCCCAGCCGAGGATGACCGTCGCCGTGTCCGGCCCGGGGGCCGTCGCGGTGGCGGTCACCCCCGTCGGCGGGCCCGGCGCCGGCGGGGTGGTCGCCCGGGCCACCGTCGACCAGGCCGAGGCGGCGCCGAGGTAGGTGGTCCGCACCCGGTAGTAGTACGTGGTGTCGGGGGCCACGGCGGCGTCGAGGTGGTTGTCGCCGACCCCGATGGCCGTGGTGCCCGGCCCGCTGCTGAACGTCGGATTGGTGGCCCGCTGCACGTCGATCCCGGTGGCGAAGGAACGGTTGGCCCAGCGCAGCGCGATCCGCAGCGGCGCGGCGGGCGGGATCGTCGCGGTCAGTCCGGCCGGCGCGGCGAGCTGCACCGAGGCCGGCACGCTGTTGGACCACGTGGAGCAGCTCACCGCGTTCTCCGCCCGGATGCGGTAGTGGTAGGTCACCCCGGGCGTGACGGTGGCGTCGGTGTAGCGGGTCGCCGTGGCCGCCACGGTGATCGACGTGAGCCGGTCGGTGAAGGCGGCGTCCGTGGCCCGCTGGAGCAGGTGGCTGGTGGCCGGGGGACGACTGCCGTTGCCCGTCCAGGTCAACGCGATCGCCGGCAGCGCGGTGGCCGAGCCGGGGGCCGGGGTCGCGGTCAGCCCGGTCGGTGCCCGGGGCGACATCCGTAGCACCAGCGGCCGGATCATGCCCTGGTCCCGGTGGCCGCCGAGCTGGCTGTGCCAGTGGTACTCCCAGCCCAGATTGACGAGCTGGTTGACGACCAGCGCGGGCCGCCCGTCCACCGGGCTGACCGGGGTCGAGCCGGTCCGGGCGCCGGCCGGCCGGAGCGGGTCGAGCAGCCGTACGCTGTCGCCGATCTTGAAGGGCAGGGGTGGCGCGACCGGCCGGAGCGCGACGATCACGTCCTCGCGCGGGTCGACCCGGACGACCTGCTTCCAGCCCCGCTCCGCCGGGTGTGGCGCCCGGGTGGCGCCGTCCCAGCCGACCCGGCCGATCACCTGCACGTCGCAGCCGGTGAACCGCACGGGCTGGGTCTGCCGGCTGTTGCCGCGGATCCGCCAGATCTGGGTGCCGTCGGTGGGCCCACCCACCGCGACGGCCGGGTCGCTGACGTGCAGCACCTCGGTGGCCGGGTCGCTCGGCCCGAGCGGCAGGACGGTGGGGGAGAGCGGTCCGGCGTGCGGGTGCCCGACGCCGAGCCGGCCGACGAGCCGGCCGTGCTCCGGCTCGAAGACCTGCTGCACCGACTTGACCTCGATCGGCAGGAGCACCGGGGCGGCAGCGTCGGCCGGAACGAAGCTGACCGTCGCGGCGTGCACCGGCACCACCGTGTCGCGCGCCGTCCGGGTGCCGAGGGCGGCGTCGTACGCCGGCTGCGGCACGATCGGCGGCCGCTGGCTGGCCGCGTACGCGGCGGGCAGACGCTCGCGCAGCCGCGCCAGGTCGTACGGCGGCGCCGGGGTCCCCGCCACCCGGAACTGGAGCAGGGTGCGGGTGTTCGGCCCGTACCCGGGGCGGGTCGGCGGCGCCCCGCCCTCGGCGGTGCGGTCCGGGCCACCGGTGAAGTGGTCGGCGCGCGGGTCGAAGCCGGGCAGCGGGGCGGGACAGTCGTTGTAGAGGATCAGCGTGCCGCCGGGCGCGACGGTGGAGAAGTCGACCAGCACGTCGGCGACCTCTCCCGGGGCGAGCAGCAGCGCGTGCGCGTCGACGTTGAGCACGGTCGGGTCGCGCCGGTCGTACCGGTAGCCGACCGGCTGGTTCGGCACCGGCACCGGCGCGGGGAGCAGGCCGCACTCGTTGCCGATCTGGACGAGGCGCGGGCCGGCGGCGCGCGGGTCCGGGACCCCGCCCTCGCGCCCGTCCGTCGGCCAGCCGGCCGGCCGGTCCGGCGCGCGTACCGCCTCCACCATCGGCACCTCCCCGGCGTCGGCGTCGGTCAGCGCGCCGTCCGCGTCCCACATCGGCCCGTCCGAGCGGGCCCGGTAGAGCTGGAGGTTCAGGGCCCGGTCCAGGCAGGCGTTGAGGATCCGGAACCGGTACGTCCTCGGTTCGACCTCCAGGTACGGGTACGCGATCCCGTTGACCAGCACGGTGTCGCCGAACGCGTCGGGCACCGCCGAGGGGTGCGGTACGCCGGGTGCCAGCGGCGGTTCGTCGGGTTCGGCGACGGGATCGTGGTGCGGGTTCGGCACCGGGTCAGCCCGGTGGGGCGTGGCGGGCTGCTCCCGCTGCCCGGTGTCGTCGGCCGTACGCGACCAGGGGCCGTAGTCCCACCGGCCGGTCGGGTTCGCCCCGTCGGCCCGGTGCGGGTTCTGCCGGGGCTGGTAGACGTGCGGGTGCCAGAGGTTGCCCCGGGAGCCCCAGCGGTCCCGGTCCCACGTGGGGTCCTCCGCGGCGAGCTGGGCGTCCTCCGGCACGAAGGTCTTGTCCTCGAACACCAGGGGCAGCTGGTCGGCGGGGAGCACCCCGTCGGCGACGAGCCGCTCCTCGGCCGGGTCCGTGAGCAGGTAGAGCGCGAGCTGCCCGGAGTAGACGGTGAGCCGGGCCAGGCCCACGGTGTTGTCGTGGAACCAGCACAGCCGCCCGCTCTGCTCGTTCGGGTAGTAGAGCGTGGTGGCGCCCGCGCCGGGCGGCGGCATGTCGGGCACGTGGGTCAGGCCGGGCCCCGTCGGGTACGGGGTGATCTCACCGGCCGGGGTGACCCACTGCCAGGGGTTGCCGGCGCTGGTCCAGCCGGTGTGCGCGCCCGCCAGCCGCAGCACCGCGCGGTTCTGCGGGTAGGGCGCCGGGCCGTCGAGCGGGCCGGCACCGGCGCCGTCGACGGTCGCGTCAACCGGCAGGAAGAGCTCGCCGGAGCGGCCGGTGGGCAGCTGGTTGATGAACTTGACCCGGACCGGCCGGCCCCGCCGGGCCAGGATGAACGGACCCAGGTGCCAGGGCCGCCCCGCCGGCACGACCGTGTTGTGCCCGTGGGCGTCCGTGCCGAGGTTGAGCTGCCGGTAGCCGCGCAGCCGGGTCGCCGGCAGGTCCCGGTGCAGCCGCTGCGCGTACTGCTCCAGGCCGATCTCGTAGTAGTCGCAGCCCGGGTAGCTGACGGTGTCGGGCACCGCCACCGGCAGGCGGGCGCCCAGCTCGGTGCGGCCGGGCGTGCCGAGGCGCGGCAGCGCGTCGACGAACTTGCGGATGCCGGTGCCGGGCACCACGGAGCCGTCGGCGTCGACGACCGGCAGCGGGCTGCGCGCGTGGTTCGGCACCGGGCCGAAGTAGCGCGGGACGGCGGCCGGATCGAGGCTGGCCGGCGCGGCGACCGGCTCCGTCGCGCGCCGGGCCGCCGGGACGGGACCCGCCCCGGCCCCGTCGGCGGCCCCGCCGTCGGGGCGGGCCGGCACCCGCTGCGCCCACGGGACGCGGAGTCTGCGGAACAGCTCCATGGCTCTCCCCGGTCTCGGGCGCGGCGGCCGCCACCGCGACGTGGCGGACCCGTCGCGCGTCGCTGACGATGCGTGAGGAGTCAACCGCAGCATGCGACCTCGACGGCGGGGTTAGGAAGTACCCAATCGTCCGTTTCTGTGGCGGGGATGCGACTCGCCGCCGCAGCGCCGGAGTGTCCCGCCCGACACGCCGACCCGGGCGTCAGTCCGCCTGGCGTTCGGGTTGGCAGACCGGGCACCAGTAGGTGACCCGCTCGCCCAGTTCCTCCTTGCGGATCGCCGTGCCGCACCGGCGGCAGGGCTGGGCGCGCCGGCCGTAGACGTAGCTGGTCTGCCCCCGGTGCAGCGATCCGGTGGTGCTCTGCGTCCAGCGGCCCCGGTTGGCCGCGAGCAGCTTGCGCGCCAGCGCCACGGTGCCCGCGAGGTCCGGCACCGCGCGTACCGGGGTCCAGGGCGAGACGCCGCGCAGGAAGAGCACCTCGCACTTGTAGAGGTTGCCGACGCCGGCCAGGTTGCGCTGGTCCAGCAGCGCCTCGGAGATGGTGGCGTCCGGGTGGGCGGCCAGCCGGCGTACGGCCTCCGCCGGGTCCCAGTCCGCGCCGAGCAGGTCGGGGCCGAGGTGCCCGACGAGGGACTCCTCCTCGGCGGTCGGCACCAGCGCCAGGTCGTGCAGGTGGTAGCCGACGGCGACGGCCCGCGCGCTGCGCAGCACCACCCGGATCAGGTGCGCCGGCCGGGCCGTCCACCGTTCCCCCGGCGCGTACGCCCGCCAGGCGCCGTCCATGCGCAGGTGTGAGTGCAGCGTCCAGCGCGCCCCGGCGTCGTCGCCCGCGTTCGTCGACGAGGTCGCCCCGGTGGGCGGGGGCGCGGCCTTCGGTGGGGCGGTGAGACGGAGCAGCAGGTGCTTGCCCCGGCTGGCCGACTCCCGCACGGTCCAGCCGGTGAGGTCGGTGGCGGCGAGCTGCGGCACCCGGAAGTCGCTGCCGGTGAGGCGGGCGCCGGCCAGGGCGCGGTGCAGTACGCGGGCGGTGTTCCAGACGGTGTCGCCTTCGGGCACCCGTCCATCCTTCCTCGTCCGAGCCTAATTCGCATGTGTCGCCATTTGTATGGAGGTTCCTGTCGATCTACCCACAAGGGCACGATCAGGGGGTTCTGAGGAGAATGCCCATGATTCTGCCCCAACGTCGTGCCCGTACCACCGCCCTGACCGTCATCCTCGCCCTCGCCCTCCTGCCCTCCCCGAGCCCCGCGCTCGCCGCCGCCGCCGACGGCGAGCGGTGGAGCGCCGACCTCTCCCGCGTCGACGGCGACGACGTCAACGTCCGGCACACCCGAGCGGGGCTCCGCCTGGCCGACTCCCGCCCCGCGCCCGCCCGCTCAACGCGCAGCGCGGTCGCCGAGGGGATCTTCCTCGCGCCGCCGCGCACCCTGACCCGGCCCGCCACCCGGGTCAGCGCCACCGTCGTCGCCCGTACCGCCGCCGGTGGCACCGCCGAGGCCCAGGTGCGGGGGTGGCGGGCGGCGGGCTGGACCGAGTGGCGCGACGCCACCGGCGGAACGGTCTTCGACCGGCCGGTCACCCGCGTGCAGACCCGGGTGGTGCTCACCGCGAGCCGGCCCGGCGCCACCGCCGAGGTGCGCGCCGTGCGGCTCACCGCCGACACCGTCGCCGCCGTCGCCGCCGCCACGCCCGGCCTCACCTACCGGGTGTACGCGACCCGCATCGGGCTGGTCGGCGACGTGACCGCCAACGGGCACACGATCGTGGCGCGGGACCACTTCGTCGCGCTGCCGTCGCGGCGCGGCCTGTCCCCGGCGAACACCGGCGACTACACCGTCCGGGTCTGCACCACCACCGGCAGCCGCTGCGAGTACGCCCCGGTCTGGGACGTCGGCCCGTGGAACACCCGCGACGACTACTGGAACCTCAGCGCGGTACGGGAGAACTGGAAGGACCTGCCGCGGGGCCGGCCGCAGGCACAGGCGGCCTACCAGTCCGGCTACAACGGCGGGCGGGACCAGTTCGGCCGGGTGGTGCTGAACCCGGCCGGCGTCGACCTCGCCGACGGCACCTTCTGGGACGGGTTGCAGTTGACCACGAACGCCTGGGTGGACGTGGCGTACCTGTGGACCGGCAGCGGCCCGCGCGGCGTGGTGGGCGACGGCCCGCTCAACATCCGCACCGGCGCCGGTACGGGCTACGCGGTGCGCGGCCTGGCCGCCCGGTACGCCAACGTGCCGATCCAGTGCTACGTGACCGGGCAGACCGTCGTCGGCCCGTACCGGACCACCAACCGGTGGAACCGCCTCGCCAGCGGCCAGTACGTCAGCCACGCGTACGTCTCGGCGGTCTACGGCGGCACCGTGCCGCTCTGCTGACCCCTCCACCCCGTACGCCCGCCGGGCCGGTCGGCGGAATCCGCCCGGCCCGGCGCGGTGACCGGACTGGTCCGGCCGGGCACCCGGCGGCGGCCCGCTCCGGTGCCCGGCCAGGTCAGGCGGCGGCGTGTCTGCTCAGCCGGCCGCGATGCGCAGCAGGTCGCCCGGCGTCACCGCCAGCAGGTCCACCGCCCGGCCGCCGTTGACCGCCACGGCGACCCGGCCGGCGGAGTCGGCGTGCACCACCAGCCCGCCCGGCGGGGCGTCGCCGAAGGTGCGCCCGTGCACGGCCTCCCGGCCGGACGCGGAACCGGTGCCCGGCCCCACCCGGACCCGGGCCGGCAGCGGCGCCAGCAGCTCGCCCGGGGCGGCCAGCTGGACGTTGCCGAAGTGGTCGACGGTCAGCACCTCGGCCGCGAACCCGTCCGCCTCCCGCCGGAGCACCGGCGCCGGCAGCCGGACGAGGGATCCCGGGTCGACCGCCGGGCCGAACCGGGCCAGCGGCGCGCCGAGCGCCAGCCGAGCGGCGACCGGCGCGAAGACGTCCCGGCCGTGGAACGTGCGGGACACCTCGGGCGCGAGCCAGGCCGGATCGGTCAGCTCGACGGCCGCGCTCACCCCGCCCAGCGCCTCGGCGGCGTCGACCAGCAGGCCGTTGTCCGGCCCCACCAGCAGCCCGCGCGGGGTGGCCAGCGCGACGCCCCGACGGGCCGTACCCACGCCCGGGTCGACGACGGCCACGTGCACCCCCTCCGGCAGGTGCGGCACGGCCTGCGCGAGCACCGCCGCGCCCCGGCGCACGTCGGCCGGCGGGACCAGATGGGTCACGTCGACGACCCGGGCCTGCGGCGCCAGCCGCGCGATCACCCCGTGACAGGCGGCGACGAACCCGTCGGCGAGGCCGTAGTCGGTGGTCAGCGAGATCCACGGGGCGCGGTCCGCGCCGTGCTCCGTACTACCGTCGGGCACCCCTTCGCCGGCAGCGAGCAGCAGCTCCAGGACCAGCTCGTCGTGCAGCCCGATGCCGTCCTCGCCGACCACCGGGATGCTCGGCTTGAGCCGGCGGGCCCGGTCCACCGCGCCCCGGTCCACGCGCACCAACCGCAGCCCGCGCCGCTGGTAGAACCGCAGCGCCCGCAGGTTGTCGTTCGTCGTGACGAGCCAGAGCCGGTGCCGGCCCCCGGCCCGGGCCACCTCGGCCGCCGCCGCCAACAGGGCCGTGCCGATGCCGCCGCCGGGCGCCGCGGCAACCACGCTGACGACCTCCAGCCCGTCGGCGTCGGCACGGTAAGCGAGCGCCCCGACCACCGCGCCCGCGCCGTCGGCCGCCACCAGCGTCGGCAGCGTACGCAGGTCGTGGCGGGTGTCGTGGGCGACGACGTACGGCCCGCCCCACTCGCGTTCGTGCAGCGCGTCGACCGCCGCGCGGTCCCCGGCCCGCGCCGGCCGGACGGTCATCCCGGTCATCGCGTCCACTCCCGTCGTCCTCGGCTTCCCTCGTCGACCGGTCGGGATCGTACCGGTGCCGGCCGACCGGGGCGGGTTGGCGGAAATGGGACAGCGGCACTGACCGACCGGCCACTGCCGGGACGGGACCCGGTTGGGCAGACTGCCAGGGGTGACCAACCGGAGCCTGCCCGCCGTCGCCGTGCTCGTGATCGCCGCCGCCCTCACCGCCGCCTGCGGCGACGACGCGGAGGACCGGCACGCCGCGCCCTCCGCCGCCCCGGCGTCGACCCCGGCCGCCGTAGCGTCGTCGGGCCCGGCCGAGGCGCCCGCCGCCACGCCGACGCGGCCCGCCCCGCCGGCCGCCTCGCCGACCGGGGCGGCTCCGGCGGTTCCGAGCGCCGGCGGTGCGACCGAGCGCCGTCCCGCCAGCCCGCCGCCCGTGAAGCTGCCGGCCCGGCCGACCGGTACGCCCGGCGCGCGGCAGGTCGTGGACGCGTTCAAGGCCGCCGGGCTGAAGGTGCCGAACCCTCGGGACCGGTCGGTCGAGTGCGGCCCGGACGGGCTCGGCCTGGGCTGCTCCGAGCTGATCGCCACCGACGCGGTCACCGTCTACGTCTTCCCCGACGAGACCAGCGCCAGCGAGATCGCCGAGACGTGGGGCGGCCAGTCGTTCCGGCGGGGCACGGTGGTGCTCAACTACCTGGAGGCGAAGACCCCCACCGCCGACCGCGCCCGCTACGAGAAGGTCCTGACGGGCCTGCGCTGACCGCCCGGGCCTGCCCTCCTCGGCGCCACCCGACTCGACTGGGCGCGGCCTGACGCGGCTCGCTCACCGGATGTGGCCTGGCGCGGCTCGGCCCGGCGGCGCCCGGACCTGTCGGGGGCGGGTCAGCCGCGCAGGCGCAGGCCGCGCGGGGTGGCGCGGAAGCCGGCCGCGGTGAGCGCGTCGTGCAGTGGCGAGGAGTGCACCGCCCCGCCGTCGGCCCGCTCCACCGACATCGCGCCCAACGCGCCCGAGTGCACCGCGTCGGCGAGCGCCTTACCGGCCGCCGCCAGCAGGTCCGCCTCGTCGGTGAAGGAGAGGATGGTCCGCCCGCCGCGCTCGACGTAGAGCACCAGGTCGCCGGCGACCAGCACCACCACGGCACCGGCCTTGCGCCCCGCCCGGTGCCCGGTCGCCGGGGTGGCCCCGTCGCCCGAGTCGACGGCCCGCTCCGGCCAGGACAGCGCCGCACCGTACGGGTTGGCCGGGTCGGTGGCCGCGAGCACCAGGGCGGGCCCGCCGCGCCCCCGCCCGCCGTCGGTCGGCTCGGCCAGCGCCCGGATGCGGTCCACCGCACCCGGCACCGCGAACTGCGCCGCGCCCAGGCCCTCGACGAAGTAGCCCCGCCGGGCCGCGCCGCGCTCCTCCAGCGCCGAGAGCACCGGATAGACCGCGGCGAAACCGCCGGTGACCTGCTCGGCCAGCACCGCGCCCCGGGTCACCACGCCGTGCCGTTCGAGCAGCACGTCGGCCAGGGCCGCGGCGCGGCGGGTCGGGTCGGTGTCGCGTTCCGGCAGCCGGGACCAGCGGCCGGCGACGGTCGGGGGGCCGCCCCGCGTCGGCAGGGCCACCCGCCCGGGGCGTCGGTAGCGGGTGCGCGGCGCGGCGGCCCGGGAGCGGTGCGCCCCGCCGCCGCCGAGCGCCGCGCGCAACGGCGCCAGGGTGTCGTTGGTGAGGTGACCGGCCCACACCAGGTCCCAGACGACGGCGGCCAGCGCGGCGTCGTCGGTCGAGCCGACCCGGTCGGACAGCGACCGGAAGAACAGCGCCTGCCCGTCGCCGAGCGCGTCCAGCACCGCGTCGTGCAGCGGGGTGCGGGTGAGCGCCTCGTCGGGCGGGGGGAGCAGCAGCGGCGCGACGTCCGAGTACGCGAGGGTGACCCAGCCGTCGCCGCCGGAGATGGCGCCGGAGCCGGCCCAGAGCACCTCGCCGCTGGCGCAGAGCTCGTCGAGCTGGGCGGGGGAGTAGTCGGCGACCCGGCCGGGCAGCACCAGCCGTTCCAGCGCCGACGCCGGCACCGCCGCCCCCTGCAACTGCTCCACGGCGGCGGCCAGCGCCTCCACCCCCCGCGCGGAGGAGCCCACCTGCTGCCAGCGGGGCAGGAACGCGGCCAGCGCCCGGGGCGGCACCGGCTCGATCTCCCGGCGCAGCGCGGCCAGGGAACGGCGGCGCAGCAGCCGCAGCACCTCCGCGTCGCACCACTGGCTGCCGGCGGTGTCGGGGGTGAACTCGCCGGCGACCACGCGCCCGGTGGCGGCGAGCCTGCGCAGCGCCTGCTCGACCACGAAGACGCCGAGCCCGAAGCGGGCCGCGCAGGTGGCGGCGGCGAAGGGCCCGTGCGTACGCGCGTAGCGGGCGACGAGGTCGCCGAGCGGATCGGCCACCGGGGCGAGGTAGGCCTCGGCCACCCCGACCGGCAGGGCCACGCCGAGGGCGTCGCGCAGCCGGGCGGCGTCCTCGACGCCCACCCAGCGCTCCTCGCCGGCGACGCGTACGCGCAGCACCCGCCGGGCCGCCGCCAGCTCCGTCAGCCACCCGGGTGAGGCACCCCGCTCGGCCAGCTCCGCCTCGGAGAGGTCGCCGACCACGCGCAGCAGCTCGACCACGTCCTCCGCGTCGCGCGGGCGGCGCTGCTCGGTCAGCCAGCGCAGCTGCCGCTCGGTCTCGGCCAGCACCGCCGGATCGAGCAGCTCCCGCAGGTCGACCCGGCCCAGCAGCTCGCCGAGCAGGGTCGAGTCCAGCGCCAGCGCGGCGGCCCGGCGCTCGGCCAGCGGCGCGTCGCCCTCGTAGAGGAACGCCCCGACGTAGCCGAAGAGCAGCGACCGGGCGAACGGCGACGGCTGGGCGGTCTCCACCTCGACCAGGCGCACCTTGCGGGCGGCCAGGTCGCGCATCAGCTCGGCCAGCGCGGGCTGGTCGAAGACGTCCTGGAGGCACTCCCGGGCGGCCTCCAGGGTGACGGGGAAGTCGGCGTACTCGCGGGCGACGTCGAGCAACTGGGCGGCGCGCTGGCGCTGCTGCCACAGCGGCTGGCGGCGGCGCGGGTCGCGCCGGGGCAGCAGCAGCGACCGGGCGGCGCACTCGCGGAACCGGGACGCGAAGAGCGCGGACGTGCCGAC
Organism: Micromonospora sp. ZG13; assembly: GCF_059359355.1. Classification (NCBI taxonomy): domain Bacteria; kingdom Bacillati; phylum Actinomycetota; class Actinomycetes; order Micromonosporales; family Micromonosporaceae; genus Micromonospora; species Micromonospora sp. ZG13. Next base: position 301,049 of record NZ_JCADBQ010000004.1, read on the forward strand.
CGACTCCTCGACGAGCTGGGCGATCTCCTCCGGCTCGAAGACGACCACGTCGGCGCCGGGCGGCTCGTCGGCCGTGTCGGGCAGTCGGACCACGATGCCGTCGTCGGACGGCATCACCTGCGCGTCCACGCCGTAGCGCTCGGCGAGCCGGCGGCCGATGGCCAGCGCCCACGGCCCGTTGACCCGGGCGCCGAGGACGCTGTGCACGGCCAGCCGCCAGTCGCCCAGCTCGTCGCGGAACCGCTCGACCACCACCGTGCGGTCGTCGGGCAGGGACCGGGTGGCGGCGCGCTGCTCGCGCAGGTAGGCCATCAGGTTGCCGGCGGCCCAGTCGTCCAGCCCGCCGGCCCGCAGCGCGGCCACGGCCGTCTCGTCGTCCTGCCGCAGCAGGGCGCGCACCCGCGCGCCGATGGCCCGGCCCAGCTCGACGGGCCGGCCGAGCTGGTCGCCCTTCCAGAACGGCATCTTCGCCGCCTGGCCGGGGGCCGGCGAGACCAGCACCCGGTCGGGGGTGATCTCCTCGATCCGCCAGGACGACGAGCCGAGCAGGAAGACGTCGCCGACCCGGGACTCGTAGACCATCTCCTCGTCCAGCTCGCCGACCCGGGCGGCCCGCTCGGCCCCGGCCAGGAAGACGCCGAAGAGCCCCCGGTCGGGGATGGTGCCGCCGCTGGTCACCGCGAGCCGCTGCGCGCCGGGCCGGCCGGTGAGCGTGTCGGTGGCGCGGTCCCAGACCAGCCGGGGCCGTAGCTCGGCGAACGCGGTGGACGGGTAGCGGCCCGAGAGCATGTCGAGCACGGCGTGCAGGGCCGAGTCGGGCAGCTCGGCGAATGGTGCCGCCCGGCGTACCAGCACGGCCAGGTCGCCGACGCGCCACGGCTCCAACGCCACCATGGCGACGATCTGCTGGGCCAGCACGTCGAGCGGGTTGCGCGGATGGTGCAGCTCCTCGATGGCGCCGTCGGCCATCCGCTCGGCCACCACCGTGCAGGAGAGCAGGTCGCCCCGGTGCTTGGGGAAGACCACGCCGCGGGAGACCGCGCCGACCTGGTGCCCGGCCCGGCCGACCCGCTGCAGGCCGGCGGCCACGCTGGGCGGCGCCTCGATCTGCACCACCAGGTCGACGGCGCCCATGTCGATGCCCAGCTCCAGGCTGGAGGTGGCCACCACGGCGGGCAGCTGACCGGACTTGAGCGCCTCCTCGATGTGCTTGCGCTCCTCGCGGGAGACGCTGCCGTGGTGGGCGCGGGCGATCACGGGCGGCGCGCCGGCCGCCGCGCCCGCCTGCGCCATCAGCTCCGCGGGCGTACGGCCGACGCGCACCGGCCCCGCGGGGCCGCCCCACCCGTCGCCCTCGCGGGCCGCCGGCGGGGACCCGCCGGCCGACTCCTGCCCGGCCGACTCCTCGCCGGCCAGCTCGTTGAGCCGGGCGCAGAGGCGCTCGGCGGAACGCCGGGAGTTGGTGAAGACGATGGTCGAGCGGTGCGCCCTGACCAGGGAGAAGACGCGCTCCTCCAGCGCCGGCCAGATGGACGCCCGACGTGCGCCGAGACCGCCGAGGTCGTCCTGCGGCGGCTCCTGCTCGTCGAGGCGGGTCATGTCCTCCACCGGGACCTGGACGCTGACCTCGATCGTCTTGGCGCTGGGTGGCGCGACCACGTCGACGGGGCGGGCGCCGCCGAGGAAGCGGGCGCACGCGTCGACCGGCCGGACGGTGGCGGAGAGGCCGATCCGCTGCGCCGGGGCGGGCAGCAGCTCGTCGAGGCGCTCCAGGGAGAGCGCGAGGTGGGCCCCGCGCTTCGTGCCGGCGACCGCGTGCACCTCGTCGACGATCACCGTCTCGACCCCGCGCAGGGAGTCGCGGGCGGCGGAGGTGAGCAGCAGGAACAGCGACTCGGGCGTGGTGATGAGGATGTCCGGCGGGGTGCGCGCGAAGGCCCGTCGCTCGTCGGCGGGGGTGTCGCCGGTGCGCATCCCCACGGTGATCTCCGGCGGCGCGACGCCGAGCCGGGTGGCGGCCTGCCGGATGCCCGTCAGGGGGGTGCGCAGGTTGCGCTCGACGTCGACCGCGAGCGCCTTGAGCGGGCTGACGTAGAGCACCCGGCACCGGTGCCGGGGGTCGGCCGGGGCGGGCTCGCGGGCCAGCCGGTCGAGCGACCAGAGGAACGCCGCCAGCGTCTTGCCCGAACCGGTGGGGGCCACCACCAGCGCGTTGCGCCCCGCGGAGACGGAATGCCACGCGCCGGTCTGGGCGGCGGTGGGCGCGGCGAAGGCGGCGCCGAACCACTCCCGGGTGGCCGCGCCGAAACCCGCCATCGCATCCGTCACGCCGTCCATCCTGCCCCGACGGACCGACATTCAGGCCCTCGCCGGGGACGCGGCGCCCCGCTCCGGCCCCACCGCGCCGTTTGCACGTTTAATCCATTAAGTCTTACTTAACTGCTTGATTGTGTCCCACAACATAAAGTAACTTCACTCGGAGCGTCAGCCTGGGGTGGAGGGGATCGGATTGACCGTCGAGCAGCGGAGCTTCGAGCCAAGCACCGACGTGCTGATCCGCAAGGTCGACAGTCATCTCGCCGCCGTCCGCACCGGCCTGTCCGGCCCGGAGCTGGAGCTGGCCGAGCGGCTCGCCGCCGCGCTGCGGGAGCTGGTCGTCTCCACCGCGCAGGCCAGCGCGGCCGACCGGGGACAGGTCCGCGCCGCCGTGCACTACTTCGTGCTACGGCGCGAGAGCCGGGGCCGGCTGCTGCCGGTGCGCTCCCTCGCCGCCGCCCAGCGGGTGGTCAACAAGGTCGTGGTCCAGCTCGGCCGCCCCGACCTGCTGGTGGAGCCCCGGCGTGAGCGTCCCGCCCGCGAACCCGTCGCCCCCGCCGCCGAGGTCATCGTCGGCTGAGCGTCCGCCACAACCGGGACGAATTCGCGCAAAAACGCCCGCCGTGCGACGAACTGGCGTGTGATCGCACCTAGGTGCCGTCCCACCTCAGGCGCGCGCCGCAGCCACCTCGACCGGGAGCGCGGGTGCTCGTACTGCTGATCCTCCACTGCGTGGCGGCCCTCGTCGCGCCGCTGCTCGTCCGGTGGTGGGGTCCCCGCGCCTGCTACCCGCTGGCGCTGGCGCCGGCGGCCGCGTTCGGCTGGGCGCTGGCCCGCACCCCCGCCGTGCGCGACGGCGGGGCGGTGGTCGAGACGTACCCGTGGATCGGCCAACTCGACGTGGACCTGGCGCTGCGGCTGACCACCCTGTCCTGGCTGATGGTCCTGCTCGTCGGCGGCGTCGGCGCGCTGGTCCTGATCTACAGCGCCCACTACTTCGGCCGGGAGTCCACCGGCGTGGCCCGCTTCGCGGCCGTCATGGTGGCCTTCGCGGGGGCGATGCTCGGCCTCGTCCTCGCCGACGACCTGCTGCTGCTCTACGTGTGCTGGGAACTCACCACGATCTTCTCGTACCTGCTGATCGGGCACAGCGCCGAGCGGCGTGCCAGCCGGTGGGCGGCGGCGCAGGCGCTGACCGTGACCACGCTCGGCGGGCTGGCGATGCTGGTGGGGTTCATCATGCTGGGCGGGCACGCCGGCACCTACCGCTGGTCGGAGATCGTCGCGGCCCCGCTGCCGGGCGGGGCGTACCTGGTCACGGCGGTGCTGCTGATCCTCACCGGGGCGCTGTCCAAGTCGGCGCTGCTGCCGTTCAGCTCGTGGCTGCCGGTGGCGATGGCGGCCCCCACGCCGGTGAGCGCGTACCTGCACGCCGCCGCGATGGTGAAGGCGGGCGTCTACCTGATCGGGCTGCTCGCCCCGGTGCTGGCGGCCGTCGGCCCGTGGCGGCCGGTGGTCGTGGTCGCGGGCCTGGCCACCATGCTGGCCGGGGGCTGGGCGGCGCTGCGGCAGACCGACCTGAAGCTGCTGCTGGCGTACGGCACGGTCAGCCAGCTCGGCCTGATCGCGGTGGCGATCGGGGCGGGCACCCCCGACACCGCGCTGGCCGGGGCGGCGATGCTGCTGGCCCACGCGCTGTTCAAGGCGCCGCTGTTCCTCGTCGTCGGCATCATCGACCACGGCGCCGGCACCCGCGACCTGCGGGATCTGTCCGGGCTCAGGCGCGGCGCGCCGCTGCTCGTCGCTGTGACGGTGCTCGCCGCCGCGTCGATGGCCGGGCTGCCACCGCTGGTCGGCTTCGTCGCCAAGGAGGCCGTGCTGGCCGCCTTCACCGACCGGCCCGCCGTCCTCGTCGTACTGGTGGCCGGCGCCGCGCTCACCGTCGCCTACAGCGCCCGGTTCGTCTGGGGCGCGTTCGCCACCCGGCCGGGCGTGGCGCCGACCGTCCTCGGGCGGGTTCCCGCGTCGATGCTCGGCCCACCGGCCCTGCTGGCCGCCGTCGGGCTGCTCGCCGGCCCGGCCGCCGGGATCCTCGACGGCCTGCTCCGCCCGTACGGCGAGCTGTTCGGCACGGTCGGCAAGGACCTGGCGCTGTGGCACGGCCTCAGCCCCGCGCTCGGCTTCTCCGCGCTCGCCGTGGCCGGCGGCGCGGTCCTGTTCGCGCTGCGCGGACCGCTCGCCCCGGTGCTGGCCCGGCTGCACGTCCCGGTCACCGGCAACCAGGGGTACGAGTGGACCACCCGCCGCCTCGACCGGCTGGCCATCGAGGTCACCGGAGCCACCCAGCGCGGCTCGCTGCCGCAGTACCTCGGCGTCATCCTGCTGGTGCTCACGGTGGTGCCCGGCGGGGCGATGCTGGCCACCCGGCCGTGGCGGGACCGGATCGCCCTCTGGGACAGCCCGTTGCAGGTCCTGGTGGTGACGGTGGTGACCGTCGCGGCGGTGCTCGCGGTGGGCGCCCGCCGGCGGCTGACGGCGATGCTGCTGGTGGGCATGACGGGCTACGGCACCGCGATGCTCTTCGTGGCCCACGGCGCGCCGGACCTGGCGCTGACCCAGTTCCTCGTCGAGACCGCCACCATCGCGGTGTTCGTGCTGGTGCTGCGCCGGCTGCCGGAGCGGTTCTCGGCCCGCCCGAGACGCAGGCGGTGGGTACGCCGCGCGATCGGGGCGGCCGTCGGCGTCGTGGTCGGTGGGCTGGCCCTGACCGCCGCGGCGGCCCGCCAGGCGCCCACCATCTCCGACGCGTTCCCGGATCTGGCGGTCACCCAGGGGTACGGCCGCAACGTGGTCAACGTGACCCTGGTCGACATCCGGGCCTGGGACACGATGGGCGAGCTGTCGGTGCTGGTGGTGGCCGCGACCGGCGTGGCCAGCCTGATCTTCCAGCGCTCCCGCACCGGGCCCCGCCCACGTCGCCCCGAGCCGCCGAAGCGGGTGCAGCGGCCGGGGCACCGGGTCTGGCTTCGCGGCGGGGCGACCCTGCACGAGCGGCAGCGTTCGATCGTGCTGGAGGTGGTTACCCGGCTGGTCTTCCACACGGTGGTGGTCTTCTCCCTGTTCCTGCTCTTCTCCGGCCACAACGCGCCGGGCGGCGGCTTTGCGGGCGGCCTGGTGGCGAGCCTGGCGCTGGCCGTGCGCTACCTGGCCGGCGGGCGCTACGAGCTGGCCGAGGCGGCCCCCGTCGGCGCCGGCACGGTGCTCGGCGCCGGCCTGCTCGTCTCGATCGGCACCGGGACTGTCTCGCTGCTCGCGGGCGGGTCGGTGCTCGAGAGCGCCCGGATCGACCTGTGGCTGCCCGTGATCGGCGACTTCTACCTGATCACGTCCCTCTTCTTCGACGTCGGCGTCTACCTCGTCGTGGTCGGGCTGGTGCTGGACATCCTGCGCAGCCTCGGCGCCGAGGTGGACCGGCACATCGAGGCGGCCGGCGAGTCCGGGGGCGGGCTGCGGGTCGACCGGCGGGGGGAGCGGGCGTGAGGAGCGGCGTCGCGGGACCGGCCCTGGTGCTGGTCGTGGCCGCCGGGGTGTTGTGCGGCTGCGGGGTCACCCTGCTGCTGGAACGCAGCCTGAGCCGGATCCTGCTCGGCGTCATCCTGCTCGGCAACGGGGTCAACGTGCTGATCCTGCTGGGCGGGCGCGCGGGGGCCGCCCCGGTGGTCGGCACGGCGCCCGCCGGCACGCTGAGCGACGCGCTGCCGCAGGCCATGATCCTCACCGCGATCGTGATCACCTTCGGGCTGACCGCGTTCCTGCTGGCGGTGAGCTACCGCAGCTGGTACCTCACCGGCGACGACGAGGTCCCCGACGACATCGAGGACCGGCAGGTCCGGGAGGCGGCCGAGCGCAACGAGCTGGCCACCGCCGACCTCGGGGGCGAGGGCCCGGACGCCGACCCCGAGCAGGTCGACCCGGAGCCGCCGCGCCGGCGCGGGGGCGGCCCCGGATGACCGGGTACGCGGGAGGGGGCGCCCGATGAGCCGGCTCGTGCCGCTGCCCGTGGTGGTGCCGCTGCTGGGCGCGGCGCTGACCCTGCTGCTGTTCCGGTGGCCCGGGCTGCAACGCGTCGTCAGCGTCACCTGCCTGGCGGTCACGCTGGTGGTGGCGGCGGTGCTGCTGGTGCAGGCGTACCGGCACGGGCCGGTGGTGGTCCAGGTCGGCGGGTGGCCGGCGCCGGTGGGTATCGTGCTGGTCGCGGACCAGCTCGCCGCGCTGATGCTGGTGGTCTCCTCGGCGGTGACGCTGTGCGTGCTGCTCTACTCCGTCGGCCAGGGGCAGGGCGACTTCGGCGAGACCGTGCCGGTGACCATCTACCACCCGACCTACCTGGTGCTGACCGCCGGCGTGACCAACGCGTTCCTCGCCGGCGACCTGTTCAACCTCTTCGTCGGCTTCGAGATCCTGCTCGCCGCGAGCTTCGTGCTGATCACCCTCGGCGGCACCGAGACCCGGATCCGCACCGGCTCGACGTACGTGGTGGTCAGCATCCTCTCCTCGATGATCTTCCTCGCCTCGGTGGGCCTGGTGTACGCGGCCACCGGCACCCTGAACATGGCCCAGCTGGCGCACCGGCTGGACGCGCTGCCCGACGGCGTACGGCTGACCCTCCAGCTGATGCTGCTGCTCGCCTTCGGGGTCAAGGCGGCGGTCTTCCCGCTCTCGGCCTGGTTGCCGGACAGCTACCCGACCGCCCCGGCCCCCGTCACGGCGGTCTTCGCCGGCCTGCTCACCAAGGTCGGCGTGTACGCGATCATCCGCACCGAGACGCTGCTGTTCCCCGGCGGTCAGCTCGCCGGGCCGCTGATGGTGGTGGCCGGACTGACCATGCTGGTCGGCATCCTCGGCGCGGTGGCCCAGTCCGACATGAAGCGGCTCTTCTCCTTCACCCTGGTCAGCCACATCGGTTACATGATCTTCGGCGTGGGGCTGAGCACCGTGGCCGGGCTCTCCGGCGCGATCTTCTACGTGGTGCACCACATCACCATCCAGACCACGTTGTTCCTGGTCGCCGGTCTCGTCGAGGAGCGGGCCGGCAGTACCGACCTGCGCCGCATCGGCGGGCTGGCCCGGGCGGCCCCGCTGCTCGGCGTCCTCTTCTTCGTCCCGGCCATGAACCTCGCCGGGATTCCGCCCTTCTCCGGGTTCCTCGGCAAGCTCGGCCTGCTCCAGGCCGGCGTCGCGGCCGGCGAGCCGCTGCCCGGCGCGCTGGTGGCGGCGGGGACCGTGACCAGCCTGCTCACCCTCTACGTGGCCTCGCGGGTGTGGAACATCGCCTTCTGGCGCGCGCCGCAACTGGCCACCGCCGAGCCGGTCGTGCGCCTGCCGGCGTTGATGGTCGGCGCGACGATCGCGCTGGTCGGGCTGGGGCTGGCGTTGACCGTCGTCGCCGGGCCGCTGTTCGACGTCACCGCCGACGCGGCGGTCGACCTGCGCGAGCGCACCCCGTACATCCGTTCCGTGCTGCCGGCCGGTGCCCCGTGACCCCGGGCCCGCAGGCACCGCCGCGCGGGCGGGGGCGGCGGCGCGACCAGCTGATCGCCTTCGGCTGGCTGGTGCTGGTATGGATCCTGCTGTGGGGGGACTTCTCCTGGGGCAACCTCGTGGGCGGGGTGGTGGTGGCCGGCGCCGTGCTGGTGTTCTTCCCGCTGCCGCCGGTGAGCTTCGGCGGCCGGTTGCGCCTCGGGCCGCTGCTGGTCTTCGTGGTGCGTTTCGTCGGCGAACTGGTCAGCGCCAGCGCGCACGTCGCGCGGGTCGCGGTGCAGCCCGGCTACCAGCCACGGGCGGCGATCATCGCGGTCCGCCTGCGGGTGCACACCGACCTGAACCTGGCGCTCACCGCCGAGGCGCTGTCGCTGGTGCCGGGCACGCTGATCGTCGAGGTCGACCGCAACACCGGGGTCCTCTACGTGCACGTGTTCGACACCCGCGGCCCGCAGGACCTCAGGGGCAGCCGGCGGCGGATCCTCGCCGTCGAGCGGCGGCTCGTGCGCGCCGTCGGCTCCGCCGCCGAGGTCCGTCGGGTCAGCGCCGATCCCGTCGAGAGGGGACCCGAACCGTGACCACGTTACTCGCCGCCATCCTCACCCTCCTGTTCTCGGTGACCGCGCTGCTGGCCCTGATCCGGCTCTACCGCGGGCCGTCGCTGATCGACCGGGTGGTCGCGGCCGACATGCTGCTCGCCACGATGGTGGGCGCGGTGGGCGCGGAGGCCGCGGTGAACCGTCACGCCACCACCCTGCCGGTGCTGGTGGCGCTGTCCATGCTCGGCTTCGTCGGGTCGGTGTCGCTGGTCCGCTTCGCCGTCCGCGAGGACGGGGAGGCCTGATGTGGGGCACGCTGGCCGACTGGCTGGGCGGCGGCTGCCTGGTGGCCGGCGCGCTGCTGAGCCTCGCCGCGGGGATCGGGGTGCTGCGCTTCCCGGGCACGCTGGACCGGATGCACGCCGCGACCAAGCCGCAGGTGCTCGGGGTGCTGCTCCTTCTGCTCGGCGTGGCGCTGCGGCTGCGTACCCCGGCCGACCTGGGCATGGTGGCGCTGGTCGGGATCTTCCAGTTGGCCACCGCTCCCGTGGCGGCGCAGATGATCGGCCGGGCCGCGTACCGCGCCGGCCGGGTCGAGCCGGCCCTGCTCGACGCCGACGAACTCGCGCCCGCCGACCGCCGTGCGGGTGGCGGGGGCGATCCGTCCTGACCCGCGGCCTCCGGGGGATCGCATCGGTGGCGTCCCAATTCGGGGACTGCGACGAATCTGAGTCTTGCGTCTTGCCGGGTGGTCTGCCCCGCTGCACGCTTTCGCAGTGATGGCTGTCGATCAACGGCCGTCCGCCGGTCACCGCCCACCCGGCGGGACCGGGACCACCGGACCCCGGAGGACCAATGAGACCCCGCACCCCCCGCTCCGCCTGGCTGGCCGCGCTGGCCGTGGCGGCGGCGACGGTCGTGACCGCCTCCTCGGCGACCGCCGCGCCCACCACCACGGTTCCCGCCGCCCCCGCGGCGCTCGCCGCGGCCCCGGACATCCCGCTGGCCAACGTGAAGGCGCACCTGTCCCAGTTCCAGTCCATCGCCACCGCCAACGGCGGGAACCGGGCGCACGGTCGCCCCGGCTACCTCGCCTCGGTCAACTACGTCAAGGGCAAGCTCGACGCCGCCGGGTTCACCACCGTGGTGCAGTCGTTCAGCTACGGCGGCGCCACCGGCTACAACCTGATCGCCGACTGGCCCGGCGGAGACCCGAACCAGGTGGTCATGACCGGGGCGCACCTGGACAGCGTCACCGCCGGCCCCGGGATCAACGACAACGGCTCCGGCTCGGCCGCGATCCTGGAGACCGCGCTCGCGGTGGCCCGCAGCGGCTTCACCCCCACCAAGCACCTGCGCTTCGGCTGGTGGGGCGCCGAGGAACTCGGGCTGCGCGGCTCCCAGTACTACGTGAACAACCTGCCGTCGACCGAGCGCACCAAGATCAAGCAGTACCTGAACTTCGACATGGTCGGCTCACCCAACGCCGGCTACTTCGTCTACGACGGCGACAACTCCGACGGGGTGGGCTCCGGCCCCGGCCCGGCCGGCTCGGCGCAGATCGAGCAGACCATCCAGGCGTACTTCAGCTCGATCGGCGTGCCCACCCGGGGCACCGACTTCGACGGCCGCAGCGACTACGGGCCGTTCATCAACGTCGGCATCCCGGCCGGCGGCACCTTCACCGGCGCCGAGGGCACCAAGTCCAGCGCCCAGGCCTCGCTCTGGGGCGGCACGGCCGGCCAGGCGTTCGACCCGTGCTACCACCGCTCCTGCGACACCACCAGCAACATCAACGACACCGCGCTGGACCGCAACGCCGACGCCATCGCGTACACGGTGTGGGCGCTGGCCGGCACCGGCACCCCGCCGGGCACCACCGTCTTCAGCGACACCTTCGAGACCGCCACCGGGTGGACCGCCGACCCGGCGGGCACGGACACCGCCACCCTCGGCCGGTGGGAGCGCGGCGACCCGGCGGCCACCAGCTCCGGCGTGGCCACCCAGCTCGGCACGACCGTCAGCGGCAGCTACGACCTGGTCACCGGGCCGCTCGCCGGCAGCAGCGCCGGGGCGTACGACCTCGACGGCGGGGTGAGCACCATCCAGTCGCCGGCCATCACGCTGCCGTCGACCGGCACCCTGAACCTCTCGTTCTCCTGGTACCTGGCCCACCTGAACAACGCCAGCAGCGCCGACTACCTGCGCGTACGGGTGGTGGGCAGCGGCACCGTCACGGCGCTGAACGCGACCGGGGCCGCGACCAACCGGGCGGCGGTCTGGCAGAGCGCCAGCGTCGACGTCTCCGCCCTGCGGGGACAGACCGTACGGATCGTGATCGACGCGGCCGACGCCAGCGGCGCCAGCCTCGTCGAGGCGGCCGTCGACGACGTGAAGATCACCCAGAGCTGACGCCGGAAGAGGCCCCCGACCGGCCGGTGTCGGGGGCCTTCGGCACACCTTCAGCGGATATCCAGCCGATCCCGATAAAATGGGCCGCATGATCGACTCTTCTGCCCAGGAGGGCAGCAGTAGCCAGCCGGGTCGTGCCCGGCGTATCCCGACCCCGACGTCCCCGGGAGCCCTGAGCGACCCGTGTTGATCGTCGTTGGTCTTCTCCTCATCATCGTTCTCACCGTCGCCACGGGCTACTTCGTGGCCCAGGAGTTCGGCTACGTCGCCGTGGACCGCGGCCGGCTCAAGCAGCTGGCCGACGACGGCGACAAGGCCGCCGCCCGGGCGCTGGAGGTGACCGGGCGGCTGTCGTTCATGCTCTCCGGCGCCCAGCTCGGCATCACCGTCACCGCCCTGCTGGTCGGTTACGTCGCCGAGCCGTTCCTCGGCGCCGGTCTGGCCGAGCTGCTCGGGGGCGCCGGCATCTCGACGGCGGTCAGCCTGCCGCTCTCGGTCGCCCTGGCCCTGGTCCTCGCCACCGTGGTGCAGATGGTCCTCGGTGAGCTGGCCCCGAAGAACCTCGCCATCGCCCGGGCCGAGCCCCTCGCGAAGGCCCTGAGCAGTTCCACCCTGTTCTACCTCAAGATCGCCGGCCCGCTGATCAAGCTCTTCGACCGGGCCGCGGTCCGGCTGCTGCGTCGCGTCGGCATCGAGCCGATCGAGGAGCTGCCCAGCGGCGCCACCCCGCAGGACCTGGAACAGATCATCGCCGAGTCCCGCCAGGAGGGGCACCTGACCGCCGAGATGTCCACGCTGCTCGACCGGGGGCTCGACTTCCGGGGGCTCACCGCGGGCGAGGCCATGGTGCCCCGCGTCGACGTGCACACCGTACGCGCGCACGAGCCGCTCAGCCGGGTCGTCGAGCTGCTGGACACCGGCAAGTCCCGCTTCCCCGTACGCGGTACCGAGGGGGTCGACGACCTCGTCGGCGTGGTCGGCATCGCCGACGTGCTCGGCGTACCTCCGGAGAAGCGCGCGAGCACCCCGGTCAGCGCGGTCGCCGGCCCTCCGCTCCTGGTGCCGGAGACGCTGCCGCTGCCGACCGTGCTGGACCGCCTGCGCTCCGGCCACCGGCAGCTCGCCTGCGTGGTCGACGAGTACGGCGGCTTCGCCGGCGTGATCACGCTGGAGGACATCGCCGAGGAACTCGTCGGCCCGATCCGGGACGAGGACGACCCGCCGGAGCGGGCCCCGGCCCGCCAGGCGGATGGCTCCTGGGTGGTGCCGGCCCGCTGGCGCATCGACGAGGTCGCCGACAGCACCGGCATCGAACTGCCCGAGGCCCCGGAGTACGACACGCTCTCCGGCCTGGTCATGCGGGAGCTGGGGCGCGTCCCCGAGGTCGGTGACCGGCTGGAGATCAGCCTGCCGGCCGACGGCGAGGACGGCGCGGAAGGACCGCGCGCCCTGGTCGAGGTGCTGGCCGTCGACCGGCACGTGGCCGACTCCGTCCGGCTGCGGATCGCCGAGCCCGGGGAGGTGTCCGCGTGAGCCCCGGCATCGCGCTCTTCACGTCGGTGATCCTGCTGGCGCTGAACGGCTTCTTCGTGGCCGCCGAGTTCGCCCTGGTGGCCAGCAAGCGTTACCGGCTGGAGCACGCCGCCGCCGGTGGCGGCCGGGCCGCCCGGGCCGCGCTGGACGGCGTACGTGAGCTGTCGCTCATGCTCGCCGGCGCGCAGCTCGGCATCACCCTGTGCACCCTGGGTCTCGGCGCGCTCGCCGAACCGGCGATCGAGCACCTGCTGAGCCCGCTGCTGCACGCGGTCGGGCTGCCGGACGCCGCGAGCCACGTGATCGCGCTGATCTTCGCGCTGAGCGTCGTCACCTTCCTGCACCTGGTGGTCGGGGAGATGGCGCCGAAGTCCTGGGCGATCACCCACCCGGAGCGCTCGGCGGTGCTGCTGGCGTTGCCGTTCCGCGCCTTCGCGCGGGTCGCCCGGCCGGTGCTGTCGGTGATGAACGCGCTGGCCAACGCGATGCTGCGGCTGGTCAAGGTCAACCCGCAGGACCAGCTCGCCCAGGTGCACGGCCCGGACGAGCTGCGGATGCTGCTGGAGCAGTCCCGCGAGCACGGCCTGTTGGGCGCCGAACAGCACGAGATGCTCACCAGCATGCTGGAACTCCAGGGCACCACGGTGGCGCAGGTGATGGAGCCGTTCGACCAGATGGTGACGGTGCGCCGCGACGAGGGAGCCGACCGCATCGAGCAGGTCAGCCGGGACAGCGGCCGGTCGCGGCTGGCCGTGCTGGACGCCAGCGGCGACGTCTGCGGCCTGGTCCACGTCCGGGAGGCGGTGCGGGCCACCACCACGGGCCGTACGGTCACCGCCGGGGACCTGATGACCAACGCCCTCACCCTGCCGGCCACGGCGTCGGTGACCGAGGCGGTGGCGGAGATGCGCGCCCGGCAGTCCCAGCTCGCGCTGGTGCGCAACGGCGGCGGGCCGGCCCGGCCGGTCGGCTTCGTCGCGCTGGAGGACCTGCTGGAGGAGGTCATCGGCGAGTTCGACGACGAGACCGACCCGGTGCCGCGCGGGCGACGCATGAGATGAGACCGGAGGGGTGGCCGCTGTTCGCCGAAGTCGGGGCGGCCACCCGCCGGGTCCGCGACCATGGAGGGGCCCGGGCGAGGTCCGCGACCATGGGGGGTGACGGGCAGGCGCGGCCCGGTCGTGGACGGGGGAGTGCCGTGCGGTTGACGGGGGTGTCGCCCGAGTCCGGCGGGACCGGACTGTCGGTGCGCACGGCCCTGGCCAACCCGAGCACCCGCCCCGGGCTCCGGCTGCCGGGGCGGGTCACCGTCGTCGCCGGCTCCACCGACGTACCCGTCCTGCACGTCCGGCTCGGCCTGGTCACCACGGCCGAACCGGACGACCCGGAGGCGCCCCGTCGCCTGGTGCAGTTCCACCAGGCCACGGTGGCTGGCGCCTTCGTGCTGCGCGCCGGGCGGGGCCGCTCGATCCCGTTCGAGTTCCCGCTGCCGTGGGAGACCCCCGTGACCGTCTTCGGCGGGGTGCCCCTGCTCAGCCTGCGGATGGGGCTGCGTACGGAGGTGGCTGTCGGGCCGGGGCTCGACCAGGGCGCGATGGTGCCGGTCTTCGTGCACCCGCTGCCCACCCAGGCGCACGTCCTGGCGGCCCTCGACACGCTCGGCTTCAGCATGCGCCAGGCCGGCCTGGTCGACGTGCGGCTGCCGGGGGTGGCGCAGACCCTGCCCCTGCACCAGCGGCTGGGCTACTGGGTGGCGCCGCTCTACGCCGGACCGATCACCGAGCTGGAGCTGATCTTCATCGCCGAGCCGGCCGGCCTGGAGGTGATCCTCTGGCTGGACCGGCGGCTGGCCCTGGCCGGGATCACCCACCAGAGCATCAGCCGGTTCCGGGTCTGGCACACCGGCGCCGAGCAGCGGGACTGGGTCGCGACCGTGGACGCCTGGCTGCGCGCGGCGATCAACCGGCACGCGGCGGCCGCCGCGCACGCCGACTGGTCCGCGACCATCTCCGAGTCGGCGCACGTCAGCCGCCCGCCGGACGAGCCGATCCACCCCGGCTTCGGCCTGGGCGGCACGGCCGGCGGCGGCTCCGGCGGCGGCGACGGCACCTGACCCGAGCGGGGCGGCGAGGCACCGCCCCGGCAGAGTCAGGCGGCGACCGTCCCGGCAGGGCCAGGGCGTGCCGGCGGCCCCGCCGGGTCAGGCGCTGGCGGTGGCCAGCTTGAGGCTGAAGCCGAGGAAGAGCGCGGCGACACCCGTGGTGGCGCCGGCGGCCAGGCGGTGGCGCCGGCGGAACTGGGCCGCCAGGAACGTGCCCGTGAAGATCAGCGCGGTCAGGTAGAGCGCGCTGGTGACCTGGGCGATGAGCCCGAGCAGCAGGAACGACAGGGCCGGCCAGGCGTAGCCCGGGTCCACGAACTGGATGAAGAACGAGACGAAGAAGAGGATCGCCTTCGGGTTGAGCAGGCTGATCACCAGCGCCTTGCGGAACGGGCTGCGCAGCGCCGCCGGCTCCGCGGCGTCGATGAGCCGCGGGGTGGCCGGGTCGTTGCGCGTCCGCCAGCGCCGCCACGCGCCGCGCAGCATCGTCAACCCCACATAGCCGAGGTACGCGGCGCCGGCGTACTTGATCACGAGGAAGAGCGGCGGGTACGCCTGGACCAGCGACGCCACGCCGGCGGCGGAGAGGACCATGAGCACCCAGTCGCCGACGAAGACCCCGCCGGCGGCCCGGTAGCCGGCCCTCACGCCCCGTTGGGCGGCGGTGGAGAGCACGAAGAGGGAGTTGGGCCCGGGCAGCAGAACGATCGCCACGGTGCCCAGCACGTACGTCCAGATGTCGGTGATACCCAGCACGCCCGCCATCATGAGGCCACGGGTGCCGCCCGGCGAAGCCTTTCCCGCAGCGTGACCTGTGCGTTCGGCCACTCGTCGACGGTCATCGAATACTGCACGGTGTCCCGCCAGGAGCCGTCCGGGCGGAGCCGGTGCCGGCGCAGCACCCCCTCGCGGGACGCACCGAGGCGCTCGATCGCCCGCTGCGAGCGCTCGTTGCGGATGTCGGTGTGCCAGACCACCCGTACCGCGCCCAGCTCCTCGAAGGCGCGGGCGAGCAGCAGCAGCTTCGCCTCCGTGTTGATCCCGGTGCGCCACCAGGGCCGGCCCAGCCAGGTGTAGCCGATCGCCACCGCCCGGCGCTCCGGGTCCACCTCGTAGAAGGAGGTCGTGCCAACCACGGCGCCGGTCACCGCGCAGCGCTGCACCCACGGCACCCGCTCGCCCCGCCGGTGGGCGGCCAGGGCGACGGCGATCCCCTCGGCGGTGCCGGCGGGGTCGGCCGGCTGCGGGCTGCCGAGGTGCCGCCAGACCTCCGGGTCGGCGGTCGCGGCGTGCAGCTCGTCGGCGTGCGCGAGGTCGAGCGGTTCCAGCAGCACGTGCTCCCCGCGCAGCACCGCCGGATCGAGCCACGGCGAGGTCCGCTCCCGCAGGTACGCCGGCACCGGCACGCCCACCCCGGCGTCGGGCTCGGGCGCCCCGGCGGTCAGCCGCAGCGGCACCACGCCGGCCCAGTGCGGCAGGGCGAGGTCGGTCTCCTCGTCGCGCACGCCGCCGGCGCGGGCGCGCACCGACACCTCCCGAAGCGGCAGGGCCAGCACGGCCGTCTCGGCCAGCTCCCGGCGCGAGGGCGGACGGCTGTCGGCGCTGCGCCCCCGGGCGGCCTTCTCCACCAGGGCGGTCAGCATCCGCAGCTTCTCCCGCTCGTCGGCGACCAGCCGCGCGGTGCCGTGCGCCACGACCGAGCGGTAGTTGGCGCTGTGGTGGAACTGCGAGCGGCCGTAGACGAGGCCGTCGAGCAGGGTGACGGCGACGCAGACCGGCAGCCCCTCGCCCCGGGCGGCGAGCAGCGGCCGGCTGCCGGTGGAGCCGTGCAGGTAGAGGGTGTCACCGATGCGCACGTGCAGGGTGGGCAGCACGCGGGGCTCGCCGTCGACGGTGAACCCGAGCGCGCAGTCGTACGCCTCGTCGAGGACGGCGTGCGCGGCGGCCTCGTCGTAGCTCATCCGCTCCCGGGAGCGGCTGGCGGTGGTCCGGTCGGTGGGTGCGTACATGGCTCGACCTTTGTTCTAGTACAATCCATGATTTGTGTCAGCACGCTATCAGTTCGCCGGTACGACGGCCGCCGAGATTTCGGCCAGCATCGAATCGGGCATCCGCTCCGCCGCCCTCGCCCCCGGCGACGCGCTGCCGCCGGTGCGCGAGCTCGCCGCCCGGCTCGCGGTGAGCCCCGCCACCGCCGCCCGCGCCTACCAGGAGCTGCGCCAGCGGGGCCTGGTGGTCACCGCCGGCCGGCACGGCACCCGGGTCCGGCCCCGGCCGCCCGTGGCGGCCCGCCGCTCCGCGCTGCGCCCGCCGCCCGCTGCCGGCCTGCGCGACCTCTCCCGGGGCGAGCCGGACGTGCGGTTGCTGCCACCCCTCGGGGCACACCTCGCCGGCCTGGCCGCCGCTGCGGGCGAGCCGGTCGGCTACCCGGCCGCCGGGGTGCTGCCCGAGCTGGCCGAGGCGGCCCGCGAGCGGCTGGCCGCCGACGGCGTACCGGCAGCGGAGCTGACCGTCACCGGCGGGGCGCTGGACGGCATCGAGCGGCTGCTCGGCGCGCACCTGCGCCCCGGGGACGCGGTCGCGGTCGAGGACCCGGGCTGGGCCAACCTGCTCGACCTGGTCGCCGCGCTCGGACTGCGGCCGATCGGCGTGCCGGTCGACGACGACGGTCCGCTCGTCGCCGGGGTCGGCGCCGCCCTCGCCGCCGGCGCGCGGGCGCTGATCGTGACGAGCCGGGCCCAGAACCCCACCGGCGCGGCGGTCTCCGCCGAACGGGCCGGCGAGCTGCGCGCCCTGCTCGCCGGGCGGTCCGACCTGCTGCTGATCGAGGACGACCACGCCGCCGAACTGGCCCGCGTACCGCTGCACCCGCTCGCCGGGGCGACCCCGACGTGGGCCTTCGTCCGCTCGGTGAGCAAGCCGTTCGGCCCCGACCTGCGGCTGGCCGTGCTGGTGGGCGACGAGACCACCGTGGCCCGGGTGGCCGGGCGCGCCCGGGTCGGCGCCGGCTGGGTCTCCACGGTGCTGCAACGGCTGGTCCTGGCGCTCTGGCGCGACCCCGCCGTGGCCGCGCTGGTGGACCGGGCCGCCGGCAGCTACGAGCGGCGGCGCGCGGCGCTGATCGGGGCGCTCGCCGACCACGGCCTGACCGCCCACGGGCGCAGCGGCATCAACGTCTGGCTGCCGGTCGACGACGAGACGAGCGTGCTGACCGCGCTGCGCGACGCCGGCTGGGCGGTCGCGCCCGGCGCGCTGCACCGCATCGCCGGCCCGCCGGCGCTGCGGATCACCGTCAGTTCGCTGGCCGAGGCGGAGATCCCGGAGCTGGCCGAGGCGGTGGCCCGGGCGGTCCGGCCCGCCCCCGCCGCCGACTTCACGGCGTGAGGGGGGAGCGCGTGTTCCCTCCCGCACCGGGTAGAACAGTCGTCATGGCCGAGCAGACCGAGACCGCGCCGGGCGCGCAGAAGTTCATCCCGGCGCGCGCCGACACCCTCGACGACCTGCGCGCCGCCGCCGCCGGCTGCCGGGGCTGCGAGCTCTACCGGGACGCGTCGCAGACCGTCTTCGGTCGCGGCGAGGCCGGCGCGCGGGTGGTCTTCGTGGGCGAGCAGCCCGGCGACCTGGAGGACCAGAAGGGCCTGCCGTTCGTCGGCCCCGCCGGCCGGCTGCTGCGCAAGGCGGTCGACGACGCCCGGCTCGACCCCGGCCACATCTACCTCACCAACGCGGTGAAGCACTTCCGCTTCGAGCTGCGCGGCGGGCGACGCATCCACCAGACCCCGGACCGGGTGCACGTCACCGCCTGCCGGCCCTGGCTGGTGGCCGAGTTCGCCCAGCTCCGCCCTGAGATCGTGGTGGTGCTGGGCGCCACCGCCGCCAAGGCCCTGCTCGGCCCGACGTTCCGGGTCACCCGCCAGCGCGGCGAGCTGCTGCCCTGGCCGGAGTCGGCCCAGCACCCGGAGGACTTCCGGCGGGTGCCGGTGGATTCCACGGGCGCCGTCGCGGACGCCCCGCCGGCCCGGCTGCTGGCCACCATCCACCCGTCCGCCGTGCTGCGCGCGGACGACCAGGACAAGGCGTACGAGGGGCTGGTCGCCGACCTCACCGTGGCCGCCCGCGCCCTCGCCGGCCGGTAGCGAGGCGTCGACCGCGCAGCAGGCTCTCGGCGGCCCGGGCTTCGGTCGATGCGAGGGCGCAGGCCCGCGCTGGGATTGCCGCGCCGGCCCTTTCGAGCTGAGTCGTTTGCGACATCAGGGCGTCCGGAGCGCTGATGCGTTTGTGACATCAGCTCCAAAGGAAGCGCCCGGCCCACCCCGGTCGCTTCTTCGCCCGCTGAAGCCCGCGTCCCTGGCTCAGCGGCAGGACCGGCCAGCATCGGCGGGCGCGGGGAGTGCCTGCGGGGGTGACCGGGTACCGCTCCGGGCATGTCCCCCCGCCGCACCCGCCGTCCGCCACTGATCCGGCTGGGCGCGCCCGGCCCGTACGTGCTGGCCGCCGCGCTCGCCACCGTCGCCTGGTTCGTGGCGCGGCTGCTCGATGGCTCCGGTCGTTCCCCGGCGGAGGCCCTGCTCGGCGCGGGGGTGGGCGGCGTGCCCTGGGGGCTGTTCCCGTTGGCCCTCGGCTGGGTCGTGCGGGCCGACCGTGATCCGGCGTGGGAGGCGGCCCGCCGCGCGCTGCATCGGGGCCAGCTCCCGGCCGACGAGCAGGCCCGGGCGGCTACGGTCGACCACCTGCCCGTGGCCCGGCGCGGGGCGGTGCTCGGCCTGGCAGGCGGCGTCGCGCTCTTCGGCGGGCTGGCCGCGCTCGCGGCGGCGCTCGACCGGCCGTTGACCGCCGGCCTGCTCGGCACCGTCCTCGCCGCCGTGCTCGGCGTCGCCGCCCTGACCCTGGCCAGGGTGCGCCGACTGGAACGCTCGCTCGGCGGCCCTGGGCAGGGCGGGTGAGCGGTGCCACACTTGCCGCCATGGAGCAGCATCTCTACGAGCGCGACCACGAGGAGTTCCGCGAGCTGTGCCGCGAGTTCCTGACCCGCGAGGCGGTGCCCCACCACGAGCGCTGGGAGGCCGACGGGATCGTCGACCGCGAGGTGTGGCGCCGCGCCGGGGCCGCCGGCCTGCTGGGCATGGACGTCGACACGGAGTACGGCGGCGGCGGGCAGCGCGACTTCCGGTTCAACGCCGTGCTGGACGAGGAGATCGTCGCCGCCGGCTGCACCGGGCTCGGCTTCGGCCTGCACAACGACGTGGTGGCGCCGTACCTGACCGAACTCACCACGGACGAGCAACGCAAGCGCTGGCTGCCCGGGTTCTGCTCCGGCGACCTGGTCACCGCGATCGCGATGAGCGAGCCGGGCGCCGGCTCCGACCTGGCCGGCATCCGTACGAGCGCGGTCCGCGACGGCGACGGCTGGGTGCTCAACGGCCAGAAGACCTTCATCACCAACGGCGAGATGGCCGACCTGGTGGTCGTGGTCGTGCGTACCGCCCCGGACCAGGGCGCGCACGGGGTGAGCCTGATCGCCGTGGAGAGCGGTACGCCCGGCTTCTCCCGGGGCCGGCGGCTGGCCAAGGTCGGGCTCAAGGCCAACGACACCGCCGAGCTGTTCTTCGACGACTGCCGGGTGCCGGCGGAGAACCTGATCGGCACCGAGAACCACGGCTTCTACCACCTGATGGCCAACCTGCCCCGGGAGCGGCTCAGCATCGCCGTCGCCGCGGTGGCCGCCGCCGAGCGGCTGCTCGCCGTCACCCTCGACTATGCGCGTTCCCGGCAGGCGTTCGGCCGGCCGATCGGCGCGTTCCAGCACAACCGCTTCCTGCTCGCCGAGCTCGACACCGAGGTCACCATCGCCCGCACCTTCGTCAACCACTGCGTCGCGGAGTACGACGCCGGCCGGCTCTCGGTCACCGACGCGGCCAAGGCGAAGTGGTGGACCACCGAGTTGCAGAACCGGGTCGCCGACCGCTGCGTGCAGCTGCACGGCGGCTACGGCTACATGCTGGAGTACCCGGTGGCGAAGGCCTGGCTGGACGGGCGGGTGCAGACCATCTACGGCGGCACCACCGAGATCATGAAGGAGATCATCGGTCGGGGCCTCGGGCTGTAACCCGTCAACCGGCTGCCGGGCGGCGGGGCGGGTGCGCAAGGATGAGACGGCATCTCGCCCCTTACCTCGAAGGAGCCGCCATGGCCACCGACCTGGCCGCGCCGCTCGCCGCGC
This sequence comes from Micromonospora sp. ZG13, assembly GCF_059359355.1. Taxonomy (NCBI): domain Bacteria; kingdom Bacillati; phylum Actinomycetota; class Actinomycetes; order Micromonosporales; family Micromonosporaceae; genus Micromonospora; species Micromonospora sp. ZG13. The sequence goes on from NZ_JCADBQ010000004.1 coordinate 321,711, forward strand.
CCGACGTCGCGCCCATCCAGCGGCGTACGCTTCGGCTGCTCTTCGCCACCCAGATCATCGGCGGGATCGGGGTGACCATCGGCGTCGCCGTCGGGGCGCTGCTCGCCTCCGACGTCGCCGGCACCGCCGTCGCGGGCCTGGTCAGCAGCGCCGCCGTGGTCGGCGGGGCGTTGCTGGCCGTGCCGGTCACCCGGATCATGACCGTCCGGGGCCGGCGACCAGGCCTGGTCGTGGCGTACCTGACGGGCGCCGCCGGCGGCGTGCTGGTGGTCCTCGCCGCGGTGACCCGCTGGGTTCCGCTGCTCTTCCTCGGCATGCTCCTGTTCGGCGGCGGCAGCGCGGCCAACCTCCAGGCCCGTTACGCGGCGGTCGACCTGGCGGTCCCCGCGCGCCGCGGCCGGCAGCTCTCGTTGATCGTCTGGGCCACCACCATCGGCGCGGTCGCCGCGCCGAACTTCGCCTCGCTCGCCGACCGCACCACCAGCGGCTGGGGGCTGCCGCCGCTGGCCGGCCCGTTCGCGTTCAGCGCCGCCGCGCTCGCGCTGGCCGCCGGGGCGATCCTGGCGCTGCTGCGGCCGGACCCGCTGCTCACCGCGCGCCGGCTGGCGGCGGCCGCCACCCCGCCGGCCCCCGTCGCGACGCCGGCGGCGACCGCCCGGCACAGCGCGGGCATGCGGGCCGCCTGGTCGGTGGTACGCACGCGGCCGGCCGCCCGGCTCGGCATCGTCGCGGTGGCGGTCGGCCACCTGGTCATGGTCGCGGTGATGGTGATGACCCCGGTACGCCTGCACGAGTGGCACGACGACGCCGACGTGCTGCGGGTGGTCGGTCTCGTGCTGAGCCTGCACATCGCCGGCATGTACGCCCTCGCCCCGGTGGCGGGCTGGCTCACCGACCGGGTCGGCCGCCGGGCGGTGATCCTCGGCGGCGTCGGGCTGCTGCTCGCGGCGTGCGCGGTCGCCGGCACGGCAGGGCACCACACGGCCCGGCTCTCGGTCGGGCTGTTCCTGCTCGGGCTGGGTTGGTCGGGGACCATGGTGGCGGGCTCGACGCTGCTGTCGGAGTCGGTGCCGGTGGGGATCCGGCCGAGCGTGCAGGGGCTCTCGGACCTGACGATGGGCCTGGCCGGCGCCGGCGCGGGGGCGGTCAGCGGGTTTGTCGTGGCGGCGGCCGGCTATCCGGTGCTCACCGGGCTCGCGGCGGTCGCGGTGGTGCCCCTGGTGACGCTAGCGTTGCGGCCGGTGCCGGTGGGCGCACCGGACGAGGAGGAATGATCACGTGCGGTTGACCGACTTCTGGTCCCGGCTGGAGGAGGCGTTCGGGCCCGGCTACGCGGCCAGCATCGCCCGCGACCAGGTGCTCGCGCAGCTCGGCGGGCGGACCGTCGAGCAGGCTCTGGCGTCGGGTGAGCAGACCCACGTGGTCTGGCGCGCGGTCTGCGCCGCCTATCCCGACCGGGTGCCCGCGCGACTACGCTGAGCAGCCGTTTCGTCGCTTCCGCGTGTCGCTTGCCGACTCGTACACCTGTTCGGCTATTGTCCACAGCGGGGCGCTCGTCCACAGCTCACGGCCGGTCGGCTGGTTTTCTGTCGGACCCAGCGCCTAGCGTGTCCGCGTGACGCGAAGCTCAGGAAAGACGCCGGCGAAGGCAGGGGTGGCAAACATGGCCGCAGGGCCCGATCGGGAGAAGGCACTCGACCTTGCTCTCGCTCAGATCGACAAGCAGTTCGGCAAGGGTTCGGTGATGCGGCTCGGAGAGCGGCCGGTCGTCCAGACCTCGGTGATTCCGACGGGTTCGATCGCGCTCGACGTGGCGCTCGGCGTGGGCGGTCTGCCCCGGGGTCGGGTCGTCGAGATCTACGGCCCGGAGTCCAGCGGTAAGACCACGGTGGCGCTGCACGCGGTGGCCAACGCCCAGCGGGCCGGCGGCATCGCCGCCTTCGTCGACGCCGAGCACGCGCTCGACCCGGAATACGCCAAGGCCCTCGGCGTCGACACCGACGCCCTGCTGGTCTCCCAACCCGACACGGGCGAGCAGGCGCTGGAGATCACGGACATGCTGGTCCGCTCCGGCGCGATCGACATCATCGTCATCGACTCGGTGGCCGCGCTGGTGCCGCGCGCCGAGATCGAGGGCGAGATGGGCGACAGCCACGTGGGTCTCCAGGCCCGGCTGATGAGCCAGGCGCTGCGGAAGATCACCGGTGTGCTCAACAACACCGGCACCACGGCGATCTTCATCAACCAGCTCCGCGAGAAGATCGGCGTGATGTTCGGCAGCCCCGAGACCACCACGGGTGGTCGGGCGCTGAAGTTCTACGCCTCGGTCCGGCTCGACGTGCGCCGCATCGAGAGCCTCAAGGACGGCACCGACGTGGTCGGCAACCGCACCCGGGTCAAGGTCGTGAAGAACAAGGTCGCCGCGCCGTTCAAGCAGGCCGAGTTCGACATCATGTACGGCAAGGGCATCTCCCGCGAGGGCTCGCTGATCGACGTCGGCGTCGAGCAGGCGATCATCCGCAAGTCCGGCGCCTGGTACACCTACGACGGCGACCAGCTGGGCCAGGGCAAGGAGAAGGCCCGCGAGTTCCTCCGGGAGAACCCGGACGTGGCCGCCGAGATCGAGAAGAAGATCCTGGAGAAGCTCGGCGTCGGGGTCGGCGCGGGTGACGCCGCCGGCGGCCCGGAGCTGCCGCCGGTCGACTTCTGACCGGTCCCTGACCTGTGGCAGGAAGACGCGCCCGCACCGGGCGGGGCTGGGATGCCAGTCCCGCCCGCGCGGGTGACGACGACACGCCCCGGCCCCGCCGGGCCCGGCGCGGCCGGACCGGCGACACCGACCCCGAGGCGCCCCCGACCCCGCCGCGCGACGAGGCCGAGCTGGCACGGGAGATCTGCCTGCGCCAGCTCGCCGTCCGACCCCGCACCCGGGCCGAGTTGGCCGGGGCGCTGGCGAAGCGGGGCGTCTCCGACGAGGTCTCGGCGGAGGTGCTCGACCGCTACGACGAGGTCGGCATCATCGACGACGCCGCGTTCGCCCGGGCCTGGGTGGCCAGCCGGCACTCCGGCCGGGGCCTGGCCCGCCGGGCGCTGGCCAACGAGCTGCGCCAGCGCGGGGTGGACGGCGAGGTCGCGAGCGAGGCCCTCGGCGAGCTGGACGAGGAGACCGAGGCCGAGACCGCCCGCGTCCTGGTCGAGCGGAAGCTGCGCACCGCCCGGGGCGAGCCGGACGCCGTCTTCCGGCGGCTGGTGGCCATGCTGGCCCGCAAGGGCTACCCGCCGGGCGTGGCGATCCGGGCGGTGAAGGACGCGCTCGCCGCACAGAGCGCCGAGGCGGCCGACTTCGCCGAGCAGATCGACGCCGACGCGCTCGCCGACGCCGAGGGCGAGCTGGACCGCGACAGCCGCCCCCTCGGTTGAGCGGGGCGGCGGGCGTGTGGTGCCGAGCCCGCTGAGCCCGGCGACGGCGGAGGGGAGACTTCGATGCTGAAGGCGTGTCTCAACGGGGCCCGCACCCGTGCCGAGCACCCGGCGGTGCCGGTCACCCCGGCGGAGCTGGCGGCCGACGCGGCCCGTTGCGCCGGCCTCGGCGCCGACGCGGTCCACGTGCACCCCCGGGACGCCGACGGCCGGGAGTCCCTGCACCCGTCGGTGATCGCCGCCGCGCTGGAGGCGATCCGGGCCGCCCGGCCGGGGCTGCCCGTCGGGGTGAGCACGGGGGCCTGGATCGAGCCGGAGCCGGCCGCCCGGGTGGCCGCCGTCCGGGCCTGGACGGCGCTGCCCGACTTCGCCTCGGTCAACGCGCACGAGCCGGGCGCGGAGGCGGTGGCGCAGGCGCTGCACGAGCGGGGCGTCATGGTCGAGGCGGGGCTCTGGACGCTGGACGCCGTCGCCGCGTACGCGCGGTGGCGGGTGCCGGCCGGGCGGATCCTGATCGAGTGCATGGCCGAGGACCCGGCCGTGGCGCTGGCGGACGCCGCCGCGATGCTGGCGGCGCTGCCTTCCGCGCCCGGGGGTCCGCGGGTCCTGCTGCACGCCGAGGGGCCGGCGACCTGGTCGGTGCTGACCGAGGCGGTACGCCGGGGCCTGCACAGCCGCGTCGGGCTCGAGGACACGCTGTCGCTGCCCGACGGCTCGACCGCCCCCGACAACGCCGCCCTGGTGACGGCGGCCCTGACGGCGGGTGCCCGCTGACCCCTTCCAGCCGGCTCGGCGCCGTGAGGTGAGGGGCGGGGACCGGTGGGTGTGTCGGCGCGGATACGTGCGTCACAGTCCGTCACAGGGGCCTCGGCGGGTGCGGACGCGGCCGCGCCCGGCTGAGCTGGGCCGACGTGCCGCGCGAGCTGACCGGCTGCCGTTTTGTCCGCCCGTGTCCGGGCGTGCATCAGCGTTGCGTGACGCGGCAACTTCTCTCCGTTCGGGGGGTTTGATCATGAGTTCTTGACCGGAGCACCCCGGGAGACCTAGCCTCGCCATACAGGCTCACATTGCCCGACCAAGCGCAGGCTAAGCGCACAACATAGATCGCGTAACGGAACAGCATCACTTTGACCGATCCGATCGGTCATCGGCGACAGCTCGGACTGGCCGGTCCGACGCTGGCGCGACAACTGCACCCGGCCGTCGGCGATGCTCCCGTGCGGGCACCGTCGACGGAAGCTACCCCACGGCCAGTCGCTCCGGTCGGGCGTCCACAGCCGCAGGGTGCGTGCCCATCGGCACGGTCGCTGCGGTCCCGACGTTCAGGGGAGGCGGCCATGGCGAGGCGGCGCAGTTGCATCGGGGTGCCGACATGAGCGGGCCGGTCGCCGGGCAGGAGCCCGGGCCCGTCGGGGCACTCCGAGCGCCTCGGCCTTCCGGGCCGCTTCGCGGCCCTTCCGCTTCAGCCGCGTCGCGGGACGGGGCGCCGGCATGAGCGGGTTCGACGTCGTGATCCTGGCCGTGGTGCTGGTCCTGACCGTGGTCGTGCTCGGGGCGGTGCTGCTCGGCGTACGGGCGCTGCGCCGCTTCGGTGCGGCGCCGGCACCGGAGGATCCCGCCTTCATCGCCGAGAAGGACCGGCAGGAGCAGTCCCTCGCGGCCCTGCGTACCGCCGCCGACGAGGCCAACAGCACGATCGACGTGGCGAAGTCCGCCGCCGCGGCGGCGCGCGCCGAGGCCGCCGCCGCGAAGGCCGAGGCCAAGGCGGCCCGGGCGGAGGCGCGCCGGGTGCTCGACGACGCCCGGGCGGAGGCCGACACCGTCCTGGAACGGGCCCACAAGCAGGCCGAGGCCGACGCGGAGCAGCTGCGGGCCACCGCCCGCCGCAGCGGCGAGCGGGAGGTCGCGGTGCTCGCCGCCACCACCCGGGAGCAGGCCGCCGAGGTGGAGCGGCGGGCCGCCCGGATGGACGAGCGCGAGCGGCTGCACACCGAGGAGGTGGAGCGCCTCGCCGAGCGGGAACGGCAGCTCACCGCCGCCAGCGCGGCCCTGTCGGCCCGGGAGGCCGCGCTCGCCGAGCGCGAGGCCGAGCTCGCCGAGGCGGAGGAGCAGCGGCGCCGCGAGCTGGAGCGGATCGCCGGCCTGACCGCCGACGCGGCCCGGGCCGAGCTGATCGAGGCGATCGAGGTCCAGGCCAAGCGGGAGGCCGCGCTGCTGGTCCGCGACATCGAGTCCGACGCGCGCGGCACCGCCGAGCAGCGCGCCCGGCACATCGTCGTCGACGCCATCCAGCGGGTCGCCAGCGAGCAGACCGCGGAGAGCGTGGTCAGCGTCCTGCACCTGCCCGGCGACGAGATGAAGGGGCGGATCATCGGTCGCGAGGGCCGCAACATCCGCGCCTTCGAGTCGGTCACCGGCGTCAACCTGATCATCGACGACACCCCCGAGGCGGTGCTGCTCTCCTGTTTCGACCCGGTGCGCCGGGAGGTCGGCCGGCTGACGCTGGAGAAGCTGGTCCTGGACGGGCGGATCCACCCGCACCGCATCGAGGAGGTCTACGACCAGGCCCGCCACGAGGTCGACCAGCTGTGCCAGCGGGCCGCCGAGGACGCCCTGGTCGAGGTCGGGATCACCGAGATCCACCCGGAGCTCGTCACCCTGCTGGGGCGGTTGCGCTACCGGACGTCGTACGGGCAGAACGTGCTCAAGCACCTGGTGGAGACCGCGCACATCGCCGGCATCATGGCCGCCGAGCTGCGGCTCGACGTGCCGATCATCAAGCGTTCGGCGTTCCTGCACGACATCGGCAAGGCGCTCACGCACGAGGTGGAGGGCAGCCACGCCATCATCGGCGCCGACCTGGCCCGCAAGTACGGCGAGAGCGAGGACGTCGTCCACGCCATCGAGGCGCACCACAACGAGGTGCCGCCGCAGACCATCGAGGCCGTCCTGACCCAGGCGTCCGACGCCTGCTCCGGCGGCCGGCCGGGGGCTCGGCGGGAGAGCCTGGAGGCGTACGTCAAGCGGCTGGAGCGGATCGAGGAGATCGCGGCCGGCAAGCTCGGCGTGGAGAAGGTCTTCGCCATGCAGGCCGGCCGGGAGATCCGGGTGATGGTCAAGCCGGACGACGTGGACGACATCGGCGCCGCCGTGCTGGCCCGGGACGTGGCCAAGCAGATCGAGGAGGAGCTGACCTATCCGGGTCAGATCCGGGTCACCGTGGTCCGCGAGTCCCGGGTGACCGAGATCGCCCGCTGACGGCGTCGACACGAAGGGCCGGCCCGATCATCGGGCCGGCCCTTCGTCGTCAGGTGTGGATCAGGCGCGGCCGGTGCCCTCCGCCTGCGCGCTGAGCGCGGCTGGGGGCGGGTTCTGGGCCGGGGTGCCGGCGGTCTTGCGGCCCCGGGAGAGCCGGCGCTGCACGTACTGGGCCAGCTTCGACAGCGCGTAGTTCACCACGATGAACATGACCGCGATCACGACGTAGACCTGGATCGGGTTGTCCAGTACGCCGATGATCTGCTTGCCGATGTTCAGGGTCTCCTCGTAGCTGATGATGAAGCCGAGCGAGGTGTCCTTGAGCACCACGACGAGCTGGCTGATCAGCGCCGGCAGCATGATCCGGAACGCCTGCGGCAGCAGGATCATCCGGGTGGTCTGCGCCGGGGAGAGCCCGATCGCGGCTGCGGCCTCGGCCTGCCCGCCGGGCAGGCCCTCCATGCCGGAGCGGAGGATCTCGGCGATCACCACGGAGTTGTAGATGGTCAGGCCGATGACCAGGTACCACAGCGTGTCGAACGAGACGCCGAACTCGGGGAAGCCCCGGGCCACGAAGAAGATCGTGATGACCACGGGCAGGCCCCGGAAGACCTCGACGCAGACCCGGGTGACCGCCGACAGCAGCGTGCTCAGCCCGCGCAGCAGGTACGACAGCGGCGTGGCGAGCCCGGTGAACCGGCGCCGGGTCAGGCTCTTGAGCTGGATCCGCAGCACCGCGAGCAGGGTGCCGACCACCAGCGAGGAGACGATCGCCAGCGCGGCGGCGGTCAGGGTGTTCTTGAAGCCGAGGCCGATGCGGTCCCACACCAGCGAGAAGTTCTCGTTGGAGGGGTCGATCAGCGGCCCCCACAGCTCCATCGAGAACTGGCCTTTGTCGTCCAGCGGACGGTAGATCAGGAAGTACGCGGCGACGAGCAGCAGCACCGTCGCCACCACGCTGCCGATCAGCGTGAGCCGGCGCTGCCGGGGGCCGGGGACGTCGTAGAGCACGCTCTGCTGGCTCATCGGGCCACCGCCTGCCGCTTCTCGATCCGGTCGAGGAGCGCACCGAGGGGGACGGTCATGATCAGGTATCCGATCGAGATGCCGATGGCGACGGGGACGAAGGCGTAGCCCTCGGCCGAGGTGAGCTGGTCGGCGGTCTGCGAGAGGTCGCCGACGACGCCGAAGAAGCCGACCAGGGCCGAGTTCTTGATCATCGCGATGATCACCGAGCCGAGCGGCACCACCGAGGCCTTCCAGGACTGCGGCAGGACCACGTACCGCAGGTTCTGCCCGAAGGTCAGCCCCAGCGACCGGGCGGCCTCCGCCTGACCGGCGGGCACGGCGTTCACCCCGGAGCGCAGCGCCTCGCAGACGAACGCGGCGGTGTAGAGCACCAGCGCGACCAGCGCGAAGCGGAAGTACGGCAGATCCGTGCCGAGCCGGCTGAACAACGAGTCGAGCACCGGGATCCGCAGGAAGTCGGCGTTGGAGCCGAGCGCCGGCAGGCCGAACGCGGCGAAGAACATCACCACGGTCAGCGGCATGTTGCGGAAGACGTTGACGTAGCCGGTACCGACCGCGCGCAGCGGCGGCACCGGGGAGATCCGCAGCACCGCCAGGACGGCGCCCAGGATCAGGGCGCCGACCGCGGCGAGTACGCAGATCTGGAGGGTGAGCCAGAAACCACCCGCGAAGACGTCGAACTTGTCGATGAGCACACTCACGGGCCGGTCTTCCTCCCCACCCTCCAGATCAACGGATCAGATCAGTAGCGGTTGACGGTCGGCGCGGAACCCAGCTCGGCACCGAACTTGCCGGCGGTGTCGTCCCAGGCCTTCTTCCAGCTGCCGTCGGCGAACGCCTTCTCCAGCGTGTCGTTGACGAAGTTGCGGAAGTCGGTGTCCTCCTTCTTCACCCCGAGGCCGTACGGCTCCTTGGTGAAGTTCTCGCCGGCCAGCTTGAACGACGCCTCGTCCTTGGCGATGTAGCCGAGCAGGATCACGTTGTCCGTGGTGACGGCGTCGACCTGGCCGCCCTTGAGGGCGTCGCGGCACTTGTCGTAGGTGTCGAAGAGCACCAGCTGGGTGGCGACGTCCTTGACGTACTTCTTGATCTCCTCGGCCGGCGTGGAGCCGGTGACCGAGCAGACCTTCTTGGCGCCGTCCTTGAACGAGTCCGGCCCGGTGATGGTGGTGTCGTCCTTCTTCACCATGATGTTCTGGCCGGCCTCGTAGTAGGGCCCGGCGAACGCGATGCGCTCCTTGCGCTTGTCGTTGATCGTGTAGGTGGCGGCGACCAGGTCGACGGTGCCGTTCACGATCACGTCCTCGCGGACCTTCGAGGGGGCCTCGACCCACTCGATCTTGTCCTCGGGGATGCCCAGCTCCTTGACGATGATCTTCGCGACCTCGACGTCGAAGCCCTCCGGCTTGCCCGAGAGGCCCTTCTGGCCGAAGCCGGGCTGGTCGAACTTGGTGCCGATCTTGATGGCCTGGGCCTTGTTCAGGCGCTCCATCGTGCTGCCGGCGGCGAAGGACTTGCTGCCGGCGCCGGTGCCCTCGTCGGCGTCGTCGCCACCGCAGGCGGTCATGCCGAGCGCCAGGGTGGCGGCCGCCGCGAGCGCCGCTACGCGCGTGATACGCATGTTGATCTCCTTTGTGGACGGAACCGCCGGGGGACGGCGCGCTCCAGGTACGGACGCCTAGTGCGTGAGGATCTTGGAGAGGAAGTCCTTGGCCCGCTCGCTGCGCGGGTTGGCGAAGAACTCGGCCGGCGGCGCGTCCTCGACCAGCTGGCCGTCGGCCATGAAGATGACGCGGTTCGCCGCGTGCCGGGCGAAGCCCATCTCGTGGGTGACCACGACCATGGTCATGCCCTCGCTGGCCAGGGACGTCATCACGTCCAGCACCTCGCCGACCATCTCCGGGTCCAGCGCGCTGGTCGGCTCGTCGAAGAGCATCGCCTTGGGCTGCATGGCCAGCGCCCGGGCGATCGCCACCCGCTGCTGCTGGCCGCCGGAGAGCTGGGCCGGGAACTTGTCGGCCTGGTTGGCGATGCCCACCCGGTCGAGCAGGGCCAGGCCGCGCTCGCGAGCCGCCGCCGGCTTCTCCTTGCGGACCTTGACCGGCCCGAGGGTGACGTTCTCGAGGATCGTCTTGTGCGCGAAGAGGTTGAACGACTGGAACACCATGCCGACCTCGCTGCGCAGCTTCGCCAGCGCCTTGCCTTCGGCCGGCAGCGGCTGCCCGTCGAAGGTGATCGTGCCGGAGTTGATCGGTTCGAGGCGGTTGATCGTGCGGCACAGCGTCGACTTGCCGGAGCCCGACGGGCCGATCACGACGACCACCTCGCCGCGCCCGACCGACAGCGAGACGTCGTCCAGCACGTGCAGCGGCCCGAACCACTTGTTGACCGAGTCCAGCACGATGAGCGGTTCGCCCGTCGTCACGTCGTTCACCGTCCCTGTCGTCGCGCGGGGTCGGACGACCCCCGGTTGGGCAACTGTAGGCGGGGGGATGTGGCGGTACGCAACTCAGTTGGTCACGGAGCGATAACACCAGTTCGGATGAGGGTCAAGAGTCCGATTTTGACCGCGCCGCGGCCCGCCTGCGATGGCGGGGGAGGGGCGGCCCGGAGATCATGTGGGGATGACGGAACCGGTACGGCTGACCCGGTACGCCCGGGGTGGCGGCTGCGCGTGCAAGATCCCCCCGGGTGAGCTGGAGGCCATGGTCGCCGGGCTCGGCCCGGCCACCGGCACCGCCGAGCTGCTCGTCGGGCTCGACCACGGCGACGACGCCGCGGTGGTCCGGCTCGACGAGCGCACGGGCCTGGTCACCACCGCCGACTTCTTCACCCCGGTCGTCGACGACGCGTACGACTGGGGGCGCATCGCCGCGACCAACGCCCTCTCGGACGTGTACGCCATGGGCGGGACCCCCCTCGTCGCGCTGAACCTGCTCTGCTGGCCGCGCGACGTGCTGCCGCTGGAGCTGGCCCGGGAGGTGCTGCGCGGCGGGCAGGACGTGGCCCGCGACGCCGGCTGCCACCTCGCCGGCGGGCACAGCGTCGACGATGAGGGCCCCAAGTACGGCCTGGCCGTCACCGGGGTGGTCCGGCCGGAGGAGCTGATCACCCTGGACGCGGGCCGTGCGGGTCTGCCGCTGTCGCTGACCAAGCCGCTCGGCGTTGGGGTGCTCAACACCCGGCACAAGGCCACCGGCGAGAGCTTCCCCGAGGCGGTCGCGGCGATGACGACGCTCAACCGGGACGCGGCACGCGCGGCGGTGGCGGCCGGCGTGCGCTGCGGCACCGACGTGACGGGCTTCGGCCTGCTCGGGCACGCGTCCAAGCTGGCCCGGGCGAGCCGGCTGACGGTGGCGATCGACGCGGCCCGGGTGCCCTACCTGGCCGGCGCCCGGGAGGCGGTGCGCGACGGGCACGTCAGCGGCGGCAGCCGGCGCAACCTGGAGTGGGTCACGCCGTGGACCGACTTCGGCCGGGTGGCCGAGGAGGACCGGCTGCTGCTGGCCGACGCGCAGACCTCGGGCGGCCTGCTGGTCGCCGGCGAGCTGCCGGGCGCCACCGTGGTCGGCGAGCTGCTGCCGCCTGGGGAGCACCGCGTGGTCGTGCGCTGAGGACGGCCCCGCCCGGCTCCTGGCGGCGGCTTCGGCAACCGGATGACGCCCGCCCGTGTCGTCGGCTGCGGGGCGGTCTTCGGGGCCGGGGCGGAAGGATCTCTTCCGCCGGCGTGTGGCGTACGGAGCGGGCCACCGTACCCGATAAACTGTCACCTTCCCGCTACTCCGAGCAATGGCGCTCGAGGAAATTTTGCCCGGAATGGTCACAGACCGGTAACTTGCCCCCGGCTGAGGTCATATGCCCCCCACCATCGTCAGTAAGGCCCGATCCGGAGGCCGGTGGGACGAGCACAGCGAGGAGGCGGCATGACCGAGCTGTGGAACTGGAGAATCGAGCAGGTGCGGCCGGTGGAGGTCTACCCGGCACTGGCCGAGGCGCTCGGCCGGGTGGTGATGCCCCTGGCGGCGGCGGACCCCACCCGCCTGCCGACGTACGCGGTGATCTGCGACGTCTGGCAGGCGCCGGGCGAGTTCGCCACGATCGTGGACTGCTACGGGGTGCCCGAACGGCTCTCCGAGCACGGCAGCGTCGCCGCGCTGGCGCGGCTGCTGGACCGCAACTGCCTGCTGCGCGACGACACGCTCGACGCCGGGCGGCACCTGCTCGTCGCGCCCGACGGCACGATCCGGCCGGTGCACTTCGACGTCCGGGAGACCGACGACGGCGAACTGCTCACCAACCAGCGCCTGTGCACCGAGGCGGATCCCCGCTGTCGCGGCTGGTCGCAGTGCCACCGCTCGCGCTGGGCGCCGGACTCGGTGCTCCCGGCGCTCGCCGCCGCCTGACCCGCCGGTTGCCGTGGTGCCAGCAAGGCCCGGGGCCCGGCGGCGGGTCAGCTCGCCGGGCCGGCGGAGCGGCCGCCGCGTACCTCCAACTGGGCGAGCAGGGTCGCGGTGGCCGACGCGACCGCGGCGACCGCCGCGTCGAAGGCGGCGGCGTTGTGGGCGGCTGGCTTGCGGAAACCCGAGATCTTGCGGACGTACTGCAACGCCGCGGCGTCCACGTCGGCCGGGGTCACCTCCTCGGTGTACGGCTCACGCAGGGTCTTGATGCTCCGGCACACGGCTCCTCCTCGTTCGGGTTGGTCGGCGGGCGGCGGATACGCTGTCGGGGTCATGACTACCGCAGCGGCGAGCAGCCCGCGCACCTATCAGGTGCGCACCTACGGCTGCCAGATGAACGTGCACGACTCCGAGCGCATTTCCGGCCTGCTGGAGGGCGCGGGCTACGTGCGCGCCGCCGAGGCCGACGACAACCCGGACGTGGTGGTGTTCAACACCTGCGCCGTCCGGGAGAACGCCGACAACCGGCTCTACGGCAACCTCGGTCACCTGCGCCCCGTCAAGGCCAAGCACCCGCAGATGCAGATCGCCGTGGGCGGCTGTCTCGCCCAGAAGGACCGGGGCGAGATCGTCCGCAAGGCGCCCTGGGTCGACGTGGTGTTCGGCACGCACAACATCGGGTCGCTGCCGGTGCTGCTGGAACGGGCCCGGCACAACGCGGCGGCCGAGGTGGAGATCCTCGAGTCCCTCGACGTCTTCCCCTCGACGCTGCCCACCCGGCGCGAGTCCACGTACGCGGGCTGGGTGTCGATTTCCGTCGGCTGCAACAACACCTGCACGTTCTGCATCGTGCCCTCCCTGCGGGGCAAGGAGAAGGACCGCCGCCCCGGCGACATCCTCTCCGAGGTCCGCGCGCTCGTCGACGAGGGCGTGCTGGAGGTGACCCTGCTCGGGCAGAACGTCAACTCCTACGGCGTCGAGTTCGGCGACCGGCTGGCCTTCGGCAAGCTGCTGCGCGCCTGCGGCGACGTCGAGGGGCTGGAGCGGGTGCGGTTCACCAGCCCGCACCCGAAGGACTTCACCGACGACGTGATCGCCGCGATGGCCGAGACCCCCAACGTCTGTCACTCGCTGCACATGCCGCTGCAGTCCGGCTCCGACGACGTGCTGCGGGCCATGCGCCGCTCCTACCGGGCCGAGCGTTACCTGGGCATCATCTCGAAGGTCCGGGCGGCGATGCCGGACGCGGCGATCACCACCGACATCATCGTCGGCTTCCCCGGCGAGACCGAGGCCGACTTCGAGCGCACCCTCGACGTGGTCCGCGAGGCCCGCTTCTCGTCGGCGTTCACCTTCCAGTACTCCAAGCGCCCCGGCACGCCGGCCGCCACGATGGACGGCCAACTGCCCAAGCAGGTCGTGCAGGAGCGCTACGAGCGGCTGATCGCCTGCGTCGAGGAGATCACCTGGGCGGAGAACAGGAAGCTCGTGGGGGAGACCGTCGAGGTGCTGGTCGCTGTCGGCGAGGGGCGCAAGGACGAGCGCACGGGCCGGATGTCCGGCCGCGCCCGCGACGGCCGCCTGGTCCACTTCGCCACCGGCGCGAACGGCCAGCGTGGCGACGCCGGGCTGATCCGTCCCGGCGACGTCGTGCACACCACCGTCACCTACGCCGCCCCGCACCACCTCAACGCCGACGGCGAGCCGCTGTCGCACCGGCGCACCCGGGCCGGCGACGCGGCCGAGGCGGGACGCGCCCCGCGTACGCCCGGGGTGCTGCTCGGGTTGCCGACGATCGGCGCGCCGGCCGCGTCGCCCGCGCCGACGACCGGCTGCGCCGCGCACTGACCCGCGACCGGCCGGGACCCGCCCGCGCGGGCCCCGGCCGGAGCGTCAGCGGCCGCCGTCCGGGCGACCGGAGGTGGAATCAGCAGGCGGCGCCGTTGAGCTTGACCGTGCCGGGCGCGGCGGACGAGCCGTTGGCGGTGAAGCCGACGGTCACCGAGGCGCCCGGTGCCAGCGCCCCCGCCCAGGTCGGGGCCGCCGCCGTCACCGTGGTGCCGGACTGGGTCACCGTGGCGTTCCAGCCGCTGGCCAGGCTCACTCCGGTCGGCCAACTCCAGGTGACCTGCCACGGGTTGACCGTCGCGGTGCCGGTGTTCGTCACCGTCAGCTCGCCCTGGAAGCCGCCCTGCCAGGCGTTGACCTGCCGGTACGCGGCCGTGCAGCCCCCGGTCGGCGACGGCGTCGAGGTCGGCGTCGCCGTCGGCGTCGGGCCGCCCCCGCCGCCGACCGGCGGGATCAGGTACGGCTGGAGGATGGCCTGCTTGGTGGTGTTGATGCTGGTCCAGTCGTCGAGCGCGATGCCGCCGGTGTCACCCGAGTTCGGGTTCCACGACCAGTACGTGAACGACATCCCGTCGAGCCCGGTGCCGGTGTAGGCCATCAGCTTCTCCAGCCACACCCGGTCCCGGGGATCGGCCAGGGTGCTGCCGAACTCGCCCATCATGATCGGCGCGATGTTCTGCTTGTGCAGGTAACCCCAGTACTTGTCCCAGATGCCCGGCAGGTTGTCCGGGAAGTCGGGGGACTTGAACCAGTTCTGCTCGAAGACCGAGGTGGCGTACTCGTGCGGCGAGTAGACCAGCCGGTTCGGCACGTCGAGCCGGACGGGGAAGTCCTTGGCCTTCGTCAGGTTGCCGCCCCACCAGCCGCAGTCCTCGTCGTTGCTCGGGTCGTTGTCCCAGACGTTGGAGAGGCCGCCGCTGGGGCAGCTCACCCCCTCCACGAAGATCAGCCAGTTCGGCTGCACCGACAGGATCGCGTTGCCGGCCCGCTCGGCGGCCAGCCGCCAGTCCCGGGCCGGATCGCCGCAGCCCCAGCACGCGCCGGTGGCCGCCGGGTTGGTGCCCTCGGCGTGCGGCTCGTTGTGCAGGTCCGCCCCGATCACGGTGGTGTTGCCCGCGTACCGCTGGGCGAGCATCTTCCAGTCGTTGATCCAGGTCGCCTCGGAGACCGTCGGGGTGTACCACAGCGGGGACTGGCCGGCCGACGTCGGCCGGTGCCGGTCCAGGATGACCCGCATCCCCTTGCCGCCGGCGTACCCGATGACCTTGTCGAGGATCTGCAACGGGGAGAGCCCGACCAGGTCCGGGTTGACGAAGTCGTTGATGCCGCTGGCCGTGGCGCCCGGCTTCAACGCGTCGTTCGAGTACGGCACGCGCAGCGTGTTGTAGCCGAGACTGGCCATCTTGTCGATCTGGCCCCGCCAGGGGTTGGTGGACCACAGCCCGTGGAAGGTCTTGTTGTCGGTCTCCATGCCGAACCAGTTGATGCCGGTGATGCGTACCGTCGCGCCGGTGCTGTCGACGATCCTGTTGCCGTTGGTGTGCAGGTAGCCGGTGCCGGTGCCGGCGGGGGCGGCGACGGCCGGGGCGGTGCTGACGGCGGCGGCGACGAGGACGCCGGCCGCGGCGGTGGCGAGCGCGGTGATCGCGCCGCCGAGGGCGCTGCGTCGGTGCATGCGAGCTCCACTTCGAACTGCCCGCCGCCGCCTGGGCGGCGCGGGCGGGAACCGGGCGACGTCCGTCGGGCTGCCCTCAGCGGTACGCGGACAGGGCGCGACGGGACGTGCCACGTGGGATACGGCCGCTCGCGGGACCACCGGCGTCCCCCGACGACGCGGCGTGCGCCGTCGGCGCCCTCGCGCCGGTGCCGGACCTGGCTCCGCCGCTCATTCTGATCAGCCCGCCTCGATGCGTCAACCGCCCCGTCCCCGGGCGGACGGGCGACCACCGTGGCCGCACCCGCTGCCCGGGCAGTGGGCCGGACAGGCGGAAGCCCCGGTCCGTGGTGGACCGGGGCTTCCGTGGCGACTCGGTGCGTGGCGCTCGCCGGGCGCCCGGGCGCGAGGGCGGCGATCGCCAGCCGGGGCGTACGGCTCAGCCGGCCTGCTCGGCGAGCTGGAGGAACTGCCGCTTCGAGGCCAGCGCCTGCTCGGCTTCCTTGACCCGCCGGGCGTCCCCGGCCGCCTGGGCCCGGGCCAGCCGCTCCTCGGCCTCGGCGACCTGCGCCCGCATCTGGGCGAGCAGGGGGTTGTCCTCCTTGGTGGTGCGCCGCCACGCGGAGTCCATCACCTCGCGGACCTTCTCGTCGACCGCGCGCAGCCGGCGCTCCAGCCCGGCCGCCGCCTCGCGGGGCACCCGACCGGCCTCGTGCCACTGGGCCTGGATCTCGCGCAGCTTGGCCTGTGCGCCCTTCGGGTCGCCGTCGACGTCCAGCGCCTCGGCCTCGGCGAGCAGCGCCTGCTTGCGCTCCAGGTTGCCGCGCTGCTCGTTGTCGCGGGCGGAGAAGACCTCGCTGCGCCGGGTGAAGAACTCGTCCTGCGCGCCCCGGAACCGTTCCCAGAGCTTCTGCTCCGCCTCCTTGGAGGCCCGCGGCGCGGCCTTCCACTGGTTCATCAGTTCCTTGAGCTGGTTGGCGGTGGCCGCCCAGTCGGTGGAGTCCTTGAGCTTCTCGGCCTCGGCGACCAGCTCCTCCTTGACCGTCTGCGCCTGCTTGCGCTGCGCGTCGAGGGAGGCGAAGTGGGCGCCCCGGCGGCGGGTGAAGCCGTCCCGCGCGGCGGCGAAGCGCTTCCACAGCTCGCCGTCGGTCTTCTTGTCGACCCCGCGGATGGTCTTCCACTCGTCGAGGATCTCCTTGAGCCGGTCCCCGGCGGTCTTCCAGCCGGTCGACTCGGCGGCGAGCTTCTCCGCCTCCTCCACGAGGGCCTGCTTGCGCGCGAGCGCCTCGCCACGGGCGGCCTCCCGGGCGGCCTTGGCCTCGCCGGCCTTCTCCTCGGCGACCGTGGCGAGCCGGTCCAGCCGGGCCGCCAGCGCGTCGATGTCGCCGACGACGTGCGCCTCGGCCAGCGACGCGCGGATCCGCCGGATGGTGGTCAGTGAATGGCCGGCGTCCGCGGCACCCGAGTTGAGCCGGGCCTCCGTCAGGTTGACCTCGGTCACCAGGTCGTCGAAGCGGCGGGCGAAGTGGGCCAGCCCCTCCTCGGGCGCTCCCGCCTGCCAGGATCCGACCACCCGCTCGCCGTCGGCGGTCTTGACGTACACGGTGCCGTCCGCGTCCACCCGTCCGAAGGCAGTCCAGTCGCTCATGTGCCCATCCTCGTTCTCCCGGCGTCGGGGAGCAGTCCCGCGATCGCCGCCACGGCGCAGCAAAGTTTCCCTCGGCATTGTCACAGGTGCGACCCCGTTCCCGTCGAGCGCCTATCGCCGACCGTGACCATACGGTGTCCTACCGCCCGCGGACGGGCTCCCTGGGGGGAGTGTCGCAATCCGCCGTGCGGCCTTTGCGACGTGCCGGGCGTTCCCGGGGCGGGTGCGGGGTGGTGGGCGCCGTCGTGCCGATACCGTTGCCTGGTGCCCCTGGTCGCCGCCGCCGTCTGCCCCCATCCGCCGCTGATCGTCCCCGAGTTGGCGGGCGCCGCCGCGCCCGAGCTGGACGAGCTCCGTGCCGCCTGCGACGCCGCGGTCGCCGGGCTGCTCGCCGCCGACCCCGAGGTGGTCGTCCTCGTCGGCGGCGGGCCGGAGACCACCCGCTTCAACGCGGCCGACCACGGCTCGCTGCGGTCGTACGGCCTCGACCGGCAGGTGCGGCTGTGGAAGGTGAACTGCGCCGGCGGCGAGCGGCTGCCGCTGAGCCTGACCATCGGCGCGTGGCTGCTCGGGCGCTCCCGCACCGAGCTGCCCCGGCTGGCCCGGTCCGTCGCGGCCGACGCCTCCCCGGCGCAGTGCGCCGAGCTGGGTGCGGCGCTCGGCGCGGCGACGCAACCGCGCACCGCGCTGCTGGTGACGGGGGACGGGTCGGCCTGCCGGGGCCCGAAGTCGCCCGGCTACGACGATCCGCGCGCCGAGGCGTACGACGACGCGGTCGCCCGCGCCCTGGCCGACGCGGACGCCGAGGCCCTGCTCGACCTGGACCCGGTCCTGTCGGGGCAGCTGAAGGTCGCCGGGCGCGCGCCCTGGCAGGTGCTGGCCGGCGCGGTCCGCGCGACCGGCGGCGACTGGCGCGGCGAGCTGCGCCACTACTCGGCGCCCTACGGCGTCGCCTACCTCGTCTCCTCCTGGGCGCCGGCGTGACCGCCCGCCCGCCCGCCGGGACGGTCGTCGCCGTGGTCGGGCCGACGGCGGCCGGCAAGTCGGCGCTGAGCATCGCGCTCGCGCACGCCCTCGACGGCGAGGTCGTCAACGCCGACTCGATGCAGCTCTACCGGGGCATGGACATCGGCACCGCCAAACTCACCCCGGCCGAGCGCGAGGGGGTGCCGCACCACCTGCTGGACATCTGGGACGTCACCGAGCCGGCGAGCGTCGCGGAGTACCAGCGGCTGGCCCGCGCCGCCGTCGACGACGTCCTGGCCCGGGGCCGGGTGCCGCTGCTGGTCGGCGGCTCCGGGCTCTACGTGCGGGCGGTGCTGGAGCGCTTCGAGTTCCCCGGCACCGACCCGGCGGTGCGCGAGCGGCTGGAACGGGAACTCGCCGAGGTCGGCCCCGCGCCCCTGTACGCCCGGCTGCGCGAGGCCGACCCGGCCGCCGCGACGGGGATCCTGCCCGGCAACGGCCGGCGGATCGTGCGGGCCCTGGAGGTCATCGAGCTGACCGGGGCGCCGTTCACGGCCGCGCTGCCCGAACCCACCCCGTACTACCCGTCCGTGCAGCTCGGGGTGGACCTGGACACCGCGCTGCTGGACGAGCGGATCGCCCTGCGGGTGGACCGGATGTGGGCCGACGGGCTGGTCGCCGAGACCCGGGACCTCGTCGGGCGGGGCCTGCCCGAGGGGCGTACGGCCAGCCGCGCGCTCGGCTACCAGCAGGTGCTGCGTCTCCTGGCCGGGGAGCTGACGGAGGCCGGGGCGCACGACGAGACCGTGCGGGCCACCCGGCGCTTCGTGCGGCGGCAGCGCTCCTGGTTCCGGCGCGACCCGCGGATCCACTGGCTGGACTCGGCCGCGCCGGACCTGGTCCCCGCCGCCCTGCGCCTGCTGCCCGCCGGTGCGGGATGATGGGGGCGTGCAGTTCACCAAGGGCCACGGCACCGGCAACGACTTCGTCATCCTCCCCGATCCGGAGAACCGGCTCGACCTGACACCCGGGCTGGTCGCGGCCCTCTGCGACCGCCGGCGCGGGCTGGGCGGCGACGGCGTGCTGCGGGTGGTCCGGGCGGCCGCGCACCCGGAGGGCGCCGCGACAGCGGGCGAGGCCGAGTGGTTCATGGACTACTGGAACGCCGACGGGTCGTTCGCGGAGATGTGCGGCAACGGCGCCCGGGTCTTCGTCCGCTACCTGGTCGCCTCCGGGCTGGCCGAGCCGGCGGAGGGGGCGCTGCCCGTGGCGACCCGGGCCGGCGTCGTGCGCGCGCTGGTCACGGCCGACGCCATCGCCGTCGAGATGCGCCGCCCCCGGCTGTACGACACGGCGACGGCCACCCTCGGCGGGCTGACGCTGCCCGGTACGGCGGTGGACGTGGGCAACCCGCACCTGGTCTGCGCGTTGCCGGCCGGGCTGGAGCTGAGCGCGCTCGACCTCACCCGGGCCCCCGAGGTCGACGCGACGGTCTTCCCCGCCGGGGTGAACGTGGAGTTCACGGCGCCCGGCGAGCCCGTCGACGACACCGACGGCCACGTGCTCATGCGCGTGTACGAGCGCGGCTCCGCCGAGACCCTCTCCTGCGGTACGGGCGCCTGCGCGGTGGCCGCGGTGGCCCTGCGCGACGCCGGGCGGGACACCGGTGTACTGGCGGTGGACGTCCCGGGCGGACGCCTCTCGGTCACGGTGACGGAGGACAGCTGCTGGCTGGCCGGCCCGGCCACCCTGGTAGCCACCGGCACCCTGGACCCCACCGCCCTGACGACCCCCTGACCCGTCCGGCCCTGACCCGCCCGGGCCTGACCCGGTCGTTCGTCAGGGGGTGGCGCTGGCTTCGGCGGCGATCTCGGGGAGGTCGGCGGGGCCCGGGTCGGCGGCGGGGGCCGGGGTCGGGTTCTGGGCGGCGGCGCGCACCGCGGCAGCGACCGCCGGGGAGACCCGGGAGTCGAAGACGCTGGGCACGATCACCGTCGGGTTGATCTTGTCCTCGCCGACCACGTCCGCGATGGCCCGGGCCGCCGCGATCGCCATCTCCTCGGTGAACTCCTCGGCGTGCGCGTCCAGCATGCCGCGGAAGACGCCCGGGAAGGCGAGCACGTTGTTGATCTGGTTCGGCTGGTCGGAGCGGCCGGTGGCGACCACGGCGGCGTACTTGCGCGCCTCCCGCGGGTCGACCTCCGGGTCCGGGTTGGCCAGCGCGAAGACGATCGAGTCCTTGGCCATCGTGGCGATGTCGTCGCCGGTGAGCAGGTTCGGCGCGCTGACCCCGATGAAGACGTCCGCGCCGCGTACCGCCCCGGCCAGGTCGCCGGAGTAGTTCTCCCGGTTGGTGTTCTCGGCCAGCCACTGCCAGGCCGGGTTGAGCCCGCTCTGGCCGCGGTGCAGGGCACCCTGGCGGTCGTACGCGATGATGTCGCCGACGCCCTGGCGCAGCAGCAGCTTCATGATCGCGGTGCCGGCCGCGCCCGCGCCCGAGACCACGACCCGGACGTCCGCGAGCTGCTTGCCCACGACGCGCAGCGCGTTGGTCAGCGCGGCCAGCACGCAGATCGCGGTGCCGTGCTGGTCGTCGTGGAAGACCGGGATGTCCAGCGCCTCGCGCAGCCGCGCCTCGATCTCGAAGCAGCGCGGCGCGGCGATGTCCTCGAGGTTGATCCCGCCGTACGCCGGGGCGATGGCCTTGACGATCTGCACGATCTCGTCGGTGTCCTGGGTGTCGAGCACCACCGGCCAGGCGTCCACCCCACCGAAGCGCTTGAACAGCGCCGCCTTGCCCTCCATCACCGGCAGCGACGCCGCCGGCCCGAGGTTGCCCAGGCCCAGCACGGCGGAGCCGTCGCTGACCACGGCGACGGTGTTGCGCTTTATGGTCAGCCGGCGGGCGTCGGCGGGGTTCTCGGCGATGGCCTGGCAGACCCGCGCCACCCCCGGGGTGTACGCCCGGGACAGCTCGTCACGGTTGCGCAGCGCCACCTTCGAGCTGACCTCGATCTTGCCGCCGAGGTGCAGCAGGAAGGTCCGGTCGGACACCTTGCGCACGTCCACGCCGTCCAGCGCGGTCAACGCGTCGACCACCTGGTCGGCGTGGCTGGCGTCGGCGGTGTCGCAGGTCAGGTCGACGAGCACGTGGGTCGGGTCGGAGTCCACCACGTCGAGGGCGGTGACGATCGCCCCGGCCTCACCCACGGAGGTGGTCAGCCGGCCGATCGAGGACGCGTCCGCCGGCACGGCGATCCGAATCGTGATCGAGAATCCGGCACTGGGAAGTCGGGTGATGGCCACGGGGTCCCTCCGTCGACGCTGAACGGCTCGCCCCGCATTTCTACTCGCCCCGGCCGGCCCCTTCGGCAGCCGCCCCCACTTTTGTGGCCCGTTCGAGCGGGCATATAGCGGGTGCGTTCCGCGTTGGCACATGTCAGGATTGCTCGGTACGTGACAGAACGGACAGGAGACCGGCTTGCACAACCAGGAGACCCTACTTCCCTACGAGGACGACGAGCTCGACGCCACCACCGGTGAGTTCGAGCTGTCGGAGCGGCAGGCGCTGCGGCGGGTCCCCGGCCTCTCCACCGAACTCGCGGACATCACCGAGGTCGAATACCGCCAGCTGCGCCTGGAGCGCGTCGTCCTCGTCGGCGTCTGGACCGAGGGCACGCAGAGCGACGCCGAGAACTCCCTCACCGAGCTGGCCGCGCTGGCGGAGACCGCCGGCTCGCAGGTGCTCGAAGGGCTGATCCAGCGGCGCAACCGCCCGGACCCCGCCACCTACGTCGGCCGGGGCAAGGTCGACGACCTCGGCTCGGTCGTGCTCTCCACCGGCGCCGACACGGTGATCTGCGACGGTGAGCTGTCGCCGTCGCAGCTGCGCAACCTGGAGCAGCGCACCAAGGTCAAGGTGGTCGACCGCACCGCGCTGATCCTCGACATCTTCGCCCAGCACGCCAAGAGCAAGGAGGGCAAGGCGCAGGTCGAGCTCGCCCAGCTCGAATACCTGCTGCCGCGCCTGCGCGGTTGGGGTGAGACCCTCTCGCGGCAGACCGGTGGTAGCGGTCGCGGCGGTGGCGCCGGCGGCGGCGTGGGTCTGCGCGGCCCCGGTGAGACGAAGCTGGAGACCGACCGGCGCCGGATCCGCCACCGCATCGCCCGGCTGCGCCGGGAGATCAAGGGCATGAAGACGGTACGCCAGACCAAGCGCGCCCGGCGTTCCCGCAACGCCGTGCCGGCCGTGGCCATCGCCGGCTACACCAACGCCGGCAAGTCGAGCCTGCTCAACCGGCTGACCGGGGCGGGCGTGCTGGTGGAGAACGCGCTTTTCGCCACCCTCGACCCGACCACCCGCAAGGCCACCACGGCCGACGGGCGGCTCTACACCCTCTCCGACACGGTCGGGTTCGTCCGGCACCTGCCGCACCAGATCGTCGAGGCGTTCCGCTCGACCCTGGAGGAGGTCGCCGAGGCCGACCTGGTGGTGCACGTCGTCGACGGCACCCACCCGGACCCGGAGGAGCAGGTCCGGGCGGTCCACGAGGTGCTCGCCGAGGTGGGCGCCGACCGGCTGCCCGAGCTGCTGGTGGTCAACAAGACCGACGCGGCCGACGAGGAGACGCTGCTGCGGCTCAAGCGGCTCTGGCCGGAGGCGGTCTTCGTCTCCGCGCACACGGGTCGCGGCATTGACGGGCTGCGCGAGGCCGTCGAGGCGCGGCTGCCCCGCCCCGCGGTGGAGGTCCGCGCGGTGCTGCCGTACGACCGGGGCGACCTGGTGGCCCGGGTGCACCGCCAGGGCGAGGTGCTGAGCACCTCCCACCTGCCGGAGGGCACCCTGGTGCACGTACGGGTCGGCGAGGCGCTCGCCGCCGAGCTGGCGCCGTTCCGGGCGGAGGAGGACCCGGCGGTCGCGGGCGCGCGGTGACGGCCTCCCGGCGTCACGCGTCGGAAACTCCCGGCGTGCGACACTGATTCAATGCGCCGCGCTGTTTCTTCGGTCACGGTCGTCCTCGGCTTGCTGGGGGCGACCGTGGCGTGTACCGGAGTCGCCCTGACTGCGGCACCGGCCTCGGCCGCGTCCTCGCTCGCGGCCGCCCCGGGCAAGAAGCGGTGCACGGTCACCGACGAGCGGCTGCGGGAGCTGTCGGGCCTGGTGGCCACCAAGAGCGGCTACATCGTGATCAACGACGGCACCGAGGTGGAGAGCCGCAAGCGGGTCTTCTTCCTCGACACCAAGTGCGGCATCTCGAAGGAGCCGGTCCGCTACTCGGGGCAGGGTCCGTTCGACACCGAGGACCTGGCGCTCTCCCCGGACGGCACCACGCTCTGGATCGCCGACACCGGCGACAACGTCACCAGCCGTGAGCGTCGTGAGCGGGTGGCGCTGTGGAGCATGCCGGTCGACGGGTCGAAGCGGCCGGTGCTGCACCGCCTCTCCTACCCGGAGGGCAAGCCGCACGACGCCGAGGCGCTGCTGATCGGCGACGACGGCACCCCGTTGATCATCACCAAGGTGATGTCCGGCAAGGCCCAGATCTTCTCCCCCGCCGAGAAGATGAAGAGCGGGGACACGCCGCCCGTGCCGATGAAGAAGGTCGGCGAGATCAGCCTGCCGGAGACCGACACGGACAACCGCCTCGGCGCTCCCGGCCGCGTGGCGATCACGGGTGCGGCCCGCTCACCGGACGGCGCCCGGGTCGTGGTGCGCACCTACGCCGACGCCTTCGAGTACGACGTCACCGACGGCAACGTCCTGGCCGCCCTCACCGGCGGCAAGCCCCGGGTGACGGCGCTCGCCGACCCGTTCGGTGAGGCGATCACCTACAGCCCCGACGGCAAGACCTTCCTCACCGTCTCCGACGGCGGCCAGCTCGACGAGGACGCCCCGATCGACATCCTCGGCTACACCCCCTCCACGGAGGGCGCGAAGCCGGTGGCCGGCGGGGGCGAGACGCCGAAGAAGGCCGGCCAGTCGTGGGTCGACGGCCTGAGCCTGAGCGACATCACGTACCTGATCGCGGCAGTGGGGGTGATCGGCGCGCTCATGGTGGCGGCCGGTGTCTTCGGCATCCTCCGGGCCCGGCGTAGGCCGACGCCCGTCCGCCGCGACGACGGTCCGGAGCGCGACGACGCCCTCGGCGACGACCGGCGTGCTCCGGCGGACGACGACTTCGTCGCGCCGGGCGACCGGGGGCGCGGCGTCTACGGCGGTGCGCCGGCGGGGCCGGTCTACGGCGGCCCTGCCGGTGGGCGCGGCGGCCGTCCGCCGGCCGGCGGCGGGGTGCACGGCGGTGCCCGTCCGGCTGGTGGTGGCGTCTACGGCGGAGCCCGTCCGGCTGCCGGCGGCGGTGTCTACGGCGGCGGCCGTCCGCCCGTCGACGGGCCGCCGCCCGGCCTGGGCGGGCCGCCACCCGGTGGTCGCCGCCAGGGTGGCGGCGCGGGTGACCGGCAGGGTGGCGGTGGCCGGCAGGGTGGCGGTCGCCCCGGTGGCGGTGTCTACGGTGGCGGGGGCCAGCCGGGCGGTGGCGTCTACGGTGGTGGCCGGGCGGAGCCGCCGCGTCGGGGCGGCGAGCCGGATCCCCGTGGCCAGCGGCCGGTCCGCCGGCGCGACGACGGCCCCGAGGACGGTCGCGGCTACGGGCACGTGCCCGGAGGCGGCCGGGGCTACCGGGGCGACCGCTACTGAACTCCGCCGGACCGACGGCCGTGACGGACCGACGGCCGTGACGGACCGTCGGCGGTGAGGGACCGACGGGTGACCGCCGGCGGCGGCCACCCGGTGTGGTGGTGGCGGATCAGATGCGGCGCAGCACCGCGACGACCCGGCCCATGATGGTGGCGTCGTCACCGGGGATCGGGTCGAAGGCCGGGTTCTGCGGCATGAGCCAGACGTGCCCGTCGCGGCGGCGGTAGGTCTTCACGGTCGCCTCGCCGTCGAGCATGGCGGCGACGATGTCACCGGCCTCGGCCGTCGGCTGCTGCCGGACCACGACCCAGTCGCCGTCGCAGATGGCCGCGTCGAGCATCGAGTCGCCCTTGACCTGGAGCATGAAGACCTCGCCCTCGCCCACCAGCTCGCGGGGGAGGGGGAAGATGTCCTCGACGGCCTGCTCGGCCAGGATCGGGCCACCGGCCGCGATCCGGCCCAGCATCGGCACGTAGGCCGGGGCGGGGCGCTGCGAGCGGGCCAGCTCGTCGTCGACGTCGGCGGGCGCCCGGACGTCCACGGCACGCGGCCGGTTGGGGTCGCGGCGCAGGAAGCCCTTCTTCTCCAGCTCCTTGAGCTGGTAGGCGACGCTGGACGGGGAGACCAGGCCGACGGCCTCGCCGATCTCGCGCACGCTCGGCGGGTAGCCGTGCCGCTCGACCCAGGTGCGGATGAACTCCAGGATCCGGCGCTGCCGGGCGGTGAGATCCACCGTCGCGGGGTCGGGGAAGGCGCTGACCACCGGGGTGACCGGGCGCACGGCCGGCTGCCCGGTCCGGCTGCGCGCGGCGCCCCGGCGTCGGGTGGCTGGCGGGCCCGCCTCGGTGATCTGCTGCGGGCTCTTCGGCCGGCTGGCCCGATCCTCGGTCACGTCCGTCCTCCCTGGTCGGCGCTGGGTGCCTTGGCGGCTCGTGGTGCGTGCGGTGCTGCGGTGTGCGAGCTGACCGGTGGACGGAGGGATTCCGCGCCCGGTTCTTCAAGACCGTATAGGTGAGTTCGGTCATTTTCAAACATCTGTACGACCTTGCTCGGCGTGTCGGGATGAAAAACGGGTCCGCTCGTACTCGTGTTCTGATAAATGGTACGTCGGATCGAACGGGTGTTCGACTTTCGTCCGATCGTCGGCCGGTTCGCGACGGTCGGACCGGTAACTCCCGGGGCCGTCGCACGGTTGGTCCTGCGGCGGGCGGCGCGCTGGTCGGCCCCGGAGTTCGGGTGACGCGCCGGACACGCCGGCCAACTTGACCTCCGATCCGCAGCGGCCTACGGTCGACCCCTAGATGTAGTAGTCACACGGGCGTAAGTCGCCTACAGGTTGGGTTCGACTACCGACCGCACTCCGGCACCGTCGACACGGCGAAGACCATCGACAGATGGCTCCGCCGCGCTCACGCGTGTCCGGGAAGCGGTCGGCGGGCCCGCGATCGACGAAGGAGGTCGGGTGCGATGCGGTGTCCGTACTGCCGGCACGCAGACTCCCGGGTCGTCGACTCGCGGGAGGCCGACGACGGCCAGTTGATCCGCCGGCGGCGGTCCTGCCCGGAGTGCGGCAAGCGGTTCACCACGGTGGAGGAGGCGGTCCTCGCGGTCGTCAAGCGCAGCGGGGTCACCGAACCGTTCAGCCGCACGAAGATCGTCGGCGGGGTGCGCAAGGCGTGCCAGGGTCGGCCCGTGGACGACGACTCGATCGCGCTGCTCGCGCAGAAGGTCGAGGAGACCGTCCGGGCCAAGGGGGCCGCCGAGATCCCGAGCCACGAGGTGGGGCTGGCCATCCTGGGCCCGCTGCGGGACCTGGACGAGGTGGCCTACATGCGGTTCGCCAGCGTCTACCGGTCGTTCGACTCGCTCGCCGACTTCGAGCGGGAGATCGAGACGCTGCGGGCCGCCGCGCGCGCCCGGGAGGGCGCCGGGGCCGAGGCGGCCGAGGTCGCCGGCCGTACCAGTTGATTTTTTTCTTTGCAGATGACGACAAGTCGGATCGGGCGGCGGGTGGCCGTGCGGACGAGGGGGCGGATGAGATGTCGGGGGACGGTGTGACAACCAGCAGGGCACGGAACAAGGCCGGCGCGGGACTCAAGATCGAGCGGGTCTGGACCACCGAGGGGGTGCACCCCTACGACGAGGTCGCCTGGGAGCGTCGCGACATCGTCATGACGAACTGGCGGGACGGCTCGGTCAACTTCGAGCAGCGTGGCGTCGAGTTCCCGGAGTCGTGGAGCGTCAACGCGGCGAACATCGTGACCACCAAGTACTTCCGGGGCGCCGTCGGCACCCCCGAACGGGAGTGGTCGCTGCGGCAGCTCATCGACCGGGTGGTCACCACCTACCGCACCGCCGGTGAGGAGTACGGCTACTTCGCCGGCCCGGCCGACGCCGAGGTCTTCGCCCACGAGCTGACCTGGATGCTGCTGCACCAGGTGTTCAGCTTCAACTCACCGGTCTGGTTCAACGTCGGCACGCCCTCGCCGCAGCAGGTCAGCGCCTGCTTCATCCTGGCCGTCGACGACTCGATGGACTCCATCCTCGACTGGTACAAGGAGGAGGGGCTGATCTTCAAGGGCGGCTCCGGCTCCGGCGTCAACCTGTCCCGGATCCGCTCCTCCCGCGAGCTGCTCTCCTCCGGCGGCAACGCCTCCGGCCCGGTCAGCTTCATGCGCGGCGCCGACGCCTCCGCCGGCACCATCAAGTCCGGCGGCGCCACCCGGCGCGCGGCGAAGATGGTCATCCTCGACGTGGACCACCCGGACATCCAGGAGTTCGTGGTCACCAAGGCGCGCGAGGAGGACAAGATCCGCGCGCTGCGCGACGCCGGGTTCGACATGGACCTCGGCGGCGCCGACATCGTCAGCGTGCAGTACCAGAACGCCAACAACTCCGTGCGGGTCTCCGACGAGTTCATGACCGCCGTGGAGAACGGCGGGGGCTTCGACCTGCGCGGCCGGCTCGACGGCGCGGTGATCGAGACCATCGACGCCAAGAACCTGTTCCGCACCATCTCCCACGCCGCCTGGGAGTGCGCCGACCCCGGCCTGCAGTACGACGACACGATCAACGACTGGCACACCTGCCCGGAGACCGGGCGGATCACCGCGTCGAACCCGTGCTCGGAGTACCTGCACCTGGACAACTCCTCGTGCAACCTGGCCTCGCTCAACCTGATGAAGTTCCTCCGCGCCGACGGCGGCTTCGAGGTGGAGAAGTTCGTCCGCTCCGTCGAGTTCGTCATCACCGCGATGGACATCTCGATCTGCTTCGCCGACTTCCCGACCGAGAAGATCGGCGAGACCACCCGCGCCTACCGGCAGCTCGGCATCGGCTACGCCAACCTGGGCGCCCTGCTGATGGCCTCCGGCCTGCCGTACGACTCGGAGCAGGGCCGCTCGGTGGCCGCGGCGATCACCTCGCTGATGACCGGCACCGCGTACCGCCGCTCCGCCGAGCTGGCCGGCGTCGTCGGCGCGTACGACGGCTACGCCCGCAACGCCGAGCCGCACAAGCGGGTCATGCGCAAGCACGCCGCCGCCAACGACGAGATCAAGCCGTCGGGCACCGTGGCCACCGCGATCGTCCGCGAGGCCACGAAGCAGTGGACCCAGGGCAACAAGATCGGTGACAAGTTCGGCTGGCGCAACTCGCAGGCCAGCGTGCTCGCGCCGACTGGCACCATCGGCCTGATGATGGACTGCGACACCACCGGCGTCGAGCCAGACCTGGCGCTGGTCAAGTTCAAGAAGCTGGTCGGCGGCGGCTCGATGCAGATCGTCAACCAGACCGTGCCGCGCGCCCTGCGCAGCCTCGGCTACCCCGAGGAGCAGGTCGAGGCGATCGTGGAGCACATCGCCGACCACGGCCACGTGGTCGACGCCCCCGGCCTGAAGCCGGAGCACTACCCGGTCTTCGACTGCGCGATGGGCGAGCGCTCGATCGCGCCCATGGGCCACGTACGGATGATGGCGGCCGTCCAGCCGTTCATCTCCGGCGCCATCTCCAAGACGGTCAACATGCCGGAGCAGGCGACCGTCGAGGACGTCGAGAAGATCTACTTCGAGGGCTGGAAGCTCGGCCTCAAGGCGCTGGCGATCTACCGCGACAACTGCAAGGTCGGCCAGCCGCTGTCGGTCGCCAAGCCCAACAAGACCGTCGCGACCACGGAGGCCCCGGCCGAGGTGGAGAAGGTCGTCGAGAAGGTCGTCGAGTACCGCCCGGTGCGCAAGCGGCTGCCGAAGAAGCGCCCGTCCCAGACGGTCAGCTTCTCCGTCGGCGGCGCCGAGGGCTACCTCACCGCCTCGTCCTACCCGGACGACGGCCTGGGCGAGGTCTTCCTCAAGATGTCGAAGCAGGGCTCGACCCTGGCCGGCGTGATGGACGCCTTCTCGGTGGCCATCTCCATCGGTCTCCAGTACGGCGTCCCGCTGGAGACGTACGTCAGCAAGTTCACCAACATGCGCTTCGAGCCGGCCGGCATGACCGACGACCCGGACGTGCGGATGGCCGCCTCGGTGATGGACTACATCTTCCGTCGCCTGGCGCTGGACTTCCTGCCGTACGAGCGCCGCGCGGAACTGGGCATCTTCACCGCCAGCGAGCGGGCCGCCCAGCTCCGGGCCGAGGCGGAGGCGGAGGCGAGCGGTGCGGACCTCACCGCGATGGCCGCCTCCGCCCCGGTCGAAGCGCCGGCCGAGCCGAAGACCGGCCCGATCGCCCAGCCGGCACAGGAGACCGCCGACGTCGCCGCCGCCAAGCCGGCGCCGCCCGTGGGCTCCAGCACCGAGCTGCTGGAGGCCGTGATCGGCAAGGCCGCCGACGCGCCGCTCTGCTTCACCTGCGGTACGAAGATGCGCCCGGCCGGTAGCTGCTACGTCTGCGAGGGCTGCGGCTCCACCAGCGGCTGCAGCTGACGTACGAGTAGACCATGGTGGGCCGGCAGGTATCTGCCGGCCCACCATGGTCGTTGCTGGACGCCTGTCTTCCTGGCCCCGAGGGGTTAGCGCGCCGATCTGGATTCACTGCGCCTCGACGGGAACGTGACAGATGCGGTCGGCACCAAGCAGGACATCGGCAACGACGGCGGAGGACTCGTTCGCAGCATCACGGCCGGAACCCAGGATCGCGGTTGTCGCGACGTCGGCGCCAGCTACCTTCGCGATGTGCCTGGACGTCGCCGTGTCCGCGGGCGGCGTCTCGTCAGCGGTCCTCGTCGCCGTCGGTCGGGCGGGGCGGGCGATTGTGCCGGGCCCACTCGTCCACCTCGTCCGCGTCCCAGACGGTCGTCCCGATCAAGCGGGCGATGGGTTCCGGGAATCCAGGCCTACGGGTGATTTGTAGAACCCGCTGACGCGACACGCCGAACAGGGCGGCCAACTCGCCAGGCCCGTACAAGCGCGGTCGCTTCACGGCCTGAAGGTAAGTGCGACATTCTCTTGGCGATTGTCACTTACAGATTGACAACCCTAAAGGAGGTGGTGTGTGGTGTAGCGGAGCCCGCTGGTGACAGCGGGACGACGGATCGCCGGGAGGTCACATGCCGAAGCGCGTGTCGTACGACGGCTATCTGCTGGCGGTGGCGCTCACTCTGGCCCGTCGGCACCGCCCGGTCTGGTCCTGGCGCCAGTGGCGTCGCCTCTGTCGATGCGGTTCGGAGTTGCCCTGTCGGGCCCGGCATCGCGCCCCGATAGGCCGAGGTCACTGGCCTGGGGAGGAGGCGTCATGACCACCCACGGCCCCGTCCTACCCCTGTGGACCTGCGGCGGCTGCGACGCCCCTTGGCCGTGCGGGACGCGACGCAGGGAACTGCACGCCGAGTTCGAGGGCGCACCGGTGTCGCTTTCCCTCTACATGGGGTCCTACCTGGTCTGGGCCGCTGAGGACCTGACCTGGGTGCCCGCCGGAGTGCTGCACCGGCGCTTCCTGGGGTGGGTGCGGTGAGCGTCATCCGGCGCGGCGACGAGCGCTTCCACTACAGCGACGGCTCCCACAAGTGGATCCCGCCGGACCCGGACTACGACCAGGAGGCCTGGGACGCGATGGTGCGCCAGCACCAGCTCCAGCACCTGGAGGAGATCTCGGCGGGCCGAAAGCCGCGTCACGGGAGGCGAACACCGTGAGGCGTCGGCTGCGATCATCGGAACATGACGATCGCCGAGAGCTACGTCGAGTTCGGCACCCGTGAGGCGCGCGGCGTTTCCCCGACGTACGAGCGACTGTCCCTCGCCGTCTCCCGCGACGACGAACTCCTGGCCCGGCTCGCCGCGCTCCCGCCAGGAAAGCGGCAGCCGAACCTGCTGTTCGGCGTCGTACGACTGCTCGGCGGACCCGTCGACGGCCCGGCGGCCTTCCGCGACTTCGCGCTGGCCAACTGGCCGGCGATCGAGGCGGAACTGCGCACCCGCGCGACCCAGACGAACGAGCCCGGGCGGTGTGCCGTACTGCTGCCCGTGCTCGCCGCGTTGCCGCAGCCGCTGGCGTTGCTGGAGGTCGGCGCGTCCGCCGGGCTCTGCCTCTACCCCGACCGGTACGCCTACCGCTACGGCGACCACGTGCTCGGCGCGGGCGACCCGGCCTTCGGATGCGCCGCCACCGATATGGCCCCGCCGGACCGGCTGCCGGAGGTGGTGTGGCGGGCCGGCCTGGACCTGAATCCGCTGCGGGTGAGCGAGCCGGCGGACGTCGCGTGGCTCGACGCCCTTGTCTGGCCGGAGCACACACATCGCCGCGCCCGGCTGCGGGCCGCAGCGGCCGTCGCCGTGGCCGAGCCGCCGCTGCTCGTGCGCGGCGACCTGGTGGACGACCTGCCCGCGCTGGCCGCGCGGGCGCCGGCGGGCGCGACGCTGGTGGTGTTCCACACCTCCGTGCTCTACCAGGTGCCGGCACCGCGCCGGGCGGCGTTCACGGACGCGGTACGCCGCCTGCCCGGCCACTGGATCTCCAACGAGTCTCCGGACGTGCTGCCCCACGGCGCGTTGCCGGAACCGCCGGACGGGGCGCTGTACAACGTGCTCGCGTTGGACGGCCGGCCACTCGCCTGGACGCGCTCGCACGGGCAGGCGATGACCTGGTTCGGCTGACCCGGCCGGGCTGCCGTGCCGTCTTCCGGCACGGCAGCCCCGCGTACGTCAGTGCTGCTTCTGCTGGCAGGGCACGCAGAAGCGGGCGTGCGGCAGCACCTCCAGGCGCTCCCGGGGGATCGCGGCGGAACACCGCTCGCAGATGCCGTAGCGGCCCTCGGCGAGGCGACGAAGCGCCCCGCTGATCTGCTCGATGCTCTGCCGGGTGGCGGCGATCAGCGCGCTCTGGGTGTGCGCCTCGCCCGGGTCGCCGGTGTCGGCGGTGAGCTGCGTCAGCCGGACGGTCTGCGCCTCGAAGTCGTTGGTCAGTGTCGTACGCAGGTCGTCGAGCCACTTCTGCTCGCTGGACTGGGTGGGCGTGGTCATGGCGTAGCTCCTTCGGGAAAAAGAAAAAGGGCCGAAGCTGGATAGCTTCGCCCTGGTGGCCGTTCGCAAGAGTTGCAACCGGTTCACGGAGGGCCACGTCCGGCGGGGCTCGGCAGTCGGGAGGCGACCGAGCCGGCGCACGACGGCGCGACTGCGGATCGCACCACCCGGGTCGCCACGTTCACCCGCAGGGCACACCGGCAGGCAGCAGCGGGCGCCGCCGTCACCACGACGGCGGTGCTGCTCTGCTGACCGGTCGAACACATGCAGCCACCATAGGCCGGGCGGAGCGGAAAGCCAACGTGCTTCCGTGCGCACGGGGCCGGCCCGGTGCCCGGGGTCACCCGGCCGGGAGGTGCGGCCTGGTCGGCCGCCGACGGGCCCCGCCCGGAGCCAGTTCTGACATCGACCGGTCACGCCGCCGGCATGTCCCGCATCCGCCGCAGCGGCGAGAAGACGACGAAGAGCGCGGCGCTCCACGTGCCGAGCACGCAGATCCACAGCGCCGGCCGCAACCCGAACTGGCTGGCGAGGGTGCCGCCGGTGAGCGCGCCCACCGGGATCACGCCGAAGCAGACCCAGAGGAACGCCGCGTTCACCCGGCCGAGCAGGGCGGGCGGGGTGATCCGCTGCCGGTACGTCATGGCGGCCACGTTGTAGAGCACCGCGTTGGCGGAGAACGCGGCCATGCCGATGCCGTAGAGCAGCACGCCCCAGCCGGGCTGCGCCAGGGGCATCAGCAGGTACAGCGGGCCCGGGGCGGCCATCGCCACCCAGATCACCCGGGCCGAGCCGAGCCACGCGGTCAACCGGTCGGCGAACGCGCCGACGACCAGGCCGCCCACGGCGCTGACCGAGAAGACCAGCCCGACCAGCGCCGGCGTGGCGTGCAGCTCCTTGAGCAGGAAGACCACCTCGATCGAGCCGGACGCCATGACGAAGAAGTTCGAGGTGGTGGTGCAGGCGAGGATGCTGCGCAGGATGGGCTGGCGGCGGATGAAGCCCAGCCCCTCGGTCATCTCCACCCGCAGCGGCACCCGCTCGCGGTGTGGCGCGGGCCCGGCCGGCGCCTCCCGGATCAGCAGCAGGGTCAACCCGCTCACGGCGAAGGCGACGGCGGTGACGACGAGCGTCCTCGCGGCGCCGACCAGCCCGACCAGCACGCCGCCGATCGTCGGGCCGACGAGTTCGGCGGAGTCCTGGCCGACGGTGAGCTTCGCGTTGGCGTCCACGAGGCGCTCCGGCGGCACCAGTCTCGGCAGCATGCTCTTGTGGGCCACCGTGAACAGGACGGTGAGCACGCCGGAGAGCCCGACCACCGCGTACAGGAAGCCGAGGGTGAGCTGACCGACCAGGGCGACCACCGGCACCGACAGCAGCAGCGCAGCCCGGCCAAGGTCGCAGGCGACCATCAGCCGCCGCTGGTCGACGCGGTCGGCGAGGATGCCCGCGGGCAGGGAGAAGATGAGGTACGGCAGCCAGGCGAGCGCCGTCAGCAGCGCCACCTGGAAGACGCTGGCGTCGAGTGTGCCGACGGCGAGCAGCGGCACCGCGACGTTGGAGACCCGGGTGCCCAGTTCGCTGACCGTCTGCCCGGCCAGGAGCAGCCCGAAGTTGCGGCTGCGCAGCAGCGAGGGTCGTTTCGGGGCGGTGCCTGCGGCGGGCCTGGCCGCCTGCTGCGTCACGCCGGGCTTCCGGTGCGGGCCGGTGACCGGTGTGGGGAGGCCGCCGACCTCGCGGGATTCGACGCGGCTCGCGGGCGCCCGGCCCGTCCGTGGTCCATCCGGTCAGCCTGCCGGCCCCGTCCGGATCGACGCCACTGGTTATCCGATCCCCGTACGGGCGGCCGCGCGCCCCCTGGCCGACCATCCGCAGTGCCGCGACCTGCGGATCCGGCGGTGGCCCGGCGCCCCGCCCGGGGCAGGCGCCGCCGAGCACGTCTCTAGACTGCGCCGGTGACCGGAGAGCGACGACCGCTGGCGGACCGGCCGCTGACCGAGCCGCACCCGTCCCGGCTGCCGCCGCAGCACCCGGACCGGGAGCGGATCCTCGCCGCGCACTCCGCCGCCCTGACCGCCGGCGAGGCGGGCTACCTCGACCCGGCCACCGGTCTCTTCGTGCTCAGCGCGGGTTTCCTGGCCCGGCGCGGCACCTGCTGCGGGCGCGGCTGCCGACACTGCCCGTACGTCGACGACTGAGGGAGTCCGGCCGAGGGCTACCGCCCGGCCGGGCCACATCGTACGGTTTCCGGCGGACGCGTCGGAGTGGACAGCGGAGGAGTGAGCGTGCGCGGGCGGATGCTGGGCGCCGGGGTGGCGGTGCTGTTGGTGGCCGGCTGCGGCGCGGAGGCCGAGCCGGTGGCCCTACCACCTCCCGCACCGGTCGCCGTCGACGTGGCCGCCGCCTCCTCCGGCGGGGCGTGCCGGCTGTTGGACTTCGGCGTGATCGAGCAGCACGCCGGCGTCCGCTTCGACGTCGCGGCGGCCAGCGCGACCGGCGACAGCCACACCTGCGTGGTGCGCGCGGGTCAGGACGACCTGCCGGAGCTGACGCTGACCGTCACGCGGACGTCGATCGACGCGGCGACCTTCACCGCCGACGTGGTGCCGGCGAAGGCGGCCAAGGTGCCCGGGCTCGGCCAGCGGGCATACCGGCGGACCGTCTCGGCCAAGGGTGGCGCCGGACCGGTCGCGGAGGTGGGTTGGCTGGCCGTCGAGGCCCGCCTCGTCACCCTGCGCTATGCCACTGCCCGCGACACGGCCAGGGCCGACGCCGAGCGGCTCACGGAGGCGCTCGTCACGCTGGCCGGGCAACTCGACATCCGGGCGCTCTGACTCCGGCCCGGGCCGCCGCCCGCGCGTCGGCCGGTGCGGGTGCGCCCTGCGTCCGGTCCGAGCCGGCGACGTGCCCGGAACGGATCAGTGCGCGGCGACGAAGACGCGGGAGGCGATCTCGCGCGGCAACCTGATGCGGTCACCGGAGCGGTCGATCGACACCCCGTCGCGCTCCTGCGCCACCGTGACGGTCGCGCCCGGGTCGACGCCGGCGGCGTGCAGTTGCCGGAGCACGTCCGCGTCGGTCTGCACGCTCTCGCAGATGCGTCGCACCACGACGGGCCCCGACAGCCCCGGGAACGCCAGATTGCGCTCGCCCTCGACCGGGGCGGCGGTCGTCTGCTCCGGCGTGCCCAGCTGGTCCAGCCCCGGGATCGGGTTGCCGTAGGGGGAGCGGGTCGGCCGGTTGAGCAGGTCGTAGACCCGCTTCTCGACGGCGTCGCTCATCACGTGCTCCCACCGGCAGGCCTCCTCGTGGGCCTCCTCGTAGGGCATCCCGATCACGTTGACCAGCAGCAGCTCGGCGAGGCGGTGCTTGCGCATCACGGAGACCGCGTTGCTGCGGCCGTGCGGGGTCAGCGCCAGGTGGCGGTCGCCCTCGACGGTCAGCAGGCCGTCGCGCTCCATCCGGGCGACGGTCTGGCTGACGGTCGGCCCGCTCTGCCCCAGCCGCTCGGCGATGCGGGCACGCAGCGGCGGAACCCCCTCCTCCTCCAGCTCGAGGATGGTCTTGAGGTACATCTCGGTCGTGTCGACCAGATCATGCTTCACGTCAGCGGACCTCCGGCCAACGATGCTACCTCGGCGTTCACCGAACGACCCACGGCGAACCGCCAGGTCCGCGCCGGGATGGTGTTGACTGGACGCCATGCCCGCCTCCGATGATCTCATTGTCGAGGCCGGTCGGCTCGCGGTCGAACTCGGCCAGGCAGACCCGCCCACGCTGCTCGACGTCCGCTGGCGGCTCGTCGGCCCGTCGGGTCGGGAGGACTATGCCGCCGGTCACCTGCCCGGCGCGGTCTTCGTCGACCTGGACACCGCGCTCTGCGGCCCGCCCGGCCCCGCCGGCCGCCACCCGCTGCCCGACCCCGCCGCCCTCCAGGCGGCGCTGCGGGCCGCCGGCGTCCGCGCCGGTCACCCCGTGGTGGTGTACGACGGCGGCGACGGCATGGCCGCCGCCCGCGCCTGGTGGACCCTGCGCTGGGCGGGCCACCGGCCGGTACGGCTGCTGCACGGCGGCTTCCCGGCGTGGCAGGCCGCCGGGCTGCCCGTCAGCACGACGGTGCCGACGCCGCGGCGGGGCGACGTCGAGGTGCGTCCCGGCGCGCTGCCGGTGCTCGACGCGGCGGAGGCCGCCCGGCTGGCCGCGGCCGACGACGGTGTCCTGCTCGACGTGCGCGCCGCGCCCCGCTACCGGGGCGAGACCGAGCCGATCGACCCGGTCGCCGGGCACGTGCCCGGCGCGGTGAACCTGCCCGCCGGCGAGTACGTCGCCGAGGGCCGGTTCACCGCCGTGGAGGCGCTGCGTGAGCGGTTCGCCGCCGCCGGGGTGGGCGAGGACCGGCCGGTGGGGGCGTACTGCGGGTCGGGGGTGACGGCGGCGCAGGCGGTGTTCGCGCTGCACCTGGCCGGCCGGCCGGACGCGGCACTGTATGTCGGGTCGTGGAGCAACTGGGTCGCCGACCCGGACCGCCCGGTGGCGACGGGGCCGACCCCGACCGGCTGAGCGAGGAGCGGGGGCACCGACGGCACCCGGCGGCTGAGCGGGGAACCGCGTCGGGCGACACCCTGCGGCTGGGCAGCGCGTGCCCGGGCACGCCCGGGTGCGCGTGCGACGATGGGGCCATGTCCGACGACACGGTGGTGGTGTGGGACGAGTCCCTGCTCGCCTACGACATGGGGGATCATCCCCTCGACCCGGTACGGGTGGAGCTGACGTTCGCCCTGGCCCGGGAGCTGGGCGTCCTCGCCCGTCCCGGCGTGCGGCTGGTCAAGCCGGAGCCGGCCGACGACGCGCTGCTGAGCCGGGTGCACGACCCGCGCTACCTCGCCGCGGTGAAGGCCGCCCCCCGCGACCCGCTCTTCGCCGGCTTCGGGCTGGGCACCTCCGACAACCCGGTCTTCGAGGGGATGCACGAGTCCAGCGCGCTCGTGGCGGGTGCCACGGTGGCGGCGGCCGAGGCGGTCTGGCGGGGCGAGGCCCGGCGGGCGGTCAACGTGGCCGGCGGCCTGCACCACGCCATGCCGGCCCGTGCGGCCGGGTTCTGCGTCTACAACGACCCGGCGGTGGCGATCGCCCGCCTGCTCGACCTGGGCGCCGAGCGGGTCGCGTACGTGGACGTGGACGTGCACCACGGCGACGGGGTGCAGCAGGTCTTCTGGAACGACCCGCGGGTGCTCACGGTCAGCGTGCACGAGACACCGCTGGCGCTCTTCCCGGGCACCGGCTTCCCCGACGAGACGGGCGGGCCGGGCGCCGAGGGCAGCGCCGTCAACCTCCCGCTGCCGCCGGGTGTGGACGACGCCGGCTGGCAGCGCGCCTTCCACGCGGTGGTGCCGTCGGTGCTGCGCGCGTTCCGGCCGCAGGTGCTGGTGACCCAGTGCGGCGCGGACGGGCACCGCCTCGACCCGCTGGCCGACCTGAACCTCTCCGTGGACGGGCAGCGCGCCACCTACCTGGCCCTGCGGGCGCTCGCCGACGAGTTGTGCGAGGGCCGCTGGGTGGCCACCGGCGGCGGCGGGTACGCGCTGGTGGAGGTGGTGCCCCGGGCCTGGACGCACCTGCTCGCGGTGGCCGCCGGCGATCCGGTCGACCCGGCGACGCTGACCCCGCCGGCGTGGCGGGAGTTGGCCGCCGCGCGCCGGCCGGGCCGGCAGATCCCGTTGCGGATGACCGACGACGTCGACCCGGCGTACGAGCCGTGGCAGCCGACGGGGGAGCCGAGCGCGGTGGACCGGGCGATCGCGGCGGCCCGCAAGACCGCCTTCCCGCTGTTCGGGCTCGACCCGCACGACCCACGCGACTGAACCGGTGCCGGAAGGGACCGCACAGGTGACCACGGTGGAACAACCGGTGGACGTGCTGCTCAGCGACGGCACCACCGTGCAGCTGCGCCCGATCCGCCCGTCGGACGGGCCGGGCGTCGTGGCGATGCACTCCCGCTTCTCGGAGCGCACCCGCTACCTGCGCTACTTCTCGCCGTACCCGCGCATCCCGGAGCGGGACCTGCAACGCTTCGTCAACGTCGACCACCGCGACCGGGAGGCGTTCGTGGTGCTGGTCGGCGAGCGGATCGTCGCCGTCGGTCGCTACGAGCGGCTGGGTCCGCAAGCGCCGGAGGCCGAGGTGGCGTTCGTGGTCGAGGACGCCTACCAGGGCCGGGGCATCGGGTCGGTGCTGCTGGAGCACCTGGCCGACGCGGCCCGCCGCAACGACATCGCCAGCTTCGTGGCCGAGGTGCTCCCGGCCAACGGCGCGATGCTGCGGGTCTTCTCCGACTTCGGCTACCAGGTCCAGCGGCAGTTCGCCGACGGCGTGGTCCATCTGACCTTCCCGATCGCCCCCACCGACGCGACGCTGGAGGTGCAGCGCGGCCGGGAGCACCGCACCGAGGCCCGCTCCGTCGCCCGCCTGCTCGCCCCGCGTGGCGTCGCCGTCTACGGCGCCAGCGCCACCGGGCAGGGCGTCGGCGCGGCGGTGCTCGGGCACCTGCGCGACGGCGGCTACACCGGCGCGGTGGTTCCGGTGCATCCGAGCGCGGCGTCGGTCGCCGGGCTGCCCGCGTACCCCTCGGCGGCCGATGCCGGCGTGCCGGTCGACCTGGCGGTGGTGGCGGTTCCGCCGGAGGCGGCGACGAGGGTGGTCGCCGACGCGGCCGCCGCGGGCGCGCACGGCCTGGTGGTCATCTCGGCGGGCTTCGCCGAGGCCGGCGGGGAGGGCGCGGCCGCGCAGCGCGCGCTGGTCCGCGCGGCGCACGCGGCGGGCATGCGCGTGGTCGGCCCGAACTGCCTGGGGGTGGCCAACACCGACCCGGCCGTACGCCTCAACGCCACCCTCGCCCCCCGGCTGCCGGTGCCCGGTCGGGTGGGCATCTTCAGCCAGTCCGGCGCGTTCGGGGTGGCGCTGCTGGCCGAGGCGGACCGGCGCGGGCTGGGGCTGTCGAGTTTCGTCTCGGCCGGCAACCGGGCCGACGTGTCGGGCAACGACCTGCTCCAGTACTGGCAGGACGACCCCGGCACCGACGTGATCATGTTGTACCTGGAGACCTTCGGCAACCCGCGCAAGTTCGCCCGGCTGGCCCGCCGCATCGGCCGGGACAAGCCCGTCGTGGCGCTGGCGTCGCCGGCCCGGCCGCCGGGGGTGGGCGACTCGGCAGGCCCGGACGAGGTGGCGGTCGCCGCGCTGTTCGCCCACTCGGGCGTGATCCGGGTGGACACCGTCGCCGAGCTGCTCGACGTCGGGGTGCTGCTGGCCCACCAGCCGCTGCCCGCCGGGCCGCGCGTCGGCGTGGTCGGCAACTCCTCGGCGCTGACGGGGTTGGCGGCCACCGCCTGCGCCGCGCAGGGGCTCACCGTCGCCACCGGCTATCCGCGCGACGTCGGCCCGCGCGCCGGCGCCGCCGAGTTCGCCGCCGCGCTCGCCGAGGCGGGCGCCGACGACGAGGTGGACGCCCTGGTGGTGGTGTTCGCCCCGCCGCTGCCCGGCCAGCTCACCGACACCGACGCCGACTTCACGGCCGCGCTGCCGAGCGCGTTCGCCGCCGGCAAGCCGGCGGTGGCGACGTTCCTGGTCGGCCGGGCGCCCGCCGGGGTGCCCGCGTACCCGAGCGTGGAGGAGGCCGTGCGCGCCCTCGCCCGGGTCGCCGCGTACGCCGACTGGCTGCGCCGGCCCGCCGGGGTGCCGCCGGAGCTGACCCGGGTGGACCGCTCGGCGGCGCACGCCGCCCTGCGCCCGGAGGCCCTCGATCCGGCGGGGCTGCTCGCGGCGTACGGGATCGACGTGGTCGAGTCGGTGCCGGCGCGCTCGGCCGGGGAGGCCGCCGAGGCGGCGGCGCGGCTGGGTTTCCCGGTGGCCCTCAAGGCCGCCGCACCCGGCCTGCGGCACCGCCTCGACCTCGGCGCGGTCCGGCTCGACCTGCCCGACGCGGCCACGGTCCACCGCGCGTACGCGGAGATGTCGGCGCTGTTCGGCGCGGACGTCCTGGTGCAGCCGATGGTCCCGCCCGGTGTGGCCTGCGTGGTCGAGCTGGTGGAGGATCCGGCGTTCGGCCCGGTGGTCGGCTTCGGGCTGGGTGGCGTCGCCACCGAGCTGCTCGGCGACCGGGCCTGGCGGGCGGTGCCGCTGACCGACCTGGACGCTGCCGAGCTGGTCGACGAGCCCCGGGCGGCGCCGCTGCTGCGCGGGCACCGGGGCGCGGCGCCGGTGGACCGGGCGGCGCTGGCGGAGCTGCTGCTGCGGGTCGGCCGCCTCGCCGACGAGCAGCCCCGGGTGCGTGCGCTGACGCTCAATCCGGTGCTCGCCCGCCCCGACGGCTTCTCGGTGCTGCACGCCACCGTCCGGGTCGGCTCCGCCGTGGCCCGCCCCGACACCGGCCCCCGCCGCCTGTGAGGAGGGGCGCCCCCGCGCCGCGTGCGCAGGGCGCCCTCCCGGCGGCGGCCCTCAGGCCCGCTCGGAGATCTGCTGCACCGCCCAGGCGTTGCCGTCGGGGTCGGCGAAGAAGAGGAACCCGACGTTGTCCAGCGGGTCGGGCACCGGGCGGGGGTTCTCGCCGACGACCTGGATCTCGCTGACCTCGACGCCGCGCTCGACCAGCTCGGCCCGCGCCCTTCGCAGGTCGGGCACGACGAGTTGGAGGCCCTTGAGCGAGCCGGGGGGCATCTCCGGCACCACCCCCTTGCCGATCACGATGGAGCAGCCGGAGCCGGGCGGGGTCAGCTGCACGATCCGCGCGTCGTCGTTGATCACCGTGTCGTGGTCGACGGCGAAGCCGAGCCGGTCGGCGTAGAACGACTTGGCGCGGTCCACGTCGGAGACCGGCACGATCACCACTTCCAGGGTCCAGTTCATGCTGTCGCTCCTCCTGTCGTCGTTGGCCGGCCCAGCAGCTCGGCGAGGCGGGTGAAGCTCTCGCCGACGCCCCGGGCCATCGGGTAGCGCAGCACCCTGTCGCGGCCCGAGGGGGTGGCGTAGCGCAGCGTGCTGGTGACGGTGGTGCGCCCGACGAGTTCGGCGAACTCGTGGGTGATCAGGGTCTCGCCCGGATAGGACTGGTCGTCGAAGAGTTCGGTGAGGACCAGTCGCCGGGGCGGGTCGATCCCCCGGTACACCCCGCTCTGACCCATCCGCTCCCCGCCCGGGCCCTGCGAGACGAAGCGCCACCGTCCGCCCACGCGCAGGTCCACCTCGCACTCGACCAGCCGCCAGCCGCGCGCGCCGTACCAGCGCACGAGCAGCTCCGGGCGGGTGAAGGCGGCGAAGAGCAGGGGCGCGGGCGCGTCGAACAGCCGGCTCAACACGATCTCCCGGTCGCCCGGCGCGTGGACCACCAGTGGGTCGCCGTCGCCGGTCACCGGGTGGCGTCCGGGGTGTCGTCGCGCCCGGTG
The DNA here is from genome assembly GCF_059359355.1 of Micromonospora sp. ZG13. Lineage (NCBI taxonomy): Bacteria > Bacillati > Actinomycetota > Actinomycetes > Micromonosporales > Micromonosporaceae > Micromonospora > Micromonospora sp. ZG13. The sequence goes on from NZ_JCADBQ010000004.1 coordinate 363,516, forward strand.
CCGGCGGGGGCACCGGCCCTCTGGGCGGTGGGCTGGAGGTCGTCGAGCAGTGCGTCGAGGCGCTGGTAGCTCTCCGCCCAGTAGTCCCGGTAGCCGGCCAGCCAGGCGGTGGCCTCCCGCAACGGGCCGGCCTCCAGGCGGCACGGGCGACGCTGGCCGTCGCGGCCCCGGCTGACCAGCCCGGCGCGCTCCAGCACCCTGAGGTGCTTGGAGACGGCCGGTTGGCTCATCGCGAAGGGCGCCGCCAGCTCGGTCACAGTGGCCTCGCCGGACGCCAGGCGGGCCAGGATGGCCCGCCGGGTCGGGTCGGCCAGCGCCGCGAAGGTCGCATCCAGCAGGTCGGCGCGCACGATTCGATAACCTCCCGGTTCAATAACCAGATGGTTTTATATCCCGGCGGCGCCGTCGGGGCAAGCACAGTCCCGGCGCGCCGGACGAACGCGAGGCCCCGGCGAACCGCCGGGGCCTCGCGTGGCGCAGGGACGTCAGCAGGCGTACGCCTCCAGGCGCTGCGCCCGCTCCGGGGCGCGCAGCTTCAGCAGGGTCACCTTCTCGATCTGCCGGATCCGCTCCCGCGACAGGCCGAACTCCCGGCCCACTTCGTCGAGGGTGCGCTGCCGGCCGTCGTCGAGGCCGAAGCGGAGCCGGATCACGGCCTGCTCCCGCTGGGAGAGGGTGGACAGCACGATGCTCACCTCGTTGCGCAGCTCGCCCTGCGCGGCGGCGTCGCCCGGCTCGGCGCTCGGGTCGACGGCGGCCACGAAGTCGCCGAGCGCGCTCTCGCCGTCCTCGCCGACCGCCTGGTCGAGGCTCACCGGCTCCCGGTCGTACGAGATCAGCTCGATCACCTGGAACTCCGGGATGTCCATGGCCCGGGCGACCTCGGCGACGGTGGGCTCGCGGCCCAGCGAGACGGAGAGCTCGCGACGGGCCCGGACCATGCGGTTGACCTGCTCGACCATGTGCACCGGGATGCGGATGGTGCGGGCCTGGTCGGCCATCGCGCGGGTGATCGCCTGCCGGATCCACCAGGTGGCGTACGTGGAGAACTTGTAGCCCTTGGCGTAGTCGAACTTCTCGACCGCGCGGATCAGGCCGAGGTTGCCCTCCTGGATCAGGTCGAGGAAGGCCATGCCGCGGCCGGTGTAGCGCTTGGCGATGCTGACCACCAGGCGCAGGTTGGCCTCCAGCAGGTGGTCCTTCGCGGCCCGACCCTGCGCGACGATGAGCTCCAGGTCGGCCCGCAGCTCCGTCGAGACGGGGGTGCAGGTCGCCAGTTTCTCCTCGGCGAACAGGCCGGCCTCGATCCGCTTGGCCAGGTCGACCTCCTGGGCGGCGGTCAGCAGCTTCGTGCGACCGATCCCGTTCAGGTATGCCCGGACCAGATCCGTGGAGACGCCGCGCTCGTCGGTGGCGTCGAGGTCGGTCAGGCTGTCGGTGGCGCTCGCGGCCTCGGTGGTGCCGGCCGGGCGCGTCCGGTGCTCCGTCATCTGTTGGGCCATCTCAGTTCTCCCCGTGTCCACGTCTGTGCCGTTGGTTCCGGCCCAGTGGTGCCGGTGTGACACACAGCTTGGCGGGCGGGGCGTGAAACGGGAGTGAGGCGATCGGGGACCCGACATTAAACGCGTCGATGGCCTGCTCAGCGTACGCGGCTCGTCGCCGAGCGGTTGTTGCCGCAGGCGGTTACCGTGCCAGCGGTCGGCCGGCACGGCCGGCGTCGCCGGCGACACGGCGCAGCGAACTGGTCAAGGAGGTTGGCGTGGTCTTCAAGCGGCTCATGCAGGCGATGGGTGTGGGTGGCCCGTCGGTGGAAACCGTGCTGGCGAACCCGAACTGCCGCCCCGGCGGGCAGTTGGAGGGCGTCGTCCACGTGGCCGGCGGCGACCACCCCGTCGACGTGGAGTACGTCGCCCTGGGCCTGGTCACCCGGGTCGAGGTGGAGAGCGGCGACAACGACTACGAGACCACGCAGGAGTTCCACCGGCAGGCCGTGACCGGCGCGTTCCGGCTCGACGCGGGGCAGCGCCACGACATCCCGTTCCGCTTCCCCGTGCCGTGGGAGACGCCGCTCACCGAGCTGTACGGGCAGCACCTGCACGGCATGACGATGGGGCTGCGTACGGAGCTGGAGGTGGCCCGCGCGGTCGACAAGGGCGACCTGGACGCGGTGGCGGTGCACCCGCTGCCGTCGCAGCAGAAGATCCTGGAGGCGTTCCTGCGGCTGGGCTTCCGGTTCGCCCGCGCCGACGTGGAGCGGGGCCACATCTACGGCGTACGGCAGAGCCTGCCCTTCTACCAGGAGATCGAGTTCTACCCGGCGCCGCAGTACGCCGGGGCGATCAACCAGCTGGAGGTCACCTTCGTCACCGACCCGCAGCAGATCCAGGTGGTGCTGGAGCTCGACAAGCGCGGCGGGCTGTTCACCGAGGGACGCGACGCCTTCGGCCGCTTCACCATCGACCACGCCACCGCCGAGCGCACCGACTGGGCCGCCCAGCTCGACGCCTGGATCCGCCAGTCGCTCCAGCGCCGCGGTCTCTTCTCCTGACGCCTGCCCCGACCTCTCCGGCCGCGCACGAGGGCGACGGGACGGGGCCTTGTGGCCGTCGTCCCCGTGGCCGGCGAGGAGAGGCGGGAGTGCGGGCGCTCAGAGGTCGAGCAGCACCGTACGGGGGCCGACGTTGACGCTCTCGACCAGCATGTGGGCGCGGAAGCGGCCGGTCTGCACCTTCGCGCCCCGGGCGCGCAGCGCCTCCACGACCGCCGTCACCAGGGGCTCGGCGACCTCCGCCGGGGCGGCCGCCGTCCAGCTCGGACGGCGACCCTTGCGGGCGTCGCCGTAGAGGGTGAACTGGCTGACCACCAGGATCGGCGCGCCGGTGTCCGCCGCGGACCGCTCCTCGTCGAGGATCCGCAGCTCGTGCACCTTGCGGGCCATCGTGCGGGCGGTCTCGACGGTGTCGGTGTGGGTCACCCCGAGCAGCACCAGCAGCCCGTCGTCGATCGCGCCGACCACCTCGCCGTCGACCGTCACGCCGGCGCGGCCGACGGTCTGCACCACGGCCCGCATCAGTCGGCCACCGGCTCGATGAAACCGCGCTCGACGAGGTGCGCGACGATCGGCCCGGCCGCCTCGGCCAGCTCCCCGGGGGCCACGTCGTGCGCGGCGGCGAGCAGGGCGAGCTGGTCGCGCAGCGGCAGCCGCCCGTCGGCCCCGCCGACCAGGGCCAGGACCAGTGGGTCGATCTCCTCGGTCCAGCGCAGGCCGTGCGGCATGGCCAGCACCTGCCGGTCCACCGCCCAGCCCTCGTCGCCCATCGTGGCCTCCTGCCGAAGCTGGAGCCCGTCGGCGGCCCGGAAGCGGGCGGTGAGCAGCCCGTCGGTGTCGCGGTCGCGCAGCCAGTCCTGGCGGTCGAACCACGCGCCGACCCGGTCGCCGAGCGGCGCCTGCACCCGCTGGCGCAGGTCCTCCACCCGCAGGACCGGGTCGTTGTGGCCGGAGCGGCGCAGCGAGACGATGCCGAAGCCGACCGCCTCCACCTTGTGCGCGTCGAACCAGTCCAGCCAGTCCGCCATCCGGCGCGGGTCGGCCGCCTCGCCCACGTCGGTGAGCCACAGGTTGACGTACGCCATCGGGTCGGCCACCTCACGCTGGATGACCCAGGCGTCCAGCCCCGTGCCGGCGAACCAGCCGGTCACCCGCTCGGCCCAGTCCTCCCCGGCGACGTGCACCCAGTTGGCCAGGTACTGCATGGTGCCGCCCTCGGTCAGCAGACCGGGCGCGGCGGCGGCCAGTTCGGCGCCGATCGCGTCGCCGACCCGCCCCGAGTCGCGGTAGACGTGCGTGGTGGTGCCGGGGCCCACCACGAACGGCGGGTTGCTCACCACCAGGTCGAAGCGTCGCCCGGCGACGGGGGCCACCAGGTCGCCGCGGAGCAGCTCCCAGTCCTGGCCGTTGAGCGCGGCCGTGGTGGCGGCGAAGCGCAGCGCCCGCGCCGAGAGGTCCGTGGCGGTGACCCGTCCCGCGTGGGTGGCCAGGTGCAGGGCCTGCACGCCGGACCCGGTGCCCAGGTCCAGCGCGGTCTCGACGGGCCGGCGTACGGTCGCGCCGATGAGCGTCTGCGTCGCCCCGCCGATGCCGAGGACGTGCTCGGCGTGCAGCGGGCGACCGGGCCGGGCGCTGGCGGGCACGTCGGCGAGGACCCACCAGTCGTCCCCGTACGGCTCCAGGTCCACGCCCATGCGCAGCCCGTCGCCGTGCCGCTCGACCAGGCCCCCGGCGAGCGCCTCGTCCAGCGACAGCGGCGCCAGCGCGGCGGCCACGGCGGCCTCCGGCTCGGTCTGCTCGCAGATGAACACGCGGATCAGGGTGCCGAGCGGGTCGCGGTCCTCGGTGGCGCGCAGCGCCGCCCGGAAGTCGTTGCGGGCGACCCCGCCGGTGGCCTGCGCGCCGAGCCGGGTGGCGATGCCGTTCGAGGTGAATCCCGCCCGGGTCAGCGCGGTCCGCAGCGCCTCGACGCCGGCGGGGGAGAGCAACATGTCGTGTCCGTCCACGTCGCCATCCTGCCTGGTGCGCGGCGCGGGCACGCGGCCACCCGGCGATCCTCCGGCCCACTCCCACGACCCGTGGGCGGTACGCGAACGCGCGTGTCCGGGCACCGGCCGGTCGGCGTGGTGACAGCATTGACGCCATGACGCTCGCACTGCCCATCGACCCGGAGGCCAACCGGCTGCTGGAGCGCAGCCCGCTGGCGCTGCTGCTCGGCATGGTCCTCGACCAGCAGGTGCCGATGGAGAAGGCGTTCTCCTCGCCGTACGTGCTGGCGCAGCGCCTCGGGCGCGACCTGGACGCCCGGGAGCTGGCCGGGTACGACCCGGAGGCGCTGGTCGCCCTGTTCGCCCAGCCGCCGGCGCTGCACCGGTTCCCGAAGGCCATGGCGGCCCGGGTGCAGGAGGTGTGCCGGGTCCTCGTCGACCGCTACGGCGGCGACGCCGCCCAGCTCTGGTCCGACGCCGCCGACGGCCGGGAGCTGCTGCGCCGCATCGCCGACCTGCCCGGCTTCGGCGCGCAGAAGGCGCAGATCTTCCTCGCGCTGCTCGGCAAGCGGTTCGGGGTCACGCCGGCGGGCTGGCGGGAGGCGGCCGGCGGCTACGGCGACGCGGACGCCCACCGGTCGGTGGCCGACGTGACCGACGCCGACTCGCTGCGCCGGGTGCGCGAGTACAAGCAGCAGATGAAGGCGGCGGCGAAGGCGAAGACCGTCGGCGGCTGACGCAACCGCGGGGTCGGGCCGGTCGTTGTAGCCAGGATGGTGACGACGGGCAGCCGATGACGGACGAGCGCGCCGGGCGGCTGCTGCGGCCGGAGGAGAGCTCGCCCCGGGCCACCTTCCTGGAACTCTTCTTCGACCTGGTCTTCGTCTTCGCGTTGACCCGGGTCTCCGTGCGCCTGGTCGCCGCCGCCGGTGCCCCCTTCGGCGAACTGGTCCTCGAGATCGTGCGCACCGGCGCGCTCTTCCTCGCCCTCTGGCTGCTCTGGTCGATCACCGCCTGGGTGACCAGCCGGTACGAGCCGGAACGGGTGGTGATCCAGTTCGTCGTGGTGGGGTCGATGTTCGGCGCCATGGTGATGGCCGTGGCGCTGCCCCGGGCGTTCGAGGAACGGGCCCTGTCGTTCGTGCTCGCGTACCTGGCGGTGATGATCGGCCGGCCGCTGGTCATGGCCTGGGCGCTGCGCCACCACCCGCGCCGCACGGTCCCGCTGCGACTCGGCGCCTGGGCGGTCGCGGGCGCGGTGCCGTGGCTGGCCGGGGCGCTCGCGCCGGAACACCTGCGCCTGCCGCTGTGGGTGCTCGCGCTGGCGGTCGACGGCATCGGCCTCGGGCTCGGCTGGCCGCTGCCCCGGCTGGGCCCGGCGCGCGCGTCCGGCTGGCTGATCGCCGGTGAGCACCTGGCCGACCGGTACCAGCAGATCTTCCTCATCTCGCTGGGGGAGACCATCCTGGTGATCGGGCTGACCTACAGCGGGGCGGAGTTCACCGCCGACCGGGCCGGCGCCTTCACGGTCGCCTTCGTCACCACGGCCCTGCTCTGGCGGATCTACTTCCACCGGGCGGGCCACCTGCTCGGTGAGGCGCTGCGGGTGGCCCGGTCACCCGGGCGGCTCGGCGCCTCCGTTGGCGGCACCCACCTGCCCATCGTCGTCGGCGTGCTGAGCGCCGCCGTCGGTTACGAGCTGGTGATCCACCACCCGTACGGCCCGGCCGACCCGGCCTGGCTGGTCTTCATCGTCGGCGGTCCGGCGCTCTTCCTGGCGGCCCGGGCCCGCTTCGAGTACGAGATCTTCGGCCGGGTGTCCTGGTCCCGGATGGGCGGCCTGCTGGCGTTGCTCCTGCTGACGCCGGTGCTCGCCCTGGCCCCGCCCATGGGGGCGCTCACGCTGGTCGCCGCCGTACTGGCCGGGGTGGCGGTCGCCGACGCGCGACGCAGCCGGGGCCGTGCCCCGGAGAGGTCCGCCTCGCCGCTCGGGCACGGCGAAGCGGGGGAGACGGGCTTCCACCGGGCCCCGTGAGCGGGGGTGCGGGGTCAGGCGGCGGTCGGCCGGGAGAGGGCGGCCAGGGCCCGCCGGACGTCGGCGAGGGAGACCGTGGCGGAGTCGTCCAGGTCGGCCAGGCCGGCCTCGATCCACTGCCGCATGAGGGTGGTGACCCCGATGCCCCGCGCGTCGGCAGCGGCGCGGACCCGCTCGTACGTCTCCAGCGGCAGGCGCACCGAGCGGCTGACCATGGGGGTGTCGGTGTCGGGGGCGGGCAGCTCCACCTGGGGGCTCCCGTCGATCAGCTCCGCGAGCCGGTCACCGCCGCTGTGGAACTGCTTGGTCGCGTCGTTACGGTTCATCGTCACCGCCTCCTCATCGAGATCTCCGCACGGCCTCGTCGTAGCGCTTCGCCTCGACGTCGCTCAGCTCGCGGGCGGAGAGGATGTCCCAGTCGTTGTCGGTGCCGTCGGCCTCGGCGAGCAGCACGGCCAGTCGGCGCCCCCGGCGGGCGGCGGCGTAGACGACCATCACGTCGTCGCCGAGGTGCCGGATCACCCGGCGGGTGCTGTGCAGCGCCTCCCAGACTTCCCCGGGCGTGACGTCGTAGACCCTCAGGTTGGCCAACGCCTCGTCGGTGAAGCTGAACCTGCTGCCCACGGCGCGAGCGTACCACGCGGGTAACACGAGGCCGGGTCGAGCGATTCTCGCTGATCACGCGCCGGAGGTGTCAGGATGGGGCGTAACCCCCTCGAGGAGGTCCATGGTGAAGCGTCAGGCGTACCAGCCGATCCTGATCACCGACGCCTCGCGCAGCCAGGACGACCAGCTCACCAGCCGTCAGAAGCGTTACGTGCTGATGATGGGCATCCGGGTGGCCTGCGTGATCGTCGGTGCCGTCCTGGTCGGCGTGCAGGCCCCACTGCTCTGGCTCTGGCTGCCGATGGTGGCCCTGGGCATGGTGCTCATCCCGTGGCTGGCGGTCCTGCTGGCCAACGACCGCCCGCCCAAGGAGCAGCACCGGCTGGCCAACCGGTTCCAACCGCGCCACCGCGACGAGACCCTGCCGATGAGTCTCACCGCCGAGGAGCGCCCCCACAAGATCATCGACGCCGAGCCCTGACCTACCCGTTCCGTCGGGGGAGGCCCGGCGCCCGCACCTGCCCGGCAGGTCACGGAGCGGGGCGGGCGCCGATCTGCGAGACGGCGAGCGCGCCGAGGTCGCCGGCGCGGCCCAGCGCCACCGCCGGCTCCGCGCCGTCGAGCCAGGCGGCCAGCAGCCCGGCCGCGAACGCGTCCCCGGCGCCGGTGACATCGACCACCGCCACCCGGCGGGCCGGCGCGACGGCGACCGACGCGGCCCGGTCCACCCAGACCGCCCCGGCGGCGCCCTGCTTCACGACGATCCGCCGGGCGGAGGCCGACAGGACCCGCCCCTGCGCCGCCGGGTCCAGCCCGCCGGCCAGCACCGTCGCCTCGTCGGCGTTGACCAGGAGCAGGTCGACCCCGCGTACCCAGGACAGGAAGGCCGCCGCGCCGACCCGCCGCAGCGGGGCCGCGGAGGCCGCGTCGACGCTGGTGCTGAGACCGCGCTCGCGGGCGGCGGCCAGCGCCCGCAGCCCCGCCGGTCGGGACTCGTCGTCCAGCAGGGTGTACCCGGACAGGTGCAGGTGCCGCGCGTCCGGCGCCGCGGCCAGCGCCGCGTCGACGTCGCGGGGGGCCAGCCGCAGGTTCGCGCCCCGCTCGGTGACCATCGACCGCTCCCCGGCCGTGGCCAGCACGATGACCGTCCCGGTGGCGCGGTCGGGGCACACGGTCGTCGCGCAGTCGACCCCGGCGCGCTCCAGCTCGGCCACCCGGTCCCGGCCGGCGTCGTCGTCGCCGACGGCACCGACCAGCGTGACCGGTACGCCCTGGGCGGCGAGCCAGGCCGCGGTGTTGGCGGCCTGCCCGCCGCCGCTGAACCGGATCGCCGCCGGGGTGTCCGACCCGGTGGCCATCGGCCCGGCCAGCACCGCCACCACGTCGGTGATCAGGTCACCGACGACGAGGACGCGGCCTGCGCTCATGCCCCGGCGCGGCGGGCGGCCGCGGCGACGGCGATCCGGGCGGCGAGGTCGGCGTTGCGCAGGATGATCCGGACGTTCACCGCCAGGCTCGCCCCCTCGGTCGCCGAGTGGAAGTGCGCGAGCAGGTAGGGCGTCACGGCCTTGCCGGTGACCCCGTCGCGCTCCAGCAGGGCCAGCCCGTCGGCGAGGGTCCGGTCGTGCAGCTGCGGGTCGAGCTGCTCGTCGGTCGGCAGCGGGTTGGCCACGATCAGGCCGCCGTGGTGCACGCGCTGCTGCTCCCGGGCCACCAGCACGTCCGCCACCTGCTCGGCCGACTCCAGCGACCAGTCCAGGTCGAAGCCGCCGTCGGTGATGAAGAAGCCGGGGAAGCGCCGGGTCCGGAAGCCGACGACGCCGACGCCGAGGGTCTCCAGCCGCTCCAGGGTGGCGCCCACGTCGAGGATCGACTTGACCCCGGCGCAGACCACCGCGATCGGCGTACGGGCCAGGGTGACCAGGTCGGCCGACTCGTCGAAGGTCTGCGCCGCCTCCCGGTGCACCCCGCCGAGGCCGCCGGTGGCGAACACGGCGATCCCGGCGGCGGCGGCCACCGCGCTGGTCGCGGCCACGGTCGTGGCGCCGTCCGCGCCGGTCGCGGCGGCGAGGGCGAGGTCGCGTACGGAGAGCTTGGCGACCCCGTCGACGGTGGCGAGCCGGGTCAGCTCCGCGTCGTCGAGGCCCACCACGAGCCGCCCGCCGACCATGCCGATGGTCGCCGGTACCGCGCCCGCGTCCCGGACGGCCTGCTCGATCTCGCGGGCCACCCGCAGGTTGTCCGGCCGGGGCAGGCCGTGCGAGACGATGGTGCTCTCCAGGGCGACGACGGGACGCCCGTCGCGCAGGGCGTCGGCAACCTCGCTGCCGTAGCGGATGTGAAAGTCGGTCACGTCACCACCGTACGGCCCCCGACCGGGCGACCTGAAGTGGACCGGAGCGGGGGTGACCTGCCAGACTTGACGGTCGGAGGTGCAGAAGTGAGCACAGAGGTTCTCGAGCGTCCGGAGCTGAAGGACGCCGACACCGGTCCCGAGATGTTCCACTACGTGCGCAAGGAGAAGATCGCCGAGAGTGCCGTCATGGGCACGTTCGTCGTCGCGCTGTGCGGGGAGACCTTCCCGGTCACCAAGGCCGCCAAGCCCGGCTCGCCGGTCTGCCCGAAGTGCAAGGAGATCTACGACTCCTGGGGCGAGTGAACGTGGGCGACCCTCCGGGGCGCGCACGTAACCTTCGCCGGTGACCACCTCCACCGCCCTGCTCCTCGCCGACCTCACCGGGGTGGCGGTCTTCGCCGCCTCCGGGGCCTCCGCGGCGGTGGCCAAACGGCTCGACCTCTTCGGCGTCGTCTTCGTCGGCTTCGTGGCCGCGCTCGGCGGCGGGATCTTCCGTGACCTGGCGATCGACGAGGCGCCACCGCTGGCCTTCGGCGACTGGCGGTACGCCGCGACGGCCGCCGTCACCGCCGCCGCCGTCTTCTGGCTGCATCCCCAGTTCGCCCGGCTGCGCACCACCGTGCTGGTGCTCGACGCGGCCGGGCTGGCCCTGTTCACCGTCACCGGCACGGTCAAGGCCCTCGACGCCCAGGTGCCGGCGGTGGGGGCCTGCGTGATCGGCATGCTCACCGCGATCGGCGGCGGCCTCGGCCGCGACCTGCTCACCGCCGAGATCCCGGTGGTGCTGCGGCGGGAGATCTACGCCGTCGCCGCGCTCGTCGGCTCGATCCTCGTGGCCCTGCTGGACGCGCTCGGGCGCGCCAACGCCGTCTGGCTGACCGCGGCGGCGGTCGTGGTCTTCCTGCTGCGCCTGGTGGCGCTGCGGCGGCGCTGGTCGGCGCCGGTGGCCACCCTGCGTCCCCCGCGTACGGGAACCTCCGGCAACCGCCCCTGACGGGGTGACGGATGTGACCAGCGTGGCGTCGGCTGGGTCGGGCGGGCCGCGCTGGTTATGCTGAGTCGGCCTTCGCGGCACCACCTGCGCGGAGGCGTTTTCATGGGCGGCGGTACCCGTGGCCCTCGCCCGGGGTCCGCCGTCAGGCGGTCGGAGAGGAGCTTCCCGTGGCGGCCCGGATGCCGGCGATCGAGACGTTTCCGGCACTGCGCGCGTGGCAGCGCAAGGCACTCGTGGAGTACCTGCGCCGACGGGACCCCGACTTCACGGCGGTCGCCACCCCGGGCGCCGGAAAGACCACCTTCGCCCTGCGGATCGCCGCCGAGCTGCTCGCCGACGGCACCGTCGGGGCGGTGACCGTGGTGGCGCCGACCGAGCACCTGAAGACCCAGTGGGCACAGGCGGCGGCCCGGGTCGGCATCCAGCTCGACGCCGCGTTCCGCAACGCCGACCTGCACTCCTCCGCCGACTTCCACGGCGCCGTCGTCACGTACGCGCAGGTCGGCATGGCACCCCAGGTGCACAAGCGGCGCACCCTCACCAGGCGCACCCTGGTCGTCCTCGACGAGATCCACCACGCAGGGGACAGCCGCTCCTGGGGCGACGGGGTGAAGGCGGCCTTCGAGGGCGCCGAGCGCCGGTTGATGCTGACCGGGACGCCGTTCCGCTCCGACGACAACCCGATCCCGTTCGTCAGCTACGAGCGGGGCGGCGACGGCCTGCTGCGCTCGCGCGCCGACTCGGTCTACGGCTACGCCGACGCGCTGCGCGACGGCGTCGTACGGCCCGTGCTCTTCCTGGCGTACTCGGGGGAGACCCGGTGGCGCACCAACGCCGGGGACGAGCTGGCGGCGCGCCTCGGCGAGCCGATGACCCAGGACCTCGTGGCGCAGGCGTGGCGTACGGCCCTGGACCCGGCGGGCGACTGGATGCCGCAGGTGCTGCGGGCCGCCGACGCCCGGCTGACCGTCCTGCGCAACGCGGGGATGCCCGACGCCGGCGGGCTGATCATCGCCAGCGACCAGCAGACCGCCCGCTCGTACGCGAAACTCATCGAGCAGATCACGGGCGAGCGCGCGGCGGTGGTGCTCTCCGACGACGTGGGCGCATCGGCGCGGATCGCGACGTTCGCGGCGTCCGAGCAGCGCTGGCTGGTGGCGGTCCGGATGGTCTCCGAGGGCGTCGACATCCCCCGGCTGGCGGTCGGCGTCTACGCGACCAGCGCCAGCACCCCGCTCTACTTCGCGCAGGCGATCGGCCGGTTCGTCCGCGCCCGCCGCCCCGGCGAGACCGCCTCGGTCTTCCTGCCCAGCGTGCCGCACCTGCTCGGGCTGGCCAGCGAGATGGAGGCCGAGCGGGACCACGTCCTCGGCAAGCCCAAGGACCGTGAGGGCTTCGACGACGACCTGCTGGAGCGCGCCCAGCGCGACGACCAGGCCAGCGGCGAGCTGGAGAAGCGGTTCGCCGCGCTCTCCGCCACGGCCGAGCTGGACCAGGTGATCTTCGACGGCGCCTCGTTCGGCACCGCCGCCCAGGCCGGCACCCCCGAGGAGGAGGAATACCTCGGCCTGCCCGGGCTGCTCACCGCCGACCAGGTGGCCCTGCTGCTCACCAAGCGCCAGCAGGAGCAGCTCGCCGCCCAGCGGCGCCGGGCCACCCGGCCCGCTGAGGCGGCCGCTGAGGCCCCCACGGCGCCGCCGGCACCGATGAGTGCCGCCCAGCGTCGGGTCGCCCTACGCCGCCAGCTGAACGCCCTCGTGGCCGCCCGGCACCACCGCACGGGGCAGCCGCACGGGAAGATCCACGCGGAGCTGCGCCGCCTCTGCGGCGGCCCGCCGAGCGCCCAGGCCACCATCGAGCAGCTCGAGGAACGCATCGCCACCGTCCAGACCCTCTGACGGCGGCCGGATCACCGCCGCCGGCACGGAGGACGCCTCCGGTGAGAGGGACGCCTCCGGTGAGAGGGACGCCGCCGGGCCTGAGCGAGGCCAGCGACGAGGAACGCGTTCGGGCCGAGGGACGCCTCCGGTCGGAGGGACGCCGCCCGGTCCGATGGACGCTGCCAGCGCGTAGGGACGCCGTCGGCCCGAAGGACGCGAAAAGCCGGCCGGAGGCCCCGCAAGGGGCCTCCGGCCGGCTATGTCGTGGATCTACGGAATCTCTCAGTTCGCCATCAGATCGGCGCCACGCCAGCTGAACTCCGGGTCCGTCGCGAATCGCACGGTGATCTTCACGAGATCCTCCGCGTACTTGTTCGCGTGGTGCCCACAGAACACCAGCTCGCTCCCACCCGCCAGAGTGATCCGGAGCTTGCCGGCAGCATTGCAGCGGTCGCACCGTTCATCGGCGGCTGGGGGAGCCACCGTTTCGGGCGGCGGCGTGAGGGTCGGGGTCATCGCCTTCCTCCTCTGGTCGTCACCGATGAACAATCTCTTCGGTCGTTGCTCACCTATCGTGCAACACCCTGTCCCGGCGCTGCCTTCCCTGTGTGCCCGCGGGGGACCGAGGTCACACATGGCACGGACAGTGTGCCGTGCACCAAGGGTGCCACGTCAACGATCACAATCGTGCAACCGGACGGTCACCTTCCGACGTTGCACGCCAGGTGATCAAAACGACACGTTCGGTTGACGATCGCGATCAGTCCAGGTAGTCGCGCAGCACCTGCGAACGCGACGGGTGGCGCAGCTTGGACATCGTCTTGGACTCGATCTGCCGGATGCGCTCCCGGGTCACCCCGTAGACCTGGCCGATCTCGTCCAGCGTGCGCGGCTGGCCGTCGGTCAGGCCGAAGCGCAGGCGTACCACGCCCGCCTCACGCTCGGACAACGTCTGGAGCACCTGCTGGAGCTGGTCCTGCAGGAGCGAGAACGAGACCGCGTCGACCGCGACCACGGCCTCCGAGTCCTCGATGAAGTCGCCGAGCTGGCTGTCGCCCTCGTCGCCGATGGTCTGGTCCAGCGAGATGGGCTCCCGGGCGTACTGCTGGATCTCCAGCACCTTCTCCGGTGTGATGTCCATCTCCTTGGCGAGCTCCTCCGGGGTGGGCTCGCGGCCCAGGTCCTGGAGCAGCTCGCGCTGGATGCGGCCGAGCTTGTTGATGACCTCGACCATGTGCACCGGGATGCGGATGGTGCGGGCCTGGTCGGCCATGGCGCGGGTGATCGCCTGCCGGATCCACCAGGTGGCGTACGTGGAGAACTTGTAGCCCTTGGTGTAGTCGAACTTCTCGACCGCGCGGATCAGGCCGAGGTTGCCCTCCTGGATCAGGTCGAGGAAGGCCATGCCGCGGCCGGTGTAGCGCTTGGCCAGCGAGACGACCAGCCGGAGGTTGGCCTCCAGCAGGTGGTTCTTGGCGCGCTCGCCGTCGCGCGAGATCCAGCCCAGGTCCCGCTGCATCTCGCGGGTGAGCTTCTCCTCGCCCTCCTCGGCCGCGCGCAGCCGCTCGGCGGCGTAGAGCCCGGCCTCGATCCGCTTGGCCAGCTCCACCTCCTGCTCGGCGTTGAGCAGCGGGACCTTGCCGATCTGCTTGAGGTACGCCCGGACGGAGTCGGCGGAGGCGGTCAGCTCCGCGTCGCGGCGGGCCTGCTTGAGTGCCTCCGACTCCTCGTCGTCCCACTCGAAGTCGTTGTCGCTGGCCGAGTTGGCGGCGTCGGTCTCGGCGGCCCGGGTCAGCTCCGCGGGCTCCTCGACGACGACGTCCTCGATCTCGGCGGCCAGCTCCTCCGGGTCGATGTCGCCTTCGCCCTCGCCCTTGGCCTTGCCGCCGGCCTTGGTCGGCTTGGCGCCGGCCGCCGCGACCGTCGCCTTGGTGGCCCGGGTCGACTTGGTCGCCTTCGCCGGCGCGGCGGCCTTGGCGGCCACCTCGGCGGTGGTGCCGGCGGCCTTGCGGGGGGCGGCCTTGCGCGGGGCGGGCGCTGGGGCCTCGTCGGCCGCGGGCGCCTGCTTCGGGGCGGGCGCGACGGCCTTCTTGGTGGTCTTGGCGGTGGTGGCCCGGGACGCCGGGGTGGCCGATCGAGCGGCGGCGACGCGGCGGCGGGTGCTCGCCGAGCCGTCCACCACCACGGTCACTCCCGCCTCGGAGAGCGCCCGCAGGATCTTCTTGGCCTGGGCCGGAGTCACCTCGGCGGACTCGACGGTGCGCGCGAGCTGAGCCGACGTGAGCTGACCACCGGCGCTCTGCGCGTGGGCGATCAGAGTGTCGGTGAGCGAGCGAACGTCGGCGCCGGTCTGGCGGGGTTCTGTCACGAATGACCTTCCGGAGGCGAAGAGCGAGCACGGCCGGGTCGTCCGACGCAGAGCGGGGCACCTTGCCGGGCGATGTGGTTGAGGGACCCCCGTGTCCCGGGCCGGCCGGTCGTTGGCGGTCCGTCGCAGCGTGGGCAGGGGTGAATTGTAACGCCGTCTGCGGCGATCATCCGTCGCCGCACGGCGGACCGGCGGCGGGGGCCGCCGATTCGACGCAGATGTGGACTTTGTAAGGATGGTACCGCGCGTGGCCCGGAACACCCCGGCCGTGTGGGAAGGGGACGAACGATGGATCGCTCGACGCCGTCGGAACTGCTGGAGATCGCGGTCGACGTGGCCCGGGACGCGGCCGCGACCGCGTACCGGATGCGGGTCGAGGGCGTCTCGGTGGCCGCCACCAAGAGCACGGTCACCGACGTGGTCACCGCCGCCGACCGGGCGGTCGAGCGGCAGGTGGTCGACGCGCTGCGCCGGCTGCGGCCGGGCGACGCCGTCCTCGGCGAGGAGTACGGGGTGGGCGAGACCGGCCCGGTAGGCCCCGGCGGGGTCCGCTGGATCGTGGACCCGATCGACGGCACCGTGAACTACCTCTACGGGATCCCGCACTGCGCGGTGTCGCTCGCCGCCGAGGTCGACGGCCAGGTGGTCGCCGGGGTGGTGCGCAACGTCAGCACCGGCGAGGAGTGGACGGCCACCGTCGGCGGGGGCGCCTGGCGTGCCGGCGAGCGGCTGCGCTGCTCCACGGAGACCGACCTCGGCCAGGCGCTGGTCGGCACGGGGTTCGGCTACGACGCCGGGCGCCGGGCCCACCAGGCCCGGGTGCTCGCCGAGCTGATCCCGCACATCCGCGACATCCGCCGCTTCGGCGCCGCCGCGTTGGACCTCTGCTTCGCGGCGGAGGGGCGGGTGGACGCCTACTACGAGAAGGGGCTCGCCGCCTGGGACCAGGCCGCCGGCGCCCTGGTCGCGACCGAGGCCGGGCTGCTGGTCGCCGGGCTGGGCGGACTGCCGGCCGGCCCGGACCTGGTGATCGCCGCGCCGTCGGCACTGTTCAAGCCGCTGCACGACCGCCTCGCCGACCTGGACGCCTCGGGCGGTCCCTGACCGGCCGGTGCCGCGCCCCCGGCGGAACCGGGGGCGCGACGCGCGGTCAGTCGTCCTGCGGCATCGGGCAGGAGCCGGCCGGCGCGACCGGCGCGCCGAGGTCGCCCAGGGACTGGTTGACCTCGGTGGTGGTGGCGAGCTGCTGGAAGCCGCTGCCGAGCACCACGTCGACGACGTCGTCGGTGCGCTTGGCGTCGTAGTCGTACTCGGCGTTGTCGAGGAAGTAGGCCCGCAGCAGGTGCGCCGAGCCCACCCCCTTGGGGCCGTAGCGCAGGACCGCGATGTCGTCGATCTGCTTCTTCTCGTCGCCGAACTTCTTCACCTGGAACTTCCGGTTGCGGAAGTCGTCGGCGATGGACGTGGCCAGGCCGATCCGGTCCGTGCCGTTCAGCACGTTGATCTTGACGTCCTTGGGTTCCCGCAGTGTCACGTCGGCCAGCGGCCAGCCCTCGGGGCAACCTCCGGCGAGGCCGGCGCTGCTCTGGGTGTCGCGGACCAGCGCGACGACCACGAAGACGAGGGCCAGCACCGCCAGCAGGCCGACGACAACGAGTGCTCGCACTCGCGCAAAGCTCATCAGGGTGCTCCCCGGACAGTGGTGGGTGGTGGCGGCCGCCGGGTGGACGGGCCGCCCCGCCGGCCGTCGAGTACGCCGCTGAGGTTAACGGTTGTCCGGCCGTCGCGTGGAAACAGCCGGACATGCCGGCGCGCCATCCGGGAACCGGGTAGTACTACCCCTATCTTCGTGTCGCCTGAGTCACATTGGGAACAACTTCGCGTGCGGGGGCGTACATCTCAGCCACGAGGGCGGTATACATGCCTCGCCCAAAGGGGGGGTATGTTCCGCGCTCGCCGGGTGTTCCTTGAGGATGCCTCCGTCCGTGCTGTCTTCGGGTCGGGTGACCGACACAAGTGGTGGCCGGCCAGCGGAACCGAAACAGCGTCGTCCGGCGTTACAACCGGAAGCGACAACATCGATATGGGAGAGTGAAACCGATGGCCACCGACTACGACGCCCCGCGTCGCGACGAGGTCGACCTCGGCGAGGACAGCCTGGAAGAGCTCAAGGCCCGACGCGTCGACTCACAGTCGGGCGCCGTTGACGTCGACGAGGCCGAGGTGGCCGAGAGCTTCGAGCTGCCCGGCGCCGACCTGGCGGACGAGGAACTCACGGTCAAGGTGCTGCCGATGCAGCAGGACGAGTTCCGGTGCGCCCGCTGCTTCCTCGTGCACCACCGCAGCCAGTTGGCGGTGGAACGCAACGGCGAGCTCATCTGCCGCGAGTGCGTCTGACATCGTGCGTCCGCACCAGCGGCGGCTCCCTCGCCGGGGCCGCCGCTGATCGAGTCGCCGTGCGGTACTCCCGGGGACCTGCTTGACTCGTTGACGGGTGACCGTCAGGTCGACGTCGGTCCATTCGGGAGGTCGGGCATGAGCGAGCGGAGCGAGTCCGGCGGAACGCGGGGCACCGACCCGCCCCGCGCCGGCGTGGTGGGCGACCCCGGCGCGCGGGGCGACCACGCCGACGTCGTTCCCGCCGGTGGTGGCCACGCCGACGGCGCGTCCGCGCCCGGCGCGGACGAGTTGGGCGCCACCGTCGCGGCGCTGACCGCCGACGACGTCGCGCCGGCCCGCCGGCGGCAGTTGCTCGGCCGACTCGTCGGGCAGGCGCGCGCGCGTGGGCTGACCGATCTGTTCAAGCCGAAGAGCGCGGTGCGCTGGATGGTCGACACGGTCGCCGAGATCGCCCCCCACGTGCCCGTACGCGACCTGGCCACCCTGCGCCAGCACTTCGACGGCCTGGACGGCGAGGAGCTGGCCGAGCGGCTGGTGCGCAACGCCGCGCGGACGACCGCCGGGATCGGCGCCGCCGGCGGAGGAGTGGCGGCGGTCGAGTGGGCGGTCGCCCCGACCCTGCTCTCCGCGCCGGTCCTGCTGGCCGCCGAGACGGTCGCCGTGGTGGCCGTGGAGCTGAAGCTGATCGGCGAGCTGCACGAGGTCTACGGGGCGCCGGTGCCGACCGGCGGCACCCAGCGGGCGGTCGCGCTGGTGCAGTCCTGGGCCGGGCAGCGGGGGATCAATCCGATGATGCCCGGCGTCGGGGTGGGCGCCGTGCTGGGCACCGCCGCGCGCAAGGAACTGCGCGACACCCTGCTCAAGCGCTTCGGCCGCAACCTGACCACCCTCGGCCCCTTCCTCACCGGGGCGGCGGTGGCCAGCTACCTCAACCGCCGGGCCACCCGGACGATGGCGGACCAGCTCCGCAGCGACCTGCGTCGCCGGTCCAAGGCCCTGCCGGGCAGCCCGCCGGCCCTCCCCGGCGCCCGCTGACCGCCGGGAGCAGGTCCGGCAGCGGCCGGGACGACTCAGGGACGGGCGGCGCCGGGACCACCGAGGCGTCGCGGCGGGTTCAGGGCCGGGCGGCGTCGCGGGCGGCGAGGAGCGCCTCGGCCAGCTCGACCGGGCGGCGGGTGCTGACCACCCAGAACGGGGTGGGGTCGGCCGGGTCGTCGAGGACCACCTGGACCGCGCCGGGGACCCACGGCCGCTGCACCACGAACGCCAGCGGGTCGGCGCCGACCCCGAGCACCTCACGCCGGCCGGCGGCGTCCAACGGGACGACGTCGGCGACGAACCGGACCGGCAGCCGGGCGTCGTCCACCCGCAGTTCGCCGTCGCGTACGGCGATCCTGATCCGGCCGAGCCAGACCAGGCCGGCGACGGTCGCCGGCAGCAGCACCACGAACGGCAGCCAGGCGCGCACGCCGGGCGCGCCCATCCAGACCTCCACGGCGAGCAGCGCCGCCGCGCCCAGCCCGCCCACCCACAGCCACCAGGGCATAGTGAGCCGCTCGGCGTACTGCGGGGGGCTCGCGGCGGCCGGCGCCGGGGAGGGCGAGGATGGTGACAGGCTCACTCCTGCCAGGGTACGGCGCACGAAGCGCGACGGAACCGGCAGGATGGCAGGGACACCCCAGTAGGACGGACGGAAGAGGGAAACCGTGACCGACGTCGTACCCGTGCCCGTACGGCAGCTCGACCCCGAGCTGCCGCTGCCGGCGTACGCCCATCCCGGTGACGCCGGGGCAGACCTGGTGGCGGCGGCGGACGTCGAGCTGCCACCCGGCGGCCGGGCCCTGGTCCCGACCGGCGTGGCGATCGCGTTGCCGGAGGGGTACGTGGGCCTCGTCCACCCCCGTTCGGGGCTCGCGGCCAGACTCGGCGTGACGGTGCTCAACGCGCCCGGTACGGTCGACGCCGGCTACCGGGGTGAGATCCTGGTCAACCTGATCAATCATGATCGGGACACACCGGCGAAGATCTCCCGTGGCGACCGCATCGCGCAGCTCGTCGTGCAGCGGGTGGCGCGGGCGGACTTCCGGCCGGCGACCGAGCTGCCCGAGTCCCGGCGCGGCAGCGGCGGGCACGGCTCCACGGGCGGCCACGCCGGCCTGGCGTCGTCCCCCACGGGTGGCGGGCAGGGCACGACCCCGGACGCACGGCGGGCGCCGGACGTGCCGGACGCGCGACGGGAAGAGCGGGACCGGGCAGGCGGCCGGACGGAAGAGGTGGCAGGGTGAGCACGAACAGCGGAGGGTTGGCGCAGTGATCTTCTCCCGGAAGCGGGACAGTGCCGCACGGCACGCCCGCGACGAGCGGACGACCGAGGTCCTCGACTCCCACGAGGAGGCGACCCCGGCCCGCGGCCCGTACGACCTCTCGGAGGCGCCCGAGGGGGTGCAGCGGCTCGACCTGGGCAGCCTGCACATCCCGGCGGTGCGTGACGTCGAGGTGCGGGTGCAGGCCGACCCGGAGGGCGTGATCCAGCAGGTCGTGCTCGTGCACGGCTCGAACGCGCTCCAGCTCGGCGTCTTCGCCGCGCCGCGCTCCGAGGGCATCTGGGACGAGGTGCGCGAGGAGATCCGCCAGTCGCTGTTCAACGACGGCGCCGCCGCCCAGGAGGTCCAGGGCGAGTACGGCACCGAGCTGCGCGCCCGGGTGCGTACCCCGGACGGGCTGACCGACCTGCGGTTCGTCGGCATCGACGGGCCGCGCTGGATGGTCCGCGGCGTCTACCAGGGCGACGCGGCCACCGATCCGAACGCCGCCGGCCCGCTCGCGGAGTGCCTCGACGGCCTGGTGGTCGACCGGGGCCAGGAGGCCAAGCCGGTGCGCGAGCCGCTGCCGCTGCGGCTGCCCCGCGACGTCACCGACCAGGCGGGTGAGCAGGCGGCGGCCGACGGCAACCCCGCGCCCGCGCCCCGCGAGGCCTGACCGTCCGGCACGACGCGCCGGGACCGGCCCTGTCGGCGTACGCTGGCGGGACGGTTCCGGCGTCGCCGGGGCCCGCCCGGGTGCCGGCGACGTGTCGGCCAGCGTGGAGAGGGTGACGCGGAGGTCATGTCGACCGACGAGGGCCGGGGTTCGCTGCGCCGCATGCTGCGACGGCTCACCGCGAGCGAGGCGGAGATCGAGGCGCAGGAGCTGCGCCGGGAGAGCGCCGAGCACGGCGGTGTCCCGGCCGGGCAGTGCACGCGGGGCCAGGTGGTCTCCGTGGCCGGCCGGCTGCGCACGGTGGTCTACACCCCGCGGACCAACCTGCCCACGCTGGAGGCGGACCTCTACGACGGCAGCGACGTGGTCACCCTGGTCTGGCTGGGCCGGCGGCACATCGCCGGGATCGAGCCCGGCCGGCACCTGACCGCGCGCGGTCGGGTGGCCGTGCGCGACGACCGTAAGGTGATCTACAACCCGTACTACGAGCTGGAACCGCCGAAGTGACCCGGTGGCCGCGGCGGACGGAAGGCGTGCGATGACGACGGGACAGCACCGGGCGGCACAGCCGGAGAGCGACCCGCAGGGCGAGGAGCCGCTGCCCACCCTCGCCGAGCAGATGGCCGACCAGCTCGGCGGCTGGCGGGGGCTGGTCGAGTCCAGCATCCCGGTGGTCGTCTTCGTGCTGGCCAACATCATCGGCGAGCTGCGGCCCGCCGTGATCGCCTCGGTGGCGGTGGCGCTCGTGATCGCCGGTCTGCGGCTGGCGCAGCGCCGGCCGGTGCGGCACGCGGTCAACGGGCTCTTCGGCGTCGCCGTCGGCGCCGCGATCGCCTGGCGTACCGGCGACGAGCGGGACTTCTACCTCCCCGGCATCCTCTACGGCATCGGCTACGGGCTGGCCCTGCTCGTCTCGGCGGCGGTCCGTCAGCCGCTGGTGGGGTGGATCTGGTCGGTGCTGGTGGCCAAGGGCCGCTCGGAGTGGCGCGACGACCCGCGCCTCGTCCGGACCTTCACGGGGCTCACCGTGCTCTGGGGCGTGGTGTGGCTGGCGAAGGTGGGCGTGCAGGCCGGGCTCTACCTCGCCCACCAGGACACGGCCCTCGGCGTGGCGCGGCTGGTGCTGGGCTACCCGCCGTACGTGCTGCTGCTGCTGATCACGGTCTGGACGGTCCGGCGGGTGACCCGGGAGTCGGAGCCCGAGGCGCTGCCCGGCGGCTGAGCCGCCCCAGCACCACCCGGCGGCTGAGCCGCCGCCTCAGCGCTGCCCACGGGTGCGCTCGACGCTGTCCGCCCCGAGCATCACCGTGCGCACGGCGTCCTCGACCTCCGCCGTGCACACGAAGATCAGCTCGTCGCCGGCCTCCAGCGGGTCGTCCGGCGTGGGCACCAGCACCCGCTTGCCGCGCAGGATCGCCACCAGCGCCGAGTCGCGGGGCAGCGGGACCGCGCGCAGCGGCTCCCCGACGTACGGGGCGGTCGGCGGCAGGGTGATCTCCACCAGGTTCGCCTCGCCCTGCCGGAACGTCATCAGCCGGACCAGGTCGCCGACGGTGACCGCCTCCTCGACCAGGGCCGCCATCACCCGCGGCTTGCTCACCGCGACGTCGACGCCCCACTGCTCGGTGAAGAGCCACTCGTTCTCGGCCCGGTTGACCCGGGCCACCACCCGGGGCACCGCGAACTCGGTCTTGGCCAGCAGCGAGACCACCAGGTTGACCTTGTCGTCCCCGGTGGCCGCGACCACCACGTCGCAGCCGGCGATGTCGGCCTCCTCCAGGCTGGCCAGCTCGCACGCGTCGGCCAGCACCCAGTCGGCGGCCGGCACCCGGTCGGGCCGCAGCATCCGGGGCTGGCGCTCGATGAGCATCACCTGGTGGCCGTTGTCGATCAGTTCCTGGGCGATCGAGCGGCCCACGTTGCCCGCACCAGCGATGGCGATGCGCATGCTCACAGCCCTCCTTCCGGCGGCGCCGCCGCCACCGACGTGACCGTCGCCGCGATGTCGTCGGTGACCAGCATGAAGATCTGGTCGCCCTCCTGGACGACGCTGGAGCGGGTCGGCAGCGTGCCGATGCCGAAGCGGATGAGATATGCCACCCGCGCCCCGGTCGCCTCCTCCAGGGCGCGCAGCGGCCGGCCCACCCAGTCCTTGTGCACGGGCACCTCGACGATCGACACCGTGCTCGTCGGGTCCCGGAAGATCTCCACGTTCCCCTCGGGCACCAGGTGCCGCAGCATCCGGTCGGCGGTCCACCGGACGGTGGCGACGGTGGGGATGCCGAGCCGCTCGTAGACCTGCGCGCGGCGCTGGTCGTAGATCCGCGCCGCCACCCGGGACACGCCGAACGTCTCCCGGGCGAGCCGGGCCGAGATGATGTTGGAGTTGTCGCCGCTGGAGACGGCCGCGAAGGCGTCCGCCCGCTCGATGCCGGCCTGCCGGAGCACCTCCCCGTCGAAGCCGGCACCGGTGACGGTGATCCCCGCGAAGTCGGGGCCGAGGCGGCGGAAGGCGTCGGCGTCCTGGTCGATGACCGCGACCGAGTGCCCCCGGGACTCCAGGCTGTAGGCGAGGGTCGAGCCGACGCGGCCACAACCCATGAT
The DNA here is from genome assembly GCF_059359355.1 of Micromonospora sp. ZG13. NCBI lineage: Bacteria > Bacillati > Actinomycetota > Actinomycetes > Micromonosporales > Micromonosporaceae > Micromonospora > Micromonospora sp. ZG13. Next base: position 386,274 of record NZ_JCADBQ010000004.1, read on the forward strand.
CACGACATGCACCGCGTCCCTCCTCAAGGTGCGCAACGCCCGGCCGGTGAGCGTGCCGTCTGCGAGCCTGCCACGTTCCCGGCGCGGGCGCGGACCGACGGTACTCCGCCCGCCCGCGCGGTCGCGATCGACCACCCCGCGACGCCCACCAGCGTGGTCGTACGCTTGGCGGTTGTGGCCAGACCCACCTCGCTGCTGAAGCGGCTGCTGCTCGGTCGACCGTTCCGGTCCGACCGGCTCAAGCACACGCTTCTGCCCAAGCGCATCGCGCTTCCCGTGTTCGCCTCCGACGCGCTCTCCAGCGTCGCGTACGCGCCCGACGAGATCCTGCTGACGCTCTCCATCGCCGGTGCCTCGGCGTACTTCTTCTCGCCGTGGATCGCCCTGGCCGTCGTGGTGGTGATGCTCACCGTCGTCGCCAGCTACCGGCAGAACGTGCACGCCTACCCCTCCGGCGGCGGCGACTACGAGGTGGCCACGGTCAACCTCGGCCCCCGGGCGGGCGTCGCGGTGGCCAGCGCGCTGCTGGTCGACTACGTGCTCACGGTCGCCGTCTCGGTCTCCTCCGGGGTGGCGAACCTGGGCTCGGTGGTGCCGTTCGTGGCCACCCACAAGGTGCTGATCGCCGTCACCGCGGTGGTGCTGCTCACCGCGGTCAACCTGCGCGGCCTGCGGGAGTCCGGCACGGCCTTCGCCATCCCCACCTACGGCTTCATCATCGTGATCGTCGGGATGCTGCTCACCGGCCTGGTGCGGGTCTTCGTGCTCGGCCACGACCTGCGCGCGCCCAGCGCCGGCCTGGAGATCCAGGCCGAGCACAGCGTCACCGGCTTCGCCCTGGTCTTCCTGCTGCTGCGCACCTTCTCCTCCGGCTGCGCGGCGCTGACGGGCGTGGAGGCGATCTCCAACGGGGTGCCGGCGTTCAAGGCCCCGAAGAGCCGCAACGCGGCCACCACGCTGCTGCTGCTCGGCACCATCTCGGTGGCCATGCTGGTCGGCATCATCTGGCTGTCCCGGCTCACCGGCCTGCAGTTCGTGGAGGACCCGAAGCTCCAGATCATCTCCGGCCCCGACGGGTACGTGCAGAAGACCGTCACCACCCAGCTCGGCGAGACGGTCTTCGGCTCCGGCTCGGTGCTGCTCTTCGTGGTCGCCGGCGTCACCGCGCTGATCCTCTTCCTGGCCGCGAACACCGCGTTCAACGGCTTCCCGGTGCTCGGCTCGATCCTCGCCCAGGACCGCTACCTGCCCCGGCAGCTGCACACCCGCGGCGACCGGCTGGCCTTCTCCAACGGCATCGTCTTCCTGGCCGTCGCCGCGATCGTGCTGATCGTCGGCTTCCAGGCCGAGGTGACCCGGCTCATCCAGCTCTACATCGTCGGCGTGTTCGTCTCGTTCACGCTCTCCCAGGCCGGCATGATCCGGCACTGGAACCGGCATCTGAAGACCGCGCGGGACCCGCAGGCGCGACGGCGGATGCTCCGCTCCCGGGCGATCAACACCTTCGGCATGGCGATGACCGGCACGGTGCTGGTCATCGTGCTCGTCACCAAGTTCCTGCTCGGCGCGTGGATCGCCATCGCCGCGATGGCGATGATCTACGCGCTGATGCTGGCCATCCGCCGGCACTACGACCGGGTCGCCGCGGAGCTGACCCCGCCGGACGAGGGCCGCGCCGTGCTGCCGGCCCGCAACCACGCCGTCGTGCTGGTCAGCAAGCTGCACAAGCCGACCCTGCGGGCCGTCGCGTACGCCCGGGCCACCCGGCCCGACACGCTGACCGCGGTGACCGTGAACGTCGACGACAAGGACACCCGGGACCTTCAGGCGGACTGGGAGCGGCGGGACCTGCCCGTGCCGCTGACCGTCGTCGACTCCCCGTACCGGGAGATCACCCGTCCCATCCTGAACTACGTGGCCGGGCTGCGCCGGGAGTCGCCGCGCGACGTGGTCACGGTCTTCATCCCGGAGTACGTGGTGGGGCGCTGGTGGGAGAACCTGCTGCACAACCAGAGCGCGCTGCGCCTGAAGGGCCGGCTGCTCTTCGAACCGGGGGTGATGGTGACCAGCGTGCCGTGGCAGCTCGCCTCGACCGCAGGCAAGGATCTGGACCGGCTGGACGCCACCCTGACCCGGGGCCCGGCGCGCGGTCCCCGGGTCGCGCCGCGCGGCACCCTGCCGCCGAGCGTCCCGCCCGTCGTGTCCGCGCCGCCCGGCGAGGGCGGCCCGAGTGGTGGGGGTGAGCGGTGAGCCCGCAGGAGGACGGCCGGGGGCTGGAGGAGGCCGAGCGGGTCGAGGTGACCGTCGGGGCGGTCGCGCCGGGCGGGCACTGCGTCGCGCGGGTGCACGGGCAGGTCGTCTTCGTCCGGCACGCGCTGCCCGGCGAGCGGGTGGTCGCCGAGGTGACCGAGGTGCACAAGGGGTTCGTCCGGGCCGACGCGGTGACCGTGCTCGAGGCCGCCCCGGACCGGGTCGAGCAGCCCTGCCCGTACGCGAAGCCGGGTCGCTGCGGCGGGTGCGACCTTCAGCACGTCGCCCCGGCCGCGCAGCTCGACTGGAAGGTCGCGGTGGTGCGCGAGCAGCTCACCCGCCTCGGTGGGCTCACCGACGCCGAGCTGGACGCCCTCGGCGTGCGGGTCGAGGCGCTGCCCGGTGGGCCGCTCGGCTGGCGCTCCCGGGTCCGCTACGCCGTCGACGGGGCGGGCCGGGCCGGCCTGCTCAAGCACCGCTCGCACGAGGTGGTCCCGATCGACCGCTGCCTGATCGCCCACCCGGCGATCCGGGAGCTGCCCGTGCTGGCCCCGACCGGGGCGCGCTGGCCGGACGCGGACGCGGTCGAGACGGTCGCCTCCACCGGCGGGGACGTGGCGGTGACCGCCGTCGCCGACGGGGTGCCCCACCCGGTGAGCGGCCCGGAACGCGTGCGCGAGGTGGCGGCCGGCCGGGAGTGGACGCTGCCGGTGTCGTCATTCTGGCAGGTCCACCCGGCCGCCGCCGACACCCTGGTCGACGCCGTGCTGGAGCTGGTGGACCCGCGCCCGGGGGAGCGGGCCTGGGACCTCTACGGCGGGGCGGGGCTCTTCGCCGCCGCGCTCGCCGGCCGGGTGGGCGAGACGGGCCGCGTCACCCTGGTCGAGTCGGCGGCGCAGGGCGTCGCCGCCGCCCGCGATAACCTGCGCGACCTGCCCGGGGTGGAGGTCGTACCGGCCCGGGTGGAGACCGCGCTGGCCCGCCGCCGGATCACCGGGCCGGTCGACGTGGTGGTGCTCGACCCGCCGCGCTCCGGCGCGGGCGCCCGGGTGGTGCGCGACGTGGTGGCCGCCGGGCCGCGCGCGGTCGCGTACGTGGCCTGCGACCCGGCCGCCTTCGCCCGCGACGTGCGCACCTTCGCGCAGCAGGGCTGGCGGCTGGCCGCGCTGCGCGGCTTCGACCTGTTCCCGATGACCCAGCACGTCGAGCTGGTGGGTCTGCTCCTGCCGCCCGACGGAGCCGCCCGCTAGCCTGACGCGATGAAGATCGTCGGGCTGATGTCGGGGACCTCCTACGACGGGGTGGACGTGGCCGCCGCCGAGTTCGCCCTCGACGGCGACACGCTGCTGCTGCGCCCGCTGGGGCACCGCGGCCTGGACTACGACGACGGGCTGCGCGAAGCGATCGGCGCGCTGCTGCCGCCCGGGAGCACCACGATCGAGGCGGTCTGCCGGCTGGACAACCGCCTCGGCGAGGTCTTCGCCGAGGCGGCGGCCCTCGGCGTCGAGCTGGCCGGCGGCGCGGTCGACGCGGTGGTCTCGCCCGGGCAGACGGTCTTCCACTGGGTCGCCGACGGGCGTGCCCGGGGCACCCTGCAACTGGGCACGGTGGCCCGGGTGGCCGCCCGGGTCGGCGTACCCGTGCTGAGCGACCTGCGCTCGGCGGACGTCGCGGCCGGCGGGCAGGGCGCGCCCCTGGTCCCGGCGTTCGACGCGCTGCTGCTCGACCCGGCCGACAGCGCGGCCCCGCGCGCCGCGCTCAACCTGGGCGGCATCGCCAACCTCACGGTCCTCGCGCCGGGCGCGCCGGTGCTCGGGTACGACGTCGGGCCCGCCAACGCGCTGCTCGACGCGGCGGCCCGCCGCCTCCTGGGCCGGCCCTGCGACCTCGACGGCGCCCGCGCGGCGGCCGGTCGGGTGCACCCCGGCCTGCTGGAGCTGCTGCTCGCCGAGCCGTACTACGCGGCGCCGCCGCCCAAGTCGACCGGCAAGGAGCTGTTCCACGCCGACTACCTGGACGCCCGGCTGGCCGCCCTCGGCGAGGCGGTGCCGGCCGACGACGTGCTGGCCACCCTGACCGAGCTGACCGCCCGGGTGGTGGCCGCCGAGTGCGACCGGCACGCCGTGGCGGAGGTGGTCGCGGCCGGCGGCGGCGTGCGCAACCCGACGCTGACCGCCCGGCTGGCCGCCCTCGGGGCGGGGCGCTGGCGGCTTCGCACCACCGACGAGCTGGGGGTGCCCGCGCAGGCCAAGGAGGCGTACGCGTTCGCGCTGCTGGGCTGGCTCTCCTGGCACGGGCTGCCCGGCGCGCTGCCCTCGGTGACCGGCGCCACCCGGGCCAGCGTGCTGGGCTCCTGGACCCCGTCCGGTCCGGCGTACCGGGGCGTCCCGGCCGTGGCGGCGCCCCGGCGGCTGCGGGTCGTGTCCTGACCGCCCCGGGCGTCCGCGATCCATCCGGCGCCTGACCTGGCGCTCAGCGCCCCCGGCGGGTGGGCGGTCGTCCGGGCCAGGCTGCGGAGTACCGGACGGCCGATAGACTCTTGCGTCATGAGCGTTGAAGAGGGCACGGCCCACCACACCGGGCTGCTGGCCACCGTCCGGGGTCCGCAGGACGTCAAGCGGATGTCCGTCGAGGAGTTGGACGTCCTCGCCGCCGAGATCCGGGACTTCCTGATCGCCAAGGTCTCGCGCACCGGCGGGCACGTCGGTCCCAACCTGGGCGTGGTGGAGCTCACCCTGGCCATGCACCGGGTCTTCGACTCCCCGCGCGACCGGCTCCTGTTCGACACCGGCCACCAGGCGTACGTGCACAAGATCCTCACCGGCCGGCAGACCGGCTTCGACCGGCTGCGTCAGCGCGGCGGCCTCTCCGGCTACCCGAGCCAGGCCGAGAGCGAGCACGACCTCATCGAGAACTCGCACGCCTCCACCGCCCTGTCCTACGCCGACGGCCTGGCCAAGGCGTACGCCCTGCGGGGCGAGCAGCGCAGCGTGGTCGCCGTGGTGGGCGACGGCGCGCTCACCGGCGGCATGTGCTGGGAGGCGCTCAACAACATCGCCACCGCCCGCAACCCGCTGGTGATCGTGGTCAACGACAACGGCCGGTCCTACGCGCCGACCATCGGCGGCCTCGCCGACCACCTCTCCTCGCTGCGGCTCAACCCCGGCTACGAGAAGGTGCTCGACACCGTCAAGGAGGCGCTCGGCTCGACGCCGCTGGTCGGCCGGCCGATGTACGAGGTGCTGCACGCGGTCAAGCGGGGCATCAAGGACGCGGTCGCCCCGCAGGCCATGTTCGAGGACCTCGGCATCAAGTACGTCGGCCCGGTCGACGGGCACGACGTGGCCGCGGTCGAGTCGGCGCTGCGCGCGGCGAAGAACTTCGGCGGCCCGGTGATCGTGCACGCCGTCACCCGCAAGGGCTACGGCTACCGCCCGGCCGAGGAGGACGAGGCCGACTGCTTCCACGGCCCCGGCGCCTTCGACGTCGAGACCGGCAAGCTGGTCGCCGCCCCGTCGGTGAAGTGGACCGGTGTCTTCGCCGACGAGCTGGTCGCGATCGCCGACGAGCGGCCCGACGTGGTGGGCATCACCGCCGCGATGGCCGAGCCGACCGGCATCGCCAAGCTGGCCCGCAAGCACCCCGACCGGGTCTACGACGTGGGCATCGCCGAGCAGCACGCGGCCACCTCGGCCGCCGGCCTGGCGCTCGGCGGGCTGCACCCCGTGGTGGCGGTCTACGCGACGTTCCTCAACCGCGCCTTCGACCAGGTACTGCTGGACGTGGCCATGCACCGGCTGCCGGTGACGTTCGTGCTGGACCGGGCGGGCATCACCGGCCCGGACGGGCCCAGCCACTACGGCATGTGGGACATGTCCGTCTTCGGGGTCGTGCCGGGCCTGCGGATCGCCGCGCCCCGTGATGCCGCCACCCTGCGCGAGGAGCTGCGCGAGGCGGTGGCCGTCGACGACGGCCCGACCATCGTCCGCTTCCCGACCGGCACCGTCGCCGCCGACCTGCCGGCCGTGCGCCGCGTCGGCACCGTCGACGTGCTGACCGAGTCGGCGCGCAAGGACGTGCTGCTGGTCGCGGTCGGCTCGTTCGGGCACCTCGGCATGGAGGTCGCCACCCGGGTCGCCGGGCAGGGCTTCGGGGTCACCGTGGTCGACCCGCGCTGGGTGCGCCCGGTCCCGGCCGAGCTGGTCGAGCTGGCCGCCGGGCACCGGCTCGTGGTCACCGTCGAGGACGGCGTCCGCGTCGGTGGCGTCGGCGACGCCCTCGCCCAGGCGATGCGGGACGCCGACGTCCGGGTGCCGCTGAAGGACCTGGGCGTACCGGCCGACTGGCACCCGCACGGCACCCGCGCCCAGATCCTCGCCGACCTCGGCCTGACCGCGCAGGACGTGGCCCGCGACGTCACCGGCTGGATCTCCCGGCTGGACGTCGAGCCGGTCGAGCCGGTGATCACCGCCGACGACGCGACCGCGCAGAACTGAGCTGCCGACCGCCGACGGCGGGTGCCCCGGGCGACCGGGACACCCGCCGTCGGCGTTTCGCGTGCCGGGTCAGCGGCCGCCGAGGGAGCGGTAGTGCGTCTTCTCCGCCTCGGCGAGGCTGAACGTCTCCGAGCGGGTCGGCATCGGCACCACGACCAGCCCCGGCCGGTCCACCAGCCGCAGCGTGTCCGGCGGCGTCGACAGCGAACTGTCGGCGGTCGGCCGCCAGCTCAGCACGGCCAGCGGCTGCCCCGGCACCGGCAGCTTGTACGTCTGCAACGGGTGGGACCGGTCGGCGGGGGAGACCACCGGGTTGCCCCCGTCGGCGGGCCGGTAGACCACGGCGGTCATCGTGCCGTCGGCCGTCTCCCAGGTCAGCTGCTCCAGCTCCGCCGGCTCGCCGCCGCCGAGGGCGACCTCGCCCAGGGTGCGTACGGTCAGCTTGGTCATCGGCCACGACGACGGCACCGACCGCGGCGCGTCCCGGTCGCCGATGCGCCGGGGGACGCTGCCGAACGGGCCCTCCTCGCCGGCGAGCACGCAGGTGTCCAGGCCGGTGAGGGCCCGCTTGCCGGAGCCGCTTTCGTCGCGTACGAGCGGGTAGCGCGGGTCGGTGGTGCCGGTGCCGAGGTCCAGCAGCCGGTCGGCGGCCCGGCCCCGGGGCAGCGCCCGGGTGGCCTTGAGCGTGGCGGTCACCGGCACCGCCCGGCAGGCCGGCACGTCCACCGGCTCGGTGAGGCCGTCGGTGTCCCGCAGGGCGCGGCCGTCCGGCCCGAGCAGCCGCTGCACCCGGCCCGACGTGAGGTAGCGCCGCCCGTCGGAGGTGTGCACGGGCAGCACGTCGGAGTAGACGAGGTAGCCGGGGTCCGTGTACTCGGCGGCGCGGGTGACCGCGTACCGGCCGCCCTCGGCGGTGACCTGGAGCAGCCAGGAGGCGCTCTCGCCGGGCACGTCGGCGGCCACCAGCGCCAGCGGCGCGCCGTCGACCTCGCCGGACCAGAGGATCCCGGACGTGGGCAGGTGCACCCGGTCGTCGGCCGGTGACCGCCAGTCGCGTACCGCCCCGGTCACGGCCGACCGGACGGTGTCGTCGCCCGCGAGCGTGCCGCGTGGCGGCCAGACCGTGAGGTCGCCGTCCAGGCTGTCGTAGCCGGCCCGCAGGTCGCCCGGCTGCCGGTCGGCCACCGGACCGCAGGCCGTCGTGGTGAGCAGCAGGGTCAGCAGTGCGGTGGCCGTGATGCCGCGCCGGCGGACTGGAGCCACCTGTACGCCCCCTCGATCGCCTCAGCCGTCGTTCAACGGAAAGCGCCATAGTACGAGATGTCGGATCACCGGGACGCGCCACCTCGCCGGCCGCCCGCGCCCAGGTCGGGGCCCCTGACCGACACGAACCACAGAGGACAGTGCCGTGGTTTCAGGGTGAATGTCCCGCTCGGGTAGACTCCGCCGACTGTGACGCCTGCCGAGACCCGCGCCGAATCCTGGTCGGAATCCGACGCCGCCGCGGCCCCCGCGTCCGAACCCGTGGCGCCGTCCGTGGGCCCCGGTGACCGTACGTCGGACGGGGCCGCCCGCGACGCCGAACCCGGCGTGGCCGCCGCGACGACCGACGCCGCCACCGGTTCCGGCGAGGCCGGCGGGGCGGACGCCGCGGCCCGGCCGCGACGGTGGGGCCGGCGGCGGCAGGACCTCACGGTCTTCGGCCTGTTCCTGCTCGCCGCGGTGTGGGTGACCAGCCAGATCTGGGTGGACCCGGCCGGCCGGGTGGCCTCGCTCTACAGCAGCGACCCCGCCCAGGTGCAGTTCTTCCTCGCCCACTCGGTACGTGTCGTGCTGCACGGCGAGTTCCCGTTCTTCACCGAGCAGTTCAACTACCCCGACGGGGTCAACCTGATGGCCAACACGGCCATCCTCGCGCTGGGCATCCCGATGGTGCCGGTGACGCTGCTCTTCGGGCCGGCCGTGACCTTCGTGGTGCTGGTCACGCTCGCGCTCGCCGGCACCGCCTCGGCCTGGTACTTCGTGCTCTCCCGGCACGTGGTGCGCAGCCCGCTGGCGGCGGCCGTCGGCGGCTGGTTCTGCGGGTTCTCGCCGGCGATGCTGTCGCACGCCAACTGGCACCCCAACATCATCTCGCAGTTCCTGCTGCCGTTCATCGTCTGGCGGGTGCTGGTCATCACCCGGTCCCGGCGACCGTGGCGCGACGGCGTGCTGCTCGCCCTCATGGTCACCGCCCAGGCGTTCATCAACGAGGAGATCCTGCTCTTCACGGCGCTCGCCTGCGGGGTCTTCCTGCTCGCCGTGCTCGCCCAGCGGCCCGCGCTCTGGTCGACGGCCTGGCGGCCCCTGGCCAAGGCCCTCGCGATCTGCACCGTGCTCGCCGGCTCGCTGCTGGCGTACCCGCTCTACGTCCAGTTCGCCGGGCCGATGGCGTACCACGGCCTGAGCGACGCGGTCCGCGACTACGGCAACGACATCGCGGCCTTCTTCGCGCCCGGCTCGCCGACGATCGGCGGCGACGAACGCGCCAACGTCAACCTCGCGCCGAACTACTCCGAGGAGAACGCCTTCTTCGGCTGGAGTCTCGCCCTGATCGCCGTCGGCATCGTGGCCTGGCTGCGCCGGGAGATGCTCGTGCGGGCGCTCGCCGCGACCGGGGCGTTCTTCGCGGTGCTCTCCCTCGGCGAGCGGGTGTCCTGGTGGGACCGCGAGCTGATCACCGGGCCCTGGGAGTGGCTGGTCCGGCTGCCGCTGCTCGACGCGGTGGTGCCCACCCGCTTCGGCCTGATCACCAGCGTGGTGGTGGGCATCCTGCTGGCGCTCGCCGTCGAGCGCTCCCGGGCGCTGCCGCTGGAGCGGCGGACGCTGCGTACGCTCACCGTGGCCGGCCTCGTCCTCGCGCTGCTGCCGATCGCGCCGATGCCGCTGAAGGTGACCTCCCGCCCGCCGGTGCCGGACTTCATCACCGCCGACCGGTGGCGCGGCTACGTCGGTGAGGACCAGACCCTGGTGCCGATCCCGGTGCCGAACATGGGACACACCCACGGCATGCGCTGGGCCGCCTCCACCAACCTCGACTTCAAGATCCCCGGCGGCTACTTCCTGGCGCCGCGCAACGGCAACACCGGCGACCCCGGCCGCTTCGGCGGCCGGCCCAGCGGCGTCGGGCAGCTGCTGGAGGAGGTCGCCTCGACCGGCCGCATCCCGAAGCTGGACGACCGGCAGCGCCGCCGCTCCCTCGACGAGCTGCGGCACTGGCGGGCGGCCATCCTCGTGCTCCCGGTCGGCCAGCACCACTCCGAGCAGCTGCGGCGCACCGTCGAGCAACTGGTCGGCCCCGGCCGCCGGGAGCTGGACGTCTGGGTCTGGGACGTCCGGGCGCTGACGGACCGACCGACCTGATGGCCGCCCCGGCGGCGACCGGCACCGCCGAGGCGACACCCGCCCGGCGGTCCCGCCGGCTGCCGGTACGCGCGCCGGACGCGCTGGTCGTCGCCGGCTACCTCGCCCTGGCGGGGCTGCTGACCGTCGGCCAGTGGGGCCGCCCCGGGCGGCTGTTCCACCAGGCCGGCGACCAGATCCTCTTCGAGTGGATGCTGTCCCGGGCGGCCCGGGCGGTGACCCGCCTGGAGAACCCGCTGTACAGCGCGGAGCTGAACGCCCCGGACGGGGTGAACCTGATGGCCAACACCTCCGTGCTGGGCCTGGGGGTGCCGCTGACGCCGGTCACCCTGCTCTTCGGCTCGCAGGTCGCGTTCCTGGTGGCCGTGGTCTGCTGCCTCGCCGGCACCGCGACCGCCTGGTACGCGCTGCTGCGCCGCCGGCTGGTCGAGTCCCGGGCCGCGGCGGCAGTCGGCGGTCTCTTCTGCGGCTTCGCCCCCGGCATGGTCGCGCAGGCCGGGGCGCACCTGCACATGGCGGCGCAGTTCCTCGTACCGGTGATCCTGGCGCTGGTGTTCCACCCCGACCCGCGCCGGCTGCGGCGGCACGGCACGCTGCTCGGGCTGCTGGTGGCGTACCAGGTCTTCCTCGGCGAGGAGGTGGCGTTCTTCCTGGTCCTCGCCGCCGGCACGTTCGCGGTGGCGTACGCGGCGGCCGACCGGGCGACGGCACGCCGGCTGGCGCCCGCGCTGCTCGGCCGGCTCGCGATCGGGACGGCCGTCGCGCTGCCGCTGCTGGCGTACCCGCTGTGGTTCCAGTTCTTCGGCCCCGGCCACTACCGGGGGATGCCCTTCCACGCGTACGGCTACCAGCTCGACGCCGCGTCCTTCACCGCCTCGGCACGGCAGACGGTGCTCGGCGACGACCACCTGCCCGGCCTGCTCGCGCCGAACCCCACCGAGGAGAACTCCTTCTTCGGCCCCGGGCTGCTGGTGCTCGCCGTGGTGATCGTGATCTGGCTGTGGCGCCGGCCGCTGGTGCGCGCGCTGGCCGCCTGCGGGCTGCTCTTCGCGCTGCTCTCGCTCGGCGAGCAGGTCCGCCTGGACGGCACCTCCACCGGCATCCCCGGGCCGTACCGGCTGGTCGCCGAGCTGCCGCTGCTCGACCACGCGGTGCCGGCGCGCTTCCCGTTGGTCTGCGTCCCGGTGCTGGGCATCCTGCTCGCCCTCTCCCTGGACCGGCTGCGCCCCGAGGCCGGGGCCGAGGCCCGGGTGGGTGCCGTGCCGGTGCGACTGCTCTGGGGCGGGGCGGTGGCCGCCGCGCTGCTGCCGCTGATCCCCACCCCGATCCGGACCGTGCCGGCCTGGCCCGTGCCGGCATTCGTGGCCGAGGGCGGCTGGCGGGCCCACGTGCCGCCGGGCCGGACCCTGGTCCCGGTGCCGCCGGTGACCGGCGCCGGGGTCAGCCCGGCGATGCTCTGGTCGGCCCGCACCGGGCTGGCCTTCCCGGCTCCGGGCGGCTACTTCATCGGCCCCCGGGCCGCCGACGATCCGACCGCCCGGTGGGGCGCCCCGGACCGCCCCACCGCCGCGCTGCTGCGCCGGGTCGCCGAGACCGGCGAGGTGCCGGTGATCACCGACGAGCACCGCCGGCAGGCGGTCGAGGACCTGCGCCACTGGCGCGCCGCCCTGGTGGTCCAGGGCGGCCTGCACCACGGCCACCCGGTGCGCCGTACGGTCGACGCGCTGCTCGGCCCGGGCCGGGAGGTGGCCGGCGCCCACGTGTGGGACGTCCGCCCGCTGGTGGGCTGACGACCCGGCTCAGCCGACGATCGGGCGGACGTCCCAGAGCCACACGTCGTCCACGCGCTGCGGCGGGCCGATCAGCGCGGTCATCAGCTCACGCAGGACCGCCTCGCGGGGATGTGCGCCGAGGACGACCACGGACGCCCGCCAGAAGCGCAGGTCCTCGACGGCCTGGCGACGGTTCTCCTCCGTCAGCGCGGGGACGGCGTTCTTGTCCATCGTGGAGTAGATCAGGGTGCTGGTCGGCCGGTTCGGCGCGCCGAAGACGCCCTCGCCCCGCTCGTTCGGCCCGATGAAGTAGCCGCCCGGGATCGGGAACGCGTGCTGCGTCAGGGCGCTCCAGCGCAGCGTGGGCAGACCGTGCACGTTGCTCGGGATGGGCACCGGCACCAGCGTCCGGCCGTCCGGCACGTACGGGCGCCAGCCGCCGGCGGTGATGAAGTGTGGCGGCGGCTCGACGGGCTGCGCCGGCAGCGGACGCGGGAACAGCGGCAGCACGGCGAGCGCGACGGCCGCGTACCCGACCGGGCGCAGCCAACGGCGGCGCGGCCCGGCGGCGTCGGCACCGGCCGCGCTGTCGTCGCCGTCGGTGCCGGCGCGGGGGGCCGGCACCGACGGGCGGCCGTAGCCGGCGACGGTGTCCCAGGCCAGGGCGAGCAGCACGCCGAGGGCCGCCGCCACCACCAGGGCCAGCCGGGTCGGCATCATCATCTCGACCAGCGGCAGGTCGTCGGAGATGTAGGCCCAGGGACCGTCCGTCTCCGTCTCCACCCCGTTGATCCGCACCTTCGGGCCGATCGAGGCCACCGTGAAGACCACCACCAGCACCGCGAGGATCCGGGCGGCGAGCGAGCGGCGGACCAGCAGCGCCAGGGCCACCACCGACAGCAGCACCAGCGGCCAGCCGAACCAGGTGTTCTGCTCGGTGAGCCCGATGGTCTTCTCCACGGCCTCGTCGCCGGCCACGGTGTCCCGCGCGAAGGTGACGAAGGCGGCCAGGTCCTCGCCCCAACTGTGGAACACCCCGCCCTGCAAGCCCCGGTAGGACTGCGGGCCGTTGAACTGGAACCAGATCGGGTAGGCCGTCAGCAGCAGCGCCAACCCGCCGCCGACGCCGAGCGCGGCGGCGAAGGTGCCGGCCACCGCCCGCGTCCGCGCCGGGCGCATGATCGCGTACGCGAGCACGACGACCAGGCAGGCCAGCGCGGTGAGCAGCAGCATCTCCTCGTTGATGAAGATCTGGTACGCCACCAGCAGGCCGAGCACGATGCCGTTGCGCCGCCACCGGCCGGGCTCGCCGAGCCGGAGCACCCGCACCACGATCAGCGGCAGCAGGAAGTTCGACACGAAGTTGGGCTGGCCGTTGGCGTGGTGCACGATGCCCGGCGCGAAGCCGAGGAACGCGCCGCCGACGAAGGCCGCCGCGCGGGAGCGCACCAGGTGCCGCGACAGCATCCAGTACGACGTGCCGGCGGTCGCGGCCAGCGCGCCGCCCAGGTAGAGCGCGTACATGACCTGCGGGCCGAGGAGCATGGTCAGCGGCGCCAGCGGCAGCGTCACCCCGAGCAGCGAGGTGTTCGCCATCATGTTCACCCCGTCCGGGGCGTTCTGCCGCTCGGTGAACAGCGGGTTCTCCAGGTGCCGCACCGAGTACGCGCCGTGCGAGAAGAGCCACTCGAACCAGCTGTGGTCGGTGGGCAGGTGCGACGACACCCGGTTCTGCACGTCCGCCCAGTAGTTCAGGCACACGAGAACGCCGAGCAGGACATAGGCTCCGATGGCCAGTACGTCGGCGCGGGAGGGCCTACGCCGCAGCCGGCGCGTCGGCTCGGCCGCGACGGGCGCGGAGACGGAGTTCAGCGAGGGGTCTACCACCGGCACAGCCACGACGCGCCATCGTACAGGCGCGGCGGCGTCGCTTTTGCCGGGCCGGTGCCCCCACGGCCGATTTGCCGGCCCGCCGGAGGCCACGGTGTGACGGGGAGGACGGCACGTGACGGTCATCGACCTCGGCGAGCGACGGGACGTCGACGGGGCCGCCGGCCCCGGCCCGAGCCGGTTCCCTCGCCGCTGGGCCCCGGCCCTGGTCGCCCTGCTCTGCCTGTTGACGTCGGCGGCCGCCGCGCCGTGGCCCGCGCAACCGCCGGGCACCACGGTCCCGGCCGGCCCGGACGCGAGCGTCCTGCTCGCCGACGGGGTCCTCCTGGTGGCCGACGCGGCGGGCCCCGGCGCGGTGCCCGACGGGGACCCGGTGCCGCGACTGGCCGCCCACCGGCTGCCCTCCGGCCGTCCCCTGTGGCGGGTGCCGTTGCCCGCGCCGGGTCGGGTGTTCCACGCCGTCCGGGTCGGCGACCTGCTGGCGGTCGGCCTGGCCGGGGACCGGGCGGCGCCCCAGGTGGTCGGGCTCTCCCTCGGCGACGGCGGGGTGCGCTGGCGGGTCGAGGGGCAGCTGCGCGGCGCCACTTCGGTCGGGCACCTGCTGCTGTCGGGCTCCGCCGGGTCGGGCGCGTCCGTGCTGCGCTCGGTGGACCCCGCAACCGGTGCCGTCCGGTGGTCGCAGCCGCTGGCCCTCGAGGACGCGCACCTGTCGCGGCGGGACCAGCGGATACGCCTGCTGACGGTGCTCGCCGGCGGGCGGCTGGAGGTGCGCGACCCCGACACGGGCGCGGCGCGCGCCGCGACGGCCGTGCCCGGCCGCGCCCGCGTGCTGACGGTCACGGAGGAGCTGGTGCTGCTCACCGACGACAGCGGCGCCCTCAGCGGCTACGAGATCGCCACCCTGCGCCGGCGGTGGAGGGTGCCCCGTGGCCCGGCCGACCAGCCGGACGTCTATGACTGCGGCGTACTGATCTGCTTCGACGACGGTTCGCCCGTGACCCGGCTGCTCGATCCCGCCACCGGCACCGTGCGGTGGCGGAGCGAGAACGCGGCCCTGGGGCCGGTCGCCGTCGAGGGCCGGCTGCTGGCCGTCCGGCGCTCCTCCGGTGGTGCCGCGGAGCACGTGCTGCTCGACGCGGCGACCGGTCGGCCGGTGCGGCACCTGGGCCGCTGGCGGGCCGGCGCCCCGGGGATTCTCTCGGCCGACGGGACGACCCTGCACCGCCGGCAGCGCGACGGGCGGTACCTGGTCGGCCGGATCGACGGACGCGGGGAAGGCGTGCGGGTGCTGGCGGCGCTGCGCGCCGTGGTGGGGGAGTGCGGCGCCCACGGGTCGTACGTCGTGTGCCGGCACGAGGACGGCGGGCTCGGCGTGTGGGAACTGCCCGGCGACCGCGACCGGAAGGGGCGGGCGTGACGCTCATCGACCTCGGCGAGGTGCGCGACGAGCCGGAGCGGGAGGCGCCGCCCCGCCCGCCCCGCGCCGTCGGCAGGCCGCTGCGGGTCGCGCTGGCGCTCGCGTTCCTCCTGGCCACCGTGGCGGCGGCCGTGCCGGTGTCGGCACGGGTCGCGCTCGTCGTTCCGGCCCGCCTCGGGTCGGAGGCGTTCCCGCACGGCGACCGGCTCTACGTCGTCGAACCGGCCGAGGGGGAGCCCGAGGGGACCGTCGAGGTGCGCGCGTACGTCCTGCCCGAACGGGCGCCGGCCGACGCCGACCCGCCCCACCCGCTCTGGCGTACCCGGCTCGTGGCCGCCGGCCGGTTCTGGCATGTCCAGACGGGGCCGGGGACGGTGCTGTTCTCCATCACCGGGGACCAGGACGACGGGCAGACGGTGGCCCTCGACGACGGGACCGGCCGCGAACGCTGGCGGCAGCCCGGCCATCCCTGGTTCGACCCGAGCGGGATCCTGCTGATGCAGACCGGCGGGGCGCAGGGCGGCACCGTACGGTCGGTGGATCCGGCCTCCGGCCGGGCGCTCTGGTCGGTGCCGACGCCGCCCGAGGCCGCGACGTACGCCCTGCGCGACGGGCGTGTCGAGCGGATCGTGCTGGCCCCCGCCACGGGGCGGGTCGAGGTGCGCGACCCCCGCTCCGGCGCGCTGGTGCACGCGGCGGACCTGGGCCTCGGCGAGGCGTCCGGGCACACGGTGGTGGCGCACGACCTGCTGCTGGTCGTCCGGCCGCCTCAGGGCCTGGTGACCGCCTACGGGCTGGACGGGCTGCGGCGGCGCTGGGAGGCGCGCGTGCCCATGGTGGAACACGTCAACGAGTGCGGCGAGCTGCTGTGCGCGCCCGGAGGCAACAGGTTCGTCGCGCTCGACCCGGCGACCGGCGCGCCGCGGTGGACCGGCGAGCGGTGGTTCGGGGTGCTGGCGACCCGGGGCGACCGGCTCCTGGCGGTCGCGCCCGGGCCCCTCGGCGACCGGTTGGGCGTGCTCGACGCGGCGACCGGCCGGCAGGTGGCCGACCTGGGCAGCTGGCAACTGCTGCCCTGGTACCCCGACGAGCGGCTCCTGACCGTGCGGGCGGCCGTCGCCGGCGGCGGGCTGGTGGTGGCCGAGCTGGACGTCGCCGCCGGTCGGGCCGGGGTGCTGGACGTGCTCCGGGAGGCCTCCGGCAACTGCCGCAGCCGGGCCGACACGGTGGTGTGCCGGCTGCGCACCGGCGAGCTGGGCGTCTGGCGCTATCCCGGCTGAGCCCGCCCTCCGGCACGGTGTGCCGGCTGCGGTGCCGGGGTCACCAGTTGGGCTGCTCCGGCGCCGGGGGCAGCGGCACGCCGGGCGGCCGGAGCACGTACGCCACCCCGCCGCTGCCGCCCTGCCAGGCGGCCTCGAAGCGGTCCCGGTCGACGATCCGGCGCACCGCGTCGTCGTCCGGCGCGTACGGGTCGTTGAGCACCGGAGCACCCGTGTCGGTGAAGCCCACCAGCACCATCAGGTGCCCGGCGGTGTCGTAGTCCAGCCCGGGCACCTGGCCGGCGGTGAACGCGGCGGAGACGATCAGCGGGATGCCGGCGGCCACGAACGCCTCCGCCTCGGTCAGTGAGCGCAGCCGGGTGACGAAGGCGTCCACACCGTGCAGGCCCGCGTACGCGGTGTTGAACGCCCAGTTGCCGGCCCCGGCGTAGGCGTGGTCGTAGCAGTGCCGTGCGGCGTGTACCACCACCGGGCGGGGGCCGGCCGGGGCCACCCACGCGTACCGGGTCGGGGCCGGGGCGGCACCCCAGAAGGCCAGCACCATCGAGGTGCAGGTGGGGCTGCACCAGGAGTCTCCGCCGCCGCCCCACTGCGGGTGGCTGCCGGCGTGCAGCCGCTGCGAGTAGCGCGGCACGTCCAGCACGGTGCCCCAGGCCGTGGGCGGGGCGTCCTCCCTTGCCGGGCGGGACGGTCCGGTCGTCGCCGCCGGGCGGGGGCCTGCGGCGACCGCCCCGACCGCGCGCAGCACCGGGGTCCCGTCGGCGTCCTCCGGTCGGAGCAGGGTCACCCGCACCTGCCAGCCGGTGACCGTCGCGTCCGTCACCAGCAGGGTGTCGGTGTCCACCCGGGCGTCGGCGTCGCGCTGCCCCGGTACGGTCGTCCGGCGGATCGCGTGGTCGTCGGCCGCCCAGTCGGCGAGGACGTACCACCCGGTGGCCGGGGCGTCGTCGTGCCAGCCGCGCAGCTCCACGCGCAGCCAGCAGTCGCCGGGGGTGTCGCCGGTCCACGAGGGCACCACGTCGCGTACGGCGAAGCCGACCGGCACCGGCGGGGACGTCCAGCTACCGGCCGCGTACCGGCGGGTGCGGCCGTCGGCGTCGGTGTGTTCGAGCCGGTCGGCCGGCTCGGCCAGTTCGAGGCCGCGCCCGCCCGCGCGCAGCCCGGACAGGTCGCCCAGCCCGGCGTCGTCGGGGAGGCGGAAGCCCCGGTAGGTGACGTCCCGCCGGATCGTCGGCGCCGCGTCGGTCATGCGTCTCCCCGTCCGTCGCACGAAGCTTGGTGCCGAGAGCATTGCGTACGACGAAGGTTTTCTGCAACGGGGTCGGCCGGGGACGCCGGGTGCGGACCGGTTTGGCTACCGCCACTAGGTTGTCAGTGGTCAGGGGCGCGAGGAGGCCGGGATGCGGGTACTGGTGGTCGAGGACGAGCGCAACCTCGCCGACGCGATCGCGCGGGGGCTGCGCAAGCGGGGCATGGCGGTGGACGTCGCCTACGACGGCGACAGCGGCCACGAGATGGCGTTCGTCACCCGGTACGACGTGGTGGTGCTGGACCGGGACCTGCCCGGTGTGCACGGCGACCAGATCTGTGCGGAGCTGGCCGCCTCCGGCATCCTGACCCGGGTGCTGATGCTGACGGCCAGCGGCACCGTCGCCGACCGGGTGGAGGGGTTGCAGCTCGGGGCCGACGACTACCTGCCGAAGCCGTTCGCCTTCGACGAGCTGGTGGCCCGGGTGCAGGCCCTCGGCCGCCGGGCCACCCCGGCCGCGCCGCCGGTGCTCGAACTCGCCGACCTGGTCCTCGACCCGGCCCGCCGGGTGGCCACCCGGGGCGGCCAGCCGGTCGACCTGACCAACAAGGAGTTCGGCGTGCTCTGCGAGCTGCTCAAGGCGCGCGGCGCGGTGGTCTCCAGCGAGGAGCTGCTGGAACGGGTCTGGGACGCCAACACGGACCCGTTCACCACGATCGTCCGGGTCACCGTGATGACGCTGCGCAAGAAGCTCGGCGACCCGCCGCTGATCGAGACGGTGGTCGGCGCGGGCTACCGCACGGCGGAGACGCCGGCGTGAGCGCGCGGAGCGAGCCGGCGCTGAAGGCCGGGCGGTCGCGGACGAGGGCCGACGCCACGAGCCGGCGGGCCCGGCTGCGGCCCACGCTGCGGCTGCGGTTGACCCTGCTCAACGGGGTGCTGCTGGTCGGCGCGGGCGCGATCCTGGTGCTGCTGGCCTGGCTGCTGGTCCGCGACGCGCTGCGACCGACCGACGAGCTGCTGCCCGGCACCACGGTGGTGCTGGCCGACGGCCGGTCGCTGGACGCCGCGCAGTGGCAGCGTCAGCTGGTGGACGCCGCCAGCGGGGAGCTGCTGGTCAAGGGGCTGGTGGCGCTGCTGGCGATCAGCGTCGTCGGGGTGGCCGGCGCGTACGCGGTCGCCGGGCGGGCACTGCGCCCGCTGCACCAGGTCACCGCCACCGCCCGTCGGCTCGGCGAGACCACGCTGGACCAGCGCATCGGCTACTCGGGCGCCGACGACGAGGTCGCGGAGCTGGCGGAGACCTTCGACGAGATGCTGGACCGCATAGCCGCCGCGTTCGAGGCGCAGAAGCGGTTCGTGGCGAACGCCTCGCACGAGCTGCGGACCCCGCTCGCGGTGATGCGCACCGAGATCGACGTGACGCTGAGCGACGACGAGGCGGACGCGGCCGAGTACCGCCGGATGGCCATGGTGGTCCGGGACGCCTCCGAGCGGGCCAACGGGCTGGTCGACGCCCTGCTGGTGCTCGCCCGCAGCGAGGCCCAGGCGGGCCGCCGGCTGGGCCGGCGCACCGAGTGCGACCTCGCCGCCGGCACCGCCAACGCCCTGTCGGCCGTACGCCGGGAGGTGGAGCGGATCAAGCTGCGGGTGCAGACCTCGCTGGAGTCCGCACCTGTCGTCGGCGATCCCGGGCTGCTCGACCGGCTGGCGGGCAACCTGATCGAGAACGCGATCCGCTACAACCATCTGCACGGCCGGCTCTGGGTGCGTACGGGGTCGGACGGGTGCCGGTCGTGGCTGGTGGTGGGCAACACCGGCTTCGAGGTGGACCAGGCCGACGTGCCCGGCCTGTTCGAGCCGTTCCGGCGCGGCGGCCGGGAGCGTACCGGCGCACGCGGCTCCGGTCTCGGGCTCTCCATCGTCCGGGCGGTCTGCGACGCGCACGGCGGCACCGTGAAGGTGATCGCTCAGGCCGGCGGGGGGTTGGAGGTCACGGTGACCCTGCCGGCGGCGGAGGCCGCACCGGCGATCACCGCCGAGGAGCCGGCGGCCCGTCGCTGACGGGCCGGCGGGGTTTGCGGCTCGCGCCGTGGGGGTGCGGCTCGCGCTGCGGGGGTGCGGCTCGCGCTGCGGGGGTGCGGCTCGCGCCGTGGGGGTTGCGGCGGGAGCCGGCCCGGTGGAAGGATCATGCCGTCAGCTCGAGGACCGGAGGGGGGTGCGTCGATGTCCACCGTCATGACTTCCGCGCCCCGTCTCGCCGGCTGACTCTCACACACGCGGGGCGCCTCCATCCCTAGCGGAGGAACCCGTGTATCCACGGATCCAGAACATCAGTTTCGACTGCCACGACACCTACGCCCTCGCCGGCTTCTGGTCGGCGGTGCTCGGGTACGCCCGGCACGCCGACGACGCCCCGGGCGATCCGGAGGCGGTGCTGCTGCCCCCGGACGACTCCACCCCGCACGTCTTCTTCCAGCGGGTTCCCGAGGCCAGGACGGTCAAGAACCGGGTGCACGTCTGCCTGCGACCGACCGGCCGGACCCGGGAGCAGGAGGTCGAGCGGGTGCTCGGCCTCGGCGCGGTCGCGGTGAGCGACCGCCGGCGCGCCGACGGTACGGGCTGGGTGGTGCTCGCCGACCCGGAGGGCAACGAGTTCTGCGTCCTGCGCGGCGCGGCGGAGCGGGCGGGTACGACCATCGAGGAGGAACACCCGTGAGCGCACGGATCCACAACGTCAGCATCGACTGCCGCGACACGTACGCGCTGGCCGGCTTCTGGGCGCAGGTCTTCGACTGCCCCCGCCAGCCGGACGACTTCCCCGGCGACCCGGAGGCCATGCTGCTGCCCCCGGGTGGCCCGGAGGTGCTCTTCGTGGCGGTGCCCGAGGGCAAGCAGGTGAAGAACCGCCTCCACCTCGACCTGGAGCCCGCGGACCGCACCCGGGACGAGGAGGTGGCGCGCCTGCTGGCCATCGGTGCGACCCAGGTCGCCGACCAGCGTCGCGCCGACGGCTCGGGCTGGGTGGTGCTCGCCGACCCGGAGGGCAACGAGTTCTGCGTGCTGCGCAGCGCCGCCGAGCGGGCCGCCACGGCGGGCTGACGCGAGGGGGCCCGTCCACGTCGTGGACGGGCCCCCGCGCACCGCCGTACGGCTCAGTACTTCTGCTCGATCTGGCTGCGGATGGCGACGAACTCCGCCGCCGAGGCGGCCGCGGAGGAGAAGAACATCACGATCATGCCGACGCTGCCGTGGTCGGCCCACGCGCAGACGCCCAGGGGGACGCCGGCGGACTCGCCGTCGCCGCACTTGGCCAGGCCGCCCTGCGGTCCCGGGGCGATGGTGGTCATCTTCGTGACGGCGAGGTCCTTGGAGATGCCCTTGATCGCGTCGTCGAGTTCCCGCTCCGGATTGAGCACGAAGGTGGAGGCGGCGATCACCATGACCATGTTCCGCTCGTCGGCGCTGCCGTAGAAGGCGCCGGCTACGCCGGTCGCGCCGCGTACCGAGGTCCGCAGCTCGCGGACCATGTCGTCGGCGGCCTTACGCAGGGTCGGCTCGGTGCTCTTCGGGCGGCCCGCGAGCGTCTCCGGCGTGACGACCCGGATCTGCGGGGCGTCGCTGGACGACTCCGGTGACGGGGCGGCCTCGGACGACGTGGCGGCGCTCGGGGTGGCGCTCGACGCCGACGCGGTCGGGGACGCGCTCGGGCTGGGCCGGGGGTCGGCGCCCTGATCGCCCTCGTAGGCGAGGTAGGCGATGCCGCCGCCGCCGAGGCAGAGCACCAGCAGCCCGACCAGGCCCAGGGTCAGCATCAGCTGGTGGGGCCTCGCCGGCTGGCCCGCGCCCTGCGCCGGCGGCGCATAGCCCGCGTACGGGCTGGTGGGGAAGCCGGCCTGGGGCGTGACGGGGTAGCCGCCGTAGGGCTGGGTGGGGTGCGGCTGGGCCGGCGGCGGGCCGGGGTACGGCTGGGTCGGCGCGGG
The DNA here is from genome assembly GCF_059359355.1 of Micromonospora sp. ZG13. Taxonomy (NCBI): domain Bacteria; kingdom Bacillati; phylum Actinomycetota; class Actinomycetes; order Micromonosporales; family Micromonosporaceae; genus Micromonospora; species Micromonospora sp. ZG13. The sequence goes on from NZ_JCADBQ010000004.1 coordinate 408,013, forward strand.
GCCGGGGTGTGGCGTGGCGGGCCACCCTGCGCCCGGCGAGGGCTGGCCGCCGGACGGGTGCTGACCGCCGGACGGGTGCTGACCGCCGGACGGGTGCTGGCCGCGGGGCGGGGGAGTCCAGCCGCTGGGGGGCGGTGCCGGGTAGCCGTCCGGCCGCGGCGGGTGGAAGTCGTAGTGCGTGTCGTGCTCCGGCTGCCCGGACCAGGGATCGACCGGCGGTTGGGACATGATCAGCTCCAGGCGAGTCTGCGAACGGGTGATCGTAGCCAGCCACGGCACGGTACCGCTGTCCCGATCCCGACCGTATCGGCCGCAACGACGATCGCGGTGGCCACCACCATCCAAGCTGGACGGGGCAACCACCGCGAACGCGGGGGCGGTGCGGATCAGGCGGGCAGGCTCGCCACCCCGTGCGGCAGGAACCGGCGGCCGGTGACCCGCTCGGAGGTGCCGGTCCGGTCCAGGTACGGCGTGACGCCACCCAGGTGGAACGGCCAACCCGCGCCGAGGATCATGCACAGGTCGATGTCCTGCGCCTCGGCGACGACGCCCTCGTCGAGCATCAGCCGGATCTCCTGTGCCAGCGCGTCGAGCGCGTTCTGGCGTACCTGCTCCTCGGTGAGCGGCTGGTCGCCGACCACGAGCAGCTTGGCGACCTCGTCGTTGATCTGGTCGTCGACGACGATCGGCTGGCCCGAGTCGGCGATCCGCTTGAGGTTCTCGCTGACGCCGAAGCGGTCCGGGAACGCGGCGTGCAGGGTGCCGCCCACGTGGTACGCGACGGCCGGCCCGACGAGCTGGAGCAGGGCGAGCGGCCGCATCGGCAGGCCCAGCGGGTCCAGCGCGCTGTTCGCCACCTCCAGCGGGGTGCCGGCGTCGACGGCGGCGAACACCGTGCCCAGGAACCGGGTGAGCAGCCGGTTGACCACGAACGCCGGGGCGTCCTTCACCAGCACGCTCGACTTCTTCAGCTGCTTGCCGACCGCGAACGCGGTGGCGAGCGTGGCGTCGTCGGTGCGCTCGCCCCGGACGATCTCCAGCAGCGGCAGCACCGCGACCGGGTTGAAGAAGTGGAAGCCGACCACCCGCTCGGGGTGCTCCAGCTCCTCGGCCATCGCGGTGATCGACAGGCTGGAGGTGTTGGTGGCGAGCACCGCCTCCGGCTTGACGATCTTCTCCAGCTCCGCCCAGACCTGCTTCTTGACGCCCAGGTCCTCGAAGACGGCCTCGATGACGAAGTCGGCGTCGGCGAAGACGCCCTTGTCGACCGAGCCGCTGACCAGGCCGTACAGCTTGGCGGCCGTGCCCTTGTCCATCCGGCCCTTGCTGACGGCCTTCTCGATCTGGGTGTGCACGTAGCCGACGCCCTTGTCCACCCGGGCCTGGTCCAGGTCGGTCATGACGACCGGCACCTGGAGGCGGCGGGCGAAGAGCAGGGCGAGCTGGCTGGCCATCAGGCCGGCGCCGACGATGCCCACCTTGGTGACCGGGCGGGCCAGGCCCTTGTCCGGTGCGCCGGCCGGCCGCTTGGCCCGCCGCTGCGCCAGGTCGAACGCGTAGAGGCCGCTGCGCAGCTCCTCGGAGAAGACCAGGTCCGCGAGGGCCTCGTCCTCGGCGGCGGTGCCGGTGGCGAAGTCGGCGTCCTTCGCCGTCTCCAGCAGGTCCAGCGCCTTGTACGCGGCCGGGACCGCGCCGTGCAGCCGCGCGTCGAGGGTCTGCCGGGCGAAGTAGAGCACGCCCGCCCACATGTCCTTGTCGACCTCGGGCCGGGTCACGGTGACCTCGCCCCGGACGACGCCGGCCGCCCACTCCAGGGACCGCTCCAGGAAGTCCGCCGGCTCCAGCAGCACGTCCGCGATGCCCATCTCGGCGGCCTGCTTCGGCTTGAGCATCTTGTTCTGCATCAGCGGGTTCTGGATGATCACCTGGGTCGCCGCCGGGATGCCGATCAGGTTCGGCAGCAGCTGCGTGCCGCCCCAACCGGGGACCAGGCCGAGGAAGACCTCGGGCAGCGCCAGCGCCGCCACCCCGCCGGAGAGCGTCCGGTAGTGGCAGTGCAGCGCCAGCTCCAGGCCGCCGCCCATCGCCGCGCCGTTGACGAAGGCGAAGGTCGGGACCTCGCTGTCCTTGAGCCGGGCGAAGACCCGGTGGCCGAGCCGCCCGATCTCCAGTGCCTGCTCGCGGTCGGCGAGCTGCGGGAGGCTGGTGATGTCCGCGCCCACGCAGAAGACGTACGGCTTGCCGGTGACCGCGACGAACGACGGGTTCGCGGCCAGGGCGGCCGTGATCGCCTCGTCCAGGCTGGTCAGCCCGCCCGGGCCGAAGCTGTTCGGCTTGGTGTGGTCGAAGCCGTTGTCGAGGGTGATCAGGGCGGCCGGCCGATCCAGCCCCGGTACGTTCACCTGGCGCAGCAGCGCCCTGGTGACGACCTCGTTCGTAGCGGCGAGCGCGCTCACTTGTCTCCACCCTCCCAGTGGGGGTTCTCCCAGATCACGGTGCCGCCCATGCCGATGCCGATGCACATGGCGGTGACGCCGTAGCGGACCTCGGGGTGCTCGGCGAACTGCCGGGCGAGCTGGGTCATCAGCCGCACGCCCGAGGAGGCGAGCGGGTGCCCGATGGCGATCGCGCCGCCCCACGGGTTGACCCGCGGGTCGTCGTCGGCGATGCCGAAGTGGTCGAGGAAGGCGAGCACCTGCACGGCGAACGCCTCGTTCAGCTCGAACAGGCCGATGTCGTCGATGGTCAGGCCGGCGAGGCGCAGCGCCTTCTCGGTCGACGGGATGGGGCCGACGCCCATCACCTCGGGCTCGACGCCGACGAAGCCGAACGACACCAGCCGCATGGCGACCGGCAGGCCCAGCTCGCGGGCGACGTCCTCGGAGGCGAGCAGGCTGGCGGTGGCGCCGTCGTTCAGGCCGGCCGCGTTGCCCGCGGTGACCTTGCCGTGCGGGCGGAACGGGGTCTTCAGGGTGGCGAGCTTCTCCAGCGAGGTGTCCCGGGGCGCCTCGTCGACCGTGGCCATGCCCCAGGCGTTCTCCTCGTCGCGGACCGCCACCGGCACCAGGTCGTCCTGGAGCTTGCCGTTGGCGTACGCCTTGGCGGTCTTCTGCTGCGAGGCGAGCGCGAACGCGTCGGTGCGCTCCTTGGTGATGTGCGGGACCCGGTCGTGCAGGTTCTCCGCGGTCGCGCCCATGACCAGCGCGGACGGGTCGACCAGCTTCTCGGCGACGATCCGCGGGTTGGGGTCGACGCCCTCGCCCATCGGGTGGCGGCCCATGTGCTCGACGCCGCCGGCGATGGCGACGTCGTAGGCGCCCATGGCGATGCCGCTGGCGACGGTGGTCACCGCGGTCATGGCGCCGGCGCACATGCGGTCGATCGCGAAGCCGGGGACGGTCTTGGGCAGGCCCGCCAGCAGGGCGGCGGTCCGGCCGATGGTCAGGCCCTGGTCGCCGATCTGGGTGGTGGCGGCGATCGCGACCTCCTCGACCCGCTCCGGCGGCAGCTGCGGGTTACGGCGCAGCAGCTCGCGGATGCAGCGGATCACCAGGTCGTCGGCGCGGGTGTTGGCGTACATGCCACCCGCCTTGCCGAACGGGGTACGGACGCCGTCGACGAAGACGACATCCCGAACTTCACGGGGCACTTGAGCCTCCTCTTCGACCACGATTCGGCCGCCGCGCCGACGGGCGGCACTACGGACCGAACGAAGGTCGCCGGCACGGGCGTGTTCCCCCGGATGCTACTCGCCAGTAACCATCGCCGGCACCCGCCCCCGTGTGGCCCACCCCACACCACCCTGCCAGCGACCGGCGCGTTGATCATGAAGTTGTCGTGCCGACACACCGGATCGGGCGACGACAACTTCATGATCAACGGGGAGGGCGGGGCGGGGAGGTTGGGGGGTCAGGGGGTGGGGGGTGGGTCTGTGAGGGCCTCGGCGAGGGCGGGGAGGAGGAGGGTGATCTGCCATTCGCGGGCGTTGAGGCCCCGGAGGGTCTCCGCGACCGTCGCCTCCGTGACCTCCTCCGGTGGCACCCAGGCCAGGCGGCGGATCGAGTCGGGGGCGATCAGGTTCTCGGGCGGCAGCTGGTGCGCGCCGGCGACGCGGACCACGACCTCCCGGCAGCGGGCCAGCCGGGCCGCCGCCACCGGGTCCCGCTCGGCCCAGCGGTGCGGCGGCGGGGGACCCTCGACCGTCGGGGCGACCGGCAGCGCGTCGTCGGGCAACTGCCGCGCGTCGTCCAGCGCGGCCAGCCAGGTGCGGGCCAGCCGGCGCACCGAGCGGCCGCCGAAGCCGGGCAGGGTGAGCAGGGTCTTCTCGTCCTTCGGATCCAGCTCCGCCGCCGCGACGATGGCCGAGTCCGGCAGCACCCGCCCGGGAGCGGCGTCGCGTCGGGCGGCGATCTGGTCCCGCGCGTACCAGAGGGAACGGACGCGGGCCTGGGCCCGTGCCCCGCGCACCCGGTGGATGCCGGACGTGCGACGCCACGGCTCGGCGCGTGCCCGCGGCGGGCGGGCCCCGGTGCGCACCAGCGCGGCGAACTCCTCCGCCGCCCACGCGGACTTGCCCTGCCGGGTCAGCTCCTCGTCGAGCGCGTCGCGCAGGTCGACCAGCATCTCCACGTCGAGCGCCGCGTAGGTCAGCCAGGACTCCGGCAGCGGGCGGCTCGACCAGTCGGCTGCCGAGTGGTGCTTCTCCAGGCTGAACCCGAGTAGCTGCTCGGTCAGCGCGGCCAGGCCGACCCGCTCGAATCCGGCCAGCCGGGCGGCCAGTTCGGTGTCGAACAGCCGGCGCGGGCGCAGGCCCACCTCGGCCAGGCAGGGCAGGTCCTGGCTGGCCGCGTGGAGCACCCACTCGGCCTCGCCGATCACCGCGTCGAGGGCGCTCAGGTCGGGCAGCGGCAACGGGTCGATCAGCGCCGTACCGGAACCGGCCCGGCGCAGCTGCACCAGGTAGGCGCGCTGGCTGTAGCGGTAGCCCGAGGCGCGTTCGGCGTCCAGGGCGACAGGGCCGCTGCCCGCCGCGAAGCGGGCCACGACCTCGGCAAGCTCGTCGGGCGTGGCGGCCGGCTGGGGTGTGCCCTCGCGCGGCGCGGTCAGCGGCACGGGCCCGTCGGCGGTCGGTTCGGTCCCCGCGGCCTCCGGCTCCGGTCGGGCCGACGGCGGGTGGGGCGCATCGTTTCCCGTACGGCTTTCGGCGGGCCGACGGCGCAGGGGTGGTTCGTCGGTCACCTGACAACCCTAGTGCGCGACGCGACGCGGTGGGTGAAGCCGGTCCGGTGTGTGTCGACGGGACGACCGCCACGCGTCCCCGCAGGAGCCGGACATAGGGGAAGACAAAGACCGTTGGCGCAGGTACGGTCCATCGAGCCGTTGCGCGGGTAGGGCATCATCAGGTCCCGGAACGGAGCGGGGCGTCTACGGGGAGGCAAGGCGAATGACTGCTGGCTACGGGTCGGCGGACACGGGCCCGGCGGGACCGGGCGACGGCGGGTTCCCGCCGGGGACGGCCCGTCCCGGGCCGCTGCCGCCCCGCATCGAGCCGGCCGCCCCCGCGTACCTGCCGCCGGGCGCCCCCCGGCAGCCCGCGCCCGCCCGACCCGGCTGGTCGCCGCCGGCGCAGCCGGGCCAGTGGGGCGCGGCCCCGGCCAACGCGCCCGCCCCGGCCGCCACGCCCCACGCCGGTGGCTGGCGGCAGGGCGGCGCGCCGTCCACGACCCCGGGCCCGTCGACACCGCCCGGGAACCCGCCGGGGCCCGCCTGGCCCCCCGCGTCCGGGCCCGTGCCGTCGGGCGTCGCCACCCCGGGCCACCCCCAGGGTCCCGGACCGGGCCAGCCCTACCCCGCCCCGGCGACGAGGGGGCGCGGGCTCACCGTCGCCGCGCTCGTGCTCGCCGGCCTGCTCGCCGTCGTGACGGGCGTGCAGGCGTACCAGATCAACCGCCTCTCGAACCGGCTGGGCGACACCGACAGCAAGGTGGCGGCGGGGCAGGCGGCCGACAGCACCCGGATCGAGGGCCTGGAGTCCCGGGCGGAGGCGCTGGAGAAGCAGGCCGGCGCCGCGTTCAACCCGGAGGCCGTCGCCAGCGCCGTGCTGCCCAGCGTGTTCCGGGTCCGGGCCGGCAACTCCACCGGTACCGCGTTCGCGATCGGCAAGCCGGCCGCGGGCGGGGGCACCAACCTGTTCACCAACTACCACGTGGTGGACGCGCTCTGGCAGACCGGCGAGCGCGAGGTCTTCCTGGAGCGCACCGACCAGCGCTTCCCGGCGACCATCGTCCGGGTCGACGAGGCCAACGACGTGGCCCACCTGCGCACCAACGGCAAGTTCACCGGCCTGGTCGCCGCGCCCGCCGCCGTGAAGTCCGGGCAGCAGATCGTGGTCGTCGGCGCGCCGCTCGGCCTGGAGGACAGCGTCACCACCGGCGTCGTGAGCGCCTTCCGTCAGGCCGGCGGCGGCGAGGGCCCGGTCATCCAGTTCGACGCCCCGATCAACCCCGGCAACTCCGGCGGCCCGGTCATCAACGGCAGCAAGCAGGTCGTCGGCATCGCCACCGCCAAGGCCCGTAACGCCGAGGGGATCGGCCTCGCCGTACCCATCAAGGTGGCCTGCGACGGCTTCAAGATCTGCTGACCCCGTCAGCGCCCAACCCACCCCCTCGGCCCGGCGGAGCATGCCGCCCGGACCAGCACACGTGGAGGAAGAACGAATGTCCCAGCCACCGACCGGGCCGGAGGGCTACCCGCCGTACCCGCCGGCCGCGCCCGGTCAGCCGCCGTCGGGCGGCGCCCCGCACGGCACCACCTACGGCAGCCCGCGCCAGTACTCGCCCGAACAGCCGGACGCCGGCCAGCAGTACGCCGCGACCCCGCAGCAGTACAACCCGGCCCCGCCCGCCGGCTACCCGCAGTCCGCGCCGCCGGCCGGGCCCTCCGGTTACCCGCAGTCCGCGCCGCCGGCGTCGCCCGGCTACGGCCCCGGCAGCGCGTCGCCCCACGCCGGGCAGGCCTCCGGGCCGGCCTTCGGACAGCCGATGTCGGTCCCCCCGGCCTCCGGGCCGGCCTTCGGGCAGCCGATGTCCACGCCGCCCGGCTCCGCCCCGCCCTTCGGCGCCCCCGCGCCGAGTGGCCCCGGCAAGAGCCACAAGGTGCTGATCCTGGCGGTCGTGGCCGGGCTGCTCTTCGTCCTGGGCGGGGTGATGACCGGCCTGTTCGTGTCGACCACGAACGAGCTGGACCGGACCGAGAAGAAGATGGCCAGCGAGGTCAGCCAGCGCGACGGCACCATCGCGGCGAACGGCAAGGAGATCGAGAAGCTCAAGACCGATCTCCAGGCGGTCCGGGACAAGCTCGGCGACACCGAGCAGGACCTCACGGGCACCCGCAACGACCGGGACGAGCAGGCCCGGCAGAAGAAGGTCATCGCGAGCTGCCTCGACAAGCTGACCACCGCGCTCGCCGCGGCGGCGAACGGCAACAAGTCGGCCTACGACAAGGCAATCCAGGGCATGGACAAGGTCTGCAACGAGGCCGAGAAGTATCTGTGAGGTGACCCGAACCGGGGTCAGGCCGCGCCGGCGGGGCGACGCTCCGGCAGCGCGGTCACCCCGGGCGGGGGAAGCCCGGCGGTGGAGGCCAGCAGTGCGCACCACGCCAGCAGGTGCGGGCCGAGGTCGTCGTCGACCGGCGTCCAGGAGGCGCGGATCTCGATGTCGCCGGCCGCCGGCGGGCCGGCCAGGTCACCGAACCGGGTCGACAGGGTCTGCGTGATCGTGCCGCCGATCGCCCGGTGCCGCGCGTCCTGCGCCTCCAGGGCGTCGGTCAGCCACGTCCAGCCCACCCCCGGCAGCAGCGGATCGGCGGCCAGGTCGACCTCCAGCTCCGCCGTCACGTAGGTGACCAGCCGCAGGGTGCCCTGCCACGCCTCGTGGCCGGCCGGATCGTGCAGCAGGATCAGCCGCCCGGAGGCCACCTCGTCGCCGTCGCGTCCGACGGTGGCGGAGAGCGCGAAGGCGTACGGGGCGAGTCGCTGCGGGGCGCCGACCTCCTCCAGCACGATCTCCGACCGGGGCGCCGCGGACCGCAGCCCGGTGACCGCGCGGGCGAAGGTCTCCGGGAGCGCGATCGGGGGGGCCATGCCGGCAGCCTATGCCGCAAGCCACCCGCCCGCCCGAGAGGCGCGCCGAGGCCGCCCACGCCGCGACCCCTACCGCCTGGGACAGGGGTCCCTCGGTACCCGCGCCCCGCCGGGCCGACCGGGTCACAAAAGGCGGCGGTGCCCGCTGCCGGCCGCGTCCCGCGTGGCACGATGGCCGCGATGAGCACCACGACGACGGGCGCCGACGCCCGAGACGAAGACCCCCGTCCCGGCGGTCCGGCCGACTCGCCCTTCGTCCGGGCCTGTCGTCGCCAGCCCGGCCCGCACACCCCCGTCTGGTTCATGCGCCAGGCCGGCCGGTCGCTGCCGGAGTACCGCGCGATCAGGGCCAACGTGGGGATGCTGGAGTCCTGCCGCCGCCCCGACCTGGTCACCGAGATCACCCTCCAGCCGGTACGCCGGCACGGGGTGGACGCCGCGATCCTGTTCAGCGACATCGTGGTGCCGGTCGCCGCCGCCGGGGTGGACCTCGACATCGTGCCCGGCACCGGCCCGGTGGTCGCCGAGCCCGTACGCACCCTGACCGACGTGGATCGGATCCGGCCGATCACGCGCGACGACGTCTCCTACGTGGACGAGGCGGTGCGGATGCTCGTCGCCGAGCTGGGCGACACCCCGCTGATCGGGTTCGCCGGCGCGCCGTTCACGCTGGCCAGCTACCTGGTCGAGGGCGGGCCGTCGCGTACCCACGCGAAGACCAAGGCCCTCATGTACGGCCAGCCGGAGCTGTGGCACGCGCTCTGCGGCCGGCTGGCCGAGGTGACGCTGGCGTTCCTGCGGGTCCAGGTGGCCGCCGGGGTCTCCGCCGTGCAGCTGTTCGACTCGTGGGCCGGTGCGCTGTCCGAGGCCGACTACCGCCGCTTCGTGCTGCCGCACTCGGCGGGCGTGCTGGCCGGGCTGGCCGACGCGGGCGTGCCCCGGATCCACTTCGGCGTGGGCACCGGCGAGCTGCTCGCCGCGATGGGCGAGGCCGGCGCCGACGTGGTGGGCGTCGACTGGCGTACGCCGCTGGACGTGGCGACCGGGCGGATCGGGCCGGAACGGGCGGTGCAGGGCAACCTCGACCCGTGCGTGCTGTTCGCGCCGTGGCCGGTCGTCGAGGCCGAGGTGCGGCGGATCCTGGAGCAGGGCCGGGCCGCCCCCGGGCACGTGTTCAACCTGGGGCACGGGGTGCTGCCGGAGACCGACCCCGACGTGCTGACCCGGGTGGTCGCCCTGGTGCACGAGCTGTCCGCCCAGTCGGGCGACCGGGGCTGAGCGGCATGCGGGCGCCGTGGCGGGTGGCGGTGGTCGGCGGCGGGATCGCCGGGCTGGCCGCGGCGGTCCGGTTGCGCGACCGGGCCCCCGCCGGCACCGAGATCACGGTGTACGAGCAGTCTGGCCGGCTCGGCGGCAAGCTGCGCACCGGCGAGCTGGCCGGCTCACCGGTGGAGTTCGGCGCCGAGTCGTTCCTGATGCGTGACCCGGCGGGGGGCGAGTCCGCCGCCGTGGCCCTGGTCCGCCGGCTCGGCCTCGGCGAGCGGATCGTGCACCCCACCGTCGGGCAGGCCGCGCTCGTCGTCGATGGCGGGCTGCGCCCGATTCCGGGCGGCACGCTGGTGGGCGTACCCGGGGACCTGGAGCGGGTGACCACGGTCGCGCGCCCGGCGGCGGACGCCGACCCCGACGCCGGCCGTCCGCTGCTCGGCGCGGACGACGACGTCTCCGTCGGCGCGCTGGTGCGGGCCCGGTTCGGCGCCGAGGTGGTCGACCGGCTGGTCGACCCGATGCTCGGCGGCGTCTACGCCGGTCGGGCGGACGACCTGTCCCTGGTGACCACGATGCCGGCGCTGGCCCGGGCCGCCCGGGTGGAACACACCCTGGTCGGCGCGGTGCGCGCCGCGCAGGCGGCGGCCCCCCGCGCGCCCGGGGCGCCGGTCTTCGGCACTCTGGCCGGCGGGCTCAGCACCCTGGTCGAGGCTGCGGCGGCGGCCAGCGGGGCGACGGTCCGGCGGGGCGCGGCGGTCCGCGAGCTGACGCCGGCCGGCCCCGGGTGGCGGCTGACCGTCGGCTCCACCCGGGACGCGGAGCTGGTCGACGTCGACGCCGTGGTGCTGGCCGTGCCGGCCCGCCCGGCGGCCCGGCTGCTCGCCAGCTGGGCGCCGCGGGTGGCCGAGGGCGTCGGCGGGCTGGACTACGCCAGCGTCGCGCTGGTCACCCTGGCGCTGCCCGAGCCGGAACTGCCGGAGCTGTCCGGCTTCCTGGTGCCGAGCACCGAGGGCCTGCTGATCAAGGCGTCGACCTTCTTCACCACCAAGTGGGGCCACCTGCGCCGCACCGACGGGCTGGCGCTGGTCCGCGCCTCCGTGGGCCGCTACGGCGAGGAACGGCAGGTGCAGCGCACCGACGAGGACCTGGCCGCCACCGTGCACCGGGAACTGTCGGCGGTGCTCGGCGTGCCGCTGCCCGCGCCGGTCGCCGGTCACGTGCAGCGCTGGGGCGGGTCGCTGCCGCAGTACACCCCGGGCCACGGCGACCGGGTCGCCGCCGCGCGGGCGGCGCTGCGGGCGGGCCACCCGACGCTGGCCCTGGCCGGCGCCGGGTACGACGGGGTCGGCATCCCGGTCTGCGTCCGCTCCGGCGAGACGGCGGCCGAGGAGATCATCACAGCACTGGGAGGATCGGGGACATGACCGAGCAGACCAACGCGGCCCGGCTGCGGGAACTCAACGACAGCATCCGCTACACGATGTGGTCGGTGTACCGGGCCAGCAGCCCGCTGCCGTCGCTGCGCGAGAACGTCACCGGCGAGGTCGAGGCCCTCTTCGCGGAGCTGGCCGGCAAGGACGTGGTGGTCCGCGGCACGTACGACGTCTCGGGGCTGCGCGCCGACGCCGACCTGATGATCTGGTGGCACTCCGCCTCCAGCGACGACCTCCAGGACGCGTACCTGCGGTTCCGCCGCACGACGCTGGGGCGGGCGCTCACGCCGGTCTGGTCGCAGATGGCGCTGCACCGGCCGGCGGAGTTCAACAAGAGCCACATTCCGGCGTTCCTGGCCGGCGAGGAGGCGCGCTCCTACGTCTGCGTCTACCCGTTCGTCCGCTCCTACGAGTGGTACCTGCTGCCGGACGCCGAGCGGCGCGAGCTGCTCGCCGAGCACGGCAAGATGGCCCGCGGCTACCCGGACGTGCGGGCCAACACGGTCGCCTCGTTCGCGCTCGGCGACTACGAGTGGATGCTGGCGTTCGAGGCCGACGAGCTGCACCGCATCGTCGACCTGATGCGCGACCTGCGGGGCTCCGGCGCCCGCCGGCACGTCCGGGAGGAGATCCCGTTCTACACCGGCCGCCGTCGCTCGGTCGCCGACATCGTCAACTGCCTGGTCTGACGCGCGGGCCGGCCGGGGTCGCGTCCCGGAGGGAGTGGGACGGGGCCCCGGCCGGGGTCCCGGTGCGGATCAGACGACGGTCGTGCAGGTGGGCGTCGGCGTGCCGTTCGTGCCGGACCACGAGCCGAGGAACCCGAAGGTGGTGCTCGCCCCGGGCGCCAACGACCCGTTGTGGGCCGCGTTGCGGGCGACGACCCGCGTGCCGCTGGTGGTGACGGTCGCGTTCCACGCCGACGTGACCTGCTGGCCGTCGGCGTAGGTCCAGGTCACGGACCAGCCCTTGACGGCGCCGCCGCCGGCGGTCACCATCACCTCACCCTGGAAGCCTCCGCCCCACTGCCCGACGACCCGGTAGGTGGCCGTGCAGGCCCCGGCCGGCGGCGGGGTCGTCGGCGGCGGCGTGGTGGGCGGCGGCGTGGTGGGCGGGGGAGTGGTCGGCGGCGGCGTCGTCGGTGGCGGGGTGGTCGGCCCGCCGGAGAAGTCGACGTCGCTGCACAGGTAGTACGACTGGTCCAGGTGGCTGGCCTGCCAGATGGTGTAGACGACGTGCCGCCCCGTCCGCCCCGGCGCGTTCGCCGGGATCTCGATGGACACGCCGGTGGGCTCCGGCTTCCACCCCGACGCCGGGGTGTTGCCGATCTGGCCGACCAGTTCCAGGTCATCCCAGCCCAACGGCTCGGTGAGTGCGTCGAAGCCCTGCTTCGTCACGTACACCCGGATGTAGTCGGCGCCGTGACTGGCCTGGTCGTACAGGCGGACCCGGAAGTTGCTGGAGACCGGGGCGGTCTTCCAGGCGCCGACCGTGTCGAGGGCGTTGTAGCGGCCGCCCTCGGTGCGGCCGCCGGAGCAGAGCTGACCGTCGGGGATGGCGGCCTGGTGGTTGCCGGCGACGCCCTCGCGGAACAGGCCGTTCCAGTTCCACATGGCGTTCGGGTTGGCCTGCCAAGCCTGCCAGCACATCGGGTCCTCGGTGGCCATCCGGGGATTCTGGAAGTCGCTGCCCCAGCGCTGCCAGCAGCCGTAGTTGCGTGACGCCGGGTCCACCACGGAGCCGTGCGCCGACACGGGGTTGGCCAGGGCGGTGGTCAGCAGCAGCACGGCGGTCGCCGCGACGGCGAGCAGCCAGGCCAGGCGGGATGATCGAAGTTGAGTGGACATGGAGCCCCCGGGGGGAGAGGTCGGACGACGACGCCCGGACGGCGCGGGAGTTGCCCCTCCCGTGCGCGCTGCGTGGCTTCCGCGACGGCTCTGCCCGGAGGCTCCCACATCTATCGGCTCTGGTCAATGCTTTCACGCCGCATGGGGGTGTGCGGGATGCCGTCCTCGACGTACTCGGGGCCGGCGACGGCGAAGCCGTGACGGGCGTAGAGGCCGACCAGGTGGGACTGGGCCTCCAGCACGCAGGGCCGGTCGCCGACCAGCTCCAGCGCCGCGGCCATCAGCCGGCCCGCGTGGCCGCCGCCGCGCGCCTTCGGCGCCACCACCACCCGCCCGATCCGCGCCACGCCGCCCGGGTCGGCGAGGATCCGCAGGTACGCCAGGGGCGCGCCGCCGTCGTCGAGCCAGAGGTGCCGGGTCTCCGGCTCGACGTCGCGTCCGTCGAGTTCCGGGTACGGGCACTCCTGCTCCACCACGAACACGTCGATGCGGAGCCGGAGCAAGTCGTGGAAGGTGCGGGCGTCGAGGTCGGCGAACGAGGCGGCCCTCGTCACGGGGGTCTGCGGCACCCCGCGATGGTAGGCCGCGCCCCCGGTCCCGCCGGCGTCAGGCGGGGCGGGCGCCGACCGCGTCGCGGATCTCGGCGCCCTGGGTGCCCTCCTCGGCGCGGGCGCAGTGCGCGCAGCAGAAGAACCGGCCGGACACCTCCACCCCGTGCCCGACGATCTTGACCTGGCAGTGCTCGCAGATCGGCGCCAACTTGTGCGCGGCGCACTCGAAGCAGTCGAAGGTGTGCACGTCGCCGCTGACGGTCCGCACCTCGAACGCCATCCAGTACTCGTTACCGCAGACCTCGCACGTCGCCACGACAGAACCCCCCGAAACGCGGACACCTTTGCCCCAGCCTGCGGCATCGCGCGTCGCCGGACGGGCGAAACCGCCCAGGTCACCCGGGTCCGGCGGCGTGTCGCCCCCGGCGTGTCGGGCGTTGTACCCGGTGACCGCGTACGACCCCGGAGGAACACGACATGATCAAGCGGAACAAGCTCTTCGGCAACCAGGTGCGGGTGACCTTCAGCCTGCCCCGCGACGCCCCGCCCGGCCCGGTCAGCGTGGTGGGCTCCTTCAACGGCTGGGAGCCGGGGCGGCACGAGCTCGTCCCGCGCCGCGACGGCACCCGCACCGTCACGGTGCGGCTCGGCCCGGGGGAGCACCGCTTCCGCTACCTCGCCACCGGCGGGGTGTGGCTCGACGACGAGTCCGCCGACCGGGTGGACGAGCGGGGCAGCCTGCTGCTGCTCTGACCGGTCACGCTGCGTGCTCGTTCCGTTCGATGTTCCTATCGACAGGAGTCTTTACTGTTAACAAGGTTTAATTTATTTTGGAGGCACCTCACCAGGCTTAAGTCCGAAGGAGCTGCCACCATGCGCCGAAGAATCACGATCCCGCTCGTGGCGACGGGCGCCGTCGTCTCCGCACTGGCCGTCGCGGCGCCCGCCCAGGCCCACGGCTACGTTTCCGGCCCGCCGAGCCGCCAGGCGCTCTGCGCGCAGGGACGGGTCCCCGACTGCGGGCAGATCAAGTACGAGCCGCAGAGCGTCGAGGGGCCCAAGGGGCTGCGTAGCTGCCACGCGGGGATCGCCCAGTTCGCCGTGCTCAACGACGACAGCCGGGGCTGGCCCGCCACCTCGGTCGGCAGCTCCGTCACCTTCACCTGGACCAACACCGCCCGGCACGCCACCAGCAACTGGGAGTACTTCATCGGCGGGACCCGGGTGGCCGTCTTCAGCGGCGGCGGGCAGCAGCCCGGGGCGAGCGTCTCGCACACCGTCAACCTGGGCGGCTACTCCGGGCGGCAGAAGGTCCTCGCCGTGTGGAACATCGCCGACACCGCCAACGCGTTCTACTCCTGCGTCGACCTCCAGGTCGGCGGGGGCGGCAACCCGTCGCCCACCGCGAGCCCGACGCCGCCGGCCCCGTCGCCCACCCCGACCCCCACCGCCGCCCCGACCACTCCGCCCGCCCCGGGCGGCAGTTGGACGGCGGGCCGGGCCTACCAGGTCGGTGACCAGGTCACCTACGGCGGGCTGACGTACCGCTGCCAGCAGGCGCACACCGCGATCCCCGGCTGGGAACCGCCGTACGTGCCGGCGCTCTGGACCCAGGTCTGACCGCGCGGGTGCGGCCCGCCCACCGGCGTCCGCCGCACCCGTCACCCCTCTGTGGATCGGAGTACGCCATGCGACGGCTGCGCACGGTCGTCCTGCTCACCGCCCTGCTGCTGGTCCCCGCCTGCGCCCCGGCGCCGCCCGCCCCCGCGCCGACGGGTCCCGCGGCGAGCACCGGGACCGGGATGAACGGCCTCGACGTGGTCTTCCTCGCCACGCTGGCGGCGCACACCGAGCAGACGCTGGAGATGGTGCGGATCAGCCGCGACCGGATCACCGACCGGAAGCTGCGCACCCTCGTCGCCGCCATCGAGGCCACCGAGACCGACGAGCTCGCCACGATGCGCGGCTGGCTGCGCGACGCCGGGCCGGAGGCCGCCGAGGCCGTCCGTCGGCACGACCACGACGGGCACGGGATCGCGGCCGAGGACATGGCACGCCTGCGGACCGCTGCGGACGGGGAGGTAGACCGCGTCCTGCTCGACCTGCTCGCCCCGCACCAGGAGGCGGCCGCCGACCTGGCCCGGGCGCAGCAGACGGTCGGCGCCGATCCGCGCGTACGCGACCTCGCCGGACGCGTCGAACGCTCGCGTACGGCCGAGGTCTCGCTGATGGCCGGGCTGACGCCGGCCCGACCGTGACCCCGGCGGGCGGCGGCCCGGCCGCCCGCCGGGGACACCCGGGGCGTACGCCCTCAGGCGTCGGCGCGCGGCTCCAGGCGGATGGAGACGGAGTTGACGCAGTGCCGGGTGTCCTTCGGGGTGAAGCCCTCGCCCCGGAACACGTGCCCGAGATGGCTGTCGCAGCGGGCACAGCGGATCTCGGTGCGGCTCATCCCCAGGCTGCGGTCCTCGATCTCCTTGACCGCGCCCGGGATGGCGTCGTCGAAGCTGGGCCACCCGCAGTGCGAGTCGAACTTCGTGTCGCTGGGGTAGAGCTGCGCGCCGCACGCCCGGCAGTGGTAGGTGCCCGGCGTCTTCGTGTCGACGTACTCGCCCGTCCACGGGCGCTCTGTGCCGGCCTCCCGCAGCACCCGGAACTCCTCCGGGCTGAGCCGGACCCGCCACTCTTCCTCGGTACGGGGCAGTTCACTCTCGTCAAGACTCACCCGCCAACGGTACGTCGGACGTCGGGGGTGTGGCATATGGTCGCGCAATGGGTGGCACGAAGGCCGCAGCCGAGCAGATCGAGGTGGCCGGGCGCGACGTCCGGCTGACCAGCCCCGACCGGGTGATCTTCCCGCAGCGCGGCTTCACCAAGGGCGACGTCTTCCACTACTACCTGGCGGTGGGCGACGGCATCATGCGCGCACTGCGCGATCGACCCACCACGTTGCAGCGCTTCCCCGAGGGCGTCGAGGGCGAGGCGTTCTTCCAGAAGCGGGTGCCCGCGCGGGGCGTGCCGCCGTGGGTGCGCACCGCCACCATCAGCTTCCCGAGCGGTCGCAGCGCCGCCGAGCTCTGCCCGGCCGACCTGGCCCACGTGGCGTGGGCCGCCCAGATGGGCACCATCGTGTTCCACCCGTGGCCGGTGCGCGCCGCCGACGTCGACCGCCCCGACGAGCTGCGCATCGACCTCGACCCGCAGCCCGGCACGGACTTCGCCGACGCGGCGACCGCCGCCGGCGAGCTGCGGGGGCTGCTCGACGAGTTGGGCGTCACCGGCTGGCCGAAGACCTCCGGCGGCCGGGGCGTGCACGTCTACCTGCGCATCGCGCCGCGCTGGACGTTCACCGAGGTGCGGCGGGCCACCATCGCGCTGGCCCGCGAGCTGGAGCGGCGCCGGCCGGAGCTGGTGACCACCGCCTGGTGGAAGGAGCAGCGGGGCGAGCGCGTCTTCGTCGACTACAACCAGATGGCCCGCGACCGCACGATCGCCTGCGCGTACTCGCTGCGGGCCAACGCCCGGGCCACCGTGTCCACCCCCGTCACCTGGGACGAGCTGCCCGACGTCGACCCGGACGACTTCGACCTGCGTACCGTCCCGGCCCGGCTGGCCGAGCGCGGCGACCCGCACGCCGGCATCGACGACACCGGGTGGGACATCACCCCGCTGCTGGAGTGGGCCGACCGGGACGCCGCCGCAGGCCAGGGCGACATGCCCTACCCGCCGGACCACCCGAAGATGCCCGGCGAGCCGAAGCGCGTGCAGCCCTCCAAGGACCGCGACCGCCCCCGCTGACCGCCGCGCCCCGGCACGGCGTCGTCACCCGACGCCCGCTCGGCGCCCCCAGCCCGGTGGCACGCGCCGTCACCGCCGGCCCTCGTACGCCTCCACCGCCTGCTTGGCCGAGAGCAGGTCCGCGCCGGTCGCCTTTCGGTACGCGGCGATCGCCTTGATCCTGTCGCCCCGGGCCAGGTGCTGCTGCACCTCCGGCGGCACGGGCGAGGGGTCCACCACGCCCAGGTGGTCCATCACCAGCCGGAGCCGGCGCTCGATCTCGGCCAGCCGGTACGCGGTCCGCGCCTGCTCGGTCCTGCCCGGCAACTGGGCGGCCAGCAGCCCGACGACGGCCACCATCAGGAGGGCGAGGGTGATCTCCATCCGGTGATGGAAGCACATCCACACCACCGCGCCGCCGTCGCCCGGTCCGCCCGCGCGGCGACCCGGCCGCGCGCCCGGATAACGATCAAGTAACGGGCGCGAACCTTTCCCGGCCCGTCGCCGCTCTCCCTGATCGTCGGCCCGACCCCGGGCCAGGGGAGGGCGTCGGATGAAGCTGGTGTGGAGGCGGGCCCGCGAGGCACGCGGGCTGCTGCTCGCCGCGGTGGTCGCGGCCCTGGTGGCGGTCGCACTGGTCACCGGCCTGTCCGACTACAACCGGCGGGCCGTCGAGGCGGGCCAGCGCGCCCTGCTCAGCGGCGCGTCGTTCGAGGAGCGCAGCCTCCTGGTGAGCGGCACGGCCGGCCGGGACGCCGCCGAGTTCGCCACCCGGGACCGGGCGATCCGCGACGGGTTCGCCGCCCGCCTCGGCGGGGTGCCGATCACCGTCGGGGCCGCCCGGTACGGCGGTGGCCGCGAGCTGACCGGCGACCTCGGTTCCGTGGTCCGCGACGGCGACGACCCGGTCTTCGCCAGCCTGGCGACCCTCGACGACCTGGCCGGCCACGCCGAGCTGACCGGTGGCGCCTGGCCCGCCCCGGGAGCCACGCCGTTGCAGGTCACGCTGCCCGAGAAGGTGGCCGCCGCGCTCGGGATGGCGGTCGGCGACCAGGTGCCGATGCTGGATCGTCGCTCCGACGAGGCCAGCAGAGTCGTGCTCGTCGGCACCTGGCGGCCCCGCGACCCCGCCGAGGCGTACTGGCGGCTGGCGCCGGGAGTGGGGGCCGGCGCCGTCGAGGCCGACACCTCGTACGGGCCGTTCGTGCTGGACCCGGCGGACTTCGTCGCCACCTACCCGGGCCCGGTCTCGGCGTCCTGGATCGTGGAGCCGGACCTCGTGGCGGTGGCGGGCGCGGGTCGGCTGCCCGACGTGCGGCAGGCGCTGACCACGGCCCTCGCCGAGGTGCCCGAGGCCGCCGGGCTGGGCTCCTCCGGCCAGACCGTCACTGCCGTCGACCGGCTCCTCGACCGGGTCACCCGGGCCGACCTGGTGGGCCGCTCCTCGCTGGCCACCCCGCTGCTGCTGATCGTCGTCCTCGGCGGGTACGCGCTGGTGCTGGTCGCCGCCCTGCTGCACGAGGACCGGCGCAGCCAGACCGCCCTGCTGCGGGCCCGGGGCGCCGCGCGGCGGCAACTCGCCGGCCTGGCGGCCCGGGAGGCCGCCCTGGTCGTCCTGCCCGCCGGCGTGCTGGGACCCCTGATCGCCGGCGAGGCGCTGCGGCACGTGGGCACCGGCGGCGCCGCGCCGCTGACGCTCTCCCCCGGCAACACCACGCTCGTCTGGGCCGCCGCTGCCGCCACCGCCGCCGGCTGCCTGGTCGCGATGGTCGTCCCGACGCTGCGGGGGGCCGGCACGTACGTCGCCGACATGGCGGCCCGGTCCCGTCCCACCCGCGCCGCGAGCGTGCAACGCGCCAGCCTCGACCTGGTGCTGGTCGGCTTCGCGGTGCTGGCCTGGACCCAGCTGCGCCAGTACTCGTCGCCGGTCGCCGGGGCGGCCGGCCGGCTCGGGGTGGACCCGCTGCTGGTCGCCGCGCCGACGCTGGGCGTGCTGGCCGGCGCGGTCGTGGCGTTGCGGCTGCTGCCGCCCGCGACCCGCTTCGCCGAGCGGTTCGTCGACCGCAGGCCCTGGACCGCGACCATGTTCGGCATGTGGCAGGCGGGCCGGCGCCCGCACGCCGGCCCGGTGCTGCTGCTCGCCCTCGCCGTCGGCGGCAGCACCCTGGCCTGGTCGCTGGTGACCACCGGCGAACGGTCGCAGGCCGACCAGGCCGACCACAGCGTCGGTGCCGACCTGCGGGTGGTCGAGCGCACCGGCGCGGCACCCGACGAGCGGGCCGCCCAGCTCGGCGCGCTGCCCGGCGTCGACGCGGCGCTGCCGGCCTGGCGGGACGAGATCCGCCTCGGCCGCGCCGACCTGCCGACGACGGTGGTGAGCCTCGACGCCGCGAGCGCGGCCGGTGTGCTTCGGCTCAACGAACGGCTGGCCGACGAGCCGGCCCCGGCGCTGCTGGACCGGCTGGCCCGGGCGCGCGCCGCGCCGACCGGCCTGGAGTTGCCCGCCGGCACCCGGTCGCTCACCGGCACGGTGCGTACGCCCGTGCGCGCCGCCGTCACGCCGCACCAGATCGGCCTCTGGGTGCTGCTGACCCGGGCGGACGGGCAGGCTTTCCGGCTGCCGGCGGGCAGCAGCGGCAGCGACGGGCGGCCGGCGCCGTTCACGGTCGCCGTTCCCGACGGGGAGGGCCCCGTGCGGCTGACCGGCTTCGAGGTCGACGGCGGGAGCGCGCGTGGGCGGGCGTACCGCGTGGAGCTGTCGGACCTGCGGCTGGTCGGCGCCGACGGCGCGGCCCGGCCGGCGTCGCTGGACGGCGGGTGGATCGCCGTCGACGGGCAGGGCGAGGCGGCCGGCGCGGCGGTCACGGCCGCCGGCCTGAGCGCCGAGCGGGAGGTCGACTACCGGGCGGGTGGCCGGTTCGCGTTCCAGCCGCCGAGCCGCTTCGCCGTGGTGCCGGCCGGCGAGAACCGGCCGGTGCCGGCGCTGATGACCCCGGCCGTGCGCGACGCCCTGAGCCTGGACGTCGGTGAGACGGTCGACCTCGTGCTGTCCGGCGCGACGCTGCCGGTCACGCTGGTCGGCGAGCTGGACGAGGTGCCGTCCACGGCCGGCGAGGGCGTACTACTGGACCTGCCGGCGGCGGCGCAGTGGCTGATGCGGGACCGGGGCGGCGTCCGGCCGGTCGCGGAGTGGTGGCTGGGCACCGACGCCGGCGGCCACGCCGAGGCGGCCCGCGCGGCGGCCGGCCTGACCGGCACCACGCTGCTCGACCGGCGGGAGGTGGCCGAGCGGGCCGCCGACGACCCGTACTGGCAGGGGGCCCGCACCGGGCTGCTCGCCGCCGCGCTCGGCTCGGTGCTGCTGGCCCTCGTCGGGCTGATCGTCGACGTCTGGGCGACCGCCCGGCACCGGCTGGGGGAGTTCGCCGTGCTGCACACGCTCGGCGCCAGCCCCCGGCTGCTGGCCCGGGCGCTGCTGGCCGAGCAGACCTTCCTGGCCGGGATCGGCGTCGGCGTGGGCCTGCTGCTGGGCGCCGCGGTCGGCGCGACCATGGCCCCGCTGGTCATCCTCACGCCGTCCGCCGGCCGGCCGGTGCCGGAGGCCGCCTTCGTGCTGCCCTGGCTGCCCATCGGCCTGACCGCGCTCGGCCTGCTGCTGGCGGCACTCGCCTTCAGCGCGTTCATCGCCCTCGGCATCCGGCAGCGGGTGGCCGTGGCGCAGCTGCGGATCGGGGGAGACCGGTGACCGGGTGGAGCGTAGGGACGAGCGGGATCGGAGTCGCGGCGTGGTGAGCATCGGGGCGGTCGCGCGCCGGGTGCGGGCGTACGGCGGGCAGTTCCTGCTCCTCGCGGCCCTGACGCTGGTCACCACGCTGGTGATCAGCGGGGTGCCCAGGATCGTCAACGGGCACGCCCAGGAGGGCCTGCGGGCGCACCTGGACACCGTGGCGCCACAGCAGCGGGACGTGACGTACTCGACCGGCACGCTCGCCGCGACGGACAACGGCACCTCGCTGGTGGCCGCGCACGAGGGCGACCTGGCGGCGATCGAGAGCGCGATGCCGCCGGTCGTCCGGCGGATGGTCGAACAGCGGTGGTACGCCGGGGAGACCCCGGCCAGCCGGGTGCGGGGCCCGGACCTGGCGGCGAAGAACCTCCTGGTCGACCTCGGCCTGCGGTCCGTGACCGGGATCCAGGAGGCCGGCACCCTGGTCGAGGGACGCTGGCCGGCCGACGTGCCGAAGGACGAGCCGGTGCAGGTGGCGCTGGCCGCGGACGTCGCGCGCAAGCTGAACCTGCGGCTCGGCAGCCGCCTCACCCTCGCCGCGCCGGAGCCGCTCACCCCCGACTCCCCGCCCCCCACCCCGATCACCGTGGTCGGTCTCTTCGCGCCCCGCGACGGCGCCGACGGGTTCTGGGACGGCCTGCCGCCGCTGCTGCGCATCGTCGAGCCGGTGGGCGACGGTGAACCCTTCATCGCCGTGGGGGTCGTCGACGGCGCCGCGCTGAACCGCCAGGCCGTCGCCGGCCGGCCCCTGACGTTCAGCTGGCGCTACCGGATGGGCGCCGACCGCATCGACGCCCGCGAGCTGGACCAGGTGCTCGACGCCCTCCAGCAGATGACCCGGGAGGCGGCCGGCCGCAACCTCGTGCAGGGGCTGGACATCCCGCTGCGGCAGTTTGCCGCCGAGGTGGACAGCGCCCGGACGGTGCTCGGGGTCATCGCGGCGGGCGTACTGGCCACGCTGGCCGGGCTCGTCGTGCTGGCCGCCGGGCTGCTGGTGCGCCGGCGCCGGGCGGAGTTCACCCTGCTGCGCGCCCGGGGCGGGGCGGGAACCACGACCGCGGGCCGCAGCCTGGCGGAGGCGCTGCTCGTGGTGCCGCCCGCCGCCGTACTCGGCTGGCTGGTCGGCGGCCTCGTCCCCGGGGCGCCGGGGGAGACCCGGTGGTACGCCCTCGCCGCGGCCGTCCTGGTGGCGGCGGCGCTGCCCGTGGCCACCCTCGCGGCGTCCACCGGCGGCGGCGGGCGGCGCGACCTGGTCCGCGCGCGCCCCTCCGCGCGCCGGCTCACGGTGGAGGCGGGACTGCTGGTCCTCGCCGGTCTCGCGGTCGTGCTGCTGCGCCGCCGCGGCCTCACCCCCGGCGAGGTCGACCCGCTGCTGGTCTCGGTACCGGTGCTGCTGGCCGTCGCCGCGGCGCTGGTCGCGATGCGGGTGTACCCGTGGCCGCTGCGGCTGGTCAGCCGGCTCGCGGCCCGCGCCCGGGGCAGCGTGGCGTTCCTGGGCACCGCGCGGGCCGGCCGGTCGGTCGTCGCCGTACCGCTGGTGGTCGTCGTGCTCGCCATCGCGACGGCGGCGTTCTGCGCGGTGACGGCCGCCGCGATCGAGGCGAGCCGGGACCGGGCCGCCAGCCGGGTGGTGCCGGCCGACGCCCTGATCCTGGGGGAGCGCATCGCCGCGGACACGGGCGTCGAACTGGAGCGGCTGCCGGGGGTACGCGCCGCGAGCCCGGTGCTGCGCGAGGCCGGCCAGCGCCTGGCGAAGGACGCCATCGGCACCGAGACCCGGCTCGGCGGGGTCACCGTGCTCATGGTCGACGGTCCGGCCCTGGCCCGGATGGCCCGGGAGGCCGACGTCGACGTGACGGTGCCGGCGGCGCTGCTCGCCCCCGCCGGGGGCTCCGGCCCGCTGCCCGCCGTGGTCTCCCCGACGGTCGCCGCCGAACTGGCCGACGCCGGCCTGGCCGGCTCCGCCTTCGTCAGCGCCCAGGGCCAGCGGTACGAGTTCCGGGTCGCCGAGCGGGCGGAGAGCTTCCCGCTGTTGCGCGCCGACAGCGCCCGGTTCGTCGTCCTGCCCTGGCAGGCGCTGCCCCGCCGCGACTACGCCGCCGTACCGACCGGCTTCCTGGTGGCCGGCGACGACCTGGACGCCGAGGCGCTGCGCCGGGCCGGCGACGCGGGACAGTCCCGCTTCCAGACGGGCGGGACGGTCGCCGGCCGGGAGCCCCCACGCGGCGTGGAGGTGCTGACGTACGCGGACACCCGCCGCCAGGTGGGCGAGGGCGGCGCGAACGGCGTACTCGCCTTCGGCTTCACCGCCGGCGCGGCCGGGGGGACGGCGCTGGGGCTGCTCGCGATCGCCTTCACGGTGCTCGCCGGCGCCCGCGAACGCGGCCAGGTGCTGTCCCGGCTGCGCACCCTCGGGTTGTCCCGACGTCAGTGGCGCGGGCTGCTGCTGGTGGAGCTGGCGCCTCTGGTGGGCGTCTCGGTGCTGACCGGAGCGCTGGTCGGCACGGCCCTGCCACTGCTGCTCACCCCGGTGCTCGGACTGTCCGCCTTCACCGACGGTGTCCAGGTCCGGGTGGCGTTCGAGCCCGGTCTGGTGGCCGCCGTCGTCGCCCTCGGGGCGCTCGCCCTCGGCTTCGCGGTCGCCGTCGAGGCCCTGAACAACCGTCGGATGCGCCTCGGCGAGGTGCTCCGGCTCGGAGAGGAGAACTGACCATGACCGCTACCGCGGAGAGCACCGCCGCGCCGGACCTCGCCACCCTGCAACAGCGGGCCGCCCAGCGGGCGGCGGAGCGGGCCGGCGGCCGGGACCGGTTGCGCGGGCACATCGTCTGCGACGGGCTGGTGCGGATCTTCAAGACCGAGGGGGTGGAGGTGGTCGCCCTGCAGGGGCTCGACCTGGTCATCGACCGGGGCGAGCTGGTGGCGATCGTGGGCGCCTCCGGGTCCGGCAAGTCGACGCTGCTGAACATCCTCTCCGGGCTGGACACGCCCACCGCCGGCATCGCCCGCGTCGGCGAGTACGACCTGCTCAACCTCTCCGCGCGGCGGCGACTGAGCTACCGGCGGAGCATGGTCGGCTTCGTCTGGCAGCAGACCGGCCGCAACCTGCTGCCGTACTTGACCGCGCGGGAGAACGTCGAGCTGCCGATGCGGCTGGCCGGGCGGCGGGGCGGCCGGCGGGCCCACCGCGAGCGGGCCCGGGAACTGCTCGACATGGTCGGGGTCGGCTACTGCGCCGACCGGCGGCCCGGGCAGCTCAGCGGCGGCGAGCAGCAGCGCTGCGCGGTCGCGGTGGCCGTGGCCAACGATCCCGAGGTGCTCTTCGCCGACGAGCCGACCGGCGAGTTGGACGAGGCGACCGGGGCCGAGGTCTTCGGGGCGCTGCGCACCATCAACGCCGAGCTCGGCGTCACGATCGTGGTGGTCACCCACGACCACGCCGTGGCCACCCAGGTCCGCCGGACCGTCGCGATCCGCGACGGCCGGACCGCCTCCGAGGTACGCCGGACCGCGCGGATCGGCGCGGACGGCAGCACAGAACTGGTCAGCGAGGAGTACGCCGTGCTGGACCGCAGCGGCCGGTTGCAGCTGCCGGCGCCGTTCGTGGACGCGTTGTCGCTGCGCGACCGGGTGCGGCTCAACCTGGAGCCGGACCACGTGGAGGTGCGGCCGGGCGACCGGGCGCAGGAGGAGCGGGAGGCGAGGCAGTGAGCGAACGGGACGGACGACCGGCCGGAGCGGCGGCGGGCGTGGGCGGTGCCGACGCAGCGGTGGCGGGTGCCACGGTCACCGACGAGGTGGTGCGGGTCGAGGGGGTCAACCGGACGTTCGGTCGGGGCGAGCACGCCGTGCACGCCGTACGGGACGTCTCGTTCTCCGCCGGGCGGGGCGAGCTGGTCGCGGTGCGTGGCCGTTCCGGGGCGGGCAAGACGACCCTGCTGAACCTGGTCGGCGGGCTGGACCGCCCCGACTCGGGCCGGGTGGTGGTGGCCGGGCACGACGTCACCGGCCTCGGCGAGAAGGAGCTGCTGGAGCTTCGCCGGGGCACCGTGGGCTTCGTGTTCCAGACGTTCGGACTGGTGCCGATCCTGTCCGCCGCCGAGAACGTGGGCGTACCGCTGCGGTTGGCGCGGGTCCCGGCGGCCGAGCGGGAGGAGCGCGTGGCGGTGCTGCTGGAGCTGGTCGGCCTCGGCGGGCACGCGGGCCAGCGCCCGTACGAGCTCTCCGGCGGGCAGCAGCAGCGGGTGGCGGTGGCGCGGGCCCTGGCCAACGAGCCGGACCTGCTGATCGCCGACGAACCCACCGGTCAGCTCGACTCCGAGACGGGCCGGTCGATCATGGACCTGCTCCGCGCGGTGGTGCACGCCCGGGGTATGACCGCGCTGGTCGCCACGCACGATCCGGCCCTGATCGACCTCGCCGACCGCGTCCTCACCCTCCGCGACGGCCACCTCCTCCCCGCCTGACCCGCCCCACCCCGCTCTGCGGCGGGGACGGGGCGGGGGTGGGGGGGTCAGAGAGGGAGCTTCAGGCCCTCGTGGGTGGGGAGGAAGCCCAGGTTGAGGTAGAAGCGGTGGGCGTCGTGGCGGGTCTTGTCGGTGGTGAGCTGGACCAGGGCGCAACCACGCTGCCTCGCCTGGTCGATCGCCCAGTTGATCATCTGCCCGCCGACGCCCCGCCCGCGCAGGTCGGAGCGGACGCGGACCGCCTCGATCAACTGTCGCTCGGCGCCGTGCCGGCCCAGGCCGGGGATGTAGGTGAGCTGCATGCAGCCGACCAGCTCGCCGTCCGCGTCGGCCACGATCAGCTGGTTGCGCGGGTCGGCGTCGATGTCGGCGAACGCCTTCTCGTACGCGGCGTCGACCTCCGTGAAGTCGCGGGCCCTGCCGAGCACGTCGTCGGCGAGCAGGGCGACCACGGCCGGCAGGTCGGCTCGGACGGCCTCGCGGAAGATCACATCACTCATGCCGCCCAGCGTGGCACAGCGAACCGGACCGATGGGCGGGCGGCGCTTGCCTGAGCCGGGCAACATGACTGTCCATGGACGCCCTGCTGCTGCCGTTCCGGCTGATCTACCGGGGGCTGGTCTGGTTCGCCAACTCGCCCCGGACGCTGATCATCTCGTACCTGTTGATGATCGTGGTGGCCGGCATGATCTACGGCCGCGTGGAGAACCGCAGCCCGGCGGACGCCGTCTGGTGGGCGGTGGTGACGGCGTCCACCGTCGGCTACGGCGACATCTCACCGGTGAGCTGGCAGGGCCGCACCCTCGCCGCGCTGCTCATCTCCACCATGGTGCTGCTGGTCATCCCGTTGATCACGGCGCACTTCGCCAGCCAGCTCATCGTCGACGACGACGCCTTCGAACACGAGGAGCAGGAGCAGCTCAAGGCCGACGTACGCCGGATGCGGGCGCTGCTGGAGGAGATCGCCGCCCGGCAGGGCATCGACCTGCCGGACCTGCCGCCGGAGCGGCCGGTCAGCGGGCCGGGCAGCGCAGCCCCTCCCTGGGCACGGTCAGGTCGATCAGATAGGCGTCGACGGCCTCAGTGATGCAGGAGGTCTGCGGGTACGCGGTGTGCCCCTCGCCCTCCCAGGTGAGCACCCGGCCCACGCCCAGCATCGCGGCCAGCGCCGGGGTCTGCTCGTACGGCGTCGCGGGATCGCCCGTGGTGCCCACCACCAGGATCGGCGGCGCCCCGGTGGCCGGGCCCGTCGGGTACGGGTCGCGACCGCCGGGCCACTCGGTGCAGGAGAGCAGGCCGACGGCCAGGGCCGGCCCGAACAGCGGGTACTTCGCCCGCCACTGCGACTGGAGCTGCCGGATCCGCTCGCGGCTCGGCTTCTCCTCCTCGTCGGCGCAGTTGACCGCCAGGTTGGCGTCGAACATGTTCGAGTAGCGCCCGTCGGAGTCCCGGTCGGCGTACGCGTCGGCGAGGCGGAACACGTCCTGCGGGTCGCCGCCCTCCAGCTTGTCGATGGCGCCGGCCAGCTCCTGCCACCCCGACTCGGTGTAGAGCGACGAGATGATCGCGTAGAAGACCCAGCCCGCGGTGGCCTCCCGGCCGTCGTCCCCGCGTACTGGTGACACCCGCGCCTTGTCGATCGCCGAGGTGACCGCGGCCCGGGCGTCCGGGGCGATCGGGCAGCGCCCGGCGTTGGCCGCGCACCACGTGGTGAAGTTGCCGAAGGCCCGCTCGAAGCCCTTGGCCTGGCCCTCCGAGCCGGCGACCAGGCCCTGCCGGGGGTCGACCGCGCCGTCGAGGACCAGCGCCCGCACCCGCTGCGGGTAGAGCTGGGCGTAGGTGGCGCCGAGCAGGGTGCCGTAGGAGTAGCCGAGGTAGGTCAGCTTGTCGTCGCCGACGGCGGCGCGGACCGCGTCCATGTCGCGGGCGGCCTGCTCGGTGCCGTAGAGCGGCAGCTGGTCGCCGTAACGGTCGCCGCAGCCGCGCCCGATCCGCTGGCTGAGCGCCACGAACCCGTCGAACGACTCCTGGCTGCGCGGGTCGGGG
The DNA here is from genome assembly GCF_059359355.1 of Micromonospora sp. ZG13. Classification (NCBI taxonomy): domain Bacteria; kingdom Bacillati; phylum Actinomycetota; class Actinomycetes; order Micromonosporales; family Micromonosporaceae; genus Micromonospora; species Micromonospora sp. ZG13. Next base: position 435,332 of record NZ_JCADBQ010000004.1, read on the forward strand.
TCGTAGCCGAAGCTGGCGTCGAGGTCCTTGTCGGGGATGCACTCGACCGGGCTGGAGCGGGACACCCCGCGCGGGTCGAAGCCGACGATGTCGAACCGGTCGGTGATCGAGGCGGGCAGACCGCCGAACGCCGGGCCGAAGGAGAGGTAGACGGCGGTGTCCACGCCGGAGCCGCCGGGCCCGCCCGGGTTGACGACCAGCGAGCCGATCCGGTCGCGCTGCTTGGTCGACCGGGCGCGCAGCAGCGCGATCTCGAAGGTCTGCCCGGCGCCGGGGCCGGCGGTCGCCCCGCCGGCCGCGCCCGTGCCCCAGTTGCGGGGCACCTTGATCCGCGCGCACTCGTAGCGCATGGTGGCCGCGCCGCGCCCGACAAGTTCCTCGGCCACCTCGGGACAGGCCCGCCAGGTGGGCGCGGTGCCGGGCGCGGCGGCCTCGCCGCCGGCCTCCGTCCGGGGTGCGATCGCCGGCAGGGTGCAACCGGCGGCGACCAGCGCGGCGGCGGCCAGCCCGGCGAGGGTGAGCCGGAACCGGCGGATCCGGGCGGGGGTGCGGGTCACGAGCGAGCCTCCGTGGTCGAGTCGACGGCCAGGCTACGCCGGACCGGTGGCGGGCCCCACGGTCGCCGTGGGATCGCCGCGCAGCACCTGGTCCACATCGAACCGTACGGGCCGGTCGAGCTGGTCGTAGCGGCAGGAGCGGGGATCGCGGTCGGGCCGCCAGCGGACGAAGCGGGCGGTGTGCCGGAACCGGTCGCCCTCCATGGCGTCGTAGCCGACCTCGACCACCAACTCGGGGCGCAGCGGCTCCCACTCGAGGTTGCGGGTGCCCGTCCAGCGGCTCACCCCGCCGGGGAGGCGCTGGCCGCGTTCGTGGTCGCCGTGCACCCACGGGTGGTCGGCGCCCACCTCGCGGTAGGGCTCCAACTCCTCCAGCAGCTCCGCCCGGCGGGCCATGGTGAACGAGGCGCTCACCCCGACGTGGTGCAGGACCCCGTCGTCGTCGTAGAGGCCGAGCAGGAGCGAGCCGATCACCGGGCCCGACTTGTGCCAGCGGAAGCCGGCCACCACCACGTCGGCCGTACGGGCGTGCTTGACCTTGAACATGAGCCGCTTGCCCGGCTCGTAGGGCAGGTCGGCCGGCTTGGCGATCAGGCCGTCCAGGCCGGCGCCCTCGAAGACGTCGAACCAGCGGTGCGCGGTGTCGACGTCGGTCGTGACCTGGGTGACGTGCACCGGCGGGCGGACCCCGGCCAGCGCCGACTCCAACCGGGCCCGACGCCGGGGATAGGGCTCACCGAGGAGCGTCTCGTCGTCGAGGGCGAGCAGGTCGAAGGCGACGAAGTCGGCCGGCGTGGTCTCGGCCAGCAGCTTCACCCGCGACGCGGCCGGGTGCACGCGCTGGGCCAGCAGCTCGAAGTCGAGCCGGGGCTGCCCGCCCGGGCCGTCGCGCCGGATGACGATCAGCTCGCCGTCGACCGCGCACCGCTCGGGCAGTTGGCGGCGGGCCTGCTCGACCACCTCGGGGAAGTAGCGGGTCATCGACTTGCCGCCCCGGCTGGCCAGCTCCACCTCGTCGCCGTCGCGGAACACGATGCACCGGAAGCCGTCCCACTTCGGCTCGTAGGTCATCCCGGGCGCGGTGGGGACCCGCGGGACACTCTTGGCCAGCATCGGCTCGACGGGCGGGGAGATCGGCAGCTTCACGGCGACCAGTCAACCAGACCGCACCGACAGTGGTGAGGCAGATCACGGCCGGTGCACGGGCGGCGTGTCCGGCCGAGCGCCGCTCGTGCCGCACCGGGCGAATCAGGAAACCGCAGGTCAGAGCTACTTTCGCGGGGTGTCGGAGTGGGTCTGCGGGTGCTGCGGGCGGTGGCGGGTGAGCGTCGAGCTGATCCGGGGCCGCTACCGGTACCGCCTGGTGCGCCGCTACCCCCGCCAGTTCGGCGGGGGCAAGGACGTGCTCGGCGAGGTCGGCTCCGTCGAAGAGCTGGCGGAGCTGCTGCGTCGGTGTACCCCCCTCGGGCTGGCCGACCTGCGCGAGGCCGCCTGACCCGGCGGCGGCCGAGCCCGGCGGACACCCCGGCGATCCGCCGGCCCGGCACCCGGGCGGACCGGCCGGTGCCCGCCGCTGTCACGATCGGTGGGGCAGCGTCGTCGGGACGGGCAGCGGCGTCGGTCGGGCGCCGCCCACGGGGAGGGGGCACGATGCGGTTCGAGGCCGGTACGGAGGTGGCCGCCGAGGCCGGACGGGTCTGGGCGGTGCTGGTGGACGTCGAGCGGTGGCCGGAGTGGACGCCCTCGGTGCGCCGGGCACGACGGGGGGAGTCCGGGCCGCTAACGGTGGGCGCCACCGCCCGGCTGGAGCAGCCGAAGCTGCGACCGGCGGTGTGGCGGGTCACCGAGCTGGCCGAGGGGCGGTCGTTCTCCTGGGTGTCGGGCAGCCCGGGGGTGCGCACCCTCGGCGAGCACCGGGTGCTGCCGCTGCCCGGCGGGCGCAGCCGCGTCGAGCTGGCCATCACGCAGACCGGGCCGCTCGCCGGGCCCATCGGCTGGCTCTACGGCGACCTGATGCGCCGCTACCTGCGGCTGGAGGCCGACGGGCTCAGGCGTCGCTGCGAGCGGGACTGACCTGCGTCTTCTCCAGCAGGGCGAGCCGGATGCCGTTCGGGTCCGGCCGGTGCCCGACGACCCGGTAGCCGTGCCGCTGGTACAGCCGCAGGTTCTGCTCGCTGTCGGCGCCCGTGAGGAGCGCGAAACGACGTACCCGGGCGGCGCAGGCCGCCTCCACGGCGCGCAGCAGCCGCCCGCCGACGCCCCGGCCCTGCTGGTCGGGGGCGACGGAGAGCCGACCCACGTGCGCGGTGTCGCCGTCGACGTGCGCCCGGACGGAACCGACCAACCGGTCGCCGAGCCGGGCGGTGAGCACCGTCGCCGGCCCCGCCAGCGCGGCCCGCACCTCGTCCAGGGTCTCGGTCAGCGGGGGCAGGAACGGGTCCGCGTAGTGCTGTGCCTCGGTGAGGAACGCGGCGCGCTGCACGGTGAGGATCTCGCCGGCGTCCGCGACGTCGGCGGGGGCGATGCGCGGCTCGGTGATCACCTCGACAGCCAACCACAGGCCGCCGGGCGGGCCGCCCGCACCGCCCGTACGCTGGCGGTGGTCCCGTCGAGTCGTGGGGGTACGTCGTGCCGGCACTGACCTATCCGCACGTGGGCGCCACCGAGACCGGCGAGCTGCCGCCCGGCTGGCGGCACGTGCGGCACCGGGTCCGGCTGCCCGACTCCTGCTTCGCCACCGCCGGGGACGCCGTGCTCGGCTGGCGGCTGCACCGGGCGGCCGGCATCCGGATTTACGCCGACGCCGAGCGGGCCGCGCCCGGGGTCCGGGTGGTCTCCGGTCTGGGCGTCGGCCCGCTGCGGCTGGCCGCGCCCTGCGAGGTGGTCTGGGCCGTCGACGACGGGCGGCGGGTCGGCTTCGGCTACGGCACGCTGCCCGGGCATCCGGCGCGCGGCGAGGAGGCGTTCGTGGTCAGCCGTGACGCCGCCGGCCACGTCTGGTTCGAGGTGCTCGCGTTCAGCCGGCCGGACCGCTGGGTCATGCGCGCCGCCGGGCCCGCCGGCCGGGCCTTCCAGCAGGCGTACGCCTGGTGGCTCGGGCGCACCCTGCGCCGGCTCTGCGCCCGGCGCTGACCTCGCGCCGCCGTCGCGCGTCAGAAGCGGGCGAAGGAGCGGATCGGCATCCGTGGACCGTACTTCGGTGCCTGGACGCCACCGGCCGCCAGCAGTACGCAGACCCGCCCCCGGTGACCCCGGAACGGCTCCAGCAGGGCCAGCATCCGGGCGTCGTCGCCGCGCGGCTCGCCCGCCAGCGCCCACGCCACCGTGTTGGGCACGTGGAAGTCGCCGACGCTGACCGCGTCCGGGTCCCCGTACGCGATCCGCACCACCTCGGCGGCCGTCCAGGCTCCGATGCCGGCGATGGCGGTGAGCCGGCGGGTGGCCTCGGCGGAGTCCGCGCAGCGCTCCAGCCGGTCCGCGACGGCCGCCGCGCGGCGCAGCGTCTCGGCCCGACGCTGCTCCACGCCGAACGGGTGGAACACCCAGTACCCGGCGGCGGCCACCGCCGCCGGGTCCGGCGGGAGCAGCAGCGGCTGCATCGGACCGGGCGCCGCCTCGGCGAAGTGCCGCACCGTCGCCGCGTACGCCCGGTACGCCTCCTTGCCGGTGACCTTCTGCTCGAAGACCGCCCGCAGCAGTTGGCGGAAGACCTGCCCGGTGGCCGGCATCCGCAGTCCCCGGTGCTGGGCCGCGAGCCGCGCCACCACGGGATGGGCCGCGGCGAGCGCCGCGAACCCGCTGACGTCGTCGCGCAGCCCCGCGATCGCGTCCGCCCGCTGCACCACCCGGTCGGCCCCCGGGCCGTAGCCCTCGGCCAGCAGGGCGCCGCCCGACGGCCGCAGGGCGAGGGTGGCCGGCCCGTCCGGGGTCCGGGTGGCCCACCAGAAGGTGCCGGCCGCGACGCGCGCGCAGGGGTCGTACGGGCTGAAGGTCAGCGCCCGCACCGAGGCGGCCAGCCGGTACCCGGCCGGCGGGCGCAGCTCCCGACGCGCGGTCGGTTCGGTCCCGGTCACCCGCACATGCTGTCACGCCCCGGCCCCGTGACCGGCGACACGGCCGACGCGTCCTGCCTCGTCGCCGGCGACCCGGCGGGTCCACGGCGTCGGCCGGCTGCGCCCGCCCGGCACGGGGACCGGTCGCGCCCGTCGAGGCTGCGACCGGCCCGCCGGGCCCGTTCGGGTCAGTACGAGTAGTTCGAGTCGGCCTTCTCGTCCGCCGGCGGGGCGACCGGCTTCGGGGTGCCCGTTGGCAGGCAGCTCAGGTTCTTCCTGCCGTCCGGGGCGACCACGAACCAGGTGCCCCCGACGCCCTGGCCCTTCCACTGGCCGGGCTTCTTGTCGCCGACGTAGCGGTAGAGCGGCCAGCCGTCCAGGGTGATCTGCCGGGTGCCGTCCTGCCGGGTGACGGTGCCGACCTTGTCGTCGGAGACGCCGTTGAGGTCCGGGGCGCCGTCGGTCAGCGCCGGCGGCCACACCTGGGCGCACTTGTCGACGCAGTTCGACGAGGGCGGGTCGTTGGTGTCCTTGTCGAAGCGGTAGAGGATCCAACCGTCCTGGTCGGTGACCACGCTGCCCATCCGGGCGACCTTCCTGCCGTTGAGCTCGTCGGTCAGCTCCGCGTCGGACGGCGCGGCGGTGGGGGACGGCGACGCCTCGGGCTCGACGGCCGCGCTGGGCTCGGCGGCGGTCACGGCGACCGGCTCGGCCGCGCCCGAGTTCGCCCCCTCGTAACCCGCGGGAGCGCAGGCCGTCAATGCGACCATCGCGCTCGCGACGATGACGGTTCGCTTCATCTGTGCCACGTGCCCTCCTCGGTTATGGCGGTTCACCGATTGATACGGAGGGGGCGTTGTCAAGGTTGAACGCGCGATCGTGGTCGATGTCACCGGAAACCGTTGAACCGAACGGGCCGGAAATCCGTTTCCCGCCACGAGGGCGGTTCCTCCCGCAGGACCACGCCGCGCGAGATCGCCTCCCGCGTCTTCGTCGCCGCGCAGGCAGCCATCCACCCGCGACCGGGAGACCGTGCCGCGACGGCACGCGGGACCGGCGCCGGCCGTCGTGCTGCCGGCGCCGGTCCCGCGGCGGTTGCTACAGCTGCACCGTGACCAGCGGGCTCGCCACCCCGCCGGCGTCCACCGACTGCACCTGGATCTGCTTGATGTCGCCGAGGCGCGTCGACGTCGACGCCGACAGGCTCAGCTTCTCGGCGCGCGCGTTGGTGCCGTACCCGGTGGCGGGCACCGACCAGCTGGAGATCACCTCGGTGCTGTTGTTCTTCCGCACCACGACGAGCCGGCACGTCCGGGGCCCGGGCAGCTTGGCGAGGATGAAGTCCACCCCCGTGCCGAAGTCCTTCGACACGACGAAGAACGTCGCCTCGACGCCGGTGGTCGGGTCGACGACGTTGACCGGGTCGCCCTCCGGCAGCGTACCGCCGATGTTCGGGTCGTTCGGGTCGCTGGAGCGGCTGGCCGTCGGCGGAGCGACCAGGGCGGTCGCGGTCGGCTCGGCCGCCACCTCGGGCGCGCTGTCACCGGCGATCCGGGCGAAACCGAGCCCCGTCAGCCCGCCCAGGACCAGCACCGCGGCGGCCGTGGCCAGCAGCTGCCGGACCCGGTTGCGCCGCCGGTGGGCGCGGACCGCGACCAGCGTCCGGTCCAGCAGGGCCGGATCGGTGCGGGTCTGCTCCAGCGCGGCCATCGTCTCGCCGTCGATGTCGGAGAGCAGGCCGACGACGGGCACCATCGTCTCCAACTCGGCGGCGCACGCCCAGCAGGCGGCGAGGTGCTCCTCGAACCGTTGCGTGTCGTGCTCGTCCAGCACGCCGAGCGCGTACGCCGCTACGTCCATGTGGTCCGCCCGGCTCATTCCGTCACCCCCCGTTCCTGCAGAGCCGTGCGCAGCGCGCGCAGCGCGTAGTAGACCCGCGACTTCGCGGTGCCGAGCGGCAGGCGCAGCTCCTCGGCCGCCTCCGGCACCGTCCGACCCCGGAAGTACGTGGCCACCAGGATCTCCCGGTGCGACTGGCTCAGCGTACGCAGCGCGTCCGCCACCGTCATCGTGCGCAGGACCCGGTCGGTGCTGTCCGCCTCGGCGAACGCGGTCAGGTCCCGGTCGTACGTCTCGGCCGGCCGGGCCTGCTCGCTGCGGTGCTCGTCGATGGCGATGCGGCGGGCCACCGTGACCAGCCACGGCCGCAGCGAGCCCTGCCCCTGCGCGCCGAGCCGGTGCGCGTTGCGCCACGCCCGCAGCAGCGTCTCCTGGACGATGTCCTCCGCCCGCTGCCGGTCGCCGCCGGTGAGCCGCATGACGAACGCCAGCAGCGGCCCGGCGTGCTCGGCGTAGAGCAGCCGGATCAGCCGGTCCGAGTGACCCGCCTCGGTGGACGGTGCCGCCTGGTGGCGTCCGGGGGCGGATCTCGGCGTCACCGGCCCATTCTGGCGAGGCGCCTCGCGGGCGTCGACCCCGCGTGCCGCCGTGCCCGGCCGGGACTGGGACCGCGCGGACATCCAGTCCCCCCGCGCCCCGTCGCCGGGCCAACCGGCCGCCGCCACCGCATGCATGCAGACCTCCGGGTGTCCGATGACATCGGCCGTCCCCCGCGGGCACGGCCGCCCGGTGGTACGCGGCCACGGGGCGAACGGATCAACGGCGCGCGGAAAAGATTCCGCTCACCGGCCCACGGAGAAGATCCCGGGCGGCGGCGGGGTCGAGTCGGTGGCGTCGACGTCGCGGACCACCGCCGCGCCGCCCGCGAAGCGGTCGAGTTCCTCGCCGGCCAGGACCCGGCCCGGGAACCAGTCCCCGGCCGCGCGCCGGGTCAGCTCCGGCACCGGCGGCTCGACCCGGCCGGCCACCAGCACCAGGTTGCCGTATCGACGTCCGCGCAGCACCGCAGCGTCGCCGACGAGGCAGGCCCGGGGCAGCACCGAGCGGACCGTGGCGACCTGCGCCCGGGCGTGGCGCAGCGGCGGGCCGTCGGCCACGTTGGCCAGGTGGAAGCCGGCGGGACGCAGCACCCGGGCCACCTCGGCGGCGTACTCCACCGAGGTCAGGTGCGCCGGCGTACGGGCACCGGCGAAGACGTCGGCGAGCACGACGTCGTAGCTGGCGTCCCGGCTGGCGGCGAGCACCGCCCGGGCGTCGGCCACCCGCACCTTGAGGCGGGGGTCCGGCGGCCACGGCAGGGCCCGGCGGACCAGTTCCACGAGCGCGCCGTCCACCTCGACGACCCGCTGGGTGGAGCCGGGCCGGGTGGCCGCCACGTAGCGGGGCAGGGTGAGCGCGCCGCCGCCGAGGTGCAGCACCCGCAGCGGCGCCCCGGCCGGGGCCATCAGGTCGATCGCGGCGGCGAGCCGCCGGACGTACTCGAACTCCAGGTGCGTGGGATCGGCCAGGTCCACGTGCGACTGCGGGGCGCCGTCGAGCAGCAGGGTCCACGATCCCGGCCGGTCCGGATCGGGCACCAGCTCGGCCTGGCCGGTGTCCACCCGCGCTGCCACCGTGTCGGCCGCCCGCTTGCGGCCCATCAGCGCCGGGCCCGGGCGGCGGTGGTGAGCACCCGGTGCAGCAGCCGCGCGTCGCCGAGCAGCGACCGCAGCCGGCGCTCCAGGCCGGCGATCGGGATCAGGTTCTGCGGTGCCCGCGGGTCCTTGTAGGGGGTGGACGCGAACCGGGGCAGCGTGACCAGCGACAGGTCGGCGAGCCCCACCGCCTCGTCGATGCCCAGCTCGGCGGAGCACTCCATCCGGACGATGCCCGCCCACGGCGCGCCGAGGGCCACCGGCAGCCGCAGGTACCACGACCAGCCGCCCCAGGCCGTGCCGAGCTTGAACACCGGGGAGCGCTCGCCGGCCGCCAACCCGGTGACCACGGCGGTCAGCCGGGCGTCCAGGTATTGGCTGTGCTGCGTCTTGATGTAGCCGAGGGTGCGCGGCAGCTGCCGCCGGTTGCGCAGCGGGCCGTCGACCACCAGCAGGTCGCCGTCGGTGCGGGCCGCCCCCGAGACCTCCACCTCCAGCGCCGTCAGCGGCCCCTGCACGGCGGCCGGGAGCTTGTTCAGCTCGCCCGTGCCGCTCACCCGGTGCACCGGGTAGCGGACGCTGCCGGCCACCACGTCCACCGCCGACGGACTGGCGGTGAACAGGCCCCGGCCCACCTTCGCCCCGGCGAGCTGCGCCGCGCCGCGCTCCAGGTCGCACCGGACCACCCCGGCGGCGTACGACGCGGCGAGGCCGGGGAAGGACGCGCCGTCGTCCTCGGCCGTCCACACGCTCGCGTCGATGCGGCGCACCCCGTCGACGAGCAGCACCACGTCGGGGGCCCGGACGTCGGAGCGTGGCCCGATCGCCCGCCAGTCCACCGCCGGCAGTTCGGCGTCCGCGTCGACCTGGGCGCTGCTCGGCGCGGCGGGACCGCCGCCGGACGCCTCGAACGACGCGCCGTACGCCGGGTCCCACGCGTCGACGAAGAACCGGGGATCGGTCACCGCAGCGGACCTCCCGTCGCGCGCGCCGGGGCCCCGCTCACCGGCCGGTCCGTTCGACGCGGGCCGACCGGGCGTCCTTGCTGACCTCGAACCGGACCGGGATGCGCTCGGCCAGGGCCGGCACGTGGGTGACCACGCCGACCATCCGGTCGCCCCGGGCGGCCAGGTTCTCCAGCGTGGCGGCCACCGTGTCGAGGGTGGCCGCGTCGAGCGTGCCGAAGCCCTCGTCCAGCACGATCGACTCCAGGCTCGCCGCCGTGGTGGACATCCCGGCGAGCTGCTCCGACAACGCCAGCGCCAGCGCCAGCGACGCCTGGAAGGTCTCACCGCCCGACAGGGTGCGCACGCCCCGGCGCAACCCCGCGTCGTAGTGGTCGACCACGAAGAACTCGCCCTTGTCGTGCACCAGGTCGTACTGCCCGCCGGAGAGCTCCCGCAGGATGCCCGAGGCGCCGTCGACCAGCAGGTCCAACGCCTCGGCGAGCAGCCACCGCTCGAAGTTGTTGGCCCGCAGGTGCCCCGCGAGGGCCCGGGCCACCTGCGCCTCGCGCTCGTAGCCGGCCCGCTGCTCGCGCAGGCCACCGGCCTGCTCCCGGCGCCGCTCCAGCTCGCGCAGGTCTGCCTCGGCCCGCTCGAGGGCGCGGTCGGTGGCGCGCAGCGGATCGTCGGCGGGCGGCAGCCCGGCGGCGGCGAGGACGCCCGCGATGCGCTCGCCGACCTCGGCGGCCGCCGCCTCGGCCTGCGCCACCGCCCCGGCCCGCCCGGCCCGCTCGGCGCGGCGACGCTCCGCCTCCTCGCCGGCCCAGCCGGTGAGGGCCGCCCACGCGGCCCCCAGGTCGTCGCGGTCCGCCGTCGGCGGCCCGAACCGGGCGAGCCCGTCGCGGGCCGCGTCGAACGCGCGCCACGTCGCCCGCAACCGCTCCTCGGCGGCGTCCACCGCCGCCCGGGCCCGCCGCGCGGCCTCCCGGCCGGCCCGCACCGCCGCCGCCGACTCCTCCAGCGCCCGGCGCAGCCGCGCGTGGTCGTCCAGCTCGCGGCGCAGCACCACCGGCTCGGCCGCCCCGGCCAGTTGGTCGTCCAGCTCGGCCAGCCGGGCCTGCACCTGGTCCTGCCGGGCCCGCGCGCGCAGCAGCACCCGCTCCAGCTCCCGGGCCGCCCCGTCGCGCTCCTGCACCACCGACTGGGCGGCCTTGCTGGCGGCCCGCGCCGCCCGTCCCGCCGCCGTCGCGGCGGCCACCGCCGAATCGGCCGGCACCGCCGGCACCGTCGCGACGGTCTGCTCACAGACCGGGCAGGGCGCCCCGGCGCGCAGGTGCGCGCGCAACGCCACCGCCTGGTCGGTCGCCTTCGCCTCCTCGTGGGCGCGGAAGGCCGCCTCCAGCTCCGCCTCGGCCCGCTCGGCCGCCGCCCGCGCCTCGGCCAGCGCCGCCACGGCCGCGCCGTGCTCGGCCTGCGCCCCGGTCACCGCCGCGCGGACCGCCGCCGCCTCGCCGGCCAGCTTCTCCCGGTCGGTGTACGCCCGCAGCAGCAACCGCAGCGCGCTCTCGTCACCGGCGGCGGCCAGCTCGCCGCGCAGCTTCTCCTCCCGCTCCTCGGCCAGCGACACCGCCGTCGCCGCCTCGTCCGCGCCGGCCCGCGCCGACGCCACCGCCCGGGCCACCTCCGCCACGCCGTCGGGCGCCCGCACGGCCGCCAACACCGCCAGGTCGGCGTCGAGGGCCGCAAGGGCCGCGCCCGCCTCCCGCGCCGACGCCCGGGCCGCCTCCAGCTCCGGTACGGCGCTCGCCACCGCCCCCGCCAGCTCCCGCATCCGGTCGACCTGCCCGATCGCCGCCTCCAGCGCGGCGTCGTCGACGTCGGTGAGCCCGGCGAGCGCCTGGTCGACCGCCTCCAGCTTCGCCTCGGCCTGCGCGGCCCGCGCGGTCGCCCGCTTCTGCACGTCCTCGTAGACCCCGAGGCCCAGCAGGTTGACCAGGATCTGCTGCCGGGTGGCCGGCTTGGCGTGCAGGAAGTCCGCGAACTGCCCCTGCGGCAGCACCACGCAGCTGGTGAACTGCTCGTACGGCAGCCCGACCGCCTCCAGCACGGCCTGCTCCATCTCGGCGGGGGTGCCGGCCACCACCTCGCCGAGGTCCTCCGGGCTCAGCCCGGTGTCGAGCTTGGTCACGTCGAAACCGGCCGGCATCAGCTGCAATCCGGCGTTGGCCGTCTTGACGTTGCCCCGGCCGTCGCGGCGGACCACCCGGGTCGCCACGTAGCGGGCACCGGCCGACTCGAAGACCAGCCGGACCCGCGCCTCGGTGGCCGACGGCGCCAGGGCGTTGGACAGGCCCCGGGCGCCACCCCAGCGGGGCACCGTGCCGTAGAGGGCGAAACAGATCGCGTCCAGCACCGTCGACTTGCCGGAGCCCGTCGGCCCGACCAGCGCGAAGAAGTCGGCGTCGGTGAAGTCGATCGTGGTCTCGTCGCGGAAGACGGTGAAGCCCGCCATGTCCAGCCGCATCGGCCGCATCAGTGGTCGACCTCCTCGAAGAGCTCGTCGAAGAGCTCCCGCACCCCGTCGTCGGTGTGCCCCCGGCTGTCGAGGTAGTCGGCAAAGAGCTGCCGGGGCGAGCGGCCCGCCCGCTGCGCCACCCGGGCGCCGCTGCCCGGGGCGGGCACCAGCTCCGGGTCGATCCGGATCTCCAGGGCCTGCGGGAGCAGCTCCTGCACCTCCTCGCGCAGCCCGGCGCGCGGCTGCTCCCGGACGTAGACCCGCAGCCAGGCGTCCGGCACGTCCATCTCGGCGAGCTGGGCCAGGGTGCCCCGGACCGTACGCAGCGTGGTGGCGGCGGTCACCGGCACCTCCCGCACCTGCGCGGCCGTGGTCGCGGTGACCTCGACGACGGTCACCGACGGCACGTTCTCCTGCTCGCCGAAGTCGACCGCGAGCGGGCTGCCGCTGTAGCGGATCGGGCAGGGGCCCTGCACCCGCTGCGAGCGGTGCAGGTGGCCCAGCGCCACGTAGTGCGCCGTGCCCGGGAAGACGGTCGCGGGCACCGCGTAGCCCAGCACGGTGTGCGCGTCGCGCTCCCCGCCGCCAGTGGTCGCGCCCACCACGGTCAGGTGGGCGGTGACCAGGTGCACCCGGTCCGGTTCGGTGAAGCTCTCCGTGAGCCGGCCCAGCACCCGGCCCAGGTGGTCGGCGTACGTCTGGGTGGTCTCGGCGGCGGTCAGCTCGTACATCTCCACGGCGCGGATGGCGTAGCGCTGGGAGAGGAACGGCAGCGCGGCCAGCCGCCACCGCTCGCCGCCGGCGGTGGTGCCGTCGATGACGTGCTCGTCGGGGTTGTCCCGGACCCCGCCGCGCAGGGTGATGCCGGCGGCCTCGGCCCAGGGCCGCAGCGCGTCGAGGGCCTGGCCGTTGTCGTGGTTGCCGCCGATGGCCACCACGTCGGCGCCGGTGCGGCGCAGCGCGGTCAGCGCCCGGGTGACCAGCCGGGTGGCCTCCGGCGTCGGGGCGGCGGTGTCGTAGAGGTCACCGGCGACGATGACCAGGTCGGGCGCCTCGGCGCGGGCGACGTCGATCACGCCGGCCAGGACCCGCTTGTGCTCCTCGGCCCGCGACTGCCCCTTGAGGACCTTGCCGACGTGCCAGTCGGAGGTGTGCAGGATCTTCACGGGGCCCGCCTTTCGTTCGCGACTGCGGGGCTCGCAAGCTCACTCCTCGCGCTCACCGGATTCCCCCTAGAACGGGATGTCGTCGTCGGAGGTGCCGCCGCCGGAGCCGACCACCGCGAACGGGTCGACGGACTGGGTGAGCGACCGGAGTGTCTCGGACGGGGCGCGGCCGGCCTCGGAGACCCGGGTGGCCCAGGCCGGGAACGGGAACTCCAGGCAGAGCGGCACCGGGATGTCGGGCTGGTTGACGAACATCGTGCCCGGCTTGGCCAGCAGCGCGCGCTGCCGCTGGGCGGGTGGGAGGAAGCCGTATTCCGGGCGGGACGCCTCGGCCGGGTCGAGCCGGCCCACCACCCGGATCGCCGAGTTGGTGACGATGCGCCGCTCCACCTCGCTCGCCGTCTGCTGGGCGCCGACCAGGATCACCCCGAGGGAGCGGCCCCGCTCGGCGATGTCGAGCAGCACCTCCTTGATGGGGGAGGAGCCCTCGCGGGGGGCGTACTTGTTGAGCTCGTCGAGCACCACGAAGAGCAGCGGCTTGGCGGTGCCGGCCTTCTCCTTGCGCTCGAACTCGCTCTTCAGCGTCACGCCGACCACGAACCGCTGCGCGCGGTCGGGGAGGTTGTGCAGGTCGACCACGGTGACCTGAGCGCTCTCGGCGGTGTTGATGCTGTGCGGGCGGCGGGTGGCCAGGTCGCCCCGGATCAGCCGGGACAGGTCCTTCTTGCTGCCGATCAGCCGCCGGGCGAACGCGTTGACCGTGCCCAGCCCGACGGCGCTGCCGGCCCAGTCGGAGCGGGTCTCGTCGTCGTTGAGCTGCTCGACGACGTGGTCGACCAGGTCGGCGTACGAGCCGAGACGCACCCCGTCGATGCTCACCCCGCCGTCGGCGGGCTGGGCGTAGCGGGCCAGGTGGGCGGCGACCGAGTGCACCACCATCGTGTACTGCTGGCGTTCGTCGTCGGCGTCGGCGAACACGTAGGGCAGCAGGCGGTCGGCGCAGAACTCGCTCAGCGTCCAGTAGAAGCTGTCGACCCCGGTGAGCCGGCTGCTCACGTCGGGCGTGCCGGAGGAGTCGCCCACCCGGGGCGGGGCGTAGACCCGCACGTCGGGGAAGGCGCCGGCGACCAGGCCGAGCTTGGCGTAGGAGGCGCGGGTGGCGTCGTCGAGCCGGGTGTTGGGGTGGTCGAGGAAGAGCAGGTCCTCGCCCTTGACGTTGAAGATGAGCGCCTTGGCGTTGACCGCGTCGCCGCCCAGCACTCCGGAGCGGAAGACCGAGTAGAGCAGGAAGGTGGCGAAGCTCGTCTTCGTGGCGACGCCCGAGATGCCGGAGATCGACACGTGCGCGCCCCGGCTGCCGTCGAGGAAGTCGGCGTTGAGGTAGACCGGCACCCCGTCGCGGCCCATGCCCATCGGGATGCGCCGCTCCATCCGGTCGAAGTGCAGCGCGCGGGCCCGGGCGTCGCCCTCGGCGCGGTGCACCACCGCGCCGGGCGACGGCGGTACGTAGAGCTCCGGGTCGACGCGGGTGGTGGTGATCTCGGCGGCCTCCTGCACCTGGGCGGGCAGCGTGCCGTCGGCGATGGCGAAGACGTCGGACTCGAACTGGGCGCCCTCGTGCCGGGCCCGCACCTGGGTGACCACCCCGGCGATCGTGACCGGCTCGCGGTCGGGCAGCTCGCGCCGGGTCACCACGACGTCGTCGAGCTGGAGGTAGCTGCCGGGGGAGACCGCCGTCCAGAACTGCAGGGGGGTGGCGTCGGCGGTGCCCAGCACCCGGCCGACCGCCTCGCCCGGGCCGTCGAACCCGTCGTCAGTCATCGGGCAACTCCGGTCGGCTGGTCGTCGCGGTCGGGGCACACGCCTGCATCCTGCCCGAGGAGTACGACACGTTGCCACGCGACGCGGCGGACGCCACGCCGTCGTCGGTGTCCTCAGCCGCAGGGTGCCTGTCCGGCCACGGTCAGTCGCGGGCGTAGCGGAGCATGAGCACGCCGTCGTCGGCGGCGAGCACGTGCCGTAGCGGCAGGTGGCGCACGTCGCTGGCGTCGCCGGCGGTGATCCGCCCCGGGCCCGCCCCGGCGAGCAGCGGGGCGACGGTCAGGCAGACCTCGTCCACCAGGTCGGCGGCGGTGAGCGCGCCGAACAGCTGCGGGCCGCCCTCGCAGAGCAGTTGGCCGAGCCCGCGGCGGCGCAGCTCGGTCAGGCCCGCCGCCAGGTCCACCCGGTCGTCGCCGCGGCGCACCACGTCGGCGACGTCGCTCAGGCCGGGCGGCGCCGTGGCGCCGGCCCGGGTGAGCACCACGGGCCGCACCGGCGCGTCGGCGAACGCGGCCTGCGCCGGGTCGAGGTCGAGCGAGCCGGAGACGACGACCAGCGTCGGGTACTCGGGCAGGCCGTGCTCGCGGCGCCACGCCCGGCGCCGTTCGTCGAGGCGTACCGCCCGGTAGCCCTCGCGCCGCAGCGTGCCGGCGGCGACGACCAGGGCGTCGCAGAGCATGCGCAGCAGCCCGAAGACGCGCTTGTCCGGCTCCCCGGAGAGCCCGGCGGAGTAGCCGTCGACGGAGACGCCGCCGTCGACGCTGGTCACGAAGTTGACCCGCAGGTGGGGTCGGTCGACCCGGCCGTAGAGCGCGGTGAGCGCGGCGTCGTCCAACGGGCGCGCCGACGGTCGCGGCCAGAGCGCCGAGATCGGGATTCCGACGCTCATTCGCCGGCCGGACCGGTGACCGGAGGGGTGGGTCGGGAGGTACGGTGCTGGCAGTCGCACCAGTTCCGCCCCGGGCAGTCGTCGTGCCGCCTGGCCCGGCACGCTCGGCAGATCATGCCCCGCAGCCTATGCCGAGGAAGGATGGGACAGCATGCCGCGTCAGATCTTCCAGCTGAAGATTTCCCTGGCCGGGGTCCGGCCGCCCGTCTGGCGTCGGGTCCTCGTCCCCGGTGGCTACACGCTGGACCGGCTGCACCGGGTGGTGCAGCACGCCATGGGCTGGCGGGACTGCCACCTGCACTCGTTCGAGATCGAGGGCCGCCAGTACGGCGAGCCCGACCCCGACGGCGAGCTGGCCCTGCACGACGAGTTGGACGTCCGCCTCGACGCCGTCGTCGGCAAGGGCAGCCGCTTCCACTACACGTACGACTTCGGCGACTGGTGGGAGCACGACCTGGTGGTGGAGGACGCCTTCACGGCCGACCCGGACGAGCGGTACCCGTCCTGCTCGGGCGGCGAGCGGGCGTGCCCGCCCGAGGACACCGGCGGCCCGGCCGGCTGGCAGGCGCTGCTGGCCGCGCTGGCGGACCCGGCGCACCCCGGGCACCCGGCGGCGCGGGACCTGGTGGGCGACCGGTTCGACCCGGACGCCTTCGACGCGCGCCGGGCCGGCACCCTGCTGCGCCGCTTCTGCTGAACCGCTTCGGCCCGCGACGCGTCCGCGGCCCGTATCCGGTTGCCGGGCGGGCCGTTGAGCGTGCCTGTCGTCCCCGCACGGGTGTGCTGAACCGCTTCAATCCGACGGATGCCCAGGTGGTGCCGGGGTGCGGATCGGCCCGCGGCGCGCGGCGTTGCGGGCGGACGCGTTCGCGGTAACGATCTGGGAACGCTCCCATAGGCCTATTGACACCCCTGACACCCGCCGGCAATCTCATGGGAGCGCTCCCGCGAACGTGGCACGACTCACCCGCGCCCCGCTCCCGGTCGTCGAGCGCCGGCCCCGGCCGGCACCGACGGCGCGCACGGCACCCCCCACCACACCCAGTCAGCCTCACCACCGAAAGAGGGGTCTCCGATGAGCCTCACCACGCGGCGCACCCGCATGGCGGCTGCCGCACTGGCCGCGATCACCGCCATCGGCGGTCTCGCGGCCTGCGGCAAGGACGACGACGCGCCCGCGGCCGGCGAGAAGCCCGCCAAGCTGGTCGTCGACACGTTCGGCGAGTTCGGTTACGACGAGATCATCAAGCAGTACGAGAAAGACACCGGCATCAAGGTCGAGCTGCGCAAGACCGCCCAGCTCAACGAGTACCGGCCGAAGATCGTCCGGGCGCTGGCCACCGGCAAGGGCGCGGCCGACGTGGTCGCCCTGGAGGAGGGCATCCTCAACGAGTTCAAGGCCAACCCCGCCAACTGGGCCGACCTCGCCCCGCTGGTCGCCGACCACAGCAAGGACTACCTGCCCTGGAAGTGGGAGCTGGGCAAGGCGCCCGACGGCCGGCTGATCGGTCTGCCGACCGACGTCGGCAGCCTCGCCGTCTGCTACCGCCGTGATCTCTTCCAGGCCGCCAAGCTGCCGGTCGAGCGGGACCAGGTCGCCGCCCTCTGGCCGGACTGGAACGCCTTCATCGAGACCGGCAAGAAGTACCGCGCCGCCACCGGCAAGGGCCTGGTCGACTCGGTCACCACCGCCGCCAGCGCGGTCATGTTCCAGCAGGGCGGCGACCTGTTCTACGACAAGGACGACAACATCGTCGCCGACAAGAGCGCGGCGGTGAAGGCCTCCTGGGACACCGCGGTCGCGATGGCCGACGCCAACATCACCGCCGAGACGGCCACCTGGTCGCCGGAGTGGTCGGCCGGCTTCAAGCAGGGCACCTTCGCGGCGACCTTCTGCCCGTCCTGGATGCTCGGCATCGTCGCGGACAACTCCGGCCCCGAGAACAAGGGCAAGTGGGACGTCGCCCCGGTGCCCGGCGGCGCCGGCAACTGGGGTGGCTCCTGGCTCGGCGTGCCGACCCAGAGCAAGTACCCCAAGGAGGCGGCGAAGCTCGCCGAGTACCTCACCAACGCGCAGAGCCAGGTCGCGGCGTTCAAGCTCAAGGGCCCGCTGCCGACCAACCTGGAGGCGCTGAAGAACCCGGAGTTCCTCGCCTACACCAACGAGTACTTCAACAACGCGCCGACCGGCAAGATCTTCGGTGAGAGCGTCGCCAAGATCCAGCCGCTGCACCTCGGCCCGAAGCACCAGGCGGTGAAGGAGAACGCGTTCGAGCCGGCGCTGCGCTCGTACGAACAGGGACAGGCCACGAAGGACAAGGCCTGGGAGCAGTTCGCCAAGGACGCCAAGACGCAGGGCGCCTTCTGACCCACCTCGTCGCCAGGTGGCGTCCGGGTCCTCACACACCCGGGCGCCACCGGCGCCGTCCCCGTTCCGTCCCCGGACGCCATCGGCGCCGTCCCGTTTTCGCGTAAGAGCGCCTGGGCGTCGGCGCGCGCCCGTGCCGACGCCGGGAAAGGACCCCCATGAGCCTCTCGGCCACGACGGCGCCGCCGTCACCCGCCGCACCGCCACCCCGCCCGCCCGCGCGGCGCCGGTCGCACTCGCTGACCCGGCTGGACCTGAAGTACTCGCCGTACCTCTACATCGCGCCGTTCTTCGTGGTCTTCGGCATCTTCGGGCTCTACCCGATGCTGCGGACCGCCTGGATGTCCCTGCACGACTGGAACCTGATCGGCGACCACAGCTTCATCGGGTTCGACAACTACGTCGCCCTGGTCAAGGACGAGTACTTCTGGAACGCCACGCTCAACACGTTCGGCATCTTCCTGCTGTCGACCATCCCGCAACTGCTGCTCGCCCTGTTCCTGGCGAACCTGCTCAACCGCACCTTCCTGCGCGCGCGCACGTTCTTCCGGATGGCGATCTTCATGCCGAACGTGGTCTCGGTGGCCGCCGTGGCGATCGTCTTCGGCATGCTCTTCCAGCGCGACTTCGGCGTCATCAACTGGCTGCTGAGCTTCGTCGGGATCGACGCGATCGACTGGGACGCCGAGCGCTGGAGTTCCTGGACCGCCATCGCCTCGATGGTCAACTGGCGGTGGACCGGCTACAACACCCTGATCCTGCTCGCGGGCATGCAGGCCATCCCGCGCGACCTGTACGAGGCGGCGGCGCTCGACGGCGCCAGCCAGTGGAAGCAGTTCTGGCGGATCACCCTGCCGATGCTCACGCCGACCTTCGTCTTCGTGGTGATCCTCTCCACCATCGGCGGGCTCCAGCTCTTCACCGAGCCGCTCGTCTTCGCCAACGGCAACATCATCGGCGGCGACCAGCGCGAGTTCCAGACCCTGGCCATGTACATGTACGAGCTGGGCATCGAGAACCTCAACACGGCCGGCTACGGCGCGGCGGTCGCCTGGGCGATGTTCCTGATGATCGCCCTCGTCTCGGGGATCAACTTCCTGCTCGTCCGCCGCACGGTGAAGTGAGGAACGCCCAGATGAACTCGGCATCCCGGCGCCTGTGGCGCACCAGCCCGCTGACCTACGTCGCGCTCGTCCTGGCGACGCTCTTCTCGATCTACCCGTTCTACTACATGGTGGTCATCGCCACCCGCAGCCTGGACTCGATCAACGACGTCCCGCCGCCGGTCGCGCCCGCCGGGTCGTTCGGCGACAACTTCGGCCGCGTGCTCGACAACGAGGCGGCGAACTTCCTCACCGGCCTGCTCAACTCGGTGATCGTCTCCGGCATCGTGACCGTCTCCGTGGTGATCACCGGCTCGCTGGCCGGCTTCGCCTTCGCGAAGCTGCGTTTCCGGGGCCGCAACGCCCTGCTGCTGACGATCATCGTCACCATGATGATCCCGACGCAGCTCGGGCTCATCCCGCTGTGGGGCATGATCCAGGACCTGAACTGGTTCGACACCCTCTACGCGGTGACGGTGCCGTTCCTGGTCAGCGCGTTCGGCGTGTTCATGATGCGGCAGTACGCCACCCAGGCCATCTCCGACGAGCTGATCGAGGCGGGCCGGGTGGACGGGGCGAGCACGTTCCGGATCTACTGGAACATCGTGCTGCCCGCGCTGCGCCCGGCCGCCGCCGTACTCGGCCTGCTCACGTTCATGGAGACCTGGAACTCGTTCCTGTGGCCGTACGCGGTGCTCACCTCCGAGAACCCGACCCTGCAGGTCTCGTTGGCCTTCCTGTCGTACGCCTACTACACCGACTACTCGCAGGTGTTCGCCGCCACGGCGGTCGGCACTCTACCGTTGGTGATCGTGTTCATCGTGTTCGGCCGCCAGATCGTCGGCGGCATCATGGAAGGTGCCGTCAAGTCGTGAGCAACCCCGCCAGCCCGCCCGCCGTCGGCGTCGTCGACGACCGTCCGCCGCTGACCTTCCCGCCCGGCTTCCTCTGGGGCGCGGCCACCGCCGCGTACCAGATCGAGGGCGCGGCGGCCGAGGGCGGCCGGACCCCGTCGATCTGGGACACCTTCAGCCACACCCCCGGCCGCGTGGTCGAGGGGCACACCGGCGACGTGGCCTGCGACCACTACCACCGGATGGGCTCCGACGTCGCGCTGATGGCGGAGCTGGGGCTCAGGTCGTACCGGTTCTCGGTCTCCTGGCCCCGGGTCCAGCCCGGCGGCACCGGCCCGGCCAACGCCGAGGGGCTCGACTTCTACCGGCGGCTCGTCGACGAGCTGCTGGGGCACGGGATCGAGCCGTGGCTCACCCTCTACCACTGGGACCTGCCGCAGCCGCTGGAGGACGCCGGCGGCTGGCCGGCCCGGGACACCGCCGCGCGCTTCGCCGACTACGCCACGCTGGTCGCCGACGCGCTCGGCGACCGGGTGCGCTACTGGACCACGCTCAACGAGCCGTGGTGCTCGGCGTTCCTCGGCTACGGCTCGGGCGTGCACGCGCCGGGCCGCTCGGACGGCGCCGACGCGGTGCGCGCCGGGCACCACCTGATGCTCGGGCACGGCCTCGCCGTGCAGGCGCTGCGCGCGGCCCGGCCGAGCGCCGAGGTGGGGGTGACGGTCAACCTCTACCCGGTCACCCCGGCCAGCGACGCGCCCGCCGACGCCGACGCCGCGCGGCGCATCGACGGGCTGGCCAACCGCTTCTTCCTGGACCCGCTGCTGCGCGGGTCCTACCCGGCCGACCTGATGGCCGACCTCGCCGGGGTCACCGACTTCGGGCACGTGCGCGACGGCGACCTGGCGACCATCTCCACCCCGCTGGACGTGGTCGGCGTCAACTACTACAGCCGCCACGTCGTCGCCGCGCCGGTGCCCGACGCCGAGCCGGAGCCGTACTGGCGGGCGCCGTCGTGCTGGCCGGGCAGCGAGGACGTCCGCTTCGTCACCCGGGGCGTGCCGGTCACCGACATGAACTGGGAGATCGACGCCCCCGGCCTGGTGGAAACGCTGCGCCGGGTGCACGAGGAGTACACCGACCTGCCGCTCTACGTCACCGAGAACGGCTCCGCCTTCGTCGACGAGGTGGTCGACGGGCGGGTCGAGGACGCCGACCGGCTGGCGTACTTCGACGCCCACCTGCGCGCCGCGCACGAGGCGATCGAGGCCGGGGTGCCCCTGCGCGGGTACTTCGCCTGGTCGTTGATGGATAATTTCGAGTGGGCCTGGGGCTACACCAAGCGGTTCGGGATGGTCCACGTCGACTACGACACCCAGGTGCGCATCCCCAAGTCCAGCGCCAGGTGGTACGCCGAGGTGATCCGACGCAACGGTCTGGCCGCACAATAGGCCAGGGCCAGTCATCAACGGGCGGCCCCGGCGCCATCCCGCAGGGGGTGGCGCCGGGGCCGGTCCGCCGTCGGAGGAGCAGACAATGACAACGCAGCGCACCCGGTCGCTCGGGCGCCCGACCCTCGACGCCGTCGCCGCCCGCGCCGGCGTCGGTCGCGGGACGGTCTCCCGGGTGGTCAACGGCTCGCCGCAGGTGAGCCCCGAGGCGCGCGCCGCGGTGCAGCAGGCCATCGCCGAGCTGGGGTACGTGCCGAACCGGGCCGCCCGCGCACTGGTCACCCAGCGCACCGACTCGATCGCCCTGGTGGTCTCCGAATCCGGCGACCGGGTCTTCACCGAGCCGTTCTTCGCCGGCATCGTCCGGGGCGTCAGCTCGGGGCTGCTGGAGACCCCGTTGCAGCTCTGGCTGGCCATGGTGCAGTCGCCGATCGAGCGGGAGCGGGTCGAGCACCACCTGACCAACCAGCACGTCGACGGCGTCCTGCTGCTGTCGCTGCACGACTCCGACCCGCTGCCCACCCTGCTGGAGGAGCGCGGCCTGCCCACCGTGCTCGGCGGCCGTCCGGCCCGGATGCTGCAACCCGGCGCGCAGCCGGCGTACTACGTCGACGTGGACAACGTCGGCGGCGCCCGGCGCGCGGTGGAACACCTGGCCGGCCGGGGGCGGCGGCGCATCGCCACCATCGCCGGCCCGCAGGACATGGGCGCCGGCCTGGGCCGACTGACCGGCTACAAGGAGGCGGTCAAGGCCGCCGGGCGCGGTGTCGACCCCGCCCTGATCGCGTACGGCGACTTCAGCGAGGGCAGCGGGGCGGCCGGGATGCGTCGGCTGCTGGAGGCCTGCCCCGACCTCGACGCCGTCTTCGTCGCCTCCGACCTGATGGCGTTCGGGGCGCTGCGCGCGCTGCGCGAGGCGGGCCGGCGGGTGCCGGAGGACGTCGCGGTGGTCGGCTTCGACGACGCCCCGATCGCCCGGCAGGCCGAGCCGCCGCTGACCACGGTGTTCCAGCCGGTGGAGGAGATGGGCCGGCAGATGGCCCGCCTGCTGGTCTCCCGCATCCGCGGCGACGAGCTCCCGTCCCCCCACATCCTCCTCGACACCCAGCTCATAGAACGAGCCTCCGCCTGACCCGCCCCACCTCGACCCACCCACCCACCTCCGGGTTGATCATGAAGTGGTTGCCCTCGACATCGGCGTGTCGCGACGACAACTTCATGATCAACAGGCTGAGGCGGGCGGGGGAGGGGGCGGCGGGCCGGCTCGCGTGTGGGGCGGTGTCTGGGGGGTCAGTCCGACCAGCGGCGTAGTTCGCGTTTGGCCAGCGAGGAGCGGTGGACCTCGTCGGGGCCGTCGGCCAGGCGCAGGGTGCGTGACTGCGCCCAGAGAGCGGCGAGCGGGGTGTCCTGGCTGACGCCGGCGCCGCCGTACGCCTGGATGGCCTTGTCGATCACCCACTCGGCCATGGCGGGAGTGGCGATCTTGATGGCCTGGATCTCGGTGTGCGCGCCCTTGTTGCCGACCGTGTCCATCAGCCAGGCGGTCTTGAGCACCAGCAACCGGGCCTGCTCGATGCGCACCCGCGACTCGGCGATCCACTCGCGCACCACGCCCTGCTCGGCGAGCGGCCGGCCGAACGCGACCCGGTCGAGGGCCCGCCGGCAGAGCAGCTCCAGGGCCCGCTCCGCCATGCCGATCAGCCGCATGCAGTGGTGGATGCGGCCGGGGCCGAGGCGGGCCTGGGCGATCGCGAAGCCGGTGCCCTCCGCCCCGACCAGGTTCTCCACCGGTACGCGGACGTCGGTGAAGTCGATCTCGGCGTGGCCGCCGTGCGAGGCGTCGCTGTAGCCGAACACCGTCATGCCCCGCCGCACGGCGACGCCGGGGGTGTCCCGGGGCACCAGGATCATGCTCTGCTGGCGGTGCCGGTCGGCCTGCGGGTCGGTCTTGCCCATCACGATGAAGATCTCGCAGCGCGGATCCATCGCCCCGGACGACCACCACTTGCGCCCGTCGACCACGTAGTGGTCGCCGTCGCGGGTGATCCGGGTCGCGATGTTGGTCGCGTCCGAGGACGCCACCTCCGGCTCGGTCATGCAGAAGGCGGAGCGGATCTCGCCCTCCAGCAGTGGCCGCAGCCAGCGCTCCTGCTGCTCCGGCGAGCCGAACTCGGCGAGCAGCTCCATGTTGCCCGTGTCCGGTGCGGCGCAGTTGAGCGCCTCCGGGGCCAGGTGCGGGCTGCGCCCGGTCAGCTCGGCCAGCGGGGCGTACTGGAGGTTGGTCAGGCCGGCGCCGTGGCGCGGATCGGGCAGGAAGAGGTTCCACAGGCCGCGCTTGCGCGCCTCGGTCTTGAGCTCGGCCATCACCGGGGGCCGGGCCCACGGGTCGCCGGCGGCGGCCACCTGCGCGGCGTGCACCGGCTCCGAGGGGTAGACGTGCTGCTCCAGGAAGTCCGTCAGCTCGGCCCGCAGCTGCTCCGTGCGGGCGTCGTACGCGAAGTCCATCACCGCTCCCTGGCGGCGGTCAGCCCGTGTTCGACCAGCGGTGCCACCATGTCGCCGATCCGGTCGAAGCCCCCGCCGAGCGTCTGCCCGAGCGTGTGCCGGTAGTGGATGCCCTCGCAGATCACCGCGAGCTTGAAGCAGCCGAGCGCGACGTGCCAGTGCAGCGGCCCGACGTCGACGTCGCCGCGCCCCGCGTACCGGGCGATCAGTTCCGCGCCGGTGGGGAACCCGGCGCGCGGGCCGAGCCCGTCGGCGACCGGGTTGCCGGCGGCCGAGTCGCTGCCGCCGAGCACGTCCCAGTAGGTCAGCAGCAGCCCGAGGTCGGCCAGCGGGTCGCCGAGGGTGGCCATCTCCCAGTCGAGCACGGCCCGTACGGCCACCGGGTCGACGGTGGCGAGCAGGTTGTCCAGCCGGTAGTCGCCGTGCACGATCCGACCGGCGTTGGCGCCCTCCGGCGCGGTGCCGGCGAGCAGGTCCCGCAGCTCCTCGATGCCGGGCAGGGGCCGGCTGCGGGACCGGTCGAGCTGGCCGGCCCAGCGGCGTACCTGCCGCGCGAGGTAGCCCTCCGGCCGGCCGAAGTCGGCCAGCCCGACCGAGGCGGGCTCGACCGCGTGCAGCGCGGCGAGGGTGTCCATCATCGCCAGCGCCAGCTCCCGCCGCTGCTCGGCGGTGAGCGGATCGGTCTGGGCACGGGTGCGGAACACCTCGCCGTGCACCCGTTCCATCAGGTAGAAGGGCGCGCCGATGACCTCGGCGTCCTCGCAGAGCAGCAGCGCGGCGGGCACCGGCACGTCGGTCGGCGCCAGCGCGGAGATCACCCGGTACTCCCGGGCCATGTCGTGCGCGGTGGCCAGCACGTGCCCGAGCGGCGGGCGGCGCAGCACCACCTCGCGCTCGCCGATCGCCAGCAGGTAGGTCAGGTTGGACTTGCCGCCCGCGATCAGCCGGGCCCGCAACGGGCCGTCGGCCAGCTCGGGCCGGTGCAGGGCCAGGTGATCGGCGAGCCGGTCGAGATCCAGCCCTCGGGGGGAGGCGGGGGCGGGCACGCTGCCCGGCCCGTGCGCGTCGACGGCCGGCTCGGTCATCCGATTAGTTGATGGCAGCTCCGCCATTCTGTCAAGGTCGGGATTTGACCCTCGGGACATGCCGCTGCAACAGGGGCGAAACGGCCACCCACCAGGCTGGGGCCCAGCCTGCCGGCCAGCGGTGCCGGCCCGCCCAGCGGAGGGTTCAGACATGTTGCTGCGAGTTCGGGTCACCCTGCCGGACCGTCCGGGCACGCTCGGTCAGGTGGCGCGCACCATGGGCGTGTCCGGTGCGGACATCGTCCAGGTGGTCGTCCTGGAACGGCTCGGCGGGCGGGCGGTGGACGACTTCACCGTGGTCTGGCCGGGCGCGGCGCGGGTCGAGCGGCTGCTCGCCGGCCTGGCGGCGATCCCCGGCGTCCGGGTGGACGGGGTGTGGCGGGCGATCGGCGCGCCCACCACCTCCGGGCAGGACGCCGAACTGCTGGCCCAGGTCGCGGCCAACCCGGTCGACGGCGTCGCCACGCTGGTCGACGCCGTTCCCGGGCTGCTCGCCGCCGACTGGGCGGTGGCCGCGGTGGTGCCGGTGGACTGGGCCTCCCGGACCGGCGCCGCGGGGGAGGCGACCGTCGGCTACGCGAGCTGGCGCGCCCCCGTACCGCCGCCGCTGCCGGAGGTGACCCCGCTGCGCGCCCGGGCGATCAGCGTCGCGGCCGGCCCGCACGTCGCGGTCGCGCCGTTCGGCCGGGCGGGCCTGGTGCTGGTGGCCGCCCGCGAGTGCGCCGGGACGCCGGCCGCGGCGGCTTTCCACGCCACGGAGGTGGACCGGCTGGCGCAGCTCGTGCGGGCCGCCGCGGTGATCCTCGGCGACCGGCTCGACCTGGTCGGGGCGCCGCCGGTGGCCGCGAGGCCCTGAGCCGGGCCGGCCGGCGGCGGTCGGTGTGGCGCAGGTCGCCGCGCCGGGACCGGAGCCGTCACCCGGGGGCAACCGGCCCGCAACAGCGACCGGCGAGCCTCGTACGGGGGAAGGGAGCGAACCATGACGCTGTGGCGGATCCGGGCGACCGTGGACGACCGGCCGGGCTACCTGTCGGTGCTGACGGCGAGCCTGGCGTTGCGAGGGGTCAACATCCTCGCCGTGCAGGTGCACACCACCGAGCGGGGCGCCGTCGACGACTTCCTGGTCGACGCGCCCGACTCGCTCGACGAGGCCGGCCTCGTCGCCGCCGTGCACCGGGGGCGGGGGCGGGACTGCTGGGTGGCACGCAGCGAGGCGCGCGGGCTCGCCGACCAGCCGACCCGGGCGCTCGGCCTGGCCACCCGGCTGGTGCGGGACCCGGACGCGACCGGCGAGGCGCTGCGCGCCCTGCTCGGCGCGGACGCGGTCGCCTGGCGGCCCGCGTCGACCGGCTCCGGCGGCGGGCTCGCCGAGACCACGATGCTGCTGGACGACCCGACCGGCGGGTCGTTCGCGCTGCGCCGCGCCGTGCCGGGCTTCACCCCGGCTGAGTACGCCCGCGCCCAGGCCCTGGTCGAGCTGTCGGCGGCCGTCGCGCGCCGGGCCGCCGAGCAGGTCACCCTGGTGCTGCCCGACGGCGCCGAGGCGGCCGTACGACCCGCGACCGTCGACGACCTGCCCGGCGTCGTCGAGTTGCACGAGGGCTGCTCGGCGCGCAGCCGGCACCGCCGCTACCTGGGCGGTGCGGCGGCTCCCTCGCCGGCCCGGCTGCGCCGGCTGCTGGAGCCGGCCCGGGGCGTGACCCTGCTCGCCACTGCCGGCGACGCCGGCGCGACCGGGTCGGTGGTGGCGATGGCGAACCTGCTCGCCGAGGGCGACGAGGCCGAGGCGGCGCTGCTGGTGCGCGACGACTGGCAGCGGCGGGGCCTCGGCTCGGCCCTGCTGCGCCGGCTGGTCCGGCACGCCGAGCAGGCCGGCCACGCGGCCCTGGTGCTGCACGTCCACGCGGAGAACGCGCCGATGCTGCGCACCGTGCGGCGGCTCGACCGGCCGGCTGCGGCCGAGCGGGACGGCGCGCTGGTCAGCCTCACCGTCCCGCTCACCGCGGGCGTGCCCTCGGTCAACGGGAGGGGCCCCTGCTGACGCGGCGGGCGCGCGGAGGCGTCACGTCGCGGGTGCGCGCGTCCCCTGCACGCAGAACCGGTTGCCCTCCGGGTCGGCGAGCACCACGTACGGCGGCTCGGTCGGGTGCGGGTCGGTCGGGTAGTGCCGCCAGTCGACCGGGCGCGCGCCCAGCGCCACGAGCCGCGCCACCTCCTCGTCGAGGTCCCGGTCGCCGGCGTCGATGTCGAGGTGGATCCGGGGGAACTCCTCGGCCGGGCTCTCGCTGACGTCCATGGCGATGGCGGTGCCCGGCACGCCGGGCGGCGGCTCCAGCACGATCCAGTCGTCGCCGGCGTACCGGGGCGGGCGGTGGTGGTAGCCGAGCGCGGCTGACCAGAAGGCCGCCGCCCGCTGCGGGTCGGACACTCCCAGGGAGAGCTGCGCGATGATCGACATCACTCGACGGTACGCGACCGTGGTGTCGGCCGGGCCCCCTGCGGCGTGCCCAGGGGGCCCTTGCTCACATCTCAGGTGGCGGGGTAGCTGCTGTAGTCGGGGAAGTTGCCGTAGAGCCGGCCGTCGCCGCCCTGGGTGACGGCCTGCACCAGCAGGTCGCCGCCGACGAAGGCGCCCTTCCAGGACGCGCCCCGGCCGCCGAACGGCTCGTCGCGGTCGCCCCGTGAGCGCGGCTTGTTGATGCCCACCTTGAACGCCTGGAGGTCGACCGCGAGCTTGCCGGCCAGCTCCTCGTCGTCGCAGGCCAGCGAGGCGACCAGCGCGCCGTTCGAGGCGTTCATCGCGGCCAGCAGTTCGTCGGTGGTGTCCACCACGACGATCGTGTCGACGGGGCCGAACGGCTCGGCGTGCATCAGCCGGGACCGCCCGGGCGGAGCCAGCAGCACCGACGGGGCCACGTACGCGGAGGTGTCCTGCCCGTCGAGGAACGGCGCGCCGTGCAGCTTGCCCCGGTGCAGCGGCACGGCGCCGCCGCGTACCGCCTCGTCGACCTTGCGGCGCAGCTCGTCGGCCTTTGCGCCGCTGATCAGCGGGCCGAAGTCCAGCTCGGGCAGCGGGTCACCGGCGGCCCAGTCGTCGCCGACGGCGAGCGGGTGTCCGAACCGGACGGAGCGCACCACGGGCAGATACATGTCGAGGAACTCGTCGACGAGGTCCCGCTGCACCACGAAGCGCGGGTACGCGGTGCAGCGCTGCTTGCCGTACTCGAAGCCCTTCTTCAGGTGCCCGGCGAGCAGGTCCCACTGCGAGAAGTTCCAGATGCCCCACGCGTTGAGGCCCTCCTGCTCGATGAAGTGCCGCTTGTCGGAGTCGAGCAGCGCGGCGGCGACCTTGCCGCCGTTGGAGCGCCCGCCGACGAACGCCACCGCGCCGATCTCCGGCGCCCGTACGAGCACCTCGGACAGCTCCTCGCCGCCGCCGGAGACCAGGGTGGCGGGCAGCCCGGCCCGGCGCATCAGCGCGTGCGCGACGGTGAGGCAGACCGCCCCGCCCTGCGACGGGGTCTTCGCGATCACCGCGTTGCCGGCGAGCAGCTGCACCAGCTCGGCGTGCACGAGCACGCTCATCGGGTAGTTCCACGAGGCGATGTTGCTGACCGGTCCGGGCAGCGGCTCCCGGCCGTCGGCGAGCATCCGGTCGATCTCGCCGACGTACCACCGGACGCCGTCGAGCGCCCGGTCCACGTCGGCGCAGGCCAGCCGCCACGGCTTGCCGATCTCCCAGACCAGCAGCATGGCGAGCAGGTCGCGGTGGGCGGTGAGGGCGTCCAGGGCGTCGCTGACCCGGGCCTTGCGCTCGGCGAGCGGGGTGTCGGCCCAGGCGCGGTGCGCGGCGGCGGCGTGCGCGACCGCGGTACGGGCGGTGTCGGCGTCGAGGCGGGCCAGGTTGACCAGCACGGTGTTGTCCACCGGCGTGCGGACCGGGCTGGGCGAGCCCACGGCGTGCCAGTCGCCGCGTACGAGGTTGTGCAGCGTGGTGACGCCGTCGACCGGGGAGCCGAACGCCTCCGGTGCGGCGGCCACGGCGCGGGCGAGGGTGTCGGACCAGGCGGTGCCGTCGGCGAGTCGTAGAGCCATCGCGATCTCCTCAGGGTTGACCGGGGGAGCGGCGGCGTCGATGGCACCGCTGGTGAGGCGTACTGTCGCGCGCCGGAAAGCGGCGCGGCAACAGTACGTTCGTATGCCGGAACGCCGGCCCCGCGTCCCGCCGGTCCCGCCGCACGTTTCCGGACGCCGTCCGGTGGCCTGGCCTGGACATACGTCGTCAACCCATCGACGTAATTAGATTATGTGATGCACGTCCGGTGGTCGCGGGAGGCCCGCTGGGCGTCCGGGTGGGGGGCGTCCGGGGCGGAGACGAGGACCGGCCGCCGGACGAGGTGTCCGGCGGCCGGTTCGGCGCTGGGTGGGGTCAGCTCGTGAAGGTGATGTCGTCGCGACGACGGCGCAGCATCAGCAGCGCGCCGCCGCCGATGAGGGCGAGACCGCCCAGCGCGATGCTGGTCGTCGCCACGCCCGTCAGCGGCAGGCCGCCCTCACCGCCGCCGCTGCCACCGGGGCTCGCGGTCGGCGAGGCGGTGGCCGGCGTCGACGGCGAGGCCGGGTCCGAGGGCGACGGCGACTCCGACGGCGGGGCGGACGCGCTCGGGGAGGCCGACTCCGACGGGGACTCCGACGGCTGCGGCGACTCCGAGGTGGTCGGCGACGGGCTCGGGCTCGGCGACTGCGACGGCGCGGTGCCCCCGCAGGTGTGGCTCAGGTTGAACTTGCCGGCGGTGCCGGTGATGACGGCGCTGCCGTCCAGCAGGGTCCAGCCGGCCGGGGTGAAGAGGTAGGCGTGGATCAGCCGGCCCTCGTTCTTCCCCGCCGGGTAGAGGGCGTCGGGGTAGGCGTCGTCGGCGTCCGGCACGGTGACGGTGACCTCGCCCGTGCCGGTCCCGAAGGTCAGGGTCAGGCTCTCGAAGCCGCCCGAGGCCTTGCCGCCGGGCAGGACGAAGTGCCAGCCGTCGTGGTCCGCCGGGCGGTCCGCGAACCGCGGGTCGGCGCAGTCCCGCGTGGAGAAGCCGCCGGCCGTCTCGTCCCGGTGGTCCGGGTTGATCGCGATGGTGCTCGACGCCCAGGCCGGGGTGGCGAGGGTGAGGCAGGCGGTGGCGGCTGCGGTGGAAACGGCCGCGCGCACCACGCGCCGACGGTGTGCCATGAGGATTCCTCCGGAATTGATCGAGGGGACGGCCCATGATCGCACGATGAGTGACGGTCCCGGGCATCGGGCGATCGGCCTGAGCTGCCGATACGCGTCACCTCTCTTCTCGGCGGCAGGAGAATCCGTGACTCTCGGTGGGCGTGTCGCTGTAACGCTTTCGGTCCCGCGGGCGCTCCGGCGGCACCGGATCACCCCGTCCGACGCGGCGACGCTTCCCAAATCGTCCGCGCCCGCCTTACATTGTCGTCTATCCATGGGAGCGCTCCCGGCGACCGTGGTCGTACCGCACCCACCCTGCCCGTGCCACCCACCACCTCGTCGCCACGCGGACCCGCACCGCCCGCAGCGCCGCCCCCGACGGTGCCCGACGGGCGACACCACCGACAGGAGCACCTGATGCGCCATCCGAGCTCTCCACGCCCGCCGGGCGCCCCGCCCCGGTCGCGCCGCCTGCTGGCCGCCGGCACCGCCCTCGTAGCCGGCCTCGCCCTCGCCGTCACCGGCCCGGCGCCCGCGTCCGCCGTGGACGCCACGCGAACCGCCGCGACCGCCGGCACCACCACGACACGGACCGCACCCGCCGCGGCCGGCGCGTTCAACTACGCCGAGGCGTTGCAGAAGTCGCTCTACTTCTACGAGGCGCAGCAGTCCGGCCCGCTGCCGGCCTGGAACCGGGTCTCCTGGCGCGGCGACTCCGCGCTCACCGACGGCGCCGACGTCGGGGTGGACCTCACCGGCGGCTGGTACGACGCCGGCGACCACGTGAAGTTCGGCTTCCCGATGGCGTTCAGCGCCACCATGCTCGCCTGGGGCGCGGTCGAGTACCGCGACGGCTACGTGGCCAGCGGCCAACTGCCGCACCTGCTCAACAACCTGCGCTTCGTCAACGACTACTTCGTCAAGGCGCACCCCGCGCCGAACGTCCTCTACGGGCAGGTCGGCAAGGGCGACGACGACCACAAGTGGTGGGGCCCGGCCGAGGTGATGCCCATGGCGCGGCCCGCGTACAAGATCGACGCGAGCTGCGGCGGCGCGGACCTGGCCGGCGAGACGGCGGCGGCGATGGCCGCGTCGTCGATGGTCTTCCGGCCCACCGACGCCGCCTACGCCGACCGGCTGCTCGGGCACGCGAAGCAGCTGCACACCTTCGCCGACACGGTGCGGAAGAACTACCACGAGTGCATCACCGACGCGACCAGCTTCTACCGCTCCTGGAGCGGCTGGCAGGACGAGCTGGTCTGGTCCGCCATCTGGCTGTACCGGGCCACCGGCGACGCCGCCTACCTCGCCAAGGCCGAGAGCGAGTACGACAGGCTCGGCACCGAGAACCAGAGCACCACCCGCTCCTACAAGTGGACCATCGCCTGGGACAACAAGCAGTTCGGGGCGTACGTGCTGCTGGCCAACCTGACCGGCAAGCAGAAGTACGTCGACGACGCCAACCGCTGGCTCGACTACTGGACCGTCGGCGTCAACGGGCAGCGGGTGCCGTACTCGCCCGGCGGGATGGCGGTGCTCGACTCGTGGGGCGCCCTGCGCTACGCCGCGAACACCGCCTTCGCCGCCCTCGTCTACAGCGACAAGACCACCGACGCCACCCGCAAGGCCCGCTACCACGACTTCGCCGTCCGGCAGATCGACTACGCGCTCGGCGACAACCCGCGCGCCTCCAGCTACGTCATCGGCTTCGGGGCCAACCCGCCGAAGAACCCGCACCACCGCACCGCGCACGGCTCCTGGTGGGACAGCCAGACCGTGCCCGCCGAGACGCGGCACACCCTCTACGGCGCGCTCGTCGGCGGCCCGTCGGCGGCCAACGACGCGTACACCGACAACCGGTCGGACTACGTGATGAACGAGGTCGCCACCGACTACAACGCCGGCTTCACCTCCGCGCTGGCCCGGCTCACCCGGGAGTACGGCGGCACCCCGCTCGCCGGCTTCCCCCGCGCCGAGACGCCCGACATCGACGAGCTGACCGTCGAGACCACGGTCATGCAGGCCGAGCCGCGCGCCACCGGCCTCAAGGCCATCGTCTACAACAAGTCCGCGTTCCCGGCCCGCGCCCTGACCGACGGGAAGTTCCGCTACTACTTCCGTCCCGACGGCACCGGCCCGGTCACCGTCACCCCCGGCTACACCCAGGGCTGCCCGTCGCCGTCCAGCGCCAGGCAGTTCTCCGGTGACGTCTGGTACGTCGAGGTGGACTGCACCGGGCACACCATCGCGCCCGCCGGGCAGTCGCAGCACCGGATGGAGGTGCAGTTCAAGATCGGCGTACCCGAGGGCGGCACCTGGGACCCGACGAACGACCCGTCGTACCAGGCGACGGCGGGACCGAACCGGAAGGTCACGCTCCACTCCGGCGCCACCCGCATCTGGGGCGAGGAGCCCGGGCCGGCCACCCCGGACACCACCGCGCCGACCGCCCCCGGTACCCCCGTCGCCTCGGCGGTCACCGCGACCGGGCTGACCCTCACCTGGCCCGCGTCCACCGACGCCGGCGGCAGCGGGCTGGCCGGCTACGAGGTCACGCAGGCGCAGGTGGGCAGCGACGCGCTCGTCCTGCTCAACTCGGCCACCAACACCCTGGCCGTGACCCGGCTGCTGCCCGAGCGGACGTACCGGTTCACGGTGCGGGCCCGCGACGGCGCCGGCAACCGCTCGACCGCCTCGCCGGTGGCGGAGGTGACCACGCCGGACGCCCCGGCCCCCGACACCGTCGCGCCGACGCGCCCCGGCACGCCGACCGCCTCGGCGGTCACCGCCACCGGGCTCACCCTGAGCTGGGCGGCGTCGACCGACAACGTCGGCGTCACCGGCTACCGCGTCTACCGCGAAGCCGGCGCGACCGACGCGCTGGTCGGCTCGCCCACCGGCACCACGCTGGCCGTGACCGGGCTGACCGCCGCCACGGCGTACCAGTTCTTCGTGGTGGCCGTGGACGCGGCCGGCAACGTCTCGGCGGCGTCCGCGCCGCTCGCCGTCACCACCGCCGACCCGCCCGCGTCCGGCGGCTGCGCCGTGACCTGGACGGCCAGCACCTGGGACACCGGCTTCACCGCGAACGTCACCCTCACCAACACCGGCACGACGACGATCGACGGCTGGACGCTAGCCTTCACCTTCCCCAGCGCCGGCCAGAAGGTGGGCCAGGGCTGGTCGGCGACCTGGACCCAGACCGGCACCGCGGTCACCGCCACCAACATCTCCTACAACGGCAGGCTCGCGCCGGGGGCGTCGACGAGCTTCGGCTTCAACGGCACCCACACCGGCTCGAACCCCAAGCCCGCCGCGTTCACCCTCAACGGCACGCCCTGCACGGTCTCCTGACGCACCACCCCTCCGGTGGCGCGGACGCATCGCCGTCCGCGCCACCGGCGGCCTGGCGCGGACGTAACCGTCCGTGCCAGCCCGAATCTTGGACAGTTGCCGTTCGCTGGGAACGGCAACTGTCCAAGATTTACGCCTCGGGGCGCCAGCCTGCCGCCGTCAGGGCGCGGCGGAGCGAGTCGGCTACCTCGGCTGGGCGGGCGCGGACCAGCCACGCCGGGAAGCGGAGGATGCGGTCCCCCGAGGTCCAAACGTCGTTCTGGCGACGCATGTCGGCCGCCCAGTGCCGCACGTCCATGTGGTGCGCGCCGTCGATCTCGACGTGCAACCCCCACTCCCGCCAGTACGCGTCGAGCCACCGCGTCCGCCCGGAGGCGTCGGCGCGCCGCTGCTGGAGTCGAGGCGCCGGCAGGCCGTGGCGGCGGCAGAGCCGAACGAAGTCGATCTCCGAGAGCGCCTCCGCGCCGCCGGCGATGTCGGCCACGGTCTGCCGGATCAACGCCCGCCGACGGGCCCGGGGCAGCGCGTCCAGCACCGCCGTCAACTCCGTTGGCGCCAGTCGAGCGCGTCGGCCCCGTTGGCCGGGAGGTCGGGGTACACCCGTCCCACCCTCGCCGCCGGCCGCGTCGCCCGACGCCCCGCGCGCAGATCCCGGGCGATCTCCGCCTCGCGTGGGCGGTAGTCGCCCGGGATTCGGGGCATTCCCCTGGCGTGACACTGCTGACGGTGGGACACGGGGCGGCGGACCGGCAGCGGCTGGGCGAGCTGCTGGCCGGCGCCGGGGTCGCGCTCGTCGTGGACGTGCGGCGCTTCCCGGCCAGCCGGACCAACCCGGACGTACGCCGGGAGGAGCTGGCCCGCTGGCTGCCGGCGGCGGGCGTGGACTACCGCTGGGAGCAGCGCCTCGGCGGCCGGCGGCACACCCCGGCCGGCACCGAGGAGCCGGACACCTGGTGGACCGTGGCCGCCTTCCGGGCGTACGCGGCGTACACCCGTACCGCCGACTTCCGGGCGGCGCTGGACGCGGTGCTGGCCGACGCGGCGGCCCGGACCACGGCGGTGATGTGCAGCGAGAGCGTCTGGTGGCGCTGCCACCGGCGGCTCATCGCCGACGTCGCCGTGCTGGCCCACGGCGTGCCGGTGCGCCACCTGATGCCCGACGGCCGGCTCACCCCGCACCGCCCCGCCGACGGCGCCCGCCGGCTGCCCGACGGCGACCTCGTCTGGGATGGGTGACGGACGGGCGGGCGGGCGTCCGGCTCAGTCGGCCAGTTCGTCGGCGAGCAGGTCCATCAGCAGCCCGTCGTGCCAGCGCCCGTCCTCGCCGCGCTCGTAGCGGCGCAGCACCCCGACGGGGCGGAAGCCCACCTTCGCGTACGCCCGCACGGCCGCCGTGTTCGCCGCCGCCGGGTCGATCGTGAACCGGTGGTGGCCGTGCTCGTCGATCAGGTGCCGGACCAGGGTACGGATCGCGTCACCGCCCAGCCCGGCGCCGCGTACCGCCGGGTCGAGGAAGAGGTCCATGCTGGCGTGCCGGTAGTCCGGGTCGTCCTCGGCGTACCACTGGATCGCGCCGACGACCCGGTCGTCGTGTTCGATCGCGTACACCGAGAGGGACTCGTCGGCGAGGTCGGCCCGGACGGCGGCGGTGAGGTCGTCGCCGCCGCGCCACCAGCGCCGGACCTCCGGGGTGGCCCGGATCGCGGCGAGCGCCGCCACGTCCTGGGCCGTCACCGGCCGCAGGGTCACCACCCGACCGCGCAGCATCCGCCTCAGCCCCGCATCTCGCCGTGCTCGACGCAGACCGCCGCCCAGCCGACCGGCAGCACCTGCACCTTCATCCGGCGGCGGCAGTGCGCGCAGAAGCGCGGCGGCTCCAGCACCCGGGCCGCCGCGCACCCGTCGTGCGACCCGACCGCCACGGCCTCGCCGCAGCGGTCGCACCAGGCGGCCGACGCCCCGTCGGCCGCCGTCGCCGCGTCGCTCGTCGTCACCGGGATGGTCACAGCGTCGCGGAGAGCGCCTTGACCGGCATCTTCAGGTCGTCGAGCAGCTCCAGGTCGGCCGTCGCCGGTCGACCCAGGGTGGTCAGGTAGTTGCCGACGATGACCGCGTTGATGCCGCCGAGCAGGCCGTCGCGGGTGCCCAGGTCGCCGAGGGTGATCTCCCGGCCGCCCGCGTACCGCAGGATGGTGCGCGGCATGGCCAGCCGGAAGGCGGCGATGGCGCGCAGCGCGTCCTTGCCCTCCACCACCGGCCGGTCGCCCAGCGGGGTGCCGGGGCGGGGGTTGAGGAAGTTCAGCGGCACCTCGTGCGGGTCCAGTTCGGCGAGCTGCGCGGCGAACTCGGCCCGCTGCTCCACCGTCTCGCCGAGGCCGAGGATGCCGCCGCAGCACACCTCCATGCCCGACTCGCGGACCATCCGCAGGGTCTCCCAGCGCTCCTCCCACGAGTGCGTGGTGACCACGTTGGGGAAGTAGGAGCGGCAGGTCTCCAGGTTGTGGTTGTAGCGGTGCACGCCCATGTCGACCAGCTCGTCGACCTGCTCCTTGCTGAGCATGCCCAGCGACGCCGCCACCTGGATGTCGACCTCGGCCTTGATCGCGGCGACGCCCTCGCGCATCTGCTTCATCAGCCGGGCGTCGGGGCCGCGCACGGCGGCCACGATGCAGAACTCCGTCGCCCCGGTCGCCGCGGTCTGCTTCGCCGCCTCGACCAGCGAGGGGATGTCCAGCCAGACCGAGCGCACCGGGGAGGTGAACAGGCCGGACTGCGAGCAGAAGTGGCAGTCCTCGGGGCAGCCGCCGGTCTTCAGCGAGACGATGCCCTCGACCTCCACCTCCGGCCCGCACCAGCGCATCCGCACCTCGTGGGCGAGCTGGAGGGCGGCGGGCAGCTGCTCGTCGGGCAGGTTCAGCACGGCGAGGACGCCGGCCTCGTCGAGACCGACGCCGTTCTCCAGCACCTGGGTTCGGGCCTGGTCGAGGATCTCTGGCATGGCTCGTACCCTACAAGGCCGCCCCGCCGGGGCGAACGGCCCGCGTGTCGGGGCTCCGCCGGCGGGGTGGACACGCCGGGCGGTGGCCGGCGGGTGGTAATTTCGCCCGGCGGAAGCGGCCGACGGTGGCCGGCGCGGGCGCGTGGGGGTGACGGTGGCGGACTGGCTGGCGGCGCTCGACCGCCGCGCCGAACTGCGCGCGAAGGCGGGACTGACCCGCGAGCTGCGGGCCCGGGCCGCCGGCGACGCCGTGGTCGACCTGGCCGGCAACGACTACCTGGGGCTGGCCACCCACCCCGAGGTCACCGCCGCGGCGACGCGGGCGCTGTCGGCGTACGGGCTGGGGGCCACCGGGTCACGGCTGGTGCGCGGCTCCACCGACGCCCACCACGCGCTCGAGGACGCCCTCGCCGACTGGCTCGGCGCCGAACGGGCACTCGTCTTCTCCTCCGGCTACCTGGCCAACCTCGCGGCGGTGCGGGCGCTGGTGCGGCCCCGTACGCTGCTCGTCTCCGACGCCCACAACCACGCGTCCCTGATCGACGGGTGCCGCATCTCCGGCGCGGAGACCGTGGTGACCCCGCACGCCGACGTGGCGGCGGTGGCCGGCGCGCTCGCCGCCGCGCCGGGCCGTCCGGCGGTGGTCGTCACCGAGTCGGTCTTCTCCGTCGACGGCGACCTCGCCCCGCTGGCCCGGCTGCACGCCGTCGCCCGGGAGCACGGCGCGCTGCTGCTGGTCGACGACGCGCACGCCCTCGGCGTGACCGGCCCGTCCGGCGCCGGGGGCGTCGCCGCCGCCGGCCTCGCCGGCCAGCCCGACGTGGTCGTCACCGCCACCCTCTCCAAGGCCCTCGGCGGCGCGGGCGGGGTGGTGGCGGGGCCGGCGGAGTTCGTCCGGCACGTGATCGAGACCGGCCGCACCTTCATCTTCGACACCGCGCTGCCCCCGGCCGTCGCCGCCGGCGTGCACGCCGCCGTCGGCCTGGCCCGCGCCGGCGACGACCTGCGCGCCGAGTTGGCCGACCGGGCCGCCCTGGCCGTGCGCCGGCTGAGCGAAGCCGGGCTGGCGGTCTCCGCCCCCGACGGCGCGGTCGTCTCGGTCACCGCGCCGGGCCCCGAGGCGGCGACCGCCTGGGCGGCCGACTGCCGCGACCGGGGGGTCGCCGTGGGCTGCTTCCGGCCCCCGTCCACGCCCGACAGCCGGTCCCGGCTGCGCCTGACCATCGGCGCCGGCGTCCCCCGGGCGGACTTCGAGCGCGCCCTGGAGACCATCATGGAGTGTGCCCCGTGAGGGCGAGGAGTGAGCCGGGTTTGCGAGCCCCGCAGTCGCGAGCTGAGGTGGCCCCGTGAGCCGGGGTGGTGGCATGACCGGGCCGTGGCGCGGGCCGGTGCTGGTGACCGGCACCGACACCGACGTCGGCAAGACGGTGGTCACCGCCGCGATCGCCGCCGCCGCGCAGGCCGCCGGCCTGCGGGTCGCGGTGGTCAAGCCCGCCCAGACGGGTACGGCCGGCGGTGAGCCCGGCGACGTCGACGCGGTCAACCGGCTGGCGGCCCCGCTGACCGGCCGGACCCTGGCGAGTTTCCCCGACCCGCTCGCCCCGCTGGCGGCGGCCCGGGTCGCCCAGCTGCCGCCGCTGGAGCTGCACACCGCCGTCGACGCGGTCCACGAGGAGGCCGACAAGCACGACCTGGTGCTCGTCGAGGGCGCGGGCGGCCTGCTCGTACCGATGGGGCTGTGGCCGGAGGGGAAGCCCTGGACGGTGGCGGACCTGGCGGTGGAGCTGGGCTGCCCGGCCGTGGTGGTGACCCGGGCCGGCCTGGGCACCCTGAACCACACGGCGCTGACGTTGGAGGCGCTGGAGCGCCGCGAGGTGCCGGCCGGCGTGGTGGTCGGCGCCTGGCCGGCCGCGCCGGAGCTGGTGCACTGGGCCAACCTCACCGACCTGGTGCCGAAGCTGCTGGGCGCTCTGCCCGCCGGCACCGGGGCGATGGACCCGGGGGTCTTCCGCCGGTCCGCGCCCGGCTGGCTCACCCCGACGCTGTACGGGGTGCTCGACGACTGGCGTGCGTGGGCCGAGGAGATCAGCTGAGCACCTGACTTTCGTCGGTGTCGGCGCAGGTCGGGCGTCGGTAGCCTGACCGCCGTGGAGAGCTGGTGGTCCGCCCGGGCGGGCGACGGTCGGTCCCGGGCGGTCGTCCGGCGCCGCGCCGCCGACCTGCTGCTGTGGGTGGGCACCGCCGCCCCGATCGGGTACGCGGGCGTGACCCCGCCGCACTCGGGGCGCACCACCGCCCTGACGCTCGGGGCGCTGCTGCTGCTCGCGGCGGCGGTCGCGGTCGGCCGGCGCCGGCCGGTGGCCGCCCTGGTCGTCGTCGTGCTCGGCTCGCTGCTGGATGGCAACTTCCTCTTCGCGATCCCGGTGTTCAGCTACCTGACCGGCCGCCGCAGCGCCACGGCCGTACCGGCCGCCGTCGCCTTCGCCGTGCTCGCGGCCGGCGGCACGGCGCTCAACCTGGGATGGCTCGGCACCGGCGCGGCCACCTGGTTCCTGCTCGCCTCCGTGCTGCTCTTCGCCGGGGTCTTCCCGTGGCTCGTCGGGCGGTACCGGCGCCAGCAGGCCGTGCTGGCCGAGGCCGGCCGCCGGCACGCCGAGGCGCGGGACCGGGAGCGGCGGGGCGCCGCCGAGCGGATCCGGCTGCGGGAGCGGGCCCGCATCGCGCA
Organism: Micromonospora sp. ZG13; assembly: GCF_059359355.1. Lineage (NCBI taxonomy): Bacteria > Bacillati > Actinomycetota > Actinomycetes > Micromonosporales > Micromonosporaceae > Micromonospora > Micromonospora sp. ZG13. Next base: position 474,452 of record NZ_JCADBQ010000004.1, read on the forward strand.
GGAGATGCACGACTCCCTCGGGCACGACCTGAGCCTGATCGCCCTGCGCGCCGCCGCGCTGGAGGTCGCCGGCGACCTCGCGCCCCGGCACCGGGACGCCGCCGGTGAGCTGCGCGCCAGCGTCGCCGCCGCCACCGAGCGGCTGCACGGGATCATCGGGGTGCTCCGGGAGCCGGACGGCGTGACGACCATCCGGCCCGCGGACGAGAGCGTCGGCGAGCTGGTCGACGGGGCCCGCGAGGCGGGCATGGCGGTACGGCTGGACGGCGCGGACGCCCTCGCGACGCTGTCCCCGATGGCCGCGCACGCCGCGCACCGGGTGGTCCGCGAGGCGCTGACCAACGCCGCCCGGTACGCACCCGGCGCGACGGTCAGCGTCGTGTTGCACCGCGACGGCGACCGGCTCGAGGTGGCCGTCGTCAACGCGCCGCCACCGGCCGGGCCGCTGCCGGGACCGCCGTCCACCGGTTCCGGCCTGCTCGCCCTCGCCGAGCGGGTCCGGCTCGCCGGCGGCGCCCTGGCCAGCGGTCCCCGCGACGACGGTGGCTTCGCCGTCCACGCCCACCTGCCGGTGGCGGCCCGGGCGGGCGGCGACGCCCTCCCGCCGCGCGGGGCCGGCTCCGCCGGCGGCCGGTGGCCGGTGGGCGGCTGGCCAGCGGGCGGGGCGGACGAGCCGGGGTTTCCGGTCGCCCCGGGGGCGGGCACCGACGCGTCGGACGGCGGGTCGCTGGGGGAGCGGCCGGGGTCGTCGCCGTTGAAGCCCGCGACCGCGACCGCGACCGCGACCGAGGCCGAGCGGCGGTTGCGCGACGCCCGCCGGCGGGTCCGGCTCAGCCTGCTGACCGCGCTCGGCGCCCCGGCGGGCCTGGCGCTGGTGCTCTCGCTGGTCTACTACCCGGTCGCCACCGCCGGGACGGTCCTCGACGACGGGGCCTTCGCGCGGCTGCCGCTCGGCGCGCAGCGCGCCGAGCTGACCGGGCTGCCCCGACGGCAGCTCGCCCCGCCCGACGGCACGGCGCGTCCGGGCTGCGAGCACTACACCGATGGCAACTTCCCCCTGGCCCAGCCGACGTGGCGGCTCTGCTTCGTCGAGGGCCGACTGGTCAGCAAGGAGCGGATCGACGGATGAACGCCGACATGGCCGGCCCGGTGCGGGTCGTCCTCGCCGACGACGAGGCGATGATCCGGGCCGGGGTCCGGGCCATCCTGGCCACCGATCCGGGCATCGAGGTGGTGGCGGAGGCCGGCGACGGCCGGACCGCGGTGGAGCTGGTCCGGGCGCACCGGCCCCGGGTGGCGCTGCTGGACATCCGGATGCCGAGGCTGGACGGGCTCACCGCCGCCGCCGAGATCCGTCGGCTCGTGCCGGAGACGGCGACGCTCATGCTGACCACGTTCGGCGAGGACGACCACGTCGCCCGGGCGCTCGGGCACGGGGCGAGCGGATTCCTGCTCAAGGCGGGCGACCCGCGCGAGCTGATCGCCGGGGTGCACGCGGTCGCCGAGGGCGGCGCGTACCTGTCGCCGAGGGCCGCCCGGCGGGTCATCGAGCTGGGCGGTGACCGGGTCGCCCGCCGGCCGGTGGCCCGGGACCGGCTGGCCGGGCTGACCGAGCGGGAGCGGGAGGTCCTCGCGCTGGTCGGGGCCGGGCTGTCCAACGCCGAGATCGCCCGCCGGCTGCACCTGGTCGAGGGGACCGTGAAGAGCTACCTGACCAGCGTCTTCACCCGCCTGGAGGTGCGCAACCGGGTGCAGGCGGCGATCCTCGCGTACGAGGCGGGGCTGGTCGAGCCGACCGGCTGACCCGCCCCGCCCCGCTCTCCGGCGCCTCGCGTGTTCCGGCGCCTCGCGCGTCATCGGAGCCTGACGCGTCCGGCCGCTGACGCCTCCGGCGCCTCACGCGTCCCGGCGGCGCAGCGTGGCCCGGCCCAGCAGCAGCGCCGCGCCGGCCCAGGCGGCCAGCAGCAGCAACCCGACCGGAGCCGGGTACGGGCCGGTGTCCCCGGCCATGAAGTGCCCGCCGGCGACCCCGGGGAAGGCGTCGGCGATCCGGTTGAGCACGGCGATGTCCGGCTCCTGCAACGACAGCGGGACGATCATCAGCGTGGCGACGAGCACGACGAGGGCGAGCACCGCGCTGCGCAGGGCCGCGCCGAGCCCGAGGGCCAGCACGCCGACCAACGCCAGGTAGGTCGCCACCGCGAGCACGTCGCCGACGGTGCCGCCCGCCGGCGCGGCGCCCCAGCGGCCGAGCACCGGGCGGGCCACGAGCGCGCCGACCGTGCCCAGCAGCAGCCCGAGGGCGAACGTGACCGCCCCGGTCACCGCCGCCTTGGCCAGCAGGACCCGGCCGCGCGACGGCGTGCACTGCAGGGTCGTACGGATGGTGCCGCTGGTGAACTCGCTGGTGATCACGAGCAGGCCAAGGGCCAGCACGGCGTACTGGGTCAGCTCGACCGAGCCGATCACGACGCTGCCGACGGTGACGATCCCGGCGTCGTCGGCCGGGTCGTCGTTGGTGTTCGCGTTGGCGGCGTAGATGGCGAGCTGACCGGCGGTGGCGGCCATCAGCAGCACCCCGGCCAGCAGCGACCACCAGGTGGAACGTACGGACCACAGCTTGGTCCACTCGGCGGAGATCGTGTTCATCGTGCCTCGCTCCGGGTCGGGGTGCCGGCGTACTCGACGCTGTCGGCGGTGAGTTCCATGAAGGCCTGTTCGAGGGACGCCCCGTGCGGGCTGAGCCCGTGCAGCGGCACCCCCAGCTCGTACGCCAGATCGCCGATCCGCTCGACGGTGGCGCCGGTGACGGTCAGCTCGTCCGGTCCGGCGGCCTCGACGGCGGCCCCGGTCGCGGTGAGCCGCTCGGCGAGCGCCGCGAGGCCGGCCGGCTGCGGGCTGCGTACGCGTACCGCCACCGCGCTGCCGGCGATCACCTCGTCGATCGGGGCGTCGGCGAGCAGGCGACCCCGGCCGATCACCACCAGCCGGTCGGCGGTGAGCTGCATCTCCGTCATCAGGTGGCTGGAGACGAAGACCGTCCGGCCCTCGTCGGCCAGGGACCGCATCAGCTGCCGTACCCAGCGCACGCCGTCCGCGTCGAGGCCGTTGACCGGTTCGTCGAACATCAGCACCGGCGGGTCGCCGAGCAGCGCACCGGCGATGCCGAGCCGCTGGCCCATGCCGAGGGAGAGGGTGCGGCCCGGCTTGGCGGCGGCGCGGGCGTCCAGCCCCACGGTGGCGAGCACCTCGTCCACGCGACGGTCCGGTACCCCGTTGCTGCGGGCCATCGCGAGCAGGTGTGCCCGGCCCGACCGGGCGGGGTGCACCGCCCGTGCGTCGAGCAGCGCGCCGACCTCGTGCAGCGGCCGCCGCAGCTCCCCGTACGCCCGCCCGCCCACCAGCGCCTGCCCGGCGGTGGGCCGGTCCAGCCCCAGGATCATCCGCATGGTGGTGGACTTGCCCGCGCCGTTCGGGCCGAGGAAGCCGGTGACCCGCCCGGGTCCGATGTCGACGGTCAGGGCGTCGACGGCGGTCACGTCCCCGAACCGCTTCGTCAACCCACGTAATGTGATCATGCGTTGACGCTAGGTCCGACGCCCCCGCGCCGGCCGCCCCCGAACGGCACCACCCACCCCCGACTTTCGTCGACCCAGCCCCACCCACCCCGTCCGACCACCCACCCACCCCCGTCCGGCCCTCCGCCGCCCGACCTGCTCACCCGGTCGCCAACCCACCCCCGCACGCCCAGCCCCACCAGTGGTGATCAGGACGCCATGGACCTGAAGAACGCCGGGAAAGGTCCTTGGCGTCCTGATCACCGAGCGCTCGTGTCAGTGGGTGGCAGGGTTTGCGGCACTGGCGTGGGTGGTGGGTCGCGCCTGGGCGTTCTGGTCGGCGCAGGACAACGGCGGTACGGCGTGGGTGTGCCGGGTCAGTGGCGGCGGACGACGAAGGCGTCGGGCATGCGGAAGGTCAGGTTGTCCGGGCACCACGGCTCGCGGACGACGGCGACCCCGTCCAGCAGCGCGGCGGTCTCGGCGACCACCACGGCCGCCTCCATCCGGGCCAACTGGTCGCCGACGCAGCGGTGCGCGCCCGCCCCGAAGGCCAGGTGCCGGCGGGAGCCGCGCTGCCCGGGCCGGAACTCGTCCGGCGCCTCGACGATGGCCGGGTCCCGGCCGGCGCGGGCCAGCCAGAGCACGATGCTGCTGCCCGCCGGCACGGCTGTCGTGCCCAGCGTGGTGTCGAGCGCCGCCACCCGCCGCCACGTCACGATCGGCGGCTCCAGCCGCAGTCCCTCCTCGACGACGTCGGCGACCGCGACGGTGCCGTCGCGCAGCCCGGCCAGTACGGCCGGCTCGCCGGCCAGCCGGCGCAGCAGCAGGGTGAGGAACTGCGAGGTGGTCTCCTGGCCGGCCACCAACAGGAAGAACAGCGCGCCGACCACCACGTCGGGCGGGTGCCCGGCGGCCCGCAGCGAGCCGGCCAGCCCACCCCCGGTCGCGGCGAACTCCCGCAGTACCCGGTGGAAGCGGCCCACCTCGGCGGCGAGGGCCTGCTGCCGTTCGGCGTCCAGCGGCGCCCAGAACAGCTCCAGCGCGGCGCGGGCGAACTCCTTCACCGCGCCGACCGGCGCGTCCGGCAGCTCGACCAGCCGGGCCAGCACCAGCAGCGGCAGGTCGGCGGCGAGTTCGGCGTGCAGGTCCACCGGCGTGCCGGCGTCCAGGGCGGCGCCGATCCTCGCGACGCGCTCCCGCACCAGCCCGGTCAGCCAGGGCCGCTGCGCCGCGACCCGGCCCGGGTGCAGGGCGTCGGCGACGATCGCCCGGATCGCCGGGTGGCTGGCGCCACCGTTGTTCGCCAGGGTCGGCGGCAGCCGGAACCGGTGCCCGGCCAGCACCCGCAGCGCGGCGACCGGGACGGGGGTCACCGCGTCGAGCGCGTTGTCCGGCCGGTACGTCGCCGGATCGGTGAGCACCTGGCGGACCAGGGCGTGCCGGGTCACCACCAGGTGCGTGACCCCCACGTGGTCGGCCACCCGGGCCACGTCCGGCCAGTGCGCGTCGGCGGTCTGCGCCCAGCTCCGGAACAGCACGCCGACACGCTAGCCGCCCGACCCCGGCAGCCCCGCCCGCAACTGCCACACCGTGGTGCGCTTCACCCGTACGCTCTCCAGCGTCTCGGGTACCGGCACGTCGTAGACGGCCAGCTCGTCGAAGCGGTCGTGCGGCAGGAAGGCGCGGCCGGGATCGCCGACCAGCACCCGGGCCCCGGCGCGGGCGGCCCGGAGCAGGAAACGCAGTACCCGGTTGGCCATCGCCTGGCTGTAGAAGACGTCCCCGGCGAGCACCACCTCGGCCCCGCCTGCGTCGCCGTCGAGGATGTCGCCGAGTTCGGCGTCGACGCGTACCCCGTTGGCCTCGGCATTGACCGCGACGGCCGCGACGGCCAGCTCGTCGATCTCCACGGCGCGCACGGCGGCGGCGCCGGCCCGCGCGGCGGCGATGGCGACCAGGCCGGAGCCCGCGGCGAGGTCGAGCACCCGGCGGCCGGCGACCAGCTCCGGGTGATCGGTGACGTACCGGGCCAACGCCTGCCCGCCGGCCCAGGCGAAGGCCCAGAACGGCGGCGGCTGCGAACTGCGGAACTCGCCCTCCGTCAACTCCCACAGCCCGATGGCGTCGTCCGCCTGGTGCAGCCGCACCTCGGGGACGAAGGCGACGGGGGTGAGGCTGGCGTGCAGCCGGACGAAGGCGGTGGAGAGCTCGGACACGCCGGCGATTGTCCCCCCTCACCCGCACCCGCCGACCGCCGCCACCCCGGCCGGTCCCCGCGACCCGGCCGCCGTCCCCATCACCGCCGGTCCCCGCGAACCCGGCCGTCGACCCGCCGGCGTCGGACGATCGGCGTGTCGCGGGGGGAGGGGTGACCGGTTCACCACCGTCGGTGAAAGTGGGCCCCGTGGTTGGCGACCGGTGCGAACACGCCCGTCTACCGTCCGGCCGGCGGCGCTGGCAGCGTTGCGGGGTGGCGGCGACGGACGGGAGGTGGCGAGGGTGGCGACGGTGTGGCGGTACGCGCTACGGGCCGCGGTGGTGCTCGCCTGCCTGGCCGGGGCGGGCCTGCCCGCGCCCGCGCAGGCGGCCTTCACCACCGAGCTGAGCGGCCTGCCGGACGAGTTCACCGCCGGGGACCGGGTGCGGACCGTCTCCGCCGTGGTCTCCCGCGACGAGGGCGGCTGCGTCAAGGTCCGCTGGTCGATGGTGCTGCGGGTGCGCGGGCTCCGGCTCGACCAGGTCAGGATGGACCGGATCGAGGAGGCCGGCTCGTTCCCGCTGGACGTCCGCGCCGAGGGCGACGTGGCCCGGCTGACCGACCGCCGGCTCGACCCGGGCACGCTCTGCCCGGGGCGGACGGTCACCGCCCGCTACCGGGTGGCCTTCGCGGGGGACGTCACCCGGGGGCGGATCACCCTGGCGGCCGAGGCGTACGACGCGAGCCTGCGGCTGCTGTCGCGGCAGACGGCCACGCGGTCGGTCGTCGGACCGGACGCCCGGACGGCCCCGACGGGGGAGCCGGCGCCCGGCGACACCCCGCCCGAGCCGACCCCACCGGCGGCGGAGGAGACCGGGGCGACGGAGACCGGGGCGACGGAGCGCGGAGCGGAGCCCGCCACCGACGAGCCCGCGTCCGAAGGGCCACCCCCGGCCGGCGCGGGGCGGCCGGTGGCGGAATCCGGCGGTTTCGGGGTGGTGCAGGCCGCGTTCCTGCTGGGTGGGCTGCTGCTCTCGCTCGGCCTCGGCCTGCTGCTGCGGCTGCGTCACCTGACCCGGGCCGCCGGCGCGGGCGACGACGACGCCGGGCCGGACCGACGCCGGGAACGACCCGTCGCGTCCGGACGGTGGCGGGCGGCGCGCCGCTGACAGGCGGTTACCGGGACGGCTGTCCGACGGTCACCGGGACGGCTGTCCGGCGGTGGTCCAGCGGGGCCACGGGACGCGTGCCCGACGCTGGTCCGTCCGAGCCGCCCGGATCCACGGCGCGCGGTGGTCCATCGGGGCCGGCCGGTACGCCGACCGGCCCCGACGGGCGGTCACTTCGAGAACGCCTGGAACTCCGCGATGCGCACCTGCGTACGCGCCGGGCTGGCCGTCGCGCAGTCGGTGGTGGTCGCCGGGTCGTCGTCCTGCTCACCGGCGTAGGCGGGGCCGCCGGTGCACTGGCTGGCGAGCACCTCCAACCGCAGGTGCGTGGCCAGCGTGGTCGGTACCAGGAACTCGCGCAGGTTGATGTCGGGCACGTACGCCCGGTACGCCCCGCCCGGGAACGCGTCGGGTGCGCTGGTGTGGATCCGCCGCCAGTTGGCCGCGTCCGCGCAGTCGGTCGTCTTCGCGTTGCACGCCGACACCGCGAACGAGCGCAGCGCGCTGAGCGCGTTCTGGCTGCCCGGGTCGGCGTCGCCGGCGATCGCCGGGCGCAGCATGGCGCTGACGTTCACCCGCTTGACGACCTGCGGCGCGTCCCCGGGCAGCGCCACGGTGACCTGCCGGCCGGCCACGCCGTCGAGGGAGGCCCAGTTGGTGGCCTCGGTGTCGTCGGCGATGCGGTCGAGGTTGACCCCGTCACCGGTGACGGTCGCGCCGGACGCCGTGGACGCCAGGTTCCGGCTCATCCGCAGGTCGACGTACCCCTGCTTGCCGGCCTTGGCGACGACGGTCAGCCGCTGGTGGCCGAAGCCGGGCGCCACGGCGAGCAACTGGTACGTGCCGGGCACCAGCTCGACGGTGTCCGGCAGCGCGGTGGCCGGGTCGGTGTCGGCCACCGGCACCGCCCGCGCCTCGTACGCCCCGACGTACACCCGGATCGGCGCCTGCGCGCTGTCGCCCTTCGGGCGGAGGGTGAGCACGGCGTTGTCGGCGCCGGGGGCGGCGAAGCTCGGCGTCGGGTCGGTGTCGGCGGCGCCGTTGGTGGCGGCGTCGCGGCCCATCCCGGAGCGGGCGAACTCGGCCCAGAGCAGGTCCTGGTTGGCGCCGCCGAAGCGCAGCAGGTCGGCGGTGAGCATGTTGTCCCGCATGTCGAGCATGCTCACCTGGCTGGCGGCCTGGAGCAGGAACGAGTCGAAGACCAGCTGCGACCAGCGCCGGTTGCCCGGGCACTGCTCCACCGCCACCGTGCCGCGCGCGCAGTCGAGCTGCCGTTGCGGGGTGCCGGCGCCGTAGCGCTTCATCAGCGCGGCGCGCACCCGGAAGTTGGTGGCGCTCCAGATCTCGCCGTCGGCGTGCACGGCGGGACCGCCGGTGTTGTAGCCGACGTCGGAGTAGTTCAGCGGGCTGCGGCTGAAGTCGTGGTTGCGGATGCCGCTGACCAGGTTGCCGGTGACGTAGCCGCCGGTGACGTAGGGCGTCTCGCCGGGGGCGCGCAGCCCGTGCTGGAACAGGTACTCGGCGGCGAGCAGGTCGCTCCACGACTCGCCCATCGAGCCGCCCTGGTGCCCGCTGATGCCGCTGTCCGGGCCGGCGATCATGCGGTTGGTGATGGCGTGGGTGTACTCGTGCCCGATCACCGTCATGTCGTAGTCGCCGTCGACGCAGGGCGGGTACGGCCCGCCGGCCTGCGGCTGCCACAGGTACATGTTGGTGGTCGGCGGCAGGCCGTCGCGCGGCGTGCCCTGGTTGGCGTTGTTCCGGTTGCCGCTGAGCGCGCCCTGCTGGGCGCGGCCCTGCTCGGCGTCGCCGCCCCGCCCCTCCGGCGTCAGGTTCACCGCCTGGAGGTTCCAGGTCGCCTCGGTGAAGCCGAGGTGCCAGGCCCAGTCGTGCATCCGGTTGTGCATGGCGAACAGGTTGGCGATCGCGGCGTCGCCGTCGTTGCGCTGCGCCGAGGTGAAGACCTCGGGGTTGCAGCGGGCCTGGTGCCACTGGTCGGTGAACGGGTACTCGTAGTGGCGCTGCGGGCTGGGCGTGGCCGGTACGGCCGGCGTGCCGCCGCCCCAGGAGAGCACGGTGTTGGCGGAGTTGCCGCGGGCGGTGCCGGTCGGCGTGCCGGTGGCCGCGTCGACGTCCCACGGCTGACCGGTGGCCGGGTCGCGGAAGGCCGCCTCGCAGTTCGGCGCGGGGTCGCCGCACCAGCGCACCCGCGGGTCCTGCCCGGGGCCGAGGTCGCGCGGCGGGGTGGCCGGGAAGACCGCCCAGCTGGGGTTGTCCGAGTCGAAGTCGACGAGGTCCTCGCGGACGAGCACCTGCCCGGTGATCCCGTCGACGTAGGTGGTGAACGCCGCCGGGTGGTCGGCGTCGGCGCCGATCAGGGTCACCTCGTAGGCGGCCCGGGGGCCGTCGAGCGGGGTGGGCACGGCGACGGCCCGGACGCTGTGGCTGCGTACCGCCTCGGCGCTCAGGCCGGCGTCGGCGCGCGCGGCGGCGTACGCCTGCTCGTCCGTGAGGGTGGCCGGCGCCGGCGCGGCGGTGTCCCGGGACAGCGAGGAGCTGACCGCGAGGACCTTGCCGCCGGCGACCGCGACGGTGACCAGGCCGTCGTGCCCGGCCGGCAGGTCGCCGAAGCGCTGCCGGAGGGTGACGACCGCGCCGGCGCCGATCGGGCGGACCAGCACCCGGTCCATCGCGTCGACCGCCGTGGCGTCCAGGCCGAAGAGGTCGTGGTGGCCGGTGAGGTACGCGCGGGCGGCCGCCTCCGGCTCGGCGGGGAGGCCGGTGGCGAGGGGCGCGCTGCCGGGGCCGAGCGCGTGCGGGGTGCCGAGCCGGTTCCAGCGGGCGTCCGGGTCGGCCTTGCGCGCCAGGCCCCGCTGCCGCGCGTCGGGGGCGGCGGTGCCGGGGCGGTTGTCGACGTCGGCGTGCTGGTGCTGCCCCTCGGCGAACGGGCCGGAGCGCCGCTCGGCGGAGGCGCCACCGGTCGGGGCGGCTGCGGTGGGGCCGGTGGGCAGCAGCGCGGCCGCCACCGCGGTCGCCGCCAGGACGGGAATGAGCCGGCGTCGGCGCCGGCTCATCCAGGGTGTCCACTCCGGTTGTGCCACGGGACCTCCTCGTGGGAGCGGGGTGCCGGCTCTCCGCCGGCCCGCGCAGCGCGGTTACGCATGTGCATCTGTGGATATCAGCCTGCCTGGTCGGGAACAAGGGGCGCGCCTACTCAAGGCGGCCCCGCGGCCCGTGCGCGCGCCGCGCCGCGGGACCGCCCCCCGCGTCGGTTTTGACAAAAACAGTCCCTTGTACACGGACGTGGCGGCTGTCACAGTCGAGGGAGGACCGCGACAGATTCGGAGGCGGCCATGGCCCTCGACCCCGCAGCGACAGCCTCCGCCGCCGGCTGGCGGGACGCCCGCCGGCCGTTCTGGCCGCTGGCGTTGCTCGTCCCCTCGCTGCCGTTCGTCGGCTGGGCGACCTGGCGGGCCACCGGCGACGCGTGGGCCTGGTGGCTCACCCCGGCGGCCGTGTTCGTCCTGATCCCGGTGGTCGACCTGCTGGTGGGCGAGGACCGACGCAACCCGCCCGACGAGGCGGTGCCCCGGTTGGCCGCCGACGGCTACTACCGCTGGCTGACCTACCTCTACCTGCCCGCCCAGTACGCGGCCCTCGTGCTGTGCTGCGCGGTCTGGGCCCGGGGCGGCCTGACGGTGGCCGGTGCGGCCGGCCTGGTCGCCACGATCGGGGTGGTCGACGGCATCGCCATCAACACCGCCCACGAGCTGGGCCACAAGCGCGAGGCGGTGGAGCGCTGGCTGTCCAAGGTGGCCCTCGCGCCGGCCGCGTACGGGCACTTCCACGTCGAGCACAACCGGGGCCACCACACCCGCGTCGCCACGCCCGAGGACCCGGCCAGCGCCCGGCTGGGGGAGAGCTTCTGGGCGTTCTGGCCGCGTACCGTCTCAGGCAGCCTGCGCTCGGCGTGGCGGCTGGAGGCGGCCCGGTTCCGCCTGCGGGGCCGCAGCCCGTGGACGTGGCGCAACGACGTGCTCAACGCGTTCGCCATGACCCTCGCGCTCTACGCGGCGCTGGCCGTCGCCTTCGGCCCGGGCGTGCTGCCGTTCCTGGTGCTCCAGGCGGTGGTCGGGTTCTCCCTGCTCGAGGTGGTCAACTACCTGGAGCACTACGGGTTGGCCCGGCAGCGCACCCCCGCCGGACGCTACGAGAAGGTCGACCCCCGGCACAGCTGGAACAGCGACCGCAGCGTGACCAACATCTTCCTCTTCCAGCTCCAGCGCCACAGCGACCACCACGCCAACCCGCTGCGCCGCTACCAGACCCTGCGCACCTTCGAGTCGTCCCCGCAGCTGCCCGCCGGCTACGCCACGATGGTGGTGGCCGCGTTGGTGCCGCCGGTGTGGCGGCGGCTGATGGACCACCGCGTGCTCGCCCACTACGGCGGCGACCTGAGCCTCGCCAACGTCCACCCGCCGGCGCTGCGCCGACTGCGGGAGCGCCGCCGGGGCCCGGGGGTCGACTGACGCGGACCCGCGTCGCGGCGGCTGGCCGTCGGAGGGATCCTCAGGGCGTCCAGTCGGGGTCGCGGCCGAAGGCGGCCACGAGGCGGTCCTGCTGGTCCGCCCGCGCCGGCACGTCGACCTCCGGGCGGACGAGCCGGCCCCGCTGGTAGTCGCCGATCCGCTGGTCGAACCACCGCGCGCAGGCGGCGACCGCGTCGGCGTCCAGCCGGGGGTCCGCGCCGATCGCCACGGCGAGGTCCCAGCCGTGGATCAGGTGTTCCGCGATCAACTGGTGCAGGTACTCGTCGGCGGGGGTCTCGCCGGAGGAGAGCGCCACCGTGCGCTCCAGCGCCCCCGGATGGGTGAAGGCCAGCTCGGCCTGCCCCGCCGCCTCCCGGGCCGTGCCGGCCGGGTCGGGGCCGAGCACGTCGCCGTCGTAGCGGTCACCCACCTCTTCGATCGTCCGCCCCGCGAGCAGCGCCACGCTCCAGCGGTCCTCGCCCACCACGTGGTTGACCAGCGTCCGGACGTCCCAGTCGGGGCACGGGGTGGGATCCGACCACTGGTCGGGGCCGACCCGGTCCACCCGGTCGGTGAACTCGGCCAGGCTGCGGCGGTACGTCTCCAGCGGCTCCATGCCGACGATTGTTCCGGCTACCCCCGGCAGCCGAGCGGTTTTGCCGGCTTCGCGGCCGCTCCGGCCGCCGCCCGTGCCCGGTCAGTCCAGCTGTGCCGGGTCCAGCCCCAGCTCGCGGGCGGTGAGCAGGCGTACCCACTCGGCGAACTGCCGACGGGAGATCACCCGCTCGTGCACCGCGAGCTGCACCGCCAGCCCGTCGACCACCGCGCTGATCCGCCACGCCGCCCCGGCCGGGTCGGCGCACTCGAAGGTGCCGTCGCGGACCCCGTCCGCGATGACCGTGGCCAGGTCCTCCCGCCAGCGCAGGTCGAGCCGGCGGGAGACCTTCTCCAACTCGGGGGTACGCAGCGACTCCGCCCAGCCGTCGATCCACATGGCCCAGGACGTCGCCCGGCCCGCCGGCGTGTAGAGCCGCACGATCCGGCGGAGCTTGGTCAGGGGCGGGGCGCTCGAGCGCATCACCGCGTCGAGCCGGGCCAGGTCCTGCTCCACCGCGTACGCGAACGCCTGCGCGAGCAGCCGGTCCTTGGTGGCGAAGTGGTAGAAGACCAGAGCCTGACTCACCCCGGCGGCCTGCGCCACGTCGGCCGTGCGGGTGTTGGCCAGACCGCGCTCCACGATCACGTCACAGGCCGTGCGCAGCAGGGCATCCAGGCGGATCTCGGCCGCACGTCTCGTCACGCCGTTACCGTAGCCCATCCGGCCGAACACGAGCAGTTACGGATCACGGTCCAGTTGCCTCGACACAGTCGGAAGCCGGACAGTTTCGGGCCCTCACCGGCCGCGAGGCGGGCCCGAGGATTGCGACCCATCCTCCTAGGAAGGCTAGGGCGCGAGGCGGGCCTCACCCCGACCCGCACACCGGCGTCGGAGCCGATCACGTCGTGGTCGAGCAGGCCCGACTCCCGCCGGACGCGCCGGGAGTCACCCCGATTTGGCAACCGCTCGCCGGCTCGGCTAAAGTTCTCACCCGTCACCGGTTAACGCCGGAGACAAGCGGACGTAGCGCAGCTGGTAGCGCATCACCTTGCCAAGGTGAGGGTCGCGGGTTCGAATCCCGTCGTCCGCTCGGAGCTGCCGCCACGCATGACGGGGGCAACCTCGGTGGGGTGGCCGAGAGGCGAGGCAACGGCCTGCAAAGCCGTGTACGCGGGTTCAAATCCCGTCCCCACCTCGGTAACAAGCGAGGGCGATTGGCGCAGTGGGAGCGCGCTTCCTTGACACGGAAGAGGTCACTGGTTCAAACCCAGTATCGCCCACCAGCACGAAGGCCCGTCACCATCCGGTGACGGGCCTTCGTCGTCTGCTCGCCCGGTAACCGAGGGGCTCGCTCGGGACGGTCGCCGGGCCCACGGCCCGCCCCCGGGAGGCCTCGCGGGCGGCGCACCACCGCCGACATCGACCAGCGCGACGGCGCGACCCGGCCGGCGACGTCGTGCCGGTCGTACGGGCTGCGCGGACGCGACGTGCCGGCCACCCCGGCAGGGTGACCGGCACGTCCACGGTGTGCCGCGCGACCGTTCAGCTCCGGCGGCCGCGTGGAGCCGCGTCAGAGCGGCGGGGCGACGTCCCGACGCTCCTCGACCCGCCGGTACTCGACCGGCTCGGCCGTGCTGACCACCCTGCGGCGGCGCCCCCAGATGAGCGTGGTCATGATGAGGCCGAGCACGCCGGCGGCCATCAGGATCCACCCGACGACGTCGAGGTTGAGGCCGCCGAGGCTCGCGTCGAGCGCGAAGGTGAGGATCGCGCCGAGCGCGATCAGGAAGATGCTGGTGCCGATACCCACGACAGCCTCCTTCGTCAGGGATGTGGTGTGCTGTCGATGGACCTCAGTACCCGAAGCGTGAGCAGCGCAATCCTCGCCCCGTCGGGCTCCCGGCGGGGCGGCGTGTGAGGCGATCTTGCCGTCGGGTAGAGTTTCCCTCGTCGCCGACGAACACCGGCGGCACGCGGACGTAGCGCAGCTGGTAGCGCATCACCTTGCCAAGGTGAGGGTCGCGGGTTCGAATCCCGTCGTCCGCTCGCGATCCGCCCCACGTGCTCCGGTCCGCCGGAGCGGGCGGTCACCCCGGGCGATTGGCGCAGTGGGAGCGCGCTTCCTTGACACGGAAGAGGTCACTGGTTCAAACCCAGTATCGCCCACCATCCGCCTGCCGACCCGTCCCGTGCTCGCAGCGAGCGGGAACACCGCCGCGAGCGGACCGACCTGACGGTCCCACCACGCGTACGCCCTGAGCCCGTCGGGTTCTGCCGAGGGCAGATCCGCCGACGGTGAACACGGGGCCGCGTCGCCGCCGGCAGCCGGCACAGTGGAGCGCATGAGGCTGCTGGTGCTGGGTGGAACGGGATTCGTGGGCGGCGCGACGGTCGCCGAGGCGGTGCGCCGGGGCTGGTCGGTGACGGCGTTCAACCGCGGGCTGCACGGCGCGACCCCGCAGGGCGTACGCCGGTTGCGGGGTGACCGGAGCGCGCCCGACGGCCTGGCGGCGCTCGCGGACGGCGAGTGGGACCTGGTGGTCGACACCTGGGACGGCGCGCCCCGCGCGGCCCGGGACGCCGCCCGCGCGCTGGCCGACCGGGTCGACCGGTACGTCTACGTCTCCAGCGGCTCGGTCTACGCCGAGCCCGTCGCCCCCGGCGTGGGCGAGGACGCCCCGCTGGTGGACGCGGAGCCGGACGCCGACGACGGCGACTACCCGACCAACAAGGCCGGCGCCGAGCGGGCCGTACGGGAGACGCTCGGCGAGCGTGCACTGATCGCCCGGGCGGGGCTGATCCTCGGGCCGGGGGAGGACATCGGCCGGCTGCCCTGGTGGCTGACGCGCGTCGCGCGGGGCGGGGACGTGCTGGCGCCCGGCCCGGTCGACCTGCCGGTGCAGTACGTCGACGTGCGTGACCTCGCGGGTTGGCTGCTGGACCGGGGCGCGGCGGGCACGGGCGGAACGTTCAACGTGGTCAGCCGCCCCGGGCACGCGACGATGGGGGAGTTGCTCGACGCCTGCGTCACGGTCACCGGCGCCGACGCCCGGCTGCGCTGGACCGATCCGGAGCCGATCCTGGCCGCCGGTGTCGTGCCGTGGAACGACCTGCCGATCTGGATCCCGGTCGGGCACGAGTACCGCTGGTTGCAGGAGCGCGGCGTCGAGCGGGCGTACGCGGCCGGGTTGACCTGCCGTCCGGTGACCGAGACGGTCGCCGACACCTGGGCGTGGCTGCGGGAGGTCGGCACCGTCCCGCCCCGGGCGGGCCGACCGCAGCGCGCCCCCGTCGGCCTGGACCCCGACCGGGAGGCGGCGCTGCTCTCCGCCACGGACGCGACGCGCGCCTGAGCGGGCCGACGCGCTGCGCGCGCTGACCGGGTGACGCGGCGCCGCCGGCCCGCTGCCGGTCAGGACCGGACGACCGCCAGATCGAGCACCTCGTCCACCTCGCGGCGCGGGGTCGGCCAGCCCGGCTGGCCGTAGCCGACGCGCATCACCATCTGCGGCGTACCGAACCGTCCCAGCGACAGCCGCAGCTGCTCGCGCGCCGACGGCACCTCGATCGGCTGGGACAGCATCGACACCGACAGCCCCGAGTCCGTCGCGGTCAGCAGCACCCGCTGCAACGCCTGCCCGGCGACGACCTGGTCGACGGCCGTGTTGCCCGGCGAGCCGAGCACCGCGACCAGCGGCTCCGGCTCGAAGTCCCGCCCCGGTGCCCGGTTGAGCCCGCCGAAGCCCCGGGAGGGCAGCAGGTCCTGCGGCTCGCCCTGCGGGCCGCCGGAAGCGGCCGGGATGCCGTCCGGGGCGGGCGTGGCGCGTACCCACTCCTGGCGTTCGGCCCGGTATTCGGGGCTGCGCTCCAGCACCCGGTGGGCGCTGCGGGCGATCTCGGCGAACGCGTTCACGGCGCTCACGCCGACCAGCAGCTCCAGCCAGCACTGCTCGGCGCGGGCCGCCTCGGCGAGGCGCCAGCGGGCGTCGGCGGGCACCGGGTCGGGCCAGAACGGCGCACGGTTGCTGAACCGGCGGGGGATGGCCGCGTGCAGGGCCTGCTCGGCGGGGGTGGGGCGGCGCGGCACGTCCGGGACCAGCCGGGCCACCACGTCCGGCTCGGCCGGGTAGGGGCGCAGCCGCACCTTCGCCGGGGTGCCGGCCGCGGCCAGGGAGAGCCGCAGGTTGAACAGGGCCGCCCCGCAGGCGATGCGGACGCCCCAGCCGTTCGGGTCGGTGGCCGGCAGGCGCCGGGCCGGGTCGACGAGCACCTCGATGCCGCCGTCGCGCAGTCGGAACCGCCACGGCTGGGTGTTGTGCAGCGACGGCGCGCGGACGGCGTCGGTGGCGGCGGCCCGTAGCTGCTCGACGGTGAAGCCGGTGTCCATGGTCGTGCTCCTTCCGTGACAGGTCCTGCGCCGGCGGGGGTGGTACGTATCCACGGTGCGTCACGACGACGGATCCCGGGCAGGGCCGGACGTCCCGTCCCGCCGGGCGGCGCGGGTGTTGCCGGTTCGGGACCTTCGGCCCGTGCGGAAAGCGGTGGGCGGGGGTAGAAACGAGGGATGATCCGCGTGTTCCTGCTCGACGACCATGAGGTCGTCCGTCGTGGCCTTGCCGACCTGCTGGAGAGCAGCGGGGACATCGAGGTGGTCGGCGAGTCCGGCCTCGCCCAGGAGGCGGCCCGGCGCATCCCGGCCCTGCGGCCGGACGTGGCGATCCTCGACGCGCGGCTGCCCGACGGCAACGGCATCGACGTGTGCCGGGACGTCCGGGCCGTGGACTCCTCGATCAAGGGTCTGATCCTGACCTCGTACGAGGACGACGAGGCGCTCTTCGCCGCGATCATGGCCGGCGCGTCGGGCTACGTGCTGAAGCAGATCCGCGGCACCGACCTCGTCGACGCGGTGCGCCGGGTCGCGGCCGGGCAGTCGCTGCTCGACCCGGCGATCACCACGCGCGTGCTGGAGCGCATCCGCAGCGGCGTGGAGCAGCCCCGCGAGCTGAAGTCGCTCACCGAGCAGGAGCGGCGGATCCTGGAGTACGTGGCCGAGGGCCTCACGAACCGGGAGATCGCCGGCAAGATGTTCCTCGCCGAGAAGACGGTGAAGAACTACGTCTCCAGCGTGCTGGCCAAGCTGGGCCTGGAGCGCCGCACCCAGGCGGCGGTCCTCGCCACTCGCCTGCTGGGCAAGACCCCCTGACCGACCCGCCTGTGGGGCAGGACCCCCTGACGGCCGCGGGCTCAGTCGCCTAGCGGCACCGACCAGGACACCTCGGTGCCGCGGGGCTCGGCCCGGCGTACGTGGAACTCGCCGCCGTGGCGCTCGGCGCGCTCGCGCAGGTTGACCAGGCCGCCCCGCGCGGCGGCTGGATCGCAGCCCACCCCGTCGTCGGTGACGGTCACGGTCACCCGGCCGGCGTCGACCCGTACCGCCACCACCACGCGGTCGGCCCGCGCGTGCCGTACGGCGTTGGAGAGCGCCTCCCGCAGCACGGCGGTGAGGTCGGGGCGGACCGCGTCGGGCACGGCGCTGTCGATCGGCCCGCTCAGCTCCAGGCGGGGACGGTGACCGAGCGACTCGGCGGCCACCTCGATCGCCTCGCGGATCTCGGTGCGCAGCGCCGCGCTCATCGGGGTACGCAGCTCGAAGATGGTGCGGCGGATGTCCTTGATCGTGGCGTCCAGGTCGTCGACCGCCGCGTTGATCCGCCGGGCGACCTCCGGCTTCGTCGTCATCGGGGCGGCGCTCTGCAACTGCAGGCCGGTGGCGAAGAGCCGCTGGATGACCACGTCGTGCAGGTCCCGGGCGATGCGCTCGCGGTCCTCCAGGACCACCAGCAGCTCCCGTTCCTCCTGCCCGCGGGCGCGTTCCATGGCCAGCGCGGCCTGCCCGGCGAAGCTGCCCAGCAGGGCCATGTCGTCGTCGTTGGCGACGGGCGCCCGGTCGGCCCGGTGCGCGATCACCAGCACCCCGTGCAGGGTGTCGGCGGTGGCCAGCGGCGCGACCATCGCCGGGCCGGTGCGCAGCAGCGCCGGCCAGGGCGCGGCGTGGGCCAGGTCGTCCACCCGGTCGTGCCGGCCCTCGACGACGGCGGCGGCGAAGCTCGTCTCGGCCGCCGGCAGCACCGTGCCGACGAGGGCAGCGGCCTGCTCGTCGGCGCCGTCCACCACCTCGACGGTGAACTCCTCGGCGTCGGGGTCGTAGAGCAGCACCAGCGCGACCTCGGCCTCGGCGACCTCGCGGGCGCGTCGCGCCACGAGGGTGAGGGCGTCGGTGCGGCGTACCTCGCCCAGCAGCACGGCGGTGATCTCGGCGGTCGCCGCCAGCCAGCGTTCCCGGCGGTGGGCCAGCGCGTAGAGGCGGGCGTTCTCGATCGCCACGCCGGCCGCCGCGGCGAGCGCGACGACGATCTCCTCGTCGTCCTCGGTGAACTCCGCGCCGCCCTGCTTCTCGGCCAGGTAGAGGTTGCCGAACACCTGGTCGCGGATGCGTACGGGCACGCCGAGGAAGCTGTGCATCGGCGGGTGGTGCGGCGGGAACCCGTAGGACTTCGGGTGCTGGGTGATGTCGGGCATCCGCAGCGGACGCGGATCGTCGATGAGCAGGCCCAGCACGCCCCGCCCATGGGGCAGGTCACCGATCCTGGCGTGCAGCTCCGGGCCGATGCCGTGGGTGATGAAGTCGTGCAGCAGGCGGTCGTGGCCGATCACGCCGAGCGCGCCGTAGCGGGCGCCGACCAGCTCGCAGGCCGACTGCACGATCCGTTGCAGGGTGCTGCGCAGGTCCAGGTCGGTGCCGATGCCCACCACCGCGTCGAGCAGGGCGCGCAGCCGCTCCCGGCTGGTCACCACCTCGCCGACCCGGTCCAGCATCTCCTGGAGCAGCTCGTCGAGCCGCACCCGGGACAGCGGGCTGAGCCCCAGCGAGGGGGTCACGTGCGGTTCGGGGCGGGGATTCGGGGTGCTGGCCACCGGGCGATGGTATCGCCCGGTGGCCGTGGCCCGGGCTCCGCTACGCGTCGGGGGAGCGCACCGCGGACGTGTCGACGACCTGCGCGACGTCCAGGCGCGGGGTGTGCGGCGGGCCGGCGTGCGCCGGGTCCGCGAGCCCCAACCGGATCACGAGGTACGGGTAGCCGAGGCCGGCCAGCAGCCCGCGCAGCGTCTGCCGGGTGCCCCCGACCTCCACCACCCCGCTCAGCGGCACCACGGAGACCCCGAGCCGGGTCGCGGTCAGCCAGGCGGCCGAGAGCGCCTCGCCGGCGCGCAGCCAGCTGTCCGGCTCGTCCTCGTCGCCGTAGAGCACCCCGTACACGGCCGCCCGGTCGTGCCCGGGGCCGACGGGCAGGGTGCCGGGGCGGCCGAAGTCACGGGCCGGCACGGTGGTCCGGGGCGCCTCGGCGGGCAGCACCTCCGGCGGCAGTCCGGTGCCGGTGCCGGCCCGGCTGGTCCAGTACTCCAGCTCCTCGCGCAGCTGCGAGTCCTCCGCCTCGACCGAGGCGGCGCGGCTGGCGACGGCGGCCAGCTCCAGGACGTTGTCGCGGTCGAGGAACTGCAGCTGGCAGCCCTCGGCGGCGACCGCCGACGCGATCTCGCCGAGCGCGGCGGTCGGCACGGGCTCGTCGCTGACCGGGCGCCGGTCGGTGTGCCGCACCTGCATGCACTGCACGAGGCGCATGGCCTCCGGGTCGGCCTGCGCGTGGGCCAAGCCGGTCAGCCGGGCCAGCAGGTCCCCGTCGGCCGGGTCGGGCATCCGCTCCACGACGGCGGTCCAGCCCTCCGCGGTCAGCGCGACCCGCGCGTGGTGCAGCGCCGCCCCGCAGCTGTACGCCACCAGCCGGCCCTCCGGGTCGGTGGCCGCCAGCCGGGGATCGCGGGTCGCCCGCAGCTCCAGCGCGTCCGGCAGGACGCGCCACCGCCACGGTTGGCTGTTGTGCACCGACGGGGCGTGCCCGGCCGTCGCGGCGGCCT
This sequence comes from Micromonospora sp. ZG13, assembly GCF_059359355.1. Lineage (NCBI taxonomy): Bacteria > Bacillati > Actinomycetota > Actinomycetes > Micromonosporales > Micromonosporaceae > Micromonospora > Micromonospora sp. ZG13. The sequence continues at coordinate 494,479 of NZ_JCADBQ010000004.1, forward strand.
CCGCGAGTGCGGTGGTCAGCGGACGATCCGTCGCCGGCGTCTCGTGGCTCATGGTCACGACCTTTCCGTTTCTCCCCATCGTGCCCCAGCCCGACGGTGCCCCGGGCGGGGTTGCCGCTCCATCCTGCGCCATCGGCCGTGCCGACGCACGGTACGCAGGTCCCGGCGCCGCAGGGCATGTCGCCCCCCTCCGGTTCGCCCGGATGCCCTCCGGGGCGCGGTGGGCGCTGAGACGATCCGCAGGTGGGAACGGAGCCGCGGGAGTGCGTGCCGGAGCAGCCGGTACGGCGGGACCGGTCGCGCCTGCTGCTCTGGGCACCGCTGGCCGGGGTGACGGCGTTGGTGCTGGCCGGGGCGGCGCTGAGCCTCGCCGGGCGGCGGGACGCGGCCGAGGCGGTGTGGGCGTCCGCGACCGTGGCCGCCCTGGCGCCCGCCGCCTGGTCGGTGCTGCGTCAGTTGTGGCGCCGGCAGTTCGGGGTGGACGTGATCGCCGTGCTGGCCCTGGTCGGCGCGCTGGTCGTCCGGGAGTACCTGGCCGGGGCGGTGATCGCGGTGATGTTGGCCACCGGGCGGGCGCTGGAGACGTACGCCCAGGGGCGGGCGACCCGCGACCTGCGTGCGCTGCTCGCCCGCGCCCCCCGCACCGCCCGCCGGCGTACCCCCGGCGGGGGCGTCGAGGAGGTGCCGCTGGACCGGGTGGTGGCGGGGGACCGGCTGCTGGTCGGCCCGGGGGACGTGGTGCCGGTCGACGGGCAGGTCGACGAGCCGGTGACCCTCGACGAGTCCGTGGTGACGGGCGAGTCCCGGCTGGTGCGGCGCGCGGCGGGCGAGCAGGTCGCCAGCGGCGTGGTCAACGCCGGCGCCGGCTTTCCGATGCGCGCGACGCGCGACGCGGCGGGGAGCACCTACGCGGGGATCGTCCGGCTGGCCGAGGAGGCGACCGCCCACAAGGCGCCGATGGTCCGCCTCGCCGACCGGTACGCCGCCGCGTTCGTGCCGTTCACCCTGGTCCTGGCCGGGCTGGGCTGGCTGCTCTCCGGCGAGTTCGTCCGGGCGGTGGCCGTGCTGGTGGTCGCCACCCCGTGCCCGCTGCTGCTGGCCACCCCCATCGCCATCGTGTCGGGGCTGTCGCGTACCGCCCGACGTGGCGTGCTGGTCCGCGACGGCGGCTCGCTGGAACTGCTCGGCCGGGCCCGTACCCTGCTGGTCGACAAGACCGGCACGCTGACGGCGGGGCGCCCCCGCGCCGCCGAGGTGGTGGCCGCCCCCGACGGCGACCGCGACGACGTGCTGCGGCTGGCCGCCTCGGTGGAGCAGCTCTCCCCGCACGTGCTGGCCCGCGCGCTGGTGGCGCAGGCGCGCGAGCGGGGCCTGCCGCTGACCGAGCCGGCGGGGGTGACCGAGGAGCCGGGCCGGGGCGTACGCGGGTCGGTCGACGGGCGGCAGGTCCGGATCGGTCAACTCGACGGCGACCTGCCCGACTGGGCGGGGCGGGCCCGGTCCCGGGCCGAGTTGGCCGGCCGCTCGGTGGTGTGGGTCAGCGGCGAGCGGGGCCCGCTCGGGGCGATCCTGCTGGAGGACCCGGTACGCCCCGACGCCCGCCGCACCGTGCGCCGGCTGCGCGAGGCGGGGCTGCGGCGCATCGTGATGGTCACCGGGGACCGGCCCGACGTCGCCGCCCAGGTCGCGCGGGTGGTCGGCGTGGACGACGTGGTGGCCCGGTGCTCGCCGCCGGAGAAGGCGACCCGCGTACGCGCCGAGGCGCGCCGGGCGGTCACCGTGATGGTCGGCGACGGGGTCAACGACGCCCCCGCCCTCGCCGAGGCACACGTGGGCGTGGCCATGGGCGCCACCGGGGCGACCGCCTCGGCCGACGTCGCCGACGCGGTGCTCACCGTCGACCGGCTCGACCGGCTCGCCGACGCGGTGGAGATCGCCCGGTACGCGCGCCGCATCGCGGTGCAGAGCGCCACCGTCGGGATGGGCCTCGCGGTGCTGGCGATGCTGGCCGCCGCGCTGGGCCGGCTGCCCCCGGTCGCCGGCGCGTTCCTCCAGGAGGGCATCGACGTGCTGGTGATCCTCAACGCGTTGCGCGCCCTCGGGGGCGGGTTGCGCCGCCGCGACGTGCCGCCGGGCACCCGCGAACTGCTCGACCGGTACGCGGCCGAACACGGCGGCGTCCGCGACGTGCTCGCCGCTCTGCGGGACACCGCCGACCTGGTCGCCACCGCACCGGACGCGCCGCAGTGCCTGCCGGCGCTGCGCGGGACGCACCGCAGGCTGACCGGGGAGGTGCTGCCGCACGAGGCGGCCGAGGAACGTCAGCTCTACCCGGCGCTGGCCGACCCGCTGGGCAGCGCCGAGGCGACCTCGACGATGAGCCGCGCCCACGTGGAGATCCGGCGACTGGTGGAGCGGCTCGGCGCCCACCTCGCGCAGGCCGGCGACGGCCCGCTGCGCCGCGACCAGCTCACCGACCTGCTCGCCACCCTCTACGGCCTGGAGGCGATCCTGCGGCTGCACCTCGCCCAGGAGGAGGAGGACTACTTCTCGCTCAGCCCCGCGGAACCGGCCGAGACCCGGTGACCGCGCCGGAGGCCCCCCGCACGTCGGCGGGGGGCCTCCCGTTCAGCGTTCCCGGACCACCGCCACCGGGCAGTGCGCGTGCTGGATGAGCTGCTGGCTGACCGAACCGAGCAGCATCCCCTTCAGGCCGCCCCGGCCCCGGGTGCCCACCACCACCAGGCACGCGTTGCGACTGCCGTCGACCAGCAGGGACGCCGGGCGCCCCTCCGCCACCTCCACGGTGACCGGCACGTCGGGGAACGTCGCGCCCCACCGGGCCAGCGGTTCGTCCAGCTCGGCCCGGTCGGCCGCCGCGGCCTCCCGCGCCTCGGGGCCCGACGGCGGGCGCTGGCCGGTCGGCGGATGCCAGGCCCGCACCACGTGCAGGGGCACCCGCCGGGCGGCGGCCTGCTCGAAGGCGAAGCCCAGCGCCAGCAGCGAACAGTCGGAGCCGTCGACACCGACCGCCACGTGCCCGCTGCGCCCACCGGCGGCGGCCTCGCCGCGCACGACCACCACCGGGCAGTGCGCGTGGGCGGCCACGGCGACCGCGGTCGAGCCGACGAGCAGCCCGCCGAAGCCGCCGTGCCCCCGGGTGCCCAGCACCAGCAGGTCGGCCTGCGCCGAGCGTTCCTGGAGCACCAGCGCGGGCGGCCCGTCGAACACCTCGCCCGTGACGGTCAGCTCCGGGTGCGCGGCGGACGCGTCCGCCGCCGCCTTGCGGACCAGCTCCTCGACCTGCCGGCGGGCCGTCTCGTCCGGCCAGATGCCGGGGCGACGCCGGGGCCGATCCAGCCGGCCACCGTGAGCCACTCGAAGACGTACGCCAACCGCACCGGCCGCCCGCTGCGGCCGGCCTCCTCCAACGCCCACTCCAGCGCGGCGGAGGCGTCGGCGGAGCCGTCGTAGCCGACCAGGATCTCGTTGCCGCTCATCGGGTCCACCTCTCGTTCACTGCCTCGGGGGTTCGCAGCTCGCTCACTGGGCTCGCCTTTCGTGCGCGACTGCGGGGCTCGCAAGCTCACTCCTCGCGCTCACTGGGCTCGCCTTTCGTGCGCGACTGCGGGGCTCGCAAGCTCACTCCTCGCGCTCACTGGTCACCCCGCAGCCCTGGGTCCGTCTCGCGCACCCAGCGCCACTCCGCGACCCGCGGGTCGTCCTCGCCGTGCTCGCGGGTGTGGTCCCGGCACGCCTGCCGCGCGTCGACCATCTCCTGCCGCAGGTGGGCGGCCCGGTCGGCCAGCCCCGGCACCCGGTCGATCACGTCGATGACCAGGTGGAAGCGGTCCAGGTCGTTGAGCATCACCATGTCGAACGGCGTGGTGGTGGTGCCCTCCTCCTTGTAGCCGCGCACGTGCAGGTTGGCGTGGTTGGTCCGGCGGTAGGTGAGCCGGTGGATCAGCCAGGGATAGCCGTGGTACGCGAAGATGACCTGCTTGTCGCGCGTGAAGATGGTGTCGAACTCCTTGTCCGACAGCCCGTGCGGGTGCTCCGTCGGCGGCTGGAGCCGCATCAGGTCGACCACGTTGACGACCCGCACCTTCAGCTCCGGCAGGTGCTTGTGCAGCAGGTCGGCGGCGGCCAGCGTCTCCAGGGTCGGCACGTCGCCCGCGCAGGCCAGCACCACGTCGGGCTCGCTGCCGGCGTCCGTGCTGGCCCAGTCCCAGATGCCGATGCCGCGCCGGCAGTGCTGGACGGCCTCGTCCATCGACAGCCAGTTCGGGGCGGGCTGCTTACCGGCCACCACCACGTTGATGTAGTGCCGGCTGCGCAGGCAGTGGTCCATGGTCGAGAGCAGGGTGTTGGCGTCCGGCGGCAGGTAGACGCGTACCACCTCGGCCTTCTTGTTCATCACGTGGTCGATGAAGCCCGGGTCCTGGTGGGAGAATCCGTTGTGGTCCTGCCGCCACACGTGGCTGGAGAGCAGGTAGTTCAGCGAGGCCACCGGCTTGCGCCACGGAATGCCCCGGGTCACCTTCAGCCACTTCGCGTGCTGGTTGAGCATGGAGTCGACGATGTGGATGAACGCCTCGTAGCTGGTGAAGATGCCGTGCCGGCCGGTCAGCAGGTAGCCCTCCAGCCAGCCCTGGCACAGGTGCTCGGAGAGGACCTCCATCACCCGTCCGTCGGGGGAGAGGTGGTCGTCGCCGGGCACGGTGCCGGCAACCCAGGCCCGGTCGGTGACCTCGAACGCCGCGCCGAGCCGGTTCGAGGCGACCTCGTCCGGACCGAAGAGGCGGAACGTCTCCGGGTTGGCGCTGATGACGTCGCGTACCCACGGGCCGAGGGCGCCGGTCGCCCCGGCCACGGTCTCGCCGGGCCGCTGCACGTCGACGGCGTAGTCGCGGAAGTCCGGCAGCACCAGGTCACGCAGCACCAGCCCGCCGTTGGTGACCGGGTTGGCGCTCATCCGCCGCTCGCCCCGGGGCGGCAGCTCGGCCAGCTCGGCGACCGGGGCGCCGGTGGCGTCGAAGAGCTCCTCCGGCCGGTAGCTGCGCAGCCAGCGCTCCAGCTCCGCCAGGTGCTCCGGGTTCTTGCGTACCTCGGACAGCGGCACCTGGTGCGCGCGGTAGGTGCCCTCGACCTGCTTGCCGTCGACGTCGTGCGGCCCCGTCCAGCCCTTCGGCGTACGCAGGACGATCATCGGCCAGCGGGGGCGCTCGACGGCGCCGCCCGAGCGGGCCCGCCGCTGGATGGCGGCGATCTCGTCCAGCGCCCGGTCCAGCGTGCCGGCGAGCGCCTGGTGCACCGTCGCCGGGTCGTCGCCGGCGACCACGTACGGCTCGTAGCCGAAGCCGCGCATCATGGCCAGCAGATCGTCCTCGGGGATACGGTCCAGCACCGTCGGGTTGGCGATCTTGTAGCCGTTGAGGTGCAGGATCGGCAGCACCGCCCCGTCCCGGGCCGGGTTCAGGAAGACGTTGGAGAGCCAGCTCCCCGCCAGCGGACCGGTCTCCGCCTCCCCGTCGCCGATGACGCAGGCCACCAGCAGGTCGGGGTTGTCGAACGCCGCGCCGTAGGCGTGGCTGAGCGCGTACCCCAGCTCGCCGCCCTCGTGGATCGAACCCGGCACCTCCGCGGCCACGTGGCTGGGGATGCCGCCGGGGAACGAGAACTGGCGGAACAGCCTGGACATGCCGGCCTCGTCGCGGCCGATGTGGTGGTACACCTCGCTCCAGGTGCCCTCCAGCCAGGTGTTGGCGACGATCGCCGGGCCGCCGTGACCGGGGCCGGTGACGAACAGGGCCGACAGGTCACGGGCGACGATGACCCGGTTGAGGTGGGCGTAGAGCAGGTTCAGGCCGGGACTGGTGCCCCAGTGGCCCAGCAGGCGCGGTTTGACGTGCTCGGGGGCCAGCGGCTCGCGCAGCAGCGGGTTGCCCAGCAGATAGATCTGCCCGACGGTCAGGTAGTTCGCCGCCCGCCAGTAGGCGTCCAGCCGACGCAGCTCGTCTTCGGTCAGGGGGCCGTGCAGGTCGAGAGCGGTGTCCATACTGCATGAGCCTCTCGCGGGTAGGGGAATCCTGCATCCTCAGAGCGCGGATTCGTCCGGGCCGGCCTCAGCATCTCCGGTCGACGCCGATGTGGATCAGGGCCGTTGGTCCCGTGGGTGGCGGGCATTGCGCCCGTCCACCGGAATTCCCGTCAGCCCGCGCACCACGATCAGCGGCGCGGGGGAGTGGTAGAGCAGCGCCTGACTCACCGCCCCGAGCATGCCCCGCCACGGCTCGTCGCCCCGGGAGGCGACCAGCACCACCTGCGCCGAGCGGGACTGCTCCACCAGGACGGTGCCGGGGTCACCCCGGATCGTGTGGCACTCCGTGGCCACCGACGGGAACCGGTGCGCCGAGCGCGCCACCATCCCGACCAGTGGCCCGGCATCCTCGTCGCCGTCCTCCGGCTCGACGACGCGGACCGCCAACAGTCGCGCCTCCCGCCCGGCCGCGCACTCGAACGCCCACTCCAGCGCGGCCAGCGAGCTGTCCGAGCCGTCGACCCCGACCAGCACCGGCCCCTGAGGCGGCGGATCCCGGCGGGCCACCAGCACCGGGCAGCCGGCCCGGGCGGCGAGCTGCACCGCCGGCGCGTCGACCGACACGCACTCGCCGCTGGCCGCCATGCCGCCGTCCCCGACGGCGAGCAGGAACGCCGACTCCGACCGGCGGACCAGGGTGGGGACGAGGGCACCCTCGACGATTTCGCTGCTCACCGGCAGCGCCGGCTCGACCTCGTTGGCGATCTGCGTGGCCTGGGAGATCAGCTCCTCGGCGTCCGCGCGCGGCCCCGCGACCGACGGCGCCTCCAGCGCGGCCGCCCAGTCGAACGCGTGCAACAGGCACAGCGGACGCCCGTGCGCGGCGGCCTCCTGCGCCGCCAGTCGAACCACCGGCAGGTTGCGTTCCGTGCCGAGCCCGACCAGCACCGCCGCGTCGGTGGATGCGGCCATCCGAATCACCTCCGCAGGCGTCGCGCCCGGCCCTCCTGTCGAGGCTAGTCGCGTCCGTACGTGGGTGGGGCGGGATCGCGTGTCGTGGCCTGCCGGGTCTGCCGTTGCGGGTCCGGTCCGGGTCCGGCCCGGGTCCGGGTCCGGGTCCGGGGAGATCTTGGTAGGAACGTGCCCCTCCAGGGGTCGGTGTCTACCAAGATCTGCTGCGAGTCGTCGCCGCATCCGACTGCGTGGGGTGTCCGGTGTCGTGGCGGGGCGTCCGGTGCGGTGTCGCCGGCCGGTCGTCATCGCGTCGCATCGCGGCGCGGATGTCCGGTTTCGGCGTGTGATCGGGGGCATCGTGGGGGCGGAATCGTGGGCGGGGCGGGGTCGTTACACCCTGCGTACGACCGAGCAAGGCCACGCCGCCCCGACGCGATGGCGTGCCGGGGTCCCGGAATGTTGGCGGGCCGGCGGTCGTTACACATGGTCCGGCCGACGTGAGGGCAACCCCCCGGCCCCGCGAAACAGCCCGGGTCTTTCCGAGCCGCACAGGTTCGAGCATCCGGCCGGGCACGGCCGAGCTGATCTTTCCTCTGGTACGACGCCGGAGATCCCTCCGGTTCGACTGGAGATCCCCGAGTTCCTTGGGCGCCGGACGGTGCTTGCACCTGCGTGACACCGATCCCCCTCGGTGCGTGGGTGCCGACCCCCGAATGGAGCATCTGTGATGAACACGATTCTGCGTAAGGGCGTTCTTGGTGTTGCGGGTCTGGCGTTTGCCGGTGGTGTGTTCGCTGGTCCGGTTGGCGCGCATGCGGCGCCGTCGGTGGAGTCGGTGCCGGTGGCGGTGGCCGTGGCGGCTGACAAGCCGTCGGTGGACAAGGCGAAGCTGATTCCGCACGGTGTGCAGGGCGCGCAGTCGCGCATCGACCTGTCCGACGAGCAGGTCGCCAACGTGAAGGCGATCATCGC